>JAFQMD010000035.1 GCA_017396365.1 Clostridia bacterium | reverse complement strand
GGTTTCAGTTTGATATTCAACGTGAGCGGTATTAATCGTAATACCTCTTGCTTTTTCTTCTGGTGCTTTATCGATTTGATCGTATCTCATAGCTTCAGCGCCACACTAAGCAGCCATAACCATAGTGATTGCTGCAGTTAAGGTAGTCTTACCGTGGTCAACGTGACCGATAGTACCAATGTTTACGTGTGGCTTACTTCTTTCGAATTTAGATTTTGCCATTGTAGTTTTCCTCCAGATAAATTTTGATTTTGTTTTTTATTTTTTATTTGTTTTTGTATTAAAATACCGCCGTCGCCGTGAAAGAAACGGCGGTAAAATAACCTAATAATCGGCTTATTGCCTTACTTTTGCCTATTTAGGCGATATTAGTCGTCGTTTTTAACTGCGCGTTGTCCGATAATTTTTTCAGAAATTGACTTAGGACATTCGTCGAAGTGATCGAACTGCATAGTGAATTGACCACGACCTTGAGTTCTTGAACGAAGTTCAGTAGCGTAACCGAACATTTCAGAAAGTGGAATGTAAGAGTCAATAACCTTTGAACCGTTTCTATCTTCAGTTCCAAGGATAGTACCACGACGAGAAGATACGTTACCCATAAGGTCGCCGAAATAATCTTCAGGCGTTACGATTTCTACTTTCATGATAGGCTCTAAAAGTACGGGGTTAGCCTTCTTCATACCGTCTTTGAATGCAAGAGAACCTGCAATCTTGAACGCCATTTCAGAAGAGTCAACTTCGTGGTAAGAACCGTCTCTTACGGTTGCTTTAAAGTCAACCATTTCATATCCTGCTAAGAAACCGTTCTTAGACGCTTCTTCAATACCCTTTCTAATAGGTTCGATATATTCTTTTGGAATAGATCCGCCTACGGTTACGTCTTCAAATACGAAACCTGAACCCGGTTCCAAAGGTTCGAAAGTAACTTTACAGTGACCGTATTGACCTTTACCACCTGATTGACGCTTGTACATACCTTCTGCGTCAACGGTCTTTCTAAACGTTTCTTTGTAAGAAACTTGAGGTCTACCAACGGTTGCCTCTACCTTGAATTCACGAAGAAGTCTGTCAACGATAATTTCAAGGTGAAGTTCACCCATACCTGCGATAATAGTTTGTCCAGTTTCTTTATCGGTATAGAATTTGAAAGTTGGGTCTTCTTCAGCAAGTTTTAAAAGCGCAAGAGTCATCTTTTCTTGACCAGCCTTAGTCTTAGGCTCGATTGCAACTTGAATAACCGGCTCTGGGAATTCCATCTTTTCTAATATAATCGGGTGATCTTGTACGCAAAGAGTATCACCGGTAGTGGTATCTTTAAGACCTACGATAGCGCAAATATCACCAGAATAAATCTCTTCGATTTCTTCTCTGTGGTTTGCGTGCATCATAAGAATACGACCAACTCTTTCTTTTTTGCCCTTAGTTGAGTTATAAACGTAAGAACCCGAAGATAAAGTACCCGAATATGCTCTAAAGTAAGCAAGTTTTCCAACGAATGGGTCTGCTACCATCTTGAATGCAAGACCTGCAAACGGTTCTTCGTCAGAAGTCTTTCTTTCTTCTTCAACGTCGGTGTCTGGGTTTACGCCTCTAACGTGGTCAACGTCGATTGGGCTTGGAAGATAGTCAACGATTGCGTCGAGAAGGTGTTGAACACCTCTGTTTTTATAACTTGATCCGCAAAGTACGGGAGTTATTGCCATTGCAATAGTTGCCTTTCTAATAGCGTATTTTAATTCGTCGATAGTGAGTTCTTCACCTTCGAGGAATTTCATAGTTAATTCTTCGTCCTGCTCTGCGCAAACTTCCATAAGATTCATTCTTGCAAGTTCAGCAGACTCTTTGTATTCAGCAGGAATTTCACCAACCGTGAAATCTTTACCAAGGTCGTCGTGATAAATGATAGCGTTGTTTTCAACAAGGTCGATAATACCGCAGAAGGTATCTTCTTTACCGATAGGAAGACAAATAGGCATTGCATTAGTCTTAAGTCTTTCCTTCATCATGTTGATAGCGTTATCAAAGTTAGCGCCGTTGATATCCATCTTGTTTACGTATGCGATACGTGGAACGCGATACTTATCAGCCTGTCTCCAGACGGTTTCAGATTGAGGTTCAACACCACCCTTCGCGCAGAACGTTGCAACCGCGCCGTCTAAAACTCTCAAAGATCTTTCAACTTCTACGGTAAAGTCAACGTGTCCGGGAGTATCTATAATGTTAATTCTGTTGCCTTTCCAAATACAAGTGGTTGCAGCAGAACAAATGGTAATACCCCTTTCCTTTTCTTGTTCCATCCAGTCCATAGTTGCGGAACCTTCGTGCGTTTCGCCGAGTTTATGAGTCTTACCAGTATAGAATAAAATTCTTTCCGTGGTAGTCGTCTTACCTGCGTCGATATGCGCCATAATTCCGATGTTTCTGGTATGTTGTAAGTCATATTGTCTTGGCATAACTTTCTCCTATTACCAACGATAGTGAGCAAATGCTTTATTTGCTTCAGCCATTCTATGCGTGTCTTCCTTCTTCTTAACAGCGCCGCCAGTATTGTTGTATGCATCCATGAGCTCGCTTGCAAGCTTACCGCTCATCTCTCTATCACTTCTCTTTCTTGCGCTTGCTACTATCCAACGAATTGCAAGAGTTTGTCTTCTTTCAGGTCTGATTTCGATAGGAACCTGATAGTTTGAACCACCTACTCTTCTCGCTTTAACTTCGAGAAGTGGCATTACGTTGTTCATAGCCTGATTAAATATATCCATCGGTTCAACGCCGAGCTTTTCTTGTGCTTTTGCCAAAGCGTCGTAAACGATGGTTTGCGCCGTTCCCTTTTTACCGTCAAGCATTACTTGGTTGATAAGTTTAGTAAGTACTTTGTTGCCGTAAATAGGATCGGGCAAAACGTCTCTTTTAGGAACGTTACCTCTTCTTGGCATTTTATATGTCCTCCTTTAAATTTTTGATAGGGTTTTAAAACCCGTGTACAGCTATCGCTCTTAAACCATCGCCACGGGAGCGAACCTTCCGACAGTCAAACTGTCGTACTGCCTACTTTTCGGGCGTCTCAGAATTTCCGCCATAAGTAGGAATGTTGAGTAAATAAACTTTCAAAAAGCAATTACACTAATTATTTAGGACGCTTTGCGCCGTATTTGCTTCTTGCTTGCTTTCTCTTCGCTACGCCTGCAGTATCGAGCGCGCCACGGATGATGTGATATCTAACACCGGGCAAATCTCTAACTCTTCCGCCACGAATGAGAACTGAACTGTGCTCTTGAAGGTTGTGACCTTCACCTGGGATATACACAGTACCTTCTTGCTTGTTGGTAAGACGTACTCTCGCAATCTTACGTAAAGCTGAGTTAGGCTTTTTAGGAGAAGTAGTAGTAACCGAAAGACATACGCCACGTTTTTGTGGGCAACTGTTCATAATCGGAGCTTTGCTCTTTTCCTTTGCCGTAACTCTTCCCTGCTTAATGAGCTGGTTAATGGTTGGCATTTTTTACCTCCTTATAATAGTGGAATATTCTGAAAACGGACCCTAACCCGTTTAAAGAAAGCGTTTTAAAAAATCGGTTTTCACCAAAAGGGCATAATTCCCCCTTACATAGTGATACCATTTTCTATGCTATTTTAACATTTTTAAAACCCTTCGTCAACCATTTTTGACAGGTTATATTAGGATTTAATCATTATTTTTTAAAATTTATTAGAGAATTTTGTTTTTATTTATATTTTACGTTATTATAGTGTAAAAAGCGCGTTGCTTTTCAAGCGAAAAGCAACGCGCCTTGTCTTTATCTTCATTGAATAAATTTATTATTCGTCTTTAGATTGTACTTCTAACATATCAATGAGTTCTTCCGGAATAACCATTTCAGTATCAAACTTTTTGTAAGAAATTTCAACTGCAAGGCAAGCCCTATCATACAAACCGAGTGAACCCTCGTACTCATCTAAAAGAGTGTACGTTACGTTGTATTCCGCAGAAAAATTAGTAAGCCTGCTACTACTATCCGTCTTTAAAGTAGCGTTTGTATATAAATCTTCAAACGTAATTGCCAACGTTGAAAAATCCATACCAATTATACTATATACAACGTCGCCAACTGTAGTTTGCTTTGCGGTTTCTAAAATATATGCAACTAATTCTGTAACAGTATTGCCATTTGTACCAAGAATCATTTGCGCAACGTCGTTTACTCTTATGCCATCAATTAAACTTGTTAAGTAGTCGTATAAGGAAACGCTAACTTGCGGAATAATCAAAATTTCGTCGCCTGCAAGATAATTCACTAATTCGCAAAATACAGTTGTACTTAAACCGCTTTCCTCTATAAAATTACATATTTCACGAAGGTCAATTTGTTCATCTGTGCCAAGGTCTTGGTTTATAACTTCAACTATTCTGTCGATAAGTTCAATTAATGTTGGGTTATCGGCACAAAATTCTTCTACAGTCGATAAAATTATTTCTTCAATTTCTTCTTCAGTTTGTGTTATGTCAAACGCTGTAACAACTATCTCGTACAAAGTTTTTTCGTTATTCGCCTTTAAATATGCAAGTGCATTGTTTACAGTTTCTTTAAGGTCGATATCAAGCGTTTCGTTTAAATTTGCAAAAACGCCTTGACTGAATAACGACTTAATTTCTTCAGACATCACAAGCACCTTTTCATAAATTTTGCGCATTTCAGGGTTCTGGGCAATTTCTTTATTTAATTGGTTAATCATTGCGTTAAAGGTCTTTGACGTTTCATCACTTTCAACAGAAATTACCTCGTCTGCCACTTTGTACGCAACGACCATTTGACCGTCTACGTAGTATAAAACAACGCACCTATCATTATTTATAAGGTCGTAGGTATCCATTGACGCGTCAACGACTGTTGCAATGAAATCATAACCTCTATTCGTCTTTTTAATTTTGATTTCGGCAGATAAAAGCGTTAATTCACTATAAGCGTCGCTTTCACAGTCGCCATAAACTATTTCTTCTCCACTTTCCATGCCAAATTCAACGTTAACGGTTAAATATTCACTTTGGTTAATTGGGCCAAAGGCATCAATGACGTTTTGAACGTTTACGCCGTCAACCGCAACGATAGGTTCTGGTTTTGGTTGTGGGTCTTCTTTAGAAGGGTCATTTGGATTACACGCCAAAACTGACAAGGACAATATAGCACAAATAACTATTGCAAACAAAGAACTAAAAATCTTTCTCATCTTTACTCCTTTAAGAGAATAGAATTCTCTTGTAATATTTCTCACTTATCATTATACTACGTCTTTTTAGACATTGCAATACCTTTTAAAAAAATAACGTAAAAAGACGGCGGAGTTTTGGTTTTTCAAAAAAACTCCGCCGTCAAATTTTGCATACTTAAATTATTTCCATATCCTTTAAAAGCGCTTTGCAAGGACCTTCGTAATTATCCTTTGCAACTACGTTTTCGCTAAGGCGAATTGCGTTTAAAACTTCGGATAATTTACCACTCATTGATATTCCCGTGATAGGAGTTTTTTCGCCCCCGTCAACAAGATACGCAAGGCGAATTTCTCCGCCTATATAATCGTTGTAAAGGTCGAGTTGAAGACCAGAGAGTGAAACGCATTGCACGTAGGGTTTTTTAGCAATTTCATCTTCTGTAAGCGTGCCTTTTTCAAGCCCGATACAAGACAAATTACCCGTAATATCTTCGCCCAAATACGAACCGAATCTATGCGAGCCGTAATACGCAACGGCAACCCCGTCTTCTATAATTTTTTTATCTTTAAGCGTTACGCCGTCGCCGTCGAAAATCGCCGAAAATCTACTGCCTTTAACTTCGTGGCGCATAGTAAGGTCAATTTTATCGCCCGTTCTTTGTTTTTGAACTTTATCGCCCTTTTTAAAAACGTTTGCGTGAGAATACACCGCAACAAAATCTAAACTGTCGCAAATTTCACCCATAAGTCGAGAAACTTCTCTCGCAGGAAGAACTACGTCAATTTTTTGCGGAGAGAGTTTTTTAGCAATTTGCCTATCCCTAACTTCTCTCATTTTTTCGTCGATTTCTTGGGTTATTTGTTCGGCGTCAAAATTAGTAAAATGGTAAGCCTCGTAAAGTTCGACAGACTCGCCGTTTTCCGTCCACGTTGGTATAGCCTCTATCATTGCTCTATAACGCGTTTGCGTCTTGTCAATTCCCCTACTGTTTACAACCGAAATTTTTTCTTTATAGATAAAAATCTCAAGAGCGTTTATCGAACCGTTTTCAAAGCATTCGGCTTTTTCAACCGCCTTTGCAATTTTATCGGCTAAAACGGGGAGTTCGTACTCCTCAAAGTTTGACGGAATTTCCACGGAGAGAAAATCTCCTCTCGGCAAATCGTACGTTTGATTTTTAACGAGTTTTGCCCTTTGATAAGCAGATGCGATTTTTGCCGAAACTTCTTCTTCGGTCATTGACGAATAAACCGAAAAAGACGAATCGCCTTTAACCCCGTCGCCATCCACGTAAACGGTAACGGTAGCGTCTTCAACGTCGGTCGCTCTGACAGTTTCAAGTTTTCCACGAACGAAAAAAGTTTCGTACGAAGAAACGGCAGTCATATTTACTTTATAGTCGGTTATATCCTTATTTTCTTTTAATAATTTAACGATATCAATCATGCGAGTTTCACCTTAACCTTTAAACACGGTCCGCCGTCGGACACTCTAACCCATTCTTTATAACCTTTTCCGCAACTACCTGCGCCTATAACTTCAAAATCGTCCGAAATCATAGTGATAGACTTTAAAAGTTCGGGTACGCTACCGCTCATAACTACTGGAGAAACGTAATTTTCGGTAAGTTTGCCGTCAACTATTTCAATACCGTATTCCGCAGTACATTGAATTTGCCAGTTTTTAGGATCTTCCATTCCGTTGTTGGTTTCAAAGAGCATATAGCCGTGCTTTATTGACTTTATCATATCTTCGAGTTTATCCGTTCCCCTTTCAAAGAAGGTGTTTGTCATACGCGAATAAGCCTTTCTCTTGTAAGACTCTCTTCTGCCGTTGCCCGTTGGCTCTGTGCCGAGTACGGACGCAGAAACCAAATCGGAAATACCCGTTACGAGTACGCCGTTTTTGATAATTTGCGTGTCGTGAGCCAAAACGCCGTCGTCGTCAAAAAAGTATGACGCAGCCGAAAGAGTTGCCCCCGCCCCGTCGCGCATATTAGTAATAGGCGACGCTACGTATTTGCCAACGTATTCTTTAGCAAGCGCTCTTTCTTTTACAAACTGATCCATTTCTACGCCGTGCCCAAACGCTTCGTGAGCGATAAGCCCCGTTATAGAACTGTCTGTAATAACGTCGTACACGCCGGGTTTTATAGGCGTTGCTTTTGCTAAGTGGCGAGCCTTATCCAAGAGTTTATCTACTTTTTTGGGTAGATTTTCCAGAACTTCGGAAAGAAGATAATAGTGGTGTCCTTCCCTTGGCTGGACGATTTTTCCGTCGGCGTAAGTTACCGTACAAATTCCGTTTACCCAACCGTAATGTTGGTCGAGTTCTCTATTTTTAGAAATAAAGATTTTTGAAACGGTGTAAGGCTGAAGCATTACCGCTGCGTTTACCGCCTTTTTATCTTTTGCCATTATGCTATCTTTAAGTTCAACGCAAAAAGTCAAAAGGTCTCCGTCGCTATATTTTTCAAAATCGCTTTCTCGTAAAAAAGACTGAACGAGTTTTTCGTCGTTTACAGTTGTTTTATCTACCGTTTTAACTCCGTCTGCTAATTTAACTTGACTTAAAATTTTATCCGCTAAGTCTTTAACGGAACTACCTATCTCGCTAAAAGAATATTCGTAAAAAGCGTTGCCGTCGTGCATTTTTGCAACGAAACCACACTCGCCCGAGCCGTCGCGAACCGACTGCGCGTTGCGATTTGCCATATAAACGGTAGCCTTTACGTCCGTTCCGAGCACGGAAACGTAACTAAACTTTTCTCCGAGATAGCCAACGAGCCTTTTTAAATCGGCTCTTTTTGACTCTAAATATTTAGAAAAAGGCATATTCCCCTCCAAAAAAATTCTATTAAATAGATTATAAACCTATAATTTTCGTTTGTCAATTTTGTAAAGATACTTAGGCTGATTTTCATCATCTTAACACTAAAACAATTCAAATTTCTTTAAAAACAGTTTACAATGGCGATTTTTTGTGCTATAATATTTACCATTATTTGTCAAAGGGCAAATAAAATTACTTAAGGAGACTAATATGGAAGCAGACCAACCCCCTCCTGACAGTACGTTTTTAACAGGTTATATTATAGTCTTTATCGTACTCGTCATACTCTCGGCGTTCTTTTCGTCAACCGAAACCGCCTTTACTTCTGTCAACAAAGCAAGGTTAAAACTCCTTGCCGAAGACGGCAAAAAATCAGCAAAAAAAGCGCTTGACTTAACCGAAAATTACGACAGACTTTTGTTTACCATACTAATCGGTAACAATATTGTAAATATCGTAATGACGACGATAGCAGGTCTTATGTTTGCAATTTTAATTTCTTCAAACGCAACGCTTGCGGAAATTATGTCAACGGCAGTTACGACGGTAATCGTCTTGATCTTTGGCGAAATCACTCCCAAAATGCTTGCGAAAACTTCGCCCGAAAAAGTAGCGAGTTTTATGAGTTATCCCATTTCTTTCTTTATAATAGCGCTCTACCCGCTAAATATGATTTTTACGGGTTGGAAATTGCTCTTAAAAGCAGTATTCAAGTTTAAAGACAACGATATTATTACTGAAGAAGAACTCTTAACTTACGTTGAAGAAGCCAGCGAGGACGGTACGCTTAACGAAAGCGAAACCGAACTTATCTCAGGCGCAATCGAATTTAACGACGTTGAAGTCGGAGACATTTTAGTTCCGAGAGTAAACGTAGTTGCAATTGATATCGACACGCCTATGGACGAGATTAAAGACGTATTTTTGAAAAACGGTTTTTCAAGAGTTCCCGTTTATAAAAACTCCATTGATACCATTGTCGGTATGATTCACGAAAAAGACTTTTTCAACGCCTACCTAAACGGCACGAAAAACATAAAAGGTCTTATCACTTCGATGGCAATCGCTACCGAGCATATGAAAATTTCCGTACTACTCCGCACTCTTCAAAAACAAAAAGTGCATATGGCAACCGTTTTAGACGAATACGGCGGAACGCTCGGTATAGTTACTCTTGAAGACATCTTAGAAGAATTAGTAGGCGAAATTTGGGACGAACACGACGAAGTCGTAAACTACTTCACCAAAGTTGACGAGGACGTTTATCTCGTTGACGGCAACGCCGAAATGGTTGACTTTTTTGAACTTTTCGACCAAGACGAAGACGAAGATATTGACTCAAACACCGTATCCGGTTGGGTAATCGAACAGTACGGCGATATACCGCCTATCGGCGCTACCATAAACTTTAACAACCTTGAAATCACCGTTGTAAAACGCAATTTAAGAAAGGTTTTAGAAGTTAAGGTTTTAATATTAAACCCCGAAGATATGGAAAACGTCGAAGAAAAAGAAGAATAAAACTTATCAAAAACCCTGCAATAAGTCGATTATTGCAGGGTTTTATATTTTTAGTTTAAAAAATTTTTTTATGGCAATAATTCTCTCAAACGCCAAAATGGCGCATAAGGAGATTATTTATGAATCCATTTAAAGAGAAAGTAAACCCTGCGGAAAGTTATCTTGAAAGTTTTAAAGATATCTATCCAAAAGCCTACGACAAAAACCAAGTTGACCCCTACACTAAAACGAGAGTTATTTTAGCAGCCGGCGCAGAGTGGGAGGCAAACTGGTTTTCGCACCAAATGCACAGACATATTTCTAACACCGATTTAAGAAGAGAAGTTGCTCTTACAAGGTTTTTAGAAAAACAGCAACAACAAAAAATAATGATGCTAAAACCCGCCGACGAAACCGTGCTTGAAACTACTATTTCTTACGAACAGTTAGCAGTTGACCTAACGGCCGAAATGGCTCAAAGGGAAAGCGATTTTTACGTAAAAAAAGCGCTCGATTTTGCCCTTTTGGAAGACTTTGACCACCTATACCGCTATTCTAACCTGCTCGATATGGACTATGGCGTTCACGCAGAAAGGCTCGTTGGCGGTTACACCGAAATCACCCCTGCAAGACCTACCGTGTCGCACCATCGCCACCCGTTCGACAACGTAAAGCGAGATATAAACGGCAAAAAAGCGTCAACGCAAACGGTTTTAAACACTATGATTATCACAGCCGCAGAACAACAAACTATGAACTATTATATGAATCAGTCGGCGTTTTATATAAACGATTTGGGGCGTAAACTCTTTGAAGAAATTTGCCTAGTTGAAGAAGAACACGTAACACAGTACGGCGCTTTGATAGACACTTCTCCCGACTGGCTCGAGTGTAACCTTTGGCACGAATATACTGAGTGCTACGTTTACTGGTCTAACTATATGACCGAAACGGACGAAAAAATTAAAAAGATGTGGCAAAGATTTTTTGAAATGGAAATTGCTCATCTTCACGGCGCTGTGGACCTACTCAAGAGATACTCTAAAAAAGATTACTCGGAAGTTATTTTAGACCCCGAATTCCCACAGCCACTTTCATTGCATTCTAATATTGATTACGTCAAAGACATCATTGCAAACACAGTTCAATATACTGGCGATTTAGAAGATTATAAGGATATTTCCACTCTACCAAACGACCATAGATATTTTGAATATAATCCAAAAATAAACTGCCCTATAAAAGACGCCCCGTCGCATAAAGTGATTGAAGAATATATAAAGAAAAACGGCAACGACTACCGCTACGAAACGAGCGAAAACCCCATTGAAGTTTTGCGTTGTAGGACTAAAGACAACACCGAAGTAGGCTTTAATCCAAGCGTTGCAAAATCTACGAAATTTAAACAAAACTAAATAGTTTATTGCATGTTTTTTCTATAGCCAACCAAAAACCCCTTGACAATCAACTTGTCAAGGGGTTTTTGGCAAAATATCGTTATTTTAAAATAAAAGTTTGCGTCGATAATCGTTCGTTTTTTACTGCAATTTCTAATTTGTCGCCACGTTTTGTAAACTTTACTTTTTTTCGTCTGCCCGTTGTTTTACTAACGGCGTAAATCTCGTTAAATTCAACACCCTTTATTTCTAACGCTATACTTTCAAAATCTTCTTCAGTACTGTTTACAACGATAATAACGGTCTTGTTTTTTTGCTTATACTTGTAAGCGTAAACGCCTAAATGATTTGTAATTGCAAACTCTTTTCCACAATTTTTTATAGCCGATTTTAAAAGTTCTACTCTTAGCGCGTTATACTGTTCGTAATAAAGTCCGTTTATAACGTAAGGAATAACGAAATGGTTTTTGCCGAGTTTATCTCCAACACCCATTACGTTGCCGAGATAGTCGTAAACGAAAGATTTTACACCGTCGCTATTTTCATAATCAATTTTTACGTAATCTCCCGCTTTTCCAAAAGCTGTGGCCCTGTACCCTTTTTTACCGTTAATTTCTTCGCCGTCTATTATTTGTTCGTAACTATGAACGTCGTGTTCGCCTACGAAATTTTTATATCCTTTCGCGCCGATTAACCAGCCCAAGCCCCTATCTATCAAAATTCTCGACGCTCCGCCGTCTACGACAACAAAATTGTTATTAAATAGGTCTATAAGTTGATTATCGGCAAAATTATAAGCGTTACCGCAACCTAATGCAACTATTTTATTGTAAAATCTTTTTTTATCGCTTACTTTAGTTGCAAAGCCTACCGACGCTATATACGCGCCAAACCAACTCTCGTCTGGGGATAAACCGTCAAAACTTTCAACCTTACAATTTCTTTTATAAACCGTTTTTTCATCTATAGGAATAATTATTCCTTCTAATTGGGAATATTTTAAATTGAGTTTTGTAACTCCGTTTAAATACGGCGTTATTTTCTTTACCGCTTCTCCGTACTTTAATTCGTGAACGATACCGTTACCGACGAAATCGTAAATATCGTAAGTCATACCTAAAATGCAAAGGGAAATTGCTGATTCTAACTGAAACTGCAAAAACCTTGCGTCTTTTGTAAACGAACTAAAAGAGCCGTTTTCAAGTTCTGGATAAATTACCGTTTTCGTAGGTAAAAGCGCCCTACAAGCAAAAGGAATTCGATTAAATTCGTAATAATAGGTTTTACCCGAAATTTCGTGATAACAAGGCAAATGCAACCTGTCAATTATTTCTCCGTCACAGGCGAAACCTTCGTGTATTTTATGCCAATCTCTACCTTCTAAGGCGTGTTTTTGGTGCATTGAAGACATAAGCCCTACTTTCGTACCGAACCCTAATTCTTTTACGGCTTTTCCTACGTCTTGAGCAAGCGACACCATACATTCTCTGTTTACGTCAAGCCAAGCGCGCCTTACCTTTAAATCGGCGGTTTTGCGGAATAATCTATCGGTAATTTCTTCTCTCGAATAATTAGTATTTAACTTTTCGTTAAATTTTTGCATATGAAGTTTGCAAAAACATCCGCCGTATTTTAAATCGCCGTGATTGTGCAATCTAAAATCGTCTTCTATCCATACCGTGTCGGGTTCTATTTCTTTTATAATGAATTTATAAAAATCTAAAAAATATTCTTTCCAGTTTTTGCAAAGTGGACAAGCGACCATCTCGCACTCGTTTCCGTCGTAATCTACCTGCGTAGTAAAATTTTGACCTTGTTTTAACGGTCGACAACGGTCTAAATGCCCAAGTTCCATCCAAGGATTTAAACTTACCGAAATACCTTTTTCTGTCAACGCCCGCTTTGCCTTTTTCATTGTTTTAAGCCAAGGCAACGCTTCGTCTTTAGTCATATGCCCTACGCAATATTCTTCGGCGTTTATAAACAGCATTACGTTTTTAAAGCCGTATTTAACGCAATATTCTACTACTTCTTCAATTCTCTCGTCTTCATAATGGTTTGGCGGAAACTGAATTCTAAGACAATGTAAAAATTCTTTATTTTTCATCACTTTTCTCCTTATTGCTATCAAGTCTTAAAGTTCCGACGATTATTGATATTAAACTTAACGTTTCGCAACAAATTGCGCCTATAGAAAAATTAACTACGTTATAAATAAGCCAAGCAGGGCTACTTATAAAGCCGAGTTTTCTCGTAATTTTAGACTCGTCGTGTCTAAATGCAACCGTCGTTGCAACCATACCTATTATCGGCAAAAATTCTACTAATAAATTCGTTGCATTAACGGGTTTTTGAAAGACGGTAAAAGTCAATCCGTAAGAAACCAAGTAAATAGCAATAAAACCTATTACCCAACAGATATTTCTTGCTTTTAATTTATCTTTGTATAAAAAAACGACTGCTCTCGCTATTCCGACTAAATTTAAAATCCCACCCATTAGCGCGTTTATCATAAAGAAATTTATTGAAAATAGCGCCGAGCCGAAAAGTTGAAATAAAATAACTCCCCGTTGGCTTTTTTGTTGGTAAGACAGGACGTTAAAAGACATTGCAAATATACCTATTATTTGCGCTATTATCTCTTTCATTACTTTCTCCTTATACGCCAAAATCGGCAACGAAAAATTGCCGATTTGCTTTGCTTTTATATATTTTTACTTGTTTTTATACTTTTACCATACAAAAAGCATTATTTGGTAAATTTACCATACTAAATTCTAACGGTTAAGTTATCTCTATACCGCTATTTATCAAATGGTCGACGTTTCTTAAACAACGTAGCGTTGGAAGTGTTAAATATCCTTCTTTTCCACTAATTTCTACGATAGAAATTCCCGTTTGGTCAAAAGGAAAAGAAAGTAGCGTAAACGGATACGGAAGATTAAACAAATGCTTTCGTTGCGCCAGCAAAAGCCCCCGCATGACAAAATTAAGCAAAAACTACTCATTTTCACTTAAATAAGTATTAAATTACTTTCCTTTAATGGCTTTTACCACCTGCTTAGAGCAAACGGCAATCCCTTCTTTAGACAAATGAATTTGGTCTTCGCAAATATACTTATAAATATCTTGCGCAACCGTCGCGTGTAAGTCGTTAATTTCTACGCCCATTTCAATAAGTTTAGGCACGATTAAATCGTTATAACGCTTGATAACTTCATTGTCGTTATACGGATGCTCATAATGCACGGGCGTGGTCGTCGCAAAGATAACGCGCTTGCCAAGTTTTTTGAGTTCTTTTGCAACGCGAAGCATATTTTCAACGTATTCTTCTTCACTCGTAAACGGCTCTTCGTCGTCAAAAAGCGCGGTGGGAATATCCCAAAGCCCATTGTTCCAATGAATAACGTCGCTCCCTTCGATTTGCGCCTTGAAATCGAATATCAAACGCAAAGTATATTTAACGAAACGGCAATTGTCTTCAGGTTGAAACACTTCGTAATCTTCGCCGAGCATTTCAGGAACTTTAGTTCCGTAACCGATTTGTCTAATAGAATCGCCTAACAACGTTACTTTCTTCATAATATTTCCTTCCTATTTATAAAAAATTTTCGCCTATAAGCGTTTAATTCTTTTATTACTCCCATTCGATAGTGCCGGTTGGCTTTGGAGTTATATCGTATAATACTCTGTTTATACCGTCAACTTCAGAAGTTATACGAGCGGTAATCTTTGCTAAAACAGAATATGGAATTTCTTCTATCGTCGCGCTCATAGCGTCTTTAGTGTTGACCGCTCTAATAATTGCAGGCCAACCTTCAAATCTACTGTCGTCTTTTACGCCAACGCTCTTAATATCGGGAAGAATTACGAAATACTGCCATACTTTTTCAGCAAGCCCGCATTTGTCAAACTCGTCGCGAAGTATTGCGTCAGCCTCTCTTAAAGCGTGAAGTCTATCGCGAGTGATTGCGCCTAAACATCTTACGCCAAGACCTGGACCTGGGAACGGTTGACGATAAACCATAGCGTGTGGAAGACCAAGCGCCTCTCCAACTACTCTTACTTCGTCTTTGAAAAGAAGTTTTACAGGTTCAACGAGTTCAAATTGAAGGTCGTCAGGAAGTCCGCCAACGTTGTGGTGCGACTTAACCGCCTTTTTACCTTCGGCTTGTTTAACACTTTCTAAAATGTCGGGATAGATAGTTCCTTGCGCTAAAAATTCAACGCCTTCGAGTTTTCTCGCCTCGTCGGCGAAAACGTTAATAAATTCTTTACCGATAATCTTTCTCTTGGTTTCGGGATCTGAAACACCTGCGAGTAGATTTAAAAATCTGTCGGTAGCGTCAACGTAAACTAAATTTGCGTCGAGTTTGTTGCGGAAAATTTCGATAACGTTTTCCGACTCGTCCTTTCTCATAAGACCGTGATTTACGTGCACGCATACGAGTTGCTTGCCGATTGCCTTTATTAAAAGAGCGGCAACAACCGACGAGTCAACTCCACCTGAGAGAGCAAGAAGAACTTTTTTGTCCCCTACTTGTTCTCTTACTAATTTTACCTGTTCGGCGATAAATGCATCGGCAAGTTCTTTCGTGGTAATCCTTTGCATATCGTCAGGACGTTTGTTAGATTGCATAATATATTGTCCTCCGAATAAAAATTTTATATCAATAATCGACTTATAGCGCGATTTTACTTATTTAACAGTATTAGTTTTATCTTTTTGAATAACGTCGTGTGCGCCACCTTCTACAATACTCGTTGCCGAAACAAGAGTTAAAACTGCCTTTTCTTGAAGTTCAGGAATTGAAAGCGCTCCACAGTTACACATTGTTGAACGAACTTTTGCAAGAGTCATTGCAACGTTATCTTTAAGCGAGCCGGCATAAGGAACGTAAGAGTCAACCCCTTCTTCAAAAGAAAGCTTCTTATCTCCGCCAAGGTCGTATCTTTGCCAGTTTCTTGCTCTTGCAGAACCTTCGCCCCAATATTCTTTATAATACGTTCCGCCAATAGAAACTTTATTTGACGGACTTTCGTCAAAACGAGCAAAATATCTGCCGAGCATTACGAAATCTGCACCCATAGCAAGTGATAAAGTAATGTGGTGGTCGTAAACGATACCGCCGTCTGAACAAACGGGAACGTAAATTCCAGTTTCTTCAAAATATCTATCTCTCTCTGCGCAAACGTCAATAAGTGCAGTTGCTTGACCGCGACCAATACCCTTTGTTTCACGAGTGATACAAATAGAACCGCCACCGATACCAACTTTAATAAAGTCCGCGCCACATTCTGCTAAAAATCTAAAACCTGCGGCGTCAACAACGTTACCTGCACCGATTTTTACGCTATTGCCGTATTTTTCTCTAACCCAAGCAATAGTGCGCTTTTGCCACTCTGAAAAACCTTCTGAAGAGTCAATACACAAAACGTCAACACCAGCCTCTAAAAGTGCAGGAATTCTCTCTGCATAGTCTCTCGTGTTAATACCTGCGCCTACGACGTAACGCTTAGAAGAATCTAAGAGTTCGTTTGGATTTTGCTTATGAGTATCATAGTCTTTTCTAAATACGAAATAGCAAAGTCTTTGGTCTTTAGAAACGATAGGGAGAGAGTTTAATTTGTGATCCCAAATGATATCGTTTGCTTCTTTTAAAGACGTTCCTTCGGGAGCGGTAACGAGTTTTTCAAACGGAGTCATAAAATCTTTAACGAGAGTTTCAGGGCTCATTCTGGAAACTCTATAATCTCTGCTCGTTACAATACCTAAGAGTTTTCCTTCAGGAGTTCCGTCTTCTGTAACTGCTATGGTAGAGTGCCCAGTCTTTTCTTTTAACGCTACAACTTCAGCCAAAGTTGTTTCTGGGCATACGTTAGAATCACTCCTTACAAAACCTGCTTTGTGCATCTTTGCTCTCTTAACCATTGCTGCTTGGTCTTCAATTGATTGTGAACCGTAGATAAATGAAACGCCACCCTCAGTTGCAAGAGCAACGGCAAGTCTATCGCCTGAAACCGCTTGCATTATAGCAGAAACCATAGGAATATTCATTTCGATAGACGGCTTTTCGCCCTTTTTAAATCTTACGAGCGGAGTTTTTAAACTGACGTTTGCAGGAATACACTCTGCAGAAGAATAACCAGGGATAAGTAAGTATTCGTTAAAAGTATGTGATGGTTCGTTAATAAATTTTGCCATTTTATCTATTCTCCTTTATATAGTCTAATTCAAAATATGCAAATAGACAAGCACCTTTTTTGAGGCGCTTGTCCATATTTATTTTAGAACAAGCCTGAAATCTTACCGCTTGAATCAACGTCAATTTTTTCAGCGGCAGGGACTTTTGGAAGTCCCGGCATAGTCATTATATCGCCCGTGAGTACGACGATAAATCCTGCGCCTGCGGAAACTTTTACGTTTCTAACCGTAACGACAAAATCTTCGGGAGCGCCGAGTTTTGACGGGTCGTCTGAGAAACTGTATTGTGTTTTAGCCATACATACGGGGATTTTATCGTATCCGAGTTCTTTTAAAGTAGCAATTTGTTTTTTAGCGGCAGGAGTAAAGTTTACCCCACTTCCACCGTAAACCTTAGTTACTACGTTTTCAATTTTCTTTTCGATAGTTTCGTCGAGTTCGTAACTGAAAGTAAAGTCGTTTTTCTCTTCGCAAAGTTTAACGACAGCCTCTGCCATAGCCTTTCCACCCTCGCCACCGTCAGCCCAAACGGTAGAAAGAACTACGTTTACGCCGAGAGTTTTACATTTTTCAATGACGAGATTGATTTCCGCATCCGTATCGGTTGGGAATCTGTTAACTGCAACTACGCAAGGAAGTTTATATACGTTTTTAATGTTAGAAACGTGACGAAGAAGGTTTGGAATACCTTTTTCAAGGGCTTCGAGATTTTCGTTTCCGAGTTCGGTTTTAAGCATTCCACCGTGCATTTTTAATGCTCTTACGGTAGCGACCATAACTACTGCGTCTGGATTTAAACCTGCATATCTACATTTAATATCAAGGAATTTTTCCGCGCCGAGATCTGCGCCGAAACCTGCTTCGGTGATAGCGTAATCACCAAATTCCATTGCCATTTTAGTAGCAATTACAGAGTTACAGCCGTGAGCGATATTTGCGAAAGGTCCACCGTGAACGAAAGCAGGAGTTCCCTCTAACGTTTGAACGAGATTTGGCTTTAACGCGTCTTTAAGTAAAGCAGCCATTGCGCCGACTGCGTTAAGCTGTCCTGCAGTAACAGGCTTTTCGTCATAAGTATAGCCGACTACAATTCTCGAAAGCCTTGCCTTTAAGTCGTCGATATCGCTTGCTAAGCAGAATACCGCCATAATTTCAGACGCAACGGTGATATCGTATCCGTCTTCACGAGGAACGCCGTTTACTCTACCGCCTAAACCGTCGGTAACGAAACGAAGTTGACGGTCGTTCATATCAACGCATCTTCTCCAAGTAATTCTTCTTGGGTCAATATTTAATTTGTTTCCTTGATAAATATGGTTGTCAAGCATTGCTGCGAGAAGATTGTTTGCAGCGCCGATTGCATGGAAGTCGCCCGTAAAGTGAAGGTTGATATCTTCCATAGGAACTACTTGAGCGTATCCACCGCCCGCAGCGCCACCTTTAACGCCGAATACCGGACCAAGCGACGGCTCGCGAAGAGCAACTACGGAATTTTTACCGATTTTTCTAAGACCGTCTGCAAGACCGATAGTCGTGGTCGTTTTACCTTCGCCCGCAGGGGTTGGGGTTATTGCCGTTACTAAAACGAGTTTACCGTTTTTTCTACCCGTAGTGCCAAGTACGTTGTAATCAATCTTAGCCTTATATTTTCCGTACGGTTCAAGGTAATCGTCGTGAATTCCTACTACTTTTGCAATCTCGGTAATAGGTTTCATTGGGGTTGCCTGAGCAATTTCAATATCGCTTAAATATGCCATTTTATATTTTCTCCTAAACTTAGAATTATTTATTTTGTTTGTTAAAAAGTTTTATTAAGTGACTACTTAAAGTATTTTACCGCGCTTTCAAACATCTTCATGTCGTACTCGCCGATAACGTTTTTATAAAGGTTTCTACCTATTCTTTCGCTGTGTCCCATCTTACCGAACACTCTGCCGTCAGGGGACGTAATACCTTCGATTGCATATACTGAATCGTTTGGATTAAAGCGAACGTCAGACGTTGCGTCGCCGTCAAAATCTACGTATTGAGTAGCAATTTGACCGTTTGCAGCGAGAAGTCTAACCGTCTTTTCGTCGGCTAAAAATCTTCCTTCGCCGTGAGAAATAGGAACGGTGAACACGTCGCCTACGTTAGTTTGAGAAAGCCACGGCGACTTATTAGACGCAATTCTTACTCTTACGAGTTTCGACTGGTGACGGGCTATCGTGTTGTAAGTTAACGTAGGATTGTTTTCGTCGGCGTCAACTATTTTACCAAACGGAACGAGTCCGAGTTTTACAAGCGCTTGGAAACCATTGCAAATACCTGCCATAAGACCGTCTCTTTGACCGAGCAATTTTTCAACTTCTTCCTTAACTTGCGCGTTTCTAAAGAACGCCATTATAAATTTACCTGAGCCGTCGGGTTCGTCGCCACCTGAGAAACCGCCCGGAACGAATACCATTTGCGACTCGGCAAGTTTTTTGCTAAATTCTTCAACACTACGCTTAATTCCGTCTTGAGTAAGGTTGTTTATTACGAATATCTCGGCCTTTGCGCCTGCGTCTTCCATTACTTTTGCAGTATCGAACTCGCAGTTCGTGCCGGGGAATACAGGAATTAAAACCTTTGGTCTTGCAACGGCAATTTTAGGCGTAACCCTTTCAGTTGCGCTAAACGAGAAGTTTTCGAGTTTACCCCCACCGTTTTCTTTAACGGGGAACACACTTTCGAGTTTTGACTCGTAATCTTTAGAAAGTTCTGCAAGAGAAACTCTTTCGCCGTTTCTTGAAATATATCCGTCGTCCGTTACTCTACCTATTTTCTTAATTTGTAAATCTTCGGTAGATTCTATTATAAACGCTCCGTAATTGTAACCGAAAATACACTTGTTGCAAACTTTATCGTCAAAAGCAAAACCTAAGCCGTTACCCATACACATTTTGAGTACGCCTTCAGCAACGCCACCGTAAGTCGGAGTCCAACAAGATAAAACCTTTCCTTCTCTCATCCACTTGGTAAGAGTGTGGAAATTAGCGATAACGCTCTCGGCTTTCGGCAATCCGTTTTCGTCCTTTTCAGGTTTTAAAAGATAAACGTTACTTCCCGCCTTTTTAAAATCGTTTGAAATTACGTCGTCGGTTTTGCCCGTCGTAACTGCGAACGATACGAGAGTCGGCGGAACGTCTAAATCTTCAAAAGAACCGCTCATAGAGTCCTTTCCACCGATTGAACCTATGCCGTAGTCAAGTTGCGCTTTGAACGCTCCGAGCAGAGCTGAGAGCGGTTTGCCCCATCTCTTTGCGTCTTTATTAGGTTTTTCAAAATATTCTTGGAAAGTAAGGTAAACGTCTTTAAATTCCGCGCCCGTCGCTATGAGTTTTGCAACCGATTCGACAACTGCAAGATACGCGCTGTGATAAGGGCTCTTTTCTGCAATATAAGGGTTATAACCCCAAGACATATACGAACAATCGTCGGTGTGTTTTTTCTCCATTGAGATTTTATGTACCATTGCTTGAATCGGCGTAAGTTGATTTTTACCGCCGAAAGGCATAAGTACCGTGCCTGCGCCTATGGTTGAGTCGAATCTTTCTGATAAGCCCCTCGTTGAACAAACGTTAAGGTCGTTTGAAAGCGCTTTATATCCCGACACGAAATCTTCTGGGATTTGTCTTTGATATTCTTCTGGTTTTGCAAGCGTGATATCCACGTGTTTTTCAGCGCCGTTGGAATTCAAAAACTCTCTCGAAATATCTACGATTGTCTTGCCGTTCCAACGCATTTTAAGTCTTGGCTCTTTAGTAACCTTTGCAACTACGGTCGCTTCTAAGTTTTCTAAAAGAGCAAGTTGCATAAATCTTTCAACGTCTTTTTCTTCAACGACAACAGCCATACGCTCTTGCGATTCGCTTATTGCAAGTTCCGTTCCGTCTAAGCCGTCGTATTTTTTAGGAACTGCGTTGAGATTGATATCAAGTCCGTCGGCAAGTTCTCCAACTGCAACCGACACACCGCCTGCGCCGAAGTCGTTACACCTTTTTATAAGCCTACTTGCCTCTTCGTTTCTAAATAATCTTTGAAGTTTTCTCTCTTCAGGAGCGTTGCCCTTTTGAACTTCCGCGCCACAAGTTTCGAGCGATTCTACGGTGTGTTTTTTAGAAGAACCAGTTGCTCCACCGCAACCGTCTCTACCCGTTCTACCACCTAATAAAATTACTATATCGCCGTCTTCAGGGCGTTCGCGCCTAACGTTTTTCTCAGGAGCGGCAGCGATTACCGCGCCGATTTCCATACGCTTTGCCGCGTAACCGTCGTGATAGAGTTCGTTTACTATACCCGTTGCTAAGCCTATTTGGTTGCCGTAAGAAGAATATCCTGCAGCTGCGGTCTGAACGATTTTTCTCTGTGGGAGTTTGCCCTTTATCGTTTGGTCGATAGGCTTTAACGGGTTTGCCGCGCCCGTTACTCTCATTGCGCCGTAAACGTAAGACCTACCCGAGAGTGGATCTCTTATAGCGCCACCGATACAGGTAGCCGCGCCACCGAACGGCTCTATTTCAGTCGGGTGATTGTGAGTTTCGTTTTTGAAAAGTAAAAGCCAAGGCTCTTTTACACCGTCCGCTTCAACTTCGATTTTAACCGTGCAGGCGTTGATTTCTTCAGACTCGTCAAGTTTGTCGAGTTTGCCGTGCTTTTTAAGATATTTTACGGCCAACGTAGCAACGTCCATAAGGTTTATAGGCTTAGTTCTTCCAAGTTCCTTTCTAACCGCCAAGTAATCTTGATAGGTTTTTTCTAAAAGTTCGTCTTCAAAACGAACGTTATCAATAGTGGTTAAAAAGGTCGTGTGCCTACAGTGATCCGACCAGTAAGTATCTATCATCTTTATTTCGGTTATGGTCGGGTTTCTATTTTCTGAAATAAAGTATTTTTGACAAAATTTAATGTCGTCTATATCCATGGCAAGACCGTGCTTTTTAATAAAGTCGGCAAGCCCTATTTCGCTTAAATCAATAAATCCGTCTAAGGTAGCAACGCTTTCGGGAATATCGTAAACGGCAACCAAAGTTTCGGGTTTTTCCAAAGACGCTTCCCTTGCTTCAACGGGATTGATTACGTATTTTTTAACCGCTTCGACGTCTTCGTCAGTAAGTTTTCCACCTAACACGTAAACCTTTGCCGAACGAATAATAGGTCTTTCGCCAAGCGACGCAATTTGAATACATTGCGCTGCGCTATCAGCCCTTTGGTCAAATTGACCGGGGAGATATTCGACTGCAAAAACCTTGCAACCTTTATAGTCGGGATTAGAAGTCGCCACGTCTAATTGAGGTTCGGAAAAAACGGTGCTAATCGACTTATTGAAGAGTTCTTCACTAATGCGCTCGGCATCGTAACGGTTTAAAATTCTAACGCTTTCAAGGTTTTTTATTCCAACTAAGTTTACGAGTTCGCTAAAAAGCGAGTCCGCTTCGTGCGCAAGTCCGTCTTTCTTTTCAACGAAAATTCTATATACCATTATTTGTCCTCCGTTAAGGCTTTAAGCGCCCTTTGTCCGATATCTTTACGGTAATAAGCGTTTTCAAAAGTAATTTGTTCTACCTTTTCATACGCGCGTTTTACTGCAGTTTGCAAATCGTCTTCAACAGCAGTAACTCCAAGCACTCTACCGCCACTCGTCAAGAGTTTTCCGTCTTTTTTAGTAGCCCCAGCAACGAATACTGAACTTGTCAAATGCTCTGGAATATCTATTTGATAGCCCTTGCCGTACGATTTAGGATAACCGTCGGACGCCATAATTACACAGCAAGCGCTCTTTTGACTAAATTTTACTTCAACTTCTGAGAGAGTTTCGTTTGTTACCGCTTGCATTACGGTTAAAAGGTCGCTCTCAAGTAACGGAAGAACTACTTGCGTTTCAGGATCTCCAAAACGGCAGTTATACTCTATAACTTTAGGTCCGTTTTGAGTAATCATAAGTCCAAAGTAAAGACAGCCTTTAAAAGTTCTTCCTTCACTATTCATTGCATTTACGGTTGGAAGGAAAATCTTTTCCATACAAACCTTTGCAATATCTTCGGTGTAATAAGGGTTTGGAGCAACCGTACCCATACCGCCCGTATTTAAGCCCTCGTCGTTATCTTTTGCCCTTTTATGATCCATAGAAGAAACCATAGGTACGACAGTTTTACCGTCTGTAAACGCCAAAACTGAGACTTCAGGACCGACTAAAAACTCTTCTATAACAACGTTATCGCCACTTGCGCCAAAAACTTTGTCGCTCATCATAGACTTTACGGCGTCAACCGCTTCGTCGTAATCTTTGGCAATGATAACGCCTTTTCCGAGCGCTAAACCGTCGGCTTTTATAACGATAGGAAATTTTTGTGTTTTTAAATAATCTATAGCCTTTTGCTCGTCGTTAAAAATTTCGTAGGTCGCAGTAGGTATGCCGTACTTTTTCATAAGGTCTTTTGAAAAAGCCTTACTACCCTCGATAATCGCCGCCGATTTGCTTGGTCCGAAACAAGGAATGCCCTTTTCGTTTAAAGCGTCAACAGCGCCGAGCACCAACGGGTCGTCGGGAGTAACGACTGCGTAATCTATTTTATTTTCAACTGCAAATTGCACGATTTTTTGTATATCTTTCGCGCCGATAGCAACGCATTCGGCGTCGGCAGAAATTCCCCCGTTTCCAGGAAGAGCGTAAATTTTTTCTACCGTTTTATTGTTTTTTAAGGCTTTTATAACGGCGTGTTCTCTACCGCCACCACCTATTACGAGTATTTTCAAAACCTTTCTCCTTTAAGCGTAAATGGGGAATTTTTTACAAAGCGCGGAAACTTCGGCTAAAACTTGCTGTTTATTGCCTTCAAAGTCAACAGCAATTAACTTGAGCCACTTCGCAATGAGTTTCATCTCTTCTTCTTTAAAGCCCCTTGAAGTTATTGCTGGCGTACCTATTCTCAATCCGCTCGTTACAAACGGAGATTGTGGGTCGTTAGGAATAGTGTTTTTGTTGGCCGTGATATGAACTTCGTCAAGGCGTTTTTCAAAATCTTTACCCGTGATATTGAAATTGCGAAGGTCGACTAGCATCAAGTGATTGTCCGTACCGCCCGACACTATTCTAAATCCTTCTTCTTTCATAGCCGAGCAAAGCGCCTCTGCATTTTTAACGATTTGTCTTTGATAATTTTTAAATTCTTCGGTAAGAGCCTCGCCAAACGCAACTGCCTTTGCAGCGATTATATGCATGAGCGGACCACCTTGAGTTCCTGGGAAAACTGCTTTATCAATTTGCTTTGCAAACTTTTCTTTACAAAGAATAAGACCGCCCCTTGGACCACGCAAAGTCTTGTGAGTCGTAGTAGTAACGACGTCTGCGTAAGGAATAGGACTTGGATGAAGTCCTGCGGCTACAAGCCCTGCAATGTGCGCCATATCAACCATATAATAAGCGCCAACTTCGTCGGCAATTTCTCTTATTTTTGCAAAGTCAATAGTCCTTGAATACGCGCTTGCGCCTGCGATAATGAGTTTTGGTTTATGTTCGATTGCCACTCTTCTCATCTCTTCGTAATCTAATACTTCGCTTTCGGGATTTACTTCGTAAGGAACGATATTAAAATACTTACCCGAAATATTTACGGGAGAGCCGTGTGTTAAGTGTCCGCCGTGGGCAAGGCTAAGTCCCATAATGGTATCGCCTGGGTTTAAAAAGGCAAAGCAAACGGCAAGGTTTGCGCTTGCGCCCGAGTGGGGTTGAACGTTAGCGTGTTCCGCGCCAAAGAGTTTTTTAGCCCTTTCTCTTGCGATATTTTCAACGACGTCAACACATTGACATCCACCGTAATATCTGTGCGCGGGGAAACCTTCGGCATATTTGTTTGTAAGTACCGTACCAGCAGCCAAAAGCACGCCTTTGGAAACGATATTTTCAGACGCTATAAGTTCAATGTTGTCTTGTTGTCTTTTAAGTTCAGCCATGCAGGCTTCGTGGACTTCTTTATCAAAGCATTCAAGTTCTTCAAAAAAGTTCATTTTAATTCTCCTGTTTAATTTTGAGATTTTAACATCATTTTCCCTTATTGATTATCTATATTTGGCAACTTTCGTTGCATCCGTTAAATGATTCCAAAAATAATTGCGTAGTCAAGAATTTTTGGAAAGAGGAGCAAACGACTGAAAGGTCTTGCAAGTTAGAAAACTTGCTGACAAAAAGTCGATTTGCGACGAGGTCATCGGGGTTTGAAAAACAATGCAGAAACGCCCTTTTGCAAAGTTTTATGTGTTTAAAGGTTTAGATGCGAGCACACCGAGGCTCGTGAGCCCGAAAAGACTTGGTAGAACTTTTCGTTCACCAAGATTTTGAGGGCGAAACAGTAAACGAAGGTGTGCGAAGTATATAAGCCTTTAAAATTAGTGGTGGAACAAACGCATCCCAGTAAATGCCATTACCATATCGTGATCATCAGCCGCTTTGATAACTAAATCGTCACGAACTGAACCACCTGGTTCGGCTACGTAGGATACTCCGCTACGGAATGCTCTTTCTATATTGTCTGAGAATGGGAAAAACGCGTCAGAACCTAAGGAAACTCCAGTAATGGTTTTAAGGTATTCTGCTTTTTCTTCTCTCGTAAATTCTTCTGGTTTTACTGCAAAATATTGTTGCCACTTACCTTCTGCTAAAACTTCGTCGCAGTCGTCAGAAAGATAAATGTCGATAATGTTGTTCTTTTCAGGTCTGCCTACGCCGTCGGCAAATTGAAGATTTAAAACCTTATCGTGCATACGGAGATGCCAAAGGTCAGCCTTTTGCGCTGCAAGACGAGTACAATGTATTCTCGACTGTTGACCTGCGCCTACGCCGATTGCTTGTCCGTCGGTGGCAAAACATACTGAATTTGACTGAGTGTATTTTAAAGTGATGAGAGAAATAATAAGGTCGATTGCCTTATCTTCGGGTAAATTCTTGTTTGCAGTTACGATATTTTGTAAAAGTTCTCTATCAATTTTAAAGTTGTTTCTACCTTGCTCGAAAGTAATGCCGTAAACTTGCTTAGTTTCGATTTCGGCAGGAACGAAATTAGGATCGATTTTAACTACGTTGTAAGTTCCCTTTCTCTTAGCGCAAAGAATTTCAAGCGCTTCTTTAGAATAAGACGGAGCAATTACGCCGTCGGAAACTTCACGAGCGATTATTTTAGCAGTTACTACGTCGCACTCGTCGGATAAAGCAATCCAGTCGCCGAAAGACGACATTCTGTCAGTTCCCCTTGCCCTTGCGTAAGCGCAAGCGAGCGGAGAGTCGTCTAATCCTTCGATATCGTCAACAAAGCACGATTTTTTAAGT
This sequence comes from Clostridia bacterium, assembly GCA_017396365.1. Taxonomy (GTDB): domain Bacteria; phylum Bacillota; class Clostridia; order Christensenellales; family Borkfalkiaceae; genus UBA10281. The sequence goes on along the minus strand of JAFQMD010000035.1, from coordinate 40,190 downwards.
TTTTCAGAAAGTTTTTTACCTACTGCCGCAGACGTCGGGGAAACGTGCTTGAAACTCGTTGCGCATACCATTCCCGTAGCCTCTTTAAGTTCTTTGACGAGTTGCCAAGAGTTGAACGCGTCAAGGAAATTGATATATCCCGGTCTTCCGTTCAAAATTTCTACTGGAAGTTCGGTGCCGTCAGCCATATATATTCTCGATGGTTTTTGATTTGGGTTACAACCGTATTTTAATGCAAATTCTTTCACTGTTTTTCTCCTTATTGATTCTTATTAACTATTCTCGTTTGAGTTTCGCCCGTTGCAATATCTATGTATCTAACGAAAAGTGAAACTTTATTGTCTTGGTTTAAATTCGTCCAAATTAAATCGGTAAGTTCGTCGATAGAAACGTTTGGAAGTTCCAAAGTTTTAGGTTCTCCCTCGAAAGACGGGAGCGGATTTCCGTCGCAAGCGTAAGTGTGAATAAACTTTGCTCTACCTGCAATCGGAGTTGAATATGCGTAAGTAAATCTCTCGCAACTGCTATCGTCCCCTTCGGCGCTCTTTAAAATCGACATAGCGTAGTTTATATCGCCGTTTTCACGGTGTATAATACCCGAAATTCTCGGAGTAAAGTTTGGCTTGTCGTCTTCAAATTCACGAGTTCTAAGGGCTTGTTCAAAAGTCATTTGCTTGTCCATAAGATTATAAATCGTGTCGGTTTGGTCGCCGTTTGTAACGATAGTTTTATTGCCTAAAACTCTTACGGGATAATAGATAATAAGATGGGGATCGACCATCTTTGATTCGTCAAACGCTTTGGTACGCATAGCGTCGCCTTCTAAACAAAATACGCGGTTACGGCTGTTTACGCTTCTGCCCATAATAAAGTAAGCGGTTACCGCATTTTTCCCGTCGGCGCTCTTGCCGATTATAATACCTCTACCGTGGTATGCCAAAGAATTGAGTTCGTTTGCAATGGTTGAAACCTTCATTTTATTCTCCTTTTATAAAAACTCTATTGTTTTCTACTGTAATTTTTCCGTCGCAAAAAAGCCTTACTGCTTTTGGAAGAAGTTGCCATTCCGCCTCTTCCATAATTCTTCTTTGCAAAGTTTCGGGGGTGTCCCCTTGTTTTACTTCAACTGCTTTTTGAAGTATGATAGGACCTGCGTCGCACTCTGGTGTTACGATATGTACGGTTGCGCCAGAAACCTTTACGCCTTTTTCAAGCGCCGCTTCGTGAACTTTTAAACCGTAATAACCCTTTCCGCAAAAAGACGGAATAAGCGCAGGGTGAACGTTTATTATCTTGTTTGGGAATTTTTGATAAACTTGTTCGTCAATAATAGTCAAAAATCCTGCCAAAACAACTAAATCTATGCCGTTTTCGGTAAGAACGTTAGCAATAGCCTTTGAATACTCGGTTACGCTTTGATAATCTTTACGAGATAAAACCTCCGAGTCAATACCGTTGTTTTTCGCCCTTTCCAAAGCGTAAACGTCGGGTTTTGAAGATAGCACTAAGGATATTTTTCCGTTGCCAAGTTCTCCCCTTTTTTCAGCGTCGATAAGGGCTTGAAGATTAGTTCCCCCACCGGAAACGAGCACGGCTATTTTTAACATAAGATAACGCCTTCGTCTTCACTCTTTACGATTTCGCCTATACGGTAAGCGTCTTCGCCGTGAGCCTTTAAAATTTCAAGGGCTTTGTCCGCGTCTTCTTTAGCAACTACCACGCACATACCAACGCCCATATTGAAGGTGTTGAACATATCTCTCTCGTCAATATTTCCAACCTTTTGTAAGAGTTTGAAAATAGGAAGAACTTTTACGTCTTCTTTCTTAATTTTTACGCCGAGTCCCGCTGGGATTGAACGTGGCATATTTTCATAAAATCCACCGCCCGTAATATGCGAAACGCCTTTAACTTTAACTTGTTCAAAAAGAGCGAGCATAGGCTTAACGTAAATTTTAGTAGGAGTGAGCAAGGTTTCGCCAAGCGATTTTCCACCGAGTTCTTCCATAGGGGTTTTAAGGTCGCAATTTTCAACGTCGAAAACCTTTCTTACAAGCGAAAATCCGTTAGAGTGAACGCCAGACGATGGAAGAGCCAACATAACGTCGCCCTCTTTCATTGAGTTTTTATCTATTACTTTGTCACGGTCAACAACGCCGACTGAAAAACCTGCCAAATCGTATTCGTCGATAGGATAAAATCCCGGCATTTCGGCAGTTTCGCCACCTATAAGCCTACTTCCCGATTGAACGCAACCTTCAGCAACGCCTGCTACGATATCTGCAATTTTTTCCGGAACGTTCTTTCCGCAAGCGATATAGTCAAGGAAGAAAAGGGGTTTTGCTCCACAACAAATTACGTCGTTTACGCACATTGCCACGCAGTCGATACCAACCGTGTCGTGCTTGTCCATCAAAAAAGCAATTTTAAGTTTCGTACCGACGCCGTCAGTTCCCGAAACGAGTACGGGATTTTTCATACCCGTAATATCAAGTGGGAAAAGACCGCCAAAACCGCCGATATCCGTGTCCGTTCCGTCAACTATGGTACGAGCCACGTGTTTTTTCATAAGTTCTACTGCTTTGTATCCTGCGGTAATATCTACGCCCGCTGCTGCGTAACTGTCAGATTTTGAATTTTTATGCATAATTATATTCTCCTTAAGTTTACTCTTTGCCGTTCCAGCAATAAGTACAAAGTTTACACGGCTCGATGCCGATTGATTTTATAAGACCTTCAAGCGACTGAAATTCAAGTGAAGAAAAGTTAAATTTTTTACAAATAGCGTCTCTCATTCTTCTTCCGCGCTCGGTTTCAGCGTCGGCGTATTCTTCTAAGTGATTGAACCCTTCTTGTCCTTCAAGTTCTAAAATAGTTCGTCTTGTGATAAGTTCCATATCGCTCGTTGCTCTTGTAAAATTCAAAAACTTACAACCGTACATTATAGGTGGACAAGCCGATCTCATATGAACGGCTTTTGCGCCGTTTGCGTAAAGAAAATCAACCGTTTCTTTAAGTTGAGTTCCTCGAACGATTGAGTCGTCCACGAACAAAAGATTTTTACCTTCTATAAGGTCGTGAACGGGGATTTGTTTCATCTTTGCAACTTTACTTCTCTCAATTTGAGTTGACGGAGTAAAACTTCTCGACCAAGTTGGAGAGTATTTTATATACGGCCTTGCAAAGGGAACTCCGCTTTCGTTTGCATAGCCTATCGCGTGCGGTGTGCCTGAATCTGGAACACCTCCTACAAAATCGAGCCCATCTGCTTTTTTCTTAACTGCGTCGTACTTTGCAAGAATTTGACCGTTTCGATAACGCATCATCTCTACATTTACCCCCTCGTACGTTGACGTTGGGAATCCGTAGTAGGACCAAAGAAAGGCGCAAACTTTCATTTCTTTTTGAGGGGGCGCAAGTTGAACGATTCCGTCCTCTGGGGATATTTCAACGATTTCACCCGCTCCAAGTTCTTTGACGTTTGAATAGCCTAATTTATAATTTGCAAAAGACTCGAAAGTTACGCTATATCCATCGTCGTTTTTACCTATTATTACGGGTATCCTTCCTTTTTTGTCTCTCGCAGCAATTAAATGCCCGTTATCTTTTAATATGAGTATAGAAAGCGTGCCTTCAACTCTCTCTTGAGCGTATTTTATTCCTTCAACGAAAGAGTCTTTACCGTTTATAAGCGCCGCGGCAAGTTCGGTTGAATTAACCGCTCCGCCCGTCATTGCGTCAAAATGGTTACCGCCTACTACGTTTTCATCAATAAGTTCTGCCGAATTGTTGATTATTCCTATCGTAGATATAGCGTAAGTTCCGTGACGAGAGCGTATGAGCATAGGTTGCGGATCACTATCGCTTATGCAACCTATACCTGCCGTACCTTGCATTTCGTTTAAATCCTGATCAAACTTCGTTCTAAACGGCGAATTCTCTATATTATGTATTTTTCTTTGCAAGCCGATAGTTTTATCGTAAGCAGCAAGCCCACCCCTTCTCGTACCGAGATGGGAATGGTAATCTACTCCAAAAAAAACGTCGACAAGGCATTCTTTTTTAGATGTTATTCCAAAAAAACCGCCCATTGTTCCTCCTGTTTAAGCGCTAAGTATATTATTTTGCTTCAAAGAAAAGTTTAGATAAAGTCATAGGGTCGATATATTGTCCGTCTTTATATACTCTCATATTTCCAGACGCAATTTCGTCGATTAAAATAACCTTTCCATCTTTGTCATAACCAAACTCAAACTTTATATCGTAAAGATCAAGACCCTTTTCTTTGAGGTCGTCGGCTACGATACGAGTAATTTTTTGAGTCATAGACTTAACGTCGTCGTATTGCTCTGCAGTCATAACGCCAAGGTCAACAAGACCGTCTTTAGTTACGAGCGGATCGCCCTTTGCATCGTTTTTAAAAGTAGTTTCTACGTATTCTGGAAGGTCTGCTCCCTCTTCAATATAATCGCTATATCTTCTGTAGAAACTTCCAACTGCTTTATGACGACAAATTACTTCTAATCCCTTACCGAAAGGCTTTGCAGGAACTACTTCCATAGTCGTATTTGCAAGGTCTGCGCTTATGTAGTGGGTTTTAATACCCGCAGCGTTTACTTTTTCAAAGAAATAGATTGACATACGAAGATTTACGTCGCCAACGCCGTCGATAGTAAGACCTACCGAATTTTCACCCGGATCAAAAACGCCGTCTTTTCCAGTACAGTCGTCTTTAAACTTAAGAAGATAATTTCCGTTATCTAATGCGAATACGTCCTTGGTTTTACCAGTATAAACAAGAGTCTTTGCCATTTTTGTTTCTCCTTTATGTTATAAAAATTTATTTACGTAATTTAAAAATTAACTGATTAAATTTCAGTTAAATCTCGCTGATATCTCAGCGTCTTTTTCAAGAACTTTTTTAGCGTCTTGAACGCGCTTGTCTTCAAGTTTTTTAGCCAAATTTTCATCCGAAAGAGCAAAGATTTGCGCGCAAATTAAAGCGGCGTTTACCGCCCCGTTTATTGCAACCGTCGCAACGGGAATGCCCGATGGCATTTGTACAGTTGACAAAAGAGCGTCTACGCCGTCTAAATTAGTTGATTTACAAGGTATACCAATTACAGGGAGTGTTGTTCTTGCAGCGATTGCTCCAGCAAGGTGAGCAGCCATACCTGCTGCGGCAATGATCGCACCAAATCCGTTCTTTTTTGCATTTGCGGCAAAATCGCCTGCTTCGTCAGGCGTTCTATGAGCGGAATATACGTGAACTTCGTAAGGAATATCGAAAGACTTTAAAGTGTTAATTGCTTTTTCTACAATTGGAAGGTCGCTATCGCTACCCATTACAATTCCTACTTTTTTCATAATTTATGTAAACTCCTTAATAATTTTTCTTTTGGGCTTAATAATCTTTCTCTTGGTCAGTTAAGAGTTAGCCAAGGCTCGTTATTGGTCATCTTAGTCGGCAAACACTTGCAGAAACGACGCATACGCCATATATAAACGTTTAAAGGATTAGAAACAAGTTAGGCAAGGCTCGCAAAGAAAAAGCGGGTGGGATAGACCTCTTTGGTCATCCCAATCGGTTTTACTTTGCAGAAACGACGCATAACGCAGTTTATAAGCCATATATAAACGTTTAAAGGGTTAGATACGAGTTAGCCAAGGCTCGTGAGTTTGAAAAGACTTGGTTGACCTTGTTGGTCACCAAGGTTTTGAGAACGAAACAGTAAACGACGGCTAACGAAGTATATAAGCCTTTAAACAAAAAGGGCGCACTCGTTCTGCAAAGAACTCAGTGCGCCCAGACGGTCGGCAAAATGGGTTTTAACCCGAACGGTTTTCCGTTTCACCGTGGTGTACCACGTAATCCGTCAGTCGCAGAAAACCTTTTACGACAATATAATATCAAATTACTCAAAAGTTGTCAAGCAAGAAAAGGGTGCTTTTTCTATTTTTATTATAAAATAATAAGTCGTCGTAATACTTTCCCTTACGAGCCTTTTTAAAAATAGAGAATGCGGTCTAAAAAAACCGCATTTTACTACTCTATTTTATAATTTTTCTTCGCTTTCGCAATAGATACATTTATAAACTCCGTCCTTTTCGGTCGGGATAAATTTATGGTCTAATTCTTGTTCTACCGAAGTTATACATCTCGGGTTTTTGCATTTGATTTTATTAACCACGACGCCGTCTTCGGTATGGGTTGGCAAAACTCCGTTCTTTTCGTCTTCTAAAAGTTTCAATATGAGCGCCATACGCATATATTTGCCGTTTAATACTTGTTTAAAATAGCACGCCCTTTTGTCGTCGTCAACTTTAACGCTAATTTCGTTTACTCTCGGGAGTGGGTGCAAAACGCAAGTATCATCTTTTGCAAACTGCATTTTTTCAGCAGTTAAAACGTAACTGTCTTTAAGTCTTTCGTATTCTTCGGCATCAAAAAATCTCTCGCGTTGAATTCTCGTCATATAAAGAATATCTAAATCCTTTAAAGAACCTTCTAAATCGGCGGTTTCAACGTAAGGCATTTTATTCTTTTCAAGCACGTCTTCTTTGATATATTTTGGAAGTTTAAGTTCTTCGGGAGAAATTAAAACGATTTTAATTCCTTCATATCTAGAAAGGGCGTTTATAAGCGAATGAACTGTTCTTCCGTACTTCAAATCACCGCAAAAGCCTACCGATAAGTTATTTAATCGACCTTTTTCTCTGTAAATGGTAAGTAGATCGGCAAGCGTTTGAGTTGGATGACAATGACTTCCGTCGCCAGCGTTTATAAGCGGAATAGTCGCGTTTTTAGCAGCGACGTAAGCAGCGCCTTCTTTGGGATGGCGCATTGCGATAATATCCGCGTAGCAACTTATAACCTTTGCCGTATCGGCAACGCTTTCGCCCTTTGCCGCGGAAGAACTGCTCGCCTCGGAAAAACCGATTACACTACCGCCGAGTTCGAGCATTGCCGCCTCAAATGAAAGACGAGTTCTTGTTGACGGCTCAAAAAAAAGCGTAGCGAGTTTTTTGCCCTTACATCTGTCGGCATACTTTTGTGGATTTTCACTTATATCACACGCAGTTTGAATAATTCCGTCGAGTTCTTCTACGGTCAAATCAACGGTGTCAATTACACTTCTTTTCATATTAAGCCTTCGCGCCGTAAACTTCGAGATATTTTTTAATTCTGTTTACGTTTTCTTCGTTTGCTTTATCTTCTTCTAAGTATTCGATAATGTCGTAAACGTCAACTACCGAATATACAGGGAAACCAAATTCTTCGCCGACTTCAGCCATTGCGCTCTTTTCAGTTTGTCCTTTTTCTTTACGGTCAACCATTACGAAAGTCGCGCATACCTTTACGCCTTGTAATCCTTTCATAATTTCCATAGTTTCTCTTATCGCAGTGCCTGCCGTTATTACGTCTTCAACGATAACTACTTCTTCCCCTAAAGTTGGCTTATAACCTACAAAAACACCGCCTTCGCCATGGTCTTTCGCCTCTTTTCTGTTAAAGAAGAAAGGAACGTTAAGCCCGTTTTTAGAAAGAGCGATAGATGCAGAAACGGCAATAGAAATTCCCTTATAAGCAGGTCCGTATAAAACTGCCTTTTTCTCGCCCATTTTATCAAGATAACTCTTAGCGTAGAACTCGCCGAGTTTTGCTATATTTTCGCCCGTTTTAATTTCGCCAGCATTGATAAAGTATGGGATTTTTCTACCGCTTTTTGCAGTAAAATCGCCAAACTTTAAAACACCTGCATTTTGCAAAAATTGTATAAACTCTCTCTTATAATTTTCCATCTTATTACTCCTCATAAGGTTTTTATAATTTATGCTTAAAAAGGTTAGAAGCGAGCAAGACAAGGCTCACTTTAAAGGATAAGACACGATAGACCTCTTTGGTCATCGGGGTTTAGCCTTTAAAGTAGAAACACAGTATTGCGACGCTTATAAACTTTTTTAGCCGACGAACTCGGCAATACATCTTTCGTAAGCCGCAACAGGATCTTCTGCTGCAGTAATAGGACGACCTACTACGATATAGTCCGAGCCGATTTTCTTTGCTTCGGCAGGAGTCATAACTCTCTTTTGGTCACCTACGTCTCCGTCTGCAAATCTTACGCCTGGGGTAACGGTCAAGAACTTTTCACCGCAAACGCCGTGAACTTTGCCAGCCTCAAGCGGAGAACAAACTACTCCGTCAAGCCCTGCGATTTTAGCGTTGTGAGCGTAGTGCATAACTACTTCGTCAATAGGCTTTTCAATTAAAAGATCTTTTCTCATACTCTCTTCGTCGGTAGAAGTAAGTTGAGTTACGGCAATTAAAAGCGGACGAGTTCCGTCAGGTCTTGTCAATCCTTCGATAGCGCCTTGCATCATACGGATAGTTCCGCCGGCGTGAAGGTTGGTCATATCAACGTCAAGACGGGACAAAACCGCCATTGATTTTTTTACGGTGTTTGGAATATCGTGAAGTTTAAGGTCAAGGAATATTTTATGTCCCCTTGCCTTGATTTCCTTTACGATAGCAGGACCTTCGGCATAAAAAAGTTCCATACCGATTTTTACAAACGGCTTTCTGCCCGTAAACTTGTCTAAAAAATCCAAAGTCTTTTGCTTACTGTCAAAATCGCAAGCGATAATAACGTCTTTACCCATTACTTAACTCCTTTGATTATATCTTTTAAATTTTCGATTTTATACTTTTTCATAACCGCAGGCAAATCTTCAATTATTTGCTTACTTGCATACGGGTTTATAAGGTTTGCCGCGCCGACTTCAACCGCAGTTGCGCCTGCGAGCATCATTTCAATTACGTCTTCGGCAGAAGAAATGCCCCCCATGCCGATTACGGGTATTTTTACCGCGTTTGCAACTTGATAAACCATTCTTACAGCCACAGGGAAAATTGCAGGACCTGAAAAACCGCCCATTTTATTTGCAATGACGGGCTTTCTCGTCCTTAAGTCAATTCTCATACCAAGTAAAGTATTTATCAAACTTACGCCGTCAGCGCCTGCGTCTTCCACGGCTTTTGCAATCGCCGTAATATCGGTTACGTTTGGCGAAAGTTTGGCGATAACGGGCTTATTGACCGACTTTTTTACCGCGCTAATAATTTCATAAGCGCCTTTTTCAGACGAGCCGAAGTTTACTCCACCCGCGTGAACGTTAGGGCAACTTATGTTGATTTCAAGCCAACCGACTTGTTCTTGTTTGTCTAAAAGAGTTGCCGTGTGAACGTACTCTTCAACAGAAAAACCACCGACGTTTGCCATTACTTTTTTACTAAAACACTTGGCAAGGCGTGGGAGTTCTTCTTCTATAACTTTATCTACTCCAGGGTTTTGAAGTCCTACGGCGTTTATCATACCTGCGTAGCACTCGGCAATTCTCGGCGTTGGGTTTCCAAATCTCGGCTCTTTCGTAGTGCCTTTAAACGAGAAAGTTCCAAGACAATTTATATCGTAAAATTCAGCGAACTCGTAGCCGTAGCCAAAAGTTCCGCTCGCAGGGATTACGGGATTGTCTATTTCTATGCCACATAGATTTACTTTCATTTCTCCCATATAATCTCCTCCTTTACAAGAACGGGGCCGTCTTTACATATTCTCTTATTGCCGTAAAGAGTTTTGCACGAACATCCCATGCACGCGCCAAAACCACAACCCATTCTCTCTTCAAAACTAAACTGTCCGCTCGTTTTACTCGCGTTATATACAGCCTTTAACATCGGTTCAGGTCCGCAAGTATAGAAATAAGTATATTCTAAATCTTTCATTGCGTCGATTACAAAACCCTTGACACCGTAAGAGCCGTCAACCGTAGTGACGATAACTTTTGCGCCGAGTTTTTTAAACTCTTCTTCGTAAAAAATTTCTTCTTTCGTATTAAAACCAAGCACGACGGTAACCGATTTGCCCCCGCCTATAAGTCGTTTAGCGCACAAAAACATAGGTGGAACGCCAACTCCACCACCGATTAAAAGGGGGCTTTTACCACTTAAAGACAAGTCGTAACCGTTGCCGAGTTGAGTCAAAACGTCGAGTTTTTCACCGACTTTCATTTCGGACATTTTTTGCGTACCTTTGCCCACTACTTTGTAAACCAAAGTAAGCGTATCTCCGTTTAAATCGCAAACGGAAATAGGACGACGAAGGTACAATCCGTCAATTAAAAGATTGACGAACTGTCCGCATTTTATTCCCGATACGTCGCCACGAAGTTTCATTTCAAAAACCGTTTCGGTAAGTTGGCGAGTATCAATTATTTCATAAATAATTTGTTTCATTTTTCACCAAATCAAGAATCTATAGTCGAAATACAAAGCGTAGTCTCTTCTAATACGTCGAGTAAAACCTTTACGGTATCGAGCGACGAGAAAAGAGTTACGTTGGATTCGATTGCGTATTTTCTTATTTGATAGCCGTCAGATTGAGATGCAGTAGAGCCGACGTTACTCGTGTTGATAACGTAAGCAATATGACCTTGACGAATAGAATCGAAAATTTCGTCGCTTTCTTCAATCTTTTTAAGAACGTGCGTTCTTATTCCGTTTTGCTTTAAGAATTTTGCAGTTCCTTCAGTCGCCTCAATGTTAAAACCGAGATTGTAGAAACGGCGAATAAGCGGAAGAGCCTCTTCTTTATCTTTGTCTGCAATAGTAGCGAATACAGTTCCGTAATTTTGAAGATGCATTCCCGACGCTTGCAACGCCTTGTAAAGCGCTCTGTTTAACTTGTCGTCGTAGCCGATAGCCTCACCCGTCGATTTCATTTCAGGTGAAAGGTATGCGTCAAGTCCTCTAATTTTGTTGAAAGAGAAAACTGGAACTTTTACGTACCATCTCTTCTTTTCTTCGGGATAGATATCGAAAATACCTTGTTCTTTTAAGGTTTTTCCCATAATAACTTCCGTCGCAATATCGGCTAAACTGTATCCCGTTGCTTTTGAAAGGAACGGAACTGTTCTTGAAGATCTCGGATTAACTTCGATAATAAACACTTTGTCGTCTTTATCTACGATAAACTGAATATTGTAAAGACCTTTTATGCCGATACCTACGCCGAGTTTTTTAGCGTATTGAAGTATAGTGCCTTTAACTTTGTTGGAAATACTAAAGGTTGGATATACGCTTATCGAGTCGCCCGAGTGAATACCCGTTCTTTCAACGAGTTCCATAATACCCGGAACGAAAACGTCCCTACCGTCGCAAATTGCGTCGATTTCCACTTCTTTACCGATTATGTATTTGTCAACCAAAACGGGTTTATCTTCGTCGATTTCAACGGCGGTTTTTAAGTAGTGGCGAAGTTGAGCCTCGTTAGAAACGATTTGCATTGCTCTACCACCTAAAACGAAACTAGGTCTTACGAGTACGGGATATCCGATTTTTGCCGCAGCGGCAACGCCGTCTTCAATCTTGGTAACCGCTCTTCCCTCTGGTTGTGGAATATTTAAATCTTTTAATAATTTTTCAAATCTGTCTCTATTTTCAGCCTTGTCAATAGCGTCGCAATCCGTTCCGATAATTTTAACGCCCCTATCCATAAGCGGTTGAGCCAAATTTATTGCAGTTTGACCACCGAGAGATGCGATTACGCCTTCGGGATTTTCAAATTCTATTATGTTCATAACGTCTTCAGGCGTTAACGGCTCGAAGTAAAGTTTGTCCGCTGTCGTATAGTCGGTAGAAACGGTTTCTGGGTTATTATTGATGATAATCGCCTCATAGCCCGATTTTTTAATCGTTTGAACGGAGTGAACGGTAGAATAGTCAAACTCTACGCCTTGACCTATTCTAATAGGACCTGCGCCCAAAACGACCGCCTTTTGCTTATCGGTAAGAATAGACGCGTTTTCACCCATATACGAAGAGTAGAAATACGGAATATACGCTCCGCTATAAAGAGTATCAACCATTCTGAATACGGGTTTTATGCCGTTTTGCTTTCTTAAATTGTAAATTTCAATTTCTTTAACACCCCAAAGTTTTGCAATATACGGGTCTGAAAAACCGAGTTGTTTTGCTAAGCGGAGAGCACCTAAATCGCCTTTTTTATCTTTTAAGACGTTTTCCATATCTACGATACGCTTAAAGCACTCTAAGAAAAGTTCGGTAATTTTTGTAACTTCGTGTAGTTTTTCGATTGATACGCCACGGCGTAAAAGTTCGGTAACGGCAAAGATATTATCCGACTTAAACTCCGCTAAATATTCTAAAAGTTCTTCTGTTGAATAGGAGTCGAATTTTGCAAGGTAAAGGTGGTTTACGCCTATTTCGAGTGAACGAACAGACTTAAGCATACACTCGTCTAAGGTCGAACCGATACCCATAACTTCACCCGTCGCTTTCATTTGCGTGCCGAGTTGATTTGACGCTTGCGTAAATTTATCAAACGGGAATCTTGGGAATTTTGCAACTATATAATCAAGCCTTGGCTCGTGATCTGCGGTCGTGCCTGCAACTTGAATTTCATCTAAAGTCATACCTACGGCGATTTTTGCAGTTACCCTTGCAATAGGATATCCGCTGGCTTTCGACGCAAGAGCCGACGAACGTGAAACTCTTGGGTTTACTTCAATAAGATAATATTCGCTCGTGGTTGGATTCAATGCAAATTGAACGTTACATCCGCCCTCGATTTTAAGTTCCCTAATAATCTTAATCGCGCTGTCGTTAAGCATTTTAAGGTCTTTATCGCTTAAGGAAAGAATAGGAGCAACTACTACCGAATCGCCCGTGTGAACGCCTACGGGATCAACGTTTTCCATACCGCAAATGGTGATGGCTTTGTCCGCTCCGTCACGCATAACTTCAAATTCAATTTCTTTATAACCCTTTACGCTCTTCTCAATAAGAACTTGATGAACCGGAGAAAGTTTAAAGGCGTTGCGACCGATTTCGACAAGTTCTTTTTCGTCGTTTGCAAAACCGCCACCCGTTCCACCGAGAGTAAACGCAGGACGAAGAACTACGGGATAACCGATTTTTTTAGCAGCCTTTTTAGCCTCTTCTAAATCGTAGGTTATCTCAGACGGAATAGTAGGCTCGCCGATAGATTGACAAAGTTCTTTAAACAACTCTCTATCTTCAGCCCTTTCGATACTCTCACTACTCGTACCTAAAAGTTCTACTCTACATTCTTTTAAAACGCCCTTCTTTTCAAGTTGCATTGCAAGGTTAAGCCCCGTCTGTCCGCCGATACCCGGAACTATTGCGTCAGGTCTTTCAAAGCGGAGAATTTTCGCAATGTATTCAAGCGTCAAAGGTTCCATATATACCTTGTCGGCAATGGTTGTGTCGGTCATAATCGTAGCGGGGTTAGAGTTTACGAGTACGACTTCGTAACCTTCTTCTTTCAGCGCAAGACACGCTTGAGTTCCAGCATAGTCGAATTCCGCCGCCTGTCCTATAACTATAGGACCTGAACCGATTATCAAAATCTTTTTTAAGTCTGTTCTCTTTGCCATTTTTCGTCTCCTGTTTATATAAAAATCAAATTTTCTTTTCTAAATATACGGTTTTTCCATCTACTACCGTCATTAAATTCACGCCGAAAAGTTCTTCACCCTCAAACGGAGTCGCCCTACCTTTTGATAAAAATTCTTCAGGGTTTACCGTGAAACATCTATTTAAATCCCAAACCGAAAAATCGTTTCCAAGTGGGATATTAAAGCGTTTTCTCGGATTTATAGCAAGTAAATCTATAAGTTTTTCAAGCGTAATCACGCCCGTTTTTACAAGTTTCGTATAGCATACCGCAAACGCCGTTTCAAGCCCTACTATTCCAAACGCGCTACCCGAAAGCCCTCTAGACTTCTCTTCTTTCGAGTGAGGGGCGTGGTCGGTTGCAATCATATCTATCGTTCCGTCTTTTATCCCTTCGATTAACGCAAGCCTGTCTTCTACTCCTCGAAGTGGCGGATTCATTTTAAACTTGCCGTCCTCTTGCAAGTCGCCGTCGTCTAAAACGAGATAGTGTGGCGCGGTTTCACAACTCACGTCAAGCCCACGCGCTTTTGCCTGCCTTATAAGTTCGACGCTTTCCTTTGTCGATATGTGGCAAACGTGGTACGAACAACCGATTTTTTCAACGAGTTTTAAGTCGCGAGCAATTTGTTCGTATTCGCTTGCAGAACATATACCTTTATGTCCGTGGGTTTTGCAATACTCCCCGTCGTGAATATATCCGCCCTTTAAAAGCGAGTTGACTTCGCAATGGGCAACTATCATTTTACCGAGAGCCTTTGCCTTTTTCATTGCAGTTTGCATCATTTCGTCAGACTGAACGCCTCGCCCGTCGTCCGAAAAAGCAATCGCTAAATCTTTCATCCCGTCTAAATCGGCAAGAATTTCGCCCTTTTGCCCTACGGTTATCGAGCCGTACGGATAGACGTTTATTACCGAAGATTTTTCTATAAGGTCTAACTGAATTTTTAAATTTTCAACGCTGTCTGGTACGGGGTTTAAATTTGGCATAGTGCAAACCGCCGTATAACCGCCCCTTGCGCCACATTTTGAACCCGTTTCAATGCTTTCTTTATAAAAAAAACCCGGCTCACGAAAATGCACGTGCACGTCGCAAAAACCGGGAAAAATAACTAAATCGTCAATTTTAGAAGATAATGCGCCAAAATCAAAAGAAAAACCTTTGTAACAACCGTTTAAAGCTTGTAATGCAGACTTGTTTGCAGTTACCTTTGATACAAAAGTTCCCATTTTGGCTACCTCTTTCTTTGGTTATTGGGGATATTATAGCAAATATAAGCCGTCTTGTCAATTATATATTTCATATATAAGTCAAAATTTTTAACCTTTTTGCGTTGACTTAACAACTTTTAAATGATATAATTTGCTTAAATTAGGTCAAAGGAGAAACATATGGCTAGCAGAACTATTCAACCTACTGAAAAGATAGACAGAAGAGAAGATTTACCAAAAGGAGCAAACGTGGCGACACGCGTTACGGAGTATAAATGTCTTTGCGGAAAGGGTAGAATTGAATACCATATAGTTCCAGGCTTTGACGACGATTATTTCGTAATAAAATGCCCCGCTTGTAGTAAAAAGATACGGTATATGACTTGGAGTGGGTACGACTGGGAAATTCACGAATAAAATCACATAAATTTAAAGGCGTTGGCAATTTTTAGTGCCAACGCTTTTATTATGGTTAATATTTGAAATGAGTTAGGATAGGACAATTTTATTGACAAGGGTTTGATTGAGCAACGTGACGTTGCAGACGTGTTTTTCTATACCCCTATCGAGTAGCATTTAAAGGCTTAGATGCGAGGTAGGCGAGGCTCACTTTAAGACACAAGGCACAATAGACCTTGTTGGTCATTGTGGTTTGGGGCTTAAAGTAGAAACAAAGCATACCGAAGTATATAAGACTTTAAAGTATTTAAAGGCTTAGATGCGAGTTAGCCAAGGCTCGTAAGACTTTTACGGATGGGATAGAGCAACGTGACGTTGCATCCGTTTTTTTCATACCCCTATCGAGTAGCATTTAAAGGCTTAGATGCGAGGTAGGCAAGGCTCACTTTAAGACACAAGGCACAATAGACCTTGTTGGTCATTGTGGTTTGGGGCTTAAAGTAGAAACAAAGCATACCGAAGTATATAAGCCTTTAAATTTTGGAGTAGCCAAAACTATTCACAAGCGCATCTATTTTTTTACCTTGTTTACAAAGCGGACATTGATGAGCGGGGTAAGACGCGTATTCGCCTAAATCTTTGGGGTCGAAAACTGAATGAACTTCATAACCCATACACTCGTCAACCGTTGCGAAAATTGCGCTTACTCCAGCGACGTTTCCACCGTAGTATTTAACGGCTTCGATTGCCGAACTTGCCGTATAACCCGTCGTAACCGACGCCGCCAAAATGAGAACGTTTTTACCCCTTACCGCTTGGGCAATGTTATCTCTTAAAAGAAGTTGACTGCCCGAAGTATGCTCGGGAGTAATTACGTAAATAGTGTTGTGCGCGTTTATATTCATAAAATTGCTACGTGTAAGTTCGTCGGCTACGCAAGTGCCTACTACTTGCATTCCGTCAAGACATAAAATAGTGTCGATTACGGTATTCGCTCTATAATAAGACACCAAAGCGGTGGCAACGGCTTTTGCTTCTGACAATCTCGTCTTTTGCATAGTAACGTCAATATAGTAATTGATATGGCTATGGCTGGTTGCAAAGTGACCTTCAGCAACTCTAAGCATTAAATTTGAATTTTTTGATGCAACTTTCTTTACGTTTTCTACAGGCATATTTTTACCTCTTTTTCTTTATTTTATCATAGGAACGACCTTTTTGTCAATTCGATTGTAATTTTTCAATTTACAAATCAAATCCTACGAAGAATTTTCCGTCGAATTTATAGATTTTGTCAAAACCAAAACTCTTAGCGTACGATAGCGCGCTATCAAACTGGCAGTCCAAAAAATTTTTATCGTGGCAATCGGATGAAATTACCATTTTCGCGCCCAACCTTTTCAATTCTTGCATAATAAACGGCGCGGGATACGGCGCAGTTTTATATCCCCTTGCAATAGCGCCCGTGTTTATCTCAAAAACTTGACACCTTTCAAACACTTTTTTTATCGCTTTTAAAGCAAACTCTTTATACGCTTTACCGTCGCAATCGAAAAACTGCTCTCTCTCCGAGTGCTTAGTAACCAAATCTGCGTGTCCTACTATATCTATGCGAGAAGTTTCCGCAAGGCGAGAAAAAGTAGAGTAATAACACTCGGCAAAGTCCATACCGTTTCCGTTAAAAAGTCTGTCTATAACCCCTTTAACGTGGTCTTTCTTGCCGTCAAACTCTATAATTTCCCCGTCTTTTATAAGGCAATGGCAAGAGCCTATAACGTAGTCGTAAGGCGATAAATCTTGAGTTGAGAACAGGTCGTTTTCAAGTCCGCAAAAGACGGATATTTGCCCTTTATACTTTTCTTTTAAAGCCTTTGAAGTCTGTAAACTTTTTGCAACGTTTTCTCTCGTCATTGCGCCTGTAACTTCAAACCCCATATTTGCGTGGTCAGAAAAACCTATGCTTTTAAACCCAAGTTTTATAGCGTGTTTTACCATATCTTCCATTTGGTCTTTTCCGTCGCTAAACGCCGTGTGGGTGTGCAAATTTTGATCGTAATTCATTTTAAATGGTTATCAACTTGCAAACTGACTGTGGTAAAGTTGATAATAAACTCCTTTCTGTTTTAATAATTGTTCGTGAGAGCCTTGTTCTATTACGTTTCCGTCTTTCATAACCAAAATTACGTCTGCTTTTTTGATTGTGGAAAGGCGGTGCGCAACGATAAATGAAGTCTTATCTTTGGTAAGTTCGTCAAAGGCGCTTTGTATTTTCATTTCAGTTCTCGTATCAATCGAAGAAGTCGCCTCGTCTAATATGAGCATTTCTGGAAGTGAAAGCATAACTCTTGCAATGCACAAAAGTTGCTTTTGTCCTTGCGAAAGCGAATTTTCACTTATTTTTGTATCGTAACCTTTTTCTAATCTTTTTATAAAACCGTGCGCGTGCGCTTTTTTACTTGCAGTAATAATATCTTCATCCGTCGCGCTTGGATTGCCGATTTTTATATTGTCTTTTACGGTTGCGTTTCTTATCCAAGTGTCTTGTAAAACCATACCGTAAGAAGTTCTAAGCGACGACTTTGAAATATCTTTAACGTCTATTCCGTCAACCGAAATTAGCCCGTCGTCAATCTCATAAAATCTCATTAAAAGATTTATAAGCGTAGTTTTTCCACACCCCGTAGGTCCGACGATTGCAACCTTTTGACCTTTTGAAACGTTTAAGTTAAACCCCTCTATAAGTCGTTTATCGGGCGAATATGAAAAACTTACGTCTTTAATTTTAACGTTTCCACACGCGCTTTTTAGTGTAATTTTACCGTCGTCAACTTCACTCTCGGCATCCATAAGTTCAAACGTTCGTTGGGCGCAAGCGGTCGCTCCGCTAAGTTCGGTCATAACCGAAGATATTTCGTTAAACGGCTTTGTATATCTATTCGCGTAACTAAGCAAAGCCAAAATTGAACCTGCCGTAACTGCGAAAAGTCCTTGCCCAAAATATAGGGCGAGCATAGCGCCTGAAAAGGCTACCGCTGAATAAACGAGCGAGTTTACAAATCTCGTACACGGGTTAGTTAGCGACGAGAAAAAGACCGCCTTAAACGACGTCTTTTTTAAATCGTCGTTTATTCCACTAAATTTTTTAGTAAACTCTTCTTCCATAGAATAGGCTTTTACCGTTTGAAGATTGCTTATGCTCTCTTCAATCAAGCCCGTTTGACTACCCGATATTTCGGACTGCCTTTTAAAAAATTTATACGTCTTACCGGTAATAAACTTTGCAACGAAAAGAGAAACGGGGGTTAAAACGACTACGACTAACGCTATTATAGGATTTATGGTTATCATAAAAATTAAAGTTCCTACGATAGTCATAACACCTGTAAAAAGTTTTGAAAAACCCAAAAGTAAACCTTCGGAAATCTTTTCGGTATCACTTATTTCAACGCTTAAAACGTCGCCTACAGCCCTCTTATCTAAATACGAAAGTTTGACTTTTTGCAACTTTTCAAACGCGTCTTTTCTTAAATTTTTAACTACTCCGTTAGCAATTACCGTACATATAGCGTCGGTTATCCATTGCGCAAAACCTGCGATTAAAGCGCTTATAGCCCCAGTTATTCCGATTTTAACAATGCCTGCTAAGTCCACTTGCCCCTTTCCAACTATAAGGTCGGTTGCCTTTCCAAAAAGTATTGGAAGATACAACTGCCCCGCAACGCAAATTAGCGACGTAAACAGAGAAATTATAAATGCAAAACGGTATTTCCCGACGTAAGCCCAAAGTCTTTTTATAACGCCTTTTTTCATTCTCCGTCCTCCATCTTTTGCGAATCTTCAATTTCTCTATACACTTCGCAAGTTTCATAAAGAGTTTGGTGCGTTCCTTCGCCGACGATTTTACCGTCGTCGAGAACTATAATTTTATCCGCGTCCTTTAAAGACGCCGTTCGCTGAGATACTATTATAACAGTTTGATTTTCGCCTTGATTTTTTATAGCGCGCCTTAAATTTAAATCGGTTATATAGTCAAGCGCCGACGACGAATCGTCTAAAATTAAAATTTGCGAATTGCAAACTATTGCTCTTGCAAGGGACAACCTTTGTCTTTGACCACCCGAAAAATTCCTACCGCCTTGTTCCACTACCGAATTTAAGGCGTTTTCTTTACCCTTTACAACGTCAACCGCCTGCGCAATTTCAATAGCCCTTTTCATATCGCTTTCGGTTGCGTTTGGGTTTGCAGATAACAAATTACTCTTTATCGTTCCTTTAAATAGAACGGGCTTTTGCAACGCGATTGAAACGTAACTTTTTCTATCTCCGTCAGTCATAGAAGATACGTCTTTTCCGTCTATATAAATTGCGCCGTCTTTCGGGGTATAAAGTCCGCCGATTAAATTTATTAGCGTGCTTTTACCACTACCCGTTCCGCCGATTATTCCAACCGTTTGCCCTTTTTCAATCTTTATATCTATATTAGATAAGACTTCTCCGCCACCGTAAGAAGCGCTTACAGATTTAAATTCAATAAAAGCACTGTTTTTTACGTCTTTTTTTGCGTCGATTTTTTCTTCTTCAATCGATAAAATTTCATCTATTCTCTTGCCTGACGAAAGCGCTTTTGAAATGCTAACTACTAAGTTTGCAAACTTAATAAGTTCGACTAAAATTTGCGACATGTAGTCGTATAAGGCGATTACCGCCCCACAAGTTAGCGCGCCGACTTCAACTTTTACACCGCCAAAATACAAAAGGGCGATTATTCCAAGGTTTATCACGCAAAAGGTCAAAGGGTTTAAAAGCGCGGAAATTTTACCCGCGTTGTTTTGCATTTTTTCTAAGGCGCTAATCTTTTTTAAATAGTCGTCTTTTTCTTTATTTTCAACGCCAAACGCCCTAATAACTCTTGTTCCCGTCAAATTTTCACGGGCGACTAAAGACACCTCGTCAAGCGTTCTTTGCGCCGAAGAAAATTTTGGCATAGTAATTTTCATAATCAAAACTACGACAATCGAAAGCACGATTATTATAGTGGCGAATATAATTGCGATTTCTACGTTAATAATAAGCGCCGCAATAAACGCGCCGAGCACGACGAACGGAGACCTAAGCAAAAGCCTAAGCGCCAAATTTACACCGCTTTGGACTTTTTGAACGTCGCTCGTCATAGTCGTTATCATCTTTGCCGTACCGAGTTTTTCAGTCTGTAAAAGGGACAGTCCCATTAGTTTTTTGTATATCGACTCTCTTAAATCGGACGAATACGAAACCGCCGTCTTTGCCGAAAAATATTGTCCTGCGATAGAAAACCCTAGCCCTAACACTCCGAGCGCAACCATTATTAAAACGCCGTAAGTTATGGCTTGTCCGTTACCGCCGACAACGCCGTCGTCTATTATTTTAGCAACGATTATAGGAATAAAAAGTTCGAGCAAGGCTTCGACAAGTTTAAAAAGCGGAGCGAGAACACACCCCGCTTTATATCTTGAGAAATATTTAAATATCTTCATATCAACCTTTTAAAAGCCTGCTTGCCTTTTCTTTAAGTTTGTCAGTTTGGCTATCCGTAAGCCCGTCAAAATAATGAAAAATTTCTTCCCATCCGTTTTTGGTTATAAGGGTTATAAAACTTTCGTTTGCAATCATACCTGCGGTAAGCGACGCAAACTCTTGACCTTTTGACAAAGAATTTTCAGCAAAGCGCAAGACGTTTGCAATCTGTCCCATTTTATCCTTACAGTAATTTAAGCATTGCTCTTTAAACTTCTCGCCTTCTCGCTGCGGATTTTGGCTTTGAAAAACGTCGATAATCGGCTTATAGGCAATCTTTTGATATCTACTAAGTTTGTTTCCGTGAAGATTTTTAATCAAACTTTCCGTTTCAGTAATGAGAATTTGCCCGTCTTTTTCAGCCTTTTTCAAAACGCTTTCAACGTATTCTAAAGCCTGAATTTTAGACTCGGCTTTTTCAGAAAGTTTTATAGCCTTTGCCCTTAAAATTTCAGAAAGCGCGTATCTAACTTCAAAATTATCACCCGTCAAATCGGTGCTTTCGACCTCTCCGTTTTCAATTTTTTCACCGCTTTTAAGTTCTTCAAAACGAGTGTAAATTTTGTAAAATCTCATATACTCGGACGACGCTTGCGGATATTGAACGTATTGCGAAACGAATTGCTCGGTAACCTTAATTCCAAGCCTTTCGTACTCTTTTATTGCCGTAGATAAGTCTTCCCAACCTCTCGGCGTTACGAAATAAAGACCGTTTTCAGACCTTTCAACTTTAAACAAAAACTCGTTGTGAAGAGATAAAAAAGATATTATAGAATCGTGTAATCCGCTATTGTACGCATAGACTTTAAACGCGTCGTAATCGGGTTCTACGACAATCTTTTTTACACGGTCGAGCGTTACCATATCGAGTTCGTTTACCGACTTATTGTACTCTTCGGGGTTACCCGCGGCGGTCAATATCCACCCGTCGGGAATTTTATGCGGGCCAAATCTCTTTCTTTGCAGAAGTTCGAGCATTGCAGGCGCTAACGTTTCGGAAACGCAGTTTATTTCGTCGATAAACAAAATTCCTTCTTTTTTGCCTTGCTTTTCAATGGCGTCGTAAACGGACGCAACTATTTCGCTCATAGTATATTCGGTTACCGAATAACTCTTTCCACCGTATTCCTTTTGGGTAATATACGGGAGTCCTATCGCCGACTGACGAGTGTGATGAGTTATCGTATAACCTATATATCCTATACCGAGTTCGTCGGCAATTTTGCTCATAATAGCAGTTTTACCGATACCGGGCGCGCCTATCAAAAATACGGGACGTTGTCTTTCTTCTGGAATGATATAGTCGCCGTTTTCGTCCTTTTCAAGATAAATTTTAACGGCTGATTTTATTTCGTTTTTGGCTTCTAAAATATTCATATTAAACCTCTATATTGATTTTGTAAGCAAAGTGTGGAACTTGGACGTCATTTTCATTTCCAAGTATAGCAAAACAAGTTTTAAACGGGGGAATCTCGCTAGGATACACGCCCACGCCGTCGGTAAAGTAGATTAAACCTTCGATTTTTACTCCCTTTTTCTTTAATTCGGTAAGGCGTTTAAATACGGGATTAAAATCAGTTCCGCCACCACCTAAAAGTTGATAATTTTCAAGCATTTTTGAAAATTCGTCAGAACTTTTTATCAAATCTTCTCTTTGAATTTTTAAATCGCATTGAATAATTCTTACGGCGTATTTTTTAAGCCCAGTTTCCATGCTCTTTAACATAGAAAAAACTTCTTCAAGCAGTTTTTTTATAGGCTCGCCGTCCGTACTGCCAGACGTATCCACGGCGAAAGCAATTTCAGAATAATCTCTATCGTCGCTAGTTTCAAGCCCTTCTATAAGCGGCATATTTCCATACTCTCTAAGCCCGTAATAATATGCAATATAATCAAATTCTTCGTCGTTTTGTAAAACCCTTTCCTTTCGCCTTAAAAACGACCTTAAAAAACTTTTATAATTAGTTTTTGGACAAACTTTTAGCGATAGCGCCCTTTTAAGTTCGGGGTTTAGTTTTCCAATTTGCGGAATTAGCGTTTGCGATAAAGTTTTCCAAGCGGAAAGCAAATCTTCAACTTTCTCTTCTTCGCCTAATGAAAATGAAATCGAAATCGGAGTATCTTCGCCGTTTTCTTCCCTGCAGTACTCTTGACGCCTACCAGCCCACGCCCCGTGGTCGCACACGGTAAAAAACTTCGATAAACTCTCTATCTCATCAAGTTGCAAAGTTTTGCAAAATTTGCTTGCGTTTGCGTCACTTACACCGCCGTAAGCGTCAATAATCGACTTATAGACGGCTTTTCGTTTGTTTTGACTTGTCTTATCCCCAAAGGGATAGCCAAGCCCGTCAGTTATATACCCAACCACTATGTCCGTTGATAAATCGTACTCTTTTTGATTTTCAACATACGAAAAAGGATGAGTAAATAAGCAATGTAGCGTCGCGTGTAAAATAGCCGTATAAACGCCTACTACGCCCTTTTCGGCAGTCGTTTCCACAGCGTAGTTTTTGTCTATATACGCCGTTTTCCCATTTGTAACGACTCTTTCTGCCCCGTCCGCAATTTGAAAATTCATAAGCCCTATGGGGTATGCAAAATAGGTAAACTCTCCACTTAAATTCAAAATTGCCGTGGATAAAATTTCGTTTGCAAGTTCAATCATCTTATCCATAGCCTTTTCTCCTTTATTATTTCAGGCATTTGCTTAAATTCTTCGGGAAGGCTGTCGTACACGTATTCGCAAGAACTTACGGCAAGTTTGGCAAAGTGGCAATCCTTTTTATATTCTTCTTTTAAATAGAAATAATTTCTACCGTCTTTTTTACAAGCGATTTCGGCTTGCTCGTAAGTCAAATTCAAATTGAGCCCGTCTAAAATTGCGCCGTCGCTTATTTTAACTACGTAACTTTTTAAACATTCTGTAACGAACTTCTCGTCTAAAACGTAGTCGGTGTTAGTTAGCAACTTTATAATACTTCCGTCAGCCCAAGCCGCTAAAAGCATAATTTCTTTATCTAAAAGATAATCTTTAATATTTTCTTTAAACCTAACTATCGCCGTTGGGGATTTACGCCTTAACGAACGCATTAAATACATTCTGTCGCTTCTGCCGTTGTCGGCGTTTTCACCAAGCCCACCCGTAAGTTTTAAAAGGACGGGCAAAACCCTTACCTTTCTGTTTTGCGAGGCGAATTTTATACTGTCTGATATCGTTTTTGAAGTAAAACTGCCCCTTTTGACTATGAGTGAAACGAGCGATATATTATCGCTTAAAATACACCTTTTTAAAAGTTCGTTCTTTTTGTTTATTACGCCTACGCCGAACTCTAAGCAAACCTTAAGTTTTTGCTCGTCGATTTGCAAAAGATCAAGGTTTTGCATTGCAAGGTTGAACGAAAGTTCTCTTTTTTCAATCTCGTCAAAAACGCCTTGCGGAGAATTATTAGTTAAATTTGAAACTCTAATTTTACCGTCGTAACCGACACCAACCGCCTTTTCAAATACCTTTTTGTTTGAAAACGCCTCGTCGGAAACCATTTCAATGGTAGTTCTATCTTTTGATAGAGCCGTCAAAACGACTTTTTCTTGCGCTCTCACCCTTTCGGAAAAATATTTGAGCGACTTTGGATTTCTCGAAATTGCCAAAAGCGCAATTTCTTCGTCGTCTAAAAACCGTTCGTCTAAAAGTTCTATCACGTCGCTACCCCTTTTTGCAACGGCTTCGGCAACTTGGCGACTTTTTCGCGCTTTGCCAACGACAAAAGCAAAACTGTTGCAAAAATTTTGAACGGCAAGAAGGGCAACTTCCTCATCTTCTCTTATATTTTCGCTAAAAAATCTAAGCGCGCGCCCGTCGGACTTAACCGCCTCTAACGCAATTTCTCTATCGGACAAAAAGCAAGGATCGGCGTACGACAAAACCGAGGGACTGCGTTTGGCTACCGCCAAAGTAATCTCTCTGTCTTTTTGCATAGTCTCGTCGTTTGGGTAATTTTCAACTATGACCGAAAGTTGTCTTACGCTGTAATTTTCCATCTCGTCCTTTTCCAAAAATCGCTTAATAGTTGCGAAATTTTATGTTATCTATTATTATATCAAATTCCCTTGATTTTTTCTACTGTTTTAAAGCATGTTTTTAAATTTTTTGTAAATAAAAAGCCGAGAAAAATCTCGGCTAATCATTTTAAAATTTTTAATACGTTTTCAAAATAATCTGGAAGTGGGGCTTCAAAACTCATTCTTTCCCCCGTGGTTGGGTGCGTAAGTTCAAGTTTTGTTGCGTGTAAAAGTTGCCCTTTTAGACCAAATTTGTCTTTTTTATTATTATAAACGGGGTCTCCAACTATAGGGTGTCCTAAATGCTTACAATGTACCCTTATTTGATGAGTTCTTCCCGTTTCAAGTTTAAACCTGCAGAGAGTGTACGCAGAATATCTTTTTACCACTTCATAGTGCGTAATAGCGCGCCTACCGTCGCTCGTAACCGCCATCATAGTTCGGTTTTTTTGACTTCTTCCGATAAAAGTGTCAACCGTTCCGCCGTCGCTTTTCATTTTTCCGTCAACGAGAGCAAGATAGATTCTTCCGCAAGTTTTATCCTTGATTTGCTTTGACAAAGAAAGGTGTGCTTTGTCGTTTTTTGCAACTACCAAAAGCCCCGAAGTATCCTTGTCAATTCTATGGACGATACCCGGTCGCAACACCCCGTTTATACCGCTTAAACTATCCAAATGATAAAGTAGCGCGTTTACAAGCGTTGAGCCGTGAACGCCGTTTCCCGTATGAACGGTAAGCCCTTGCGGTTTATTTATAACGGCAATGTCTTTATCTTGATAAATTATATCGATAGGGATATTTTCCGCCTCGGTAGAAAGTTTAACGGCGTCGGGAATTTCAACGGTTATTTCGTCGCCTACCTTTAAGTTTACGCCCGCTTTTAAGGCTGGTTTTCCGTTTATTAAAATCTTTCCGTCGTCGGTAAGTTTTTTTATTGCAGAACGCGTTTTATCAGTCTTTTCAGTAAGAAAAACGTCAAGTCTAACGCTTTTTTCCGCCGAGAACTTTAAAATTTCCATTTATTTCGTTTCCCCTTCGCCTGACAAAATCTCTTTATTTTTCTTAGATTTAAAAATAGCGTCTTTATCTAAAAATAAAAGGTCAACGACGAGCATTATAGCGCCGATAACGAGCGCCATATCCGCAACGTTGAAAATAAACGGGAAAAATTCCTGTCCGCCAAAACTGATTATAGTGTGAATCATATCGCGAACGTACGCGCCTTGCTTAAAGTTTATTATCCTATCGATAAAGTTTCCGAACGCTCCCGAAAATACAAGCGAAAGAGTAACGTTTCTCCATTTGCTCCTTTTTTTGGATAAACCGAGATAAAGGAAAAGCCCGATAAGTATTAAACTCGTAGTTATTAAAAATATAAATTCTCTGCCTTTTAAGTTGTCGAAAAGCCCCATCATTCCGTCGGTATTCTCAACGTAAGTGATTTCTAAAAATCCGTCTATTATCTTTAAAACGGTAGTTCCCTCAACGCCACCTGCAAAATACGCGCACAAAATTTTGGTTACTTGGTCAACCAAAAGCACGGCTATAAATATTACAACGTACCACACGGTACACCTCCACGAACCTTGCGGTTCTATACAAAATATGCCCTTATAAGTCGATTAACGGGCTAAAATTTAATTTAAGACTATTTTTCGCCCTTTCTAATTTTTTCAAGCATAGTCGTTTTAAGTTCGTATAAACCGTCGGATAAGTCAACCTTGTATATGTGCGGTTGGTCTATACGCTTATACTCGTCCCAAAAACTTTCCATTTCGCCTTTTGCATACACCGCTATATCTTTTACCTTAGGTAAATCAGCGACGAGTTTTCCGTTTTCAACTATGCAAACGGGGAGTTCCCTTACCGTGTAATCGGTAAAGGTCGTCTTTTTCCACCTTTCAATCGGGTGATAAACGGTGAGCGGTTTTGAAAAATCAAACTCTTCGTCTTTAAGCGCAATCAAATCAGCCTCAGCCTTACCCGTCGCGTTGTCGTAAATTCTATAAAAAGTTTTAAAACCGGGGTTGGTTATCTTTGCAGAATTGTCCGAAACTTTAATCTTCGGTACGATTTTTCCGTTTTCAACTATGCCTGCAAGTTTATAAACCCCACCGAGCGACGGCATATCCGCGCTAGTTATAAGTTTAGTTCCTATGCCCCAAGTGTCAATTTTTGCGCCTTGAAGTTTAAGGCTTTGCACTAACCTTTCGTCCAAATCTCCCGACGCGCAAATTTTTACGTAGTCGTAGCCTGCCTCGTCAAGCATTTGCCTTGCCTTTTTGGTAAGGTAAGCAAGGTCGCCCGAGTCAATTCTAATTCCAACGGGACGCTTGCCCTCTTTTACCATTTCGTCAAAGACTTTTATAGCGTTTGGAATACCGCTATTTAAAGTGTCGTAAGTATCGACTAAAAGTATTACTGCGTTTGGATAAACGTCCGCGTAAGCCTTAAACGCTTCGTATTCCGACGGGAAATTCATAACCCAACTGTGAGCGTGCGTTCCTGCAACGGGAACGTCGAACATTTTTCCTGCCAAAACGTTTGAAGTCGAATTACAACCGCCGATAATAGACGCTCTCGTTCCGTAAATGCCTGCGTCTGGTCCTTGCGCTCTGCGAAGACCGAATTCCATAACCGTGTCGCCCTTTGCCGAGTCGCAAATTTTAGCGGCTTTACTTGCAATGAGCGTTTGGTGATTTAATATATTAAGTAAGGCGGTTTCTATAAGTTGCGCTTCCATAACGGGCGCTTTTACCGTAAGTATCGGCTCTCCCGGGAAAACTACCGTACCTTCGGGAACGGCGTAGATATCTCCCGAAAATTTCAAGTTGGCAAGATAAGACAAAAAGTCTTCGCCAAAAAGGTTTAATCCTCTCAAATAGTCAATTTCTTCCTTTCCGAACTTTAAGTTTAATACGTAATCAACCGCTTGTTCAAGCCCTGCAAAAAGTGAGTAAGTTATGAGATTATTACGCCTAAAAAACACGTCGAAAACGGCTATTTCGTCGGTTTTACCCGACTTAAAATAACCGTACATCATCGTAAGTTCGTAAAGGTCTGTCAGTAGCGTTAGATTTCTTTCTTGCATTCTATCAGTCCTTTTTAGAGTAATCTTTAAGTTCAGGAAGTGGTTCGGACTCCTTTATTTTATCCTGCTCTTTTTTCTCTTCTAAAACTTCCGAATACGGCTTGAAATTTGGATCTTGGTCGGTCGTCGTAATTTGCATGCTATCCGCTTTGCTAAGCATTAAAATCAAAAGCCCAACGACGATCATTGCGCACGCTATGAGTAAAATTACG
This sequence comes from Clostridia bacterium, assembly GCA_017396365.1. Taxonomy (GTDB): domain Bacteria; phylum Bacillota; class Clostridia; order Christensenellales; family Borkfalkiaceae; genus UBA10281. Next base: position 12,169 of record JAFQMD010000035.1, on the reverse strand, counting down.
TACCACTCAACAACGCCTACGAGAACTATTACTACGCCTATCGTAAGTAAAATAAAGCCTACGGCCGTTTCATATCCTCCCTTTACGACTGCGCCGTAAACTGCAAAAATCGCGCCTATACCGAGAGTTAAAACGGCAAAGCAAAGTTTGAACGGCTTTGCAGGTAAAACGTTAGCCATAGCGAGAATAAACACTACGACAGCCGAAACTACTACCGCGATAGAAAGAACTATTGCGCCTATTAAAAGCCTTTTTTTCATATTTTTCATAATTTACCTCCCGTAAAACATCCCTTGTTTTCAAGGAATATCATAGATTGTATAATATTATATCACACTAATTTTAAAATTTCAATATATTATTAGCGTTTTATAAAAAAACGTCCGCACGCGCAAGCGCGTACGGACTACGGACAATGAATAAATTTTACTACACTATATCGGTTAAAGGCGTTTCTCTCTCTAAAAAGTTGACGCCGAATTCTTCGTCTAAATCAAAACACTCAACGTTATCGTATGCGGCAAGTTTACAAATGGAAACTTCGTAAGCCGTCATTATTTTAGTTTGATTTTCAGACAACTTCTTCGTATATTCCCTACTTTGAATACGCCCTGCTAAAGCAATCTTCTCGCCTACGGCGAGATTTTTTACAAAACGGGCGTTTCTTCCCCACGCTATACACGGGATATAGTCGGATTTATTGTAGGCTCTATTCACCGCGATTAAAACGTCGGCAATTTCTCTTGAAAAGGGAGTCGTTCTATATACGGGCGGTTTACAAATATATCCCGATAACACTATATTATTAGGATTTTTCGCGCCTATATCCTTGACGACTTCTCTTACGAAAACGGTAAGCATAAGTTTGCTCTTTCCGTCAACTAACTTATTGTAACTCCTAAACTGTCCGACCGCGCAAAGAGACGCGCCTACTTTTAAATCGTTGCTCTCTATTAGCCTTTCCGAAATAGTTACGGGCAACACGTCCGCTTGACCTGAAAGTCTTTTAACTAAAACGTCCATTTCGTAAAAGCCTTCGCCGTACACTTCGTGAGAAAACTTTGCTTCCGTTACAATTTCACCTTTTAAAAATACTCTGTTGTTTTGCTTGTCTTCGTTAATCATAAAACTCCTTTAGTTTTTCAATTTAATATTTGCTTTCCGCTGTGGTCTATTTTGTAATCCGTTTTATAGATAAGTGAGCCTATAGGTTCAAAAATAAGCCCTTTTTCTATTAAAGCAGAAAAAATAAGCGATAGACTTTCGGCGGTGTGAAGCCCGTTGTTGTGGCAAAGAATTATACTGCCCGACTCTGCCTTTTTTAAAATTCTACTTGCAATTTGACTTGCAGACAAATCTTTCCAGTCAAGAGAATCTACGCTCCATTGAATAGTATATATCCCCATTTCCCTTGCAGTTTTTATAAGTAAATCGTCGTAATCTCCGTACGGCGGACGGAAAAGAGTAACCTTTTTGCCCGTAATTTTTTCTATTGCTAAACTCGACGTTGTAAGTTCGTCCATTATCTCGTCAGCGTTCATTTTAGACATATACGAGTGCGTTTTAGAATGTGTGCCTATCTCGTGTCCACGCTCGGAAATTTTTTTGACGTAATCGGGATATTTTTCCACCCAAAACTGCGTCATAAAAAAAGTGCATTTAACCTTGTAGAAATCTAACGCGTCGAGTATTTTATCGGTATATTCCGTCCCCCACGCGCAGTCGAAAGAAATAGACAGCCTTCCGTCCGACCTATCAACGCAATAAATAGGCAACTCTCGATTTTTTTGAGCAAAGGTATAAACTGCATAACTACCGCTCGTTTTTAAAACTACAGACGATAAAACAATCGCTAAAATACTACAACTAAGCGCAATGATTTTTTTAATTTTTCCCTTCACTTTTTACCCCTTAATTTTATCATTATTTTTTTAAGCAAAAACGGCTTATTTCGTAGAAAAAAGTCGAATTTTAAAGATTATCACGCTAAATATTATTTTCACTAATTTAAAGTTAGAACTTAAATTAAAAATTTAATAAAATATTTATATTAAAACGATTGACATCGTCTATCATTATTTGTATAATAGGTTTACTTTTATTAAACTTTTTGTTTAAATTTTCTAAATGCCAACGTGCTAAAAATCATCAAACGGTTACTTTGGCAAAAGGGGGAAATATGCAAATAGGTAAAAAAATAAGAGCGCTAAGGTATCAATACAACTTAACGCAAGAAGAACTGGCAAACCGATGCGAACTGACGAAAGGTTATATAAGTCAACTTGAAAATGACCTTACAAGTCCGTCTATAGCAACGTTAATAGACATTTTGTCCGCGCTTGGCACGACGCTTAAAGACTTTTTTGCCGAAGAGCAAGAAGAAAAAATCGTCTTTAAAGCCGACGACTTTATTGAAAAGCAAACCGACGCTTTTACTTTATCTTGGCTAGTTACCAACGCTCAAAAAAACATGATGGAGCCTATATCGGTAGAACTTAAGCCCCACTCGTCAACCGAACTTGATTTCCCTCACGAAGGCGAAGAATTCGGCTACGTTTTAAGCGGAACTGTAATTATTCATATCGGAAGTAAAAAACACAAGTGTCAAAAGGGCGAAAGTTTTTACATCACGGCGAGCAAAAACCATTACGTAGAAAACGCCACGGACAAAAACGCAAAATTTATTTGGGTAAGTTGCCCACCGACTTTTTAACACTAAGGAGATTTGATAAATGGAAAACAAAGAAAAAATTATCGAACTTAAAGGCGTCGTTAAAGAATTTAACGGTCAAGTCGCCGTTGAAAAAATGGATTTATATATAAGGAAAGGCGAATTCGTTACCTTTTTAGGACCGTCGGGATGCGGAAAGTCAACTACTCTTAGAATGATTGCAGGGTTTGAAATGCCAACGGAAGGTGAAATTCTTTTAAACGGAAAAGACATAACCCACCTTCCGCCTTATGAAAGACCAATAAATACGGTTTTCCAACGCTACGCGCTTTTCCCACACCTTAACGTTTACGACAATATTGCCTACGGGCTTAAACTTAAAAGGTTTAAAAACACTTACGTTGACAAAAAAGGCAGGGAAAGAACTAAGGTTGAAAAACTTTCTAAAGAAGTTATCGACGCAAAAGTTTCAAAAGTTTTAAAACTGGTTGACCTTGAAGAATTTGAAAAGAGAGACGTAACTACCCTTTCGGGCGGTCAACAACAGCGTATTGCAATCGCAAGGGCTATCGTAAACGAGCCTGAAATTTTACTTTTAGACGAACCTCTCGGCGCTTTAGATTTAAAAATGAGAAAGGATATGCAACTCGAACTTAAAGAGATGCACCAAAAACTTGGAATAACCTTTATTTACGTTACCCACGACCAAGAAGAAGCGCTTACTATGAGCGATACGATAGTCGTTATGAAAGACGGCGCAATTCAGCAAATCGGCACGCCGAAGGACATTTACAACGAACCTAAAAATTCTTTCGTTGCCGACTTTATAGGCGAAAGCAACATCTTCTCAGGCACGATGGTTGGCAATAGAAAAGTAAGATTTATCAACCGCGTATTCGACTGCGTGGACGATTTCCCGATAAACGAAAAAGTCGACGTCGTCGTTCGCCCAGAAGACGTATTTTTAGCCGACGAAGGCAAAGGTATGGTTGACGGAGTTATTATCTCGTCGATTTTTAAAGGCGTTCACTACGAAATGACCTTTAAAGTAGGTAAGACCGAAGTTTTAATTCAAGACACTATCGAGCGTAAAGAAGGCGAAAAATGTTCGATACATATCCGCCCTGACGATATTCATATAATGGCTAAGGAATTCGACTGCAACCGATACGACGGTTATATAAACAAGCGCAACAACGTATGCTTTGCCGACGGCGAGTTTGAGTGCGACGTTACACAACTTTATGAAAATTCTCACCTTGACGAAGAAGGCTATCTCGTACTTGAAAACGGCGAAAAACTCGACCTTAACGACGTTGACGTAAAAGTTGAAGTTGGGCTTAAAGATATTGAAATTATAGATAACGACGTTGACGGCGACGCTTGCGGAACTATCATTTCAATAGTTTACAAGGGCGACCACTACCAAATCATTATAAGAACTGACGACGAGGAAGAAGATTTCGTAGTCGATACCGAATACGTTTGGAATGAAAACGACAGGGTTTCGGTTAAAATTCCAAAGGATAAGATCAAACTTAAATTAAAGGCGGTAAATCAAAAATGACGGCACTTAAATTCTCGAGAAAGCATCTTGGAATACCGTACGCGCTCTTTATGGCTATGTTCGTTGTATTCCCCTTGCTTTTGATTATTTATTACGCTTTTACCGACCCCGAAACGGGAGGTTTAAGTTTTATTAACTTTATAGACTTTTTTACAAGTAACGCAAACCTTACCGCGCTGTTTATGAGTTTTGCCCTTGCAATACTTACTACGACTATATGTCTTTTAATTGCCTATCCCGCGGCGTATATCTTGGCGAGAACTAACGTAAATAAAAACGGCGTAATGCTCCTGCTTTTTATTCTTCCTATGTGGATTAACTTCGTTTTAAGAACTGCCGCTATGAAAGAACTTCTCTACAAACTCGGAATGTTTAGTTCTAACAATATGAGTTTTATAAACACCTTAATAGGTATGGTTTACGACTATTTGCCGTTTACTATTTTACCTATCTACACCGTGCTTGAAAAACTTGATAAAAACGTTTTGGAAGCGTCTGCCGACCTTGGCGCAAACGGCTTTCAAACCATGTTTAAAGTAACTATTCCACTTTCTATGCCCGGAATAGTAAGCGCTATTACGATGGTTCTTTTACCTACTATGACGAGTTACGTCGTTTCAGACACTCTCGGCAACGGCAACGTTACTATTATCGGCAAACTCATCGAAAATCAGTTTAGCGTTATGTACAACTGGAACGCAGGCTCTGCAATCGCAATGATTCTTCTCGTTTTAATTTTCGCAACCATGATAGTTACGGGTAAATTCTCCGAAGAAGACTCTTCCGATGCAAGAGGGGGTGGATTATGGTAAAGAAATTTTTCCAAAGGGGCTATATTTGGCTTGTTCTCGCATTTTTATACGCCCCGATAATACTTCTTGCAGTTTACAGTTTTAACAACTCGCAAATAATAGGTCAATGGTCGGACGAGTGGTCGCTTGACCTTTACAAACAACTTTTTTCAAGTAAAGACCTTATGACTACGGTTGTAAACACGTTGATTTTAGCGTTCGTTTCGAGCATAATTTCAACTGTTTTGGGAACGATGGGCGCAATAGGTATGTTTTACAGCGGAAAACGGGTTAGAAACACCTTAAATACCGTAACTCAAATCCCCGTTATTAACGCGGAAATCGTTACCGCTATTTCAACCGCTCTCGTATGTACTATGTTCGTCTTCGGCAGAACGTACGCGTCACTTCTTATCGGACACGTAATACTTACTTTTCCGTTCGTAGTTTTAAACGTAACGCCAAAGTTAAAACAAATGGATAAAAACCTTTACGAAGCGGCGTTAGACCTTGGCGCAACGCCAACCCAAGCCCTTTTTAAAGTAATTATTCCACAGGTTTTACCGGGTATTTTTTCGGGCTTTTTGATTGCTATTACCCTTTCACTCGACGATTATATAATTACGACCTTTACAAAGCCTGCGACCTTTGACACCATTTCAACTTTCGTTTTCGACGCTTACGCTAAAGGCGGAAGAAGCGCGGACGTCCCCGCTCTTAGGGCTTTGTCAACCATAATTTTCGCAGTAATTATAATAATGGTTATAGTTAAAAACGTTATTGCAAGCAAAGGTCAAGCAAAAAACGGGGGTAGAAAATAATGAAAAAAGTTTTATCCCTTATTTTGTGCAGTTTAATCTTTGCCCTTGTAATTCCCACGTCGTCTTGCAAAAAACAAACGGTTAGAGAACTTAACGTTTACAACTGGGAAGACTATATTGCGTGCGACGAATTCGATATGATTGCAGAATTTGAAGCGTGGCACGAACAAACTTACGGCGAAAAAATCGTGGTAAACTACTCTACTTTCGGAACTAACGAAAATATGTATAACGAACTTAAACTCACCCAAAAAGGCGAGAGTTTTAGTTACGACTTAGTTTGTCCGTCCGAGTATATGATCCAAAAAATGATAATCGAAGGAATGTGTGAAGAATTCGATTATTCTAAACTTGATAACTACACCAAAAACGTTGCGCCGTATATTCAAGACCTTTTTGTAAAAAACGACTGGTATAAATACGCAACTTGCTTTAACTGGGGAACGATGGGCTTTACCTATTACCCCGAAACCGAAGACGGAAAGGGCGTAAATTTTGACGACGTATCTTCTTGGTCAGTCGTTTCAAACCCCAAATACGCTAATAAAATAACCATTAAAGATAGCGTTAGAGACAGTTACGTTTTAGCGCTCGGCAACGTAAACGGACAAAAATTACTCGATTTGCAAAAGCAAGAAAATTACAATCCTTTATCTGACGAGTACAATAAGCAAGTCCACGCACTACTAAACGATTTTTCAGAAGAATCTATTGAAAAATCAAGGGTATTTTTAACTGAAACGAGAAAAAATCTCTACGGTTTTGAAGTAGATAGCGGTAAACAAGATATGGCGACTGGCAAACTTTGGATAAACTTTGCTTGGAGTGGCGACGCGGTTTACGCAATGGACCTTGCCGAAGAAGAAGGCACGTATCTTGAATACGTAGTTCCAAACGAAGGTAGCAACATCTTCTTTGACGGTTGGGTTATGCCAAAAGGCGCTGACAAAGAACTCGCACAAAGATTTTTAAACTTTATGTACGAAGAGTCGAACGCTATAGAAAACTTAGACTACATTTGCTATTCTTCTCCTATCGTCGGCGAACAAGTTTTTGAATACGTAAGTTTAAATTACGGGCTTACAACCTTAATCGAAGTAAACCCAGACGACTACGACGATTTAGAAGAGTTGATTTTAGTAGGCGATAAGTATTATAGCGAAGTTTCACTATCCCAAGACCCTAATTTTAGCGGACAATCGACTTATAGCCTTACTTATTACGACGAAGAAAGCGGAGAAATCATAACGGACGAGCCGATAGAAATCTACGCGCATAGCGTAAAACATTTCTTTGGCGAGAAAATTTCAGGCGACGGAATTATATATACGGATTCTTTAAACCGCCAACTCGTTGCAATGTATCCAACGGCAGAAACTATGAATAGATGCGTGGTAATGGAACACCTTGAAACTGCCGAACTTAAAAAACTCAACAATATGTGGGACTCGGTTAAGGTTGGATATATGAAATATTCCACTATGCTTATGATAGTTATTGCAGTCGTAGTCTTATTAGGAATTTTTATAACCCTATATATTTTAAAGAAAAAAGGCGTAAGAATAAATTTACCTAAAAAAGATTTAGGCACGCTTGTAAAGAGCGAGAGAATTAAATAATTTAAAAGTAAAAACAGCAACCTAAAGGCGTTACTTTTAGATATTTAAATTGAATAATTTATAAAACTCGATTTTTAATAAGTCGAGTTTTCTTTTACCCACATAAAAAAGATTGAATTAAAGTGAATTTTATGTTACAATAAAGATGTCGATAAATAAAAATTTGAAGAGAGCCTGGCAAATATGAATAATTTTAAAGAAATGTACGACGGCGATATGCATAGATACGGACCTAACGGCATACAAAGATTTTGTCGCAAATTTAGCTATTATCTCAGAAAAACCTCATCCTGCAAAAACAAGGTGTTACAAAAATATTATCACCTTAGATTTCGTCTAATTTGCAACAAACACGGTATAGAAATTTCTCCGTATACAAGGATAGGAAAAGGCTTGTATATAGGTCACCCATATAATATTACTATAAACAAAAACGCAATTTTAGGCAAAAATGTTAACATTCATAAGGGTGTTACAATAGGACAAGAAAACCGCGGCACTCGTAAGGGAACCCCTACAATAGGAAATGAAGTATGGATTGGAATTAACTCAACTATTGTAGGAAATATCACTATTGGTGATGATGTTTTGATTGCGCCTAATTCTTACGTTAATTGCAACGTACCCTCTCACTCTATAGTTATTGGAAATCCATGTAAAATAATCCCGAAAGATAATGCTACTGAACACTATATTAATAATCTTGCCTAGACAAATCTATATTTTGTGTATTAAACAATACAGGCTGACAAATTCAAATTTATAAAGTTGATATTCTTTGTGGAAAAATTTTCAAAAGTGTAGCACACTATTCTTTCAAATGAAAGTCGTATGTTTTTCAAAGCAAAAAAAAGACTAACGAATACTTTTTCGTTAGTCTTTTACATTGCATAAAATTCATACGGAAATTGCGGTTACGTTATCATTTTTATAATATAAAAAGTTAGCGCTATACTTTCAAGGCACGACAACTTCGCTATATTTCAAACAAGAAGTATAAAAACTACAATTTTTATAGCAAAACGACAGTTTTGCAAAGATTTTACAAATAACAAAAGATTTAACTCCTAGTTTATACTAACTTTTCATACGGCGACTTGCTTTGCAATATACTTACTATCTCGTGCGGTTCAAAAATTCTTTTTAACTTTCCGCTATCCGAATATATAAAAATTCTATATAAATTGTTAGAATCAATTTTCCCGTAAAGTCTTTTAACGGTTACGCTCTCGTCAAAAGCAAGCGTTTTTACCCTTTTGCCACCTTTAAGCGACTTTGAAGAAACACTTTGATAGATGCGAATAAATCTGTTTTCGCTATGGTTTTCAAAAACGCCGATAAGCATAAATATTCCAAATAAAAGTAGCGAATAATTTACGCCTATAAATAACGAATATATAAAAAGCGTAAAAAATACTATTGCTAAACAAAAGCCTACTACTTTACAAATTAAAAGCGCGGTTTTTCTCTTTAAAAATAAAGACAACGTGCAAAGTAAAATTCTTCCGCCGTCAAGTGGGAAAGCAGGTATTAAATTTATAAAACAAAGCGCAAAACTTGAAACTACGGCAAGTTCGGTATAGGGATAACTCTCAGGGAAAACCCACCAAAGCGCAACCAAAACTACTCCTATTGCTAAATTTACGATAGGCCCTGCAAGCGAAACGGATATTTCGTCTTTATACCCCATACCCGAAATATCCCCTTTTATTATCGCGCCAAAAGGCATCAAAGTTACGTTAATCAACCTATAACCCAACTTCTGCGCTTTTAACGAGTGTCCAAGTTCGTGAATTAGCGCCGAAAAGGTATAGGTTAAAAAAGAAAATACTTTGCCCGTAAAAGCAAAGTATATTCCTAAAATTATAAAAAGTGGATGAACTTTAAATCTTAACTTTCCCATATAATAGCGCCGTCTTCAACGATATAATTTGTAAGCAAAACTTCTTCGTCATACATATACACGCTTGCGCTCCCGTCGCTGATATATCCTACTGGAATATACCCAAATACGTCTTCTCCCTTTTCGGTATAGACGAAATCAACGCCTGAAATTACCGTTTTGAAAGAGTCGCTATGGCTAATAGTCATAGTATATTTACCGTCTTCTTCAACGATAGACGAAACTTTTCCGTCGCAAACGGGATAAAGCGCGCCTTTGCCTGAAAAGGTCATTACGCCTTCTGAAAGCGAAACTTCAAGTTCGTTTGACGGACTTTTTGCGTTAAAACTTAAATAATTTCTCGCGTCAACTTGCTCTGCTTGACTTGAAAACGCCGAGTTAAAAAGTCTGTTAATTCCGCTGTTTTCCCAAAAGATATTTGTGAGTAAAATAGTAACGATTAGCGCAAAAATAGCAATGCCTTGAACTTGCAAAACGTCGAGTTTAAAAAACTTTTTCGTCTTAGTTTTCGGCGTTACGTCTTCGTATTCTTCTTGAAAACTTTCGTCCTGTTCAACTTCGCTTTGAGTTAAATCTTCTCTAACCGACTCTTCGTTTACCTTTGCAATGACGTCTTCTTTAACGTCCTTTTTTCTTCTTCTTTTTGCAGGCTTTATAGTAAGGTCGCAAGAAGAAACCGTAAGCCCCAACATTTCGGCGTATTCTAATCCGTCTTTCATAATATATCTCCTTTAAATTTTCTTGTCGCTACTTTTCGACTACGGTTATATATTATGTTTTTTTACTTTGGTTTAGAACGCTTTTACGAAAAACAATAATTTAAATCTGCAATAGCGTTTTTAGCAAAAGCAAAGCCTAAATCGTCGGCAATACTTAAATATTTTTCTGCTTTTTTGCGGTTTTTGCCCACGTATATACCTTTTGCAAAGCATAGTCCACAGTAATACGCGCTCTCACCGCTGTCAAGCCTTACCCCTTTTTTCCAAAATTTATAGGCTTTTTTGTCGTTTTTCTTAACTCCGTAACCGTAATAATAATTACGAGCGAGCAAAAGCACGGCGTCTATATCGTTTTTTGAAACGGCTTTTTGTAAAACCTTTGCGCCCTTTTTCATATCCGAATACGAATTTGCGTTTAAAAGCGCGTAAGCGTAAGTAAAAAGGCTATTTTTATCGCTTTTTTCAAATTTAACTTCATCTTGTTTTTTATTTTGCGAAAAAATCGCTTTAATAGACGAAAATACGTTTAAAGTATTATTTTTTATTGCCGTTTGATTAGTCATTTTATTTCTCCTTTTGCTAAGTTTTGCGCTTTACACCTAAATATTAACACCTAAAATATGACAAATGTCTGTACTAATTTTTAAAAATTTCAAAATAAAATTTCATCTCAATTCCTTTTTTAATTTACAATACTGTGGACACGGCGTAGTTTTTATGATATAATATACAAAAATTTGGCGAAAGGAGTATATATGTTATCCTTAATTTTTAAAGACGGCGCTATGGGCGACGCTATATTGCTGTTTATATTCGGATTTATCCTTTTAATAAAAGGTGGAGACTGGTTCGTTGACGGGGCAACGGGAATTGCTAAAAGGTTTCGCATTCCAGATATTTTAATAGGGGCAACCGTAGTTTCGATAGGAACGACACTCCCAGAAGTTATGGTTTCAGCAACGGGCGCTGCGTCAGGACAAAGCGCAATGGCTTACGGAAATGCCATCGGCTCGATTATCTGTAACACGGCGCTAATCGCCGCAATTACCATTGCTATAAAGCCAGCCTCAGTTGAAAGAAAAACTCTTATTATTCCCGTATGTTTTTTCTTTGGCTCTGCAATATTTTATTCTCTCATTGCAATCGTTGCTCAAGAATTTGCAAGATGGGTGGGCATTTTACTTTTAGCAGTTTTCGTTATTTATATGGCTTTTACCATATATAAAGCGTTTTCTTCACCCGAAAGAAAGCAATCCGACGAACTTTTAAACCCCGACGAAAAACAAGAGGAAATCAACGACGAAGAAAAGCAATCTCCACTTTGGAAAAACCTTCTTTTTTTATTACTTGGCGCTGGGTTAATTGCAGTCGGCGCAGACCTTTTGGTAAACAAAGGAACTTACATTGCAAAGGCGTGGGGAGTACCTGAAACGGTTATCGCGCTTACTTTCGTTGCTCTCGGCACTTCACTTCCCGAACTCGTTACGGCTATCACTTCGCTTATTAAAGGCCGTGGAGCGTTATCTCTCGGCAACCTTATAGGAGCAAATCTTTTCAATTTGGTTCTCGTTAGCGGTATTGCAGTTACGATTGCTCCGTTTAGCGTTCCGCTTGGCAAACTTGTCGGCGGACTTAACGCATCTCTCGTTATAGACATACCCGTTATGCTTGGAGTTTCGGCGATTTTAACAATTCCAACTCTCATACGCGGAAAACTTTCAAAATTGCAAGGCTACGCTCTACTTGCAATTTACGTAGCGTACGTAACAATGCAATTTGTTCTTTAATAATTACAAAATTAAAAGACCTTGCAAAAGGTCTTTTTTTATTGCTTAATATTCGTGAGTGTGGTATGATATTTACATAAATTTAAGGCTACGTTTAGTAGAAAACTTTTAGTAGGATATTATGTCAACTCAAAATTTTAAAAGAACAAAACTCGCTTGTTATACTGCATACTTTACAATGTCGTCGGTATTTTGCTTGCCTCCGCTACTTTTCGCTACGCTACAAGATACTTTCGGCATTTCATACACCCTACTTGGCACGTTAGTTTTAGTAAACTTTTGCACTCAACT
>JAFQMD010000034.1 GCA_017396365.1 Clostridia bacterium | reverse complement strand
ATATTTCAAAGTAAAAAATGATAGAAAAATTCTTCGGTTTTAACACGGAAAATGCACGTTGGGTTAGAACAGGGGTTAGAACAAGCCGTTTTTGGCGTTTTGCACGTTTAGTATAGTTGCTATAAAAAAAGACGATTTTTGATCTAAACCCTCAGGTTAGAATAGCGCAAAAAAATGAAATACAACTTAAAAAATTACAGAAATTTACAGGCAATTTTTGTTTAAATCTCTTAGGTGCAAACAAAAAAGCCAAAGGCAAAATGCCTTTGGCTTTTTTGTGGCGCGCCGTAAGGGATTCGAACCCCTGACCTTTGGTTCCGTAGACCAACGCTCTATCCAGCTGAGCTAACGGCGCATTTAAAGGGAAAAGCCTCGCTTTTCCCTACGTTTTTGCTTGATTATTATATTACTTTTAAAAACTTTTGTCAATCATTTTTACTCTGCTACTAACTTTTTTTATAAAAAAGCATTTCGCTAAATTTTTGCGTTATTCTTAAAGATATTCTTCTACGATTTTTTGCATTTCGTCTAAATGATTTATCATATCTTTTGCCAATGCAAGTTGACAACGCGCTCTGTCTAAATTGTGATTTTCATGATCGACTTTAAAATATTTATCCCCGTCGATATAGTCGGTTAAAAAACGCATACCGCACTCAACCGTCATAGTTATCGCGCCGAGAGCCATAGTCTCTTTTTCTTTTTGACAAAGAGTTTTTCCTACGGTTTCAATAAAGCCCTTTGTAAAAGCCCTATACTTATTCATATCTAATTTAACTTTGCTAAGGTCGGTTTCGTCTTCCGCGCAAGTGTTTGCGGTAAACCTTATAGAATCGCCAAAGTCAAATGCTACGAGCCCCGGCATAACCGTATCTAAATCTATTACCGCAAGATTTTCAAACGACGATTCGTCAAATAAAACGTTGTTGCACTTAGTATCGTTATGAGTAACCCTAAGCGGAAGTTCGCCAGCCCTTTGCATCTTATACATTTTAGTCGAAATTTCTTCTAATTTAAGATACTCGGCAATCTCTTCTTTAACTAAATTTGCTCTGCCACTTTCGTTTTTTGCAATGCTTTCTTTAAAAGTCTCGTATCTTTTTACCGTGTTATGAAAATGTGGAATTGCTATGTGCAAATCCTTTACCGGATAATCTGCAAGGTGAAGTTGGAAATTACCAAAAGCCCTACCAGACTCTTCTATTACCTTTAAATTGTCAGTCTCGTTAAACGTTACGGAATTGTCAATATAACGGCAAAGTCGCCAAAACCCACCCTGATCGCCTATTATATAATAGTTATCGTCTTCAACGTTTTTATAATAGTGTAAAACATACCTTTTCGCGCTTATTCCACCGAGTTTTATCTTTGCTCTAATATATTCCGTAACCGACGAAATATTATTCATTACGGCTATCGGATTTTTAAAAACGTAAGTGTTTATTCTTTGCAAAATATAATCTTTTTCTTCGTTATCTCGCCAAAAATATACTTTATAGGTGGTATTTATATGTCCGTTCACAACTAATTCGTATCTAAGATAATCCCCTTCAATACCAAACTGCCTACAAAGACTTTCAATCTTTTTGTCCATTTTTTCTTTCCTTTTTTTTAAATTTCCTTCCCCTTATATTAAAGCCAAAAGTTTACTTTCAGTTTACTTATAATTGTTATTATAACACATTATATGCCGTTTGTAAAGTCTTTCGTTAATTTTTATTTTTTTAATTTGGCAATAAAAAACCTATCCGAGTTTAAGCCCTTTCCTAAACCCAGATAGGTTAATTTTTTACATTTTAATTATTTTTCAAAAGTGATTTTTACAACTTTTATTATTTTTTCGCTATGTGGAAGAACGTTCATATAATCTGAATTATCAGTAAACTCTTTGAGTAAAAGTTCAACTGCATCTTCTTCAACGTCAGCGTCTTCAACAAGTTCGTAATAATCGCCGTTTTCGTCTTGAGCAAAGTATTCGCCGTCTTTATTCTTCATAAAGTAGTTACCGAAATCTCCGCCTTTTGTATAGTAATAGTAAGTGTTTTCGTCCGCGTCTTTTGCATAGTCTAAAAGCGCTTTCATACGGTCGTAACTTGACTTAACGTTACCTGACGCATCGTCGGTTACGAGTTTACCGATAATAGCAAATTCGTCTGCAGAATTAAAATAATAGTCGCTACCAAACGTAAACGCCATAGTTGCCTTACCCGTATTGTAAGCGTTGTAGGCAGCCTCGTCGTCAACGTCTCTCTTTAAAACCAACGCGCCGTCTAAAGAAAGAGTGTTGCCATCGTATCCGTTTTTATAGAATTCACCCGTAACGAGCATATCTTTTCCGTATCTCTTATCTGATTTTGAACCAACTATCTTACCTTTTGCATACGTTTCGGTAATGATTTTAAGATAAGATTTTTCAGAATCGTCGTACTTTGAAGCGAGTTTACCGTCTTTAAAATAATATCCGCCGAATTCAACGTGCGAGTTTACGTTTGAAACTGCAGTTTCGTTATAATATCCGTTTTCAACGAGATAGGTAAAGTGTTCGATAGTTCCCGGAGCAAAGTTTAAATAAAGTTCAAAATTGAAATCTTGCTCAGTTCCGTCAACGCTAACGGTGATAGTTCCCTTTTTAATTTTGCTACCGTCTTTAATCTCGTCGCACGCTACTACACCGAGCATACAACATAAAGCGCAAACGGTTGCTATTAAGCCTTTTAAAAGTTTTTTCATTATGACCTCCGTCATTATTCGTCTGAATTTTATCAGTTATATTATATTTATCTAACAGAAATAAGTCAACTTTTTTTAACCTTTTAACTCACAAAATTTGCAATTTTTAAAAGGTTTTCGTAGTTTTCATTGCTTTTATCCTTTACAAGAAATAATATACGAACAGTAAAAACAACGCGGTGAGCCCAAGCCCTAATAAAATTGCAAGTATAACTCTAAGCGCTGAAATAGGCGTTTTGCCCTTTACCTTACCCGTACTGCCGTTTACTTTTACATTGTAATTTTTCTTTTTAAAGCGATAAGTAAGCGAGTAAACGGGAATTAAAATATACTTAAACGTAACGTTTTGGTGAGTAGTAGCAACGTTTAAATAGTCAACGACGTCACAATGCAAACTGTTTTTTATCTGCGTTCTAATTTGCGAATCTATATCCTTTTTCGCATCGTCCCAGCAATTTGTCAAACTCTTTTGATAACTGTCCGCCATGAAACCCGAAAGATATTGCTTTTCGTAAACGCAAGCGTATTCTTTTTTAAACGGCGAAAGTTTTTTCATATCTTCTTGAGTGAAATTTTTGTTAGACGCTATCATAACGTCGTCAAAAAACGCCGTGTGAGTGCCGTTTACGTATCTATACTCCACGTAAGTTTCAGTCCTACGATTTTTGCCCGAACCTACTACTCTCGTCTTTCTATTTCCAACTCTACCGTTATAGGTCGAAAAAGTAGAACTGTCAAAGGTAAAACACGGCTCGTAAATACCATACATCTCTTCAACTTCAATACTCTTTTTGAACTTTCTTGGAGCAAACATCCTGCCTCTAGCCCACTTTTTAGAGTATTCTACCGCTTTATCTCGCCCGAACTGGAAAGGAATTACCATGTGCGGTCTAATGCCCTCGAAAGCGTCTTCTTTCGCAATGTGAGTTGCCTTACAAAACGGACAGATAGACGCCTCTTCGTCGATAGATAAAACTACGACAGCACCACAATTAGAACATTTGTAAGTAACTTGCTCGTCAGGACTCCATTTTTGCGCCTCGTCAAATCCCTTTTCGATATCGTGTTCAACCACTTCAAAATTTTTATCAATTTCACCGGTAGTTCCACAATGCTCGCATTTTAGCGATTGAGTATCAGGATCAAACACCATCGTACTTCCACAAGACGGACATTTTGCATTGTAAGTATCAACGTTTATCGTATCTTGGCCAAAACCAACTCTATCGTCAGCCATAATCTTCCCCTTAGTTTAATCTATTAAAATTCCACCCTTCGAGAAATCGAAGGGTGCGTGTTTTAATCTATATCGTTGAGTTTTTCAAGCATTTCTTCAAGGTCTGCGCCGTGAACTGCCGCTGCTTCGCCAACGGTTTCGCCGTGAGCGATTGCGCAACCTAAACAATGCATTCCGTAACTCATCAAAATTGCTGCCGCGTTCGGATTGATTTCGAGCGCTTCAGTGATAATAGTGTTTTCAGTAATTTTCTTTTCCATAATTATATCTCCAAAAAATTTATTTCAAATTAAAATATTACTCGCCTATCTCTTAGAGTTTATGACCGCAAGCCGAACAGAATTTTGCGCCCGCCGCTACTTTTGCGCCACATTCTGGGCAGAACGACGCTACCGCTTGTTTTGCTCCGCACTCTGGACAGAACTTAGAGCCAGCAGGGATTGCCTTTCCACACGCCGAGCAAGATTGCGAATTCGCTGGTTTTTGTGGAACGGTTGAATTCAACGGCTGAACGGGACTAAACGCGCCCGCCATCATTCCGCCAAGTCCCATACCTGCGCCAACGCCTACTCCAACGCCCATAATACCGCCTGCATTTGGATTGTTTGCGGCGTCTTTAAGCGCTTCTGCAGCGTTTATTCTTAAAAGAGCGTCGGTATCGTCTTTCAAAACGCCAATCTTCGACCTTTGGTCGATTGCCCTTTCAACTTCTTCAGGAACGGACATATTTTCAATGAAAAGGTTAGTCATTTCAAGACCGATTTCCCTAAACTTGTCTTGAATTTTAGCCTTGACTATTTGGTTAAACTCCATAGTGTTTGCCGCAAGGTCGATAGCAGAAATTCTGCTTTCACCGAGCGCGTCTGCAAGAGACGAAAGGAGCATACTCTTTAAATATCCGTTGATATCTTCAATTTTAAACGAACTGTTAGTTCCGAAAAGTTCTCTTAAAAATACGCTTGGATCGTAAACCCTATAAGCAAACGAACCGAATCCCCTTACTCTAATCATACCAAATTCAGGGTCACGCATCATAATAGGGTTCATAGTTCCCCATTTGATATCCGTAAACTGCTTGGTGTTGATGTAATAAACGTCAACCGTAATAGGCGTTTCAAATCCGTACTTCCATCCTGCAAGTGGGGATAAAATCGGGAAAATTTGAGTGCCGAGTTCATATAATCCAGGTCCGAAAACGTCGGCAATTTGTCCTTTATGAACGAATATTGCCGCTTGCGATTCCTTAACCGTAAGAGTCGATTTATTGTTCACCTCACGACCTTGTCTTTTGAAAGGATACTTGTAAACGAGAGTATTTCTACTATCGTCATCCCATACTATGTTTAATCTAAAAAGAGCCATACCTTTTAGCCTCCTTTGTAAATGTATGTTAAAAGTATAACATAAATATCACGCTTTTTCAATAGTTTTGAAAACTTTACGGCAAAATTTTTAAATTTTTATCCAACTTTTAACGTTTATTTTGTTTTTAGGGTGCGAATTGAATTTAAAATGGCTAAAACAGATACTCCAACGTCGGCAAAGACTGCGTACCACATTCCTCCAATTCCAAACACGCTCAGTAGTAGCGCTGAAAATTTAACCGCAAGAGCAAAAACTATGTTTTGCTTTACTATTCCCATAGTTTTTTTACAATGAGTTTTCGCCTTTATCAAACTCGACAAATTGTCGTGCATTAAAACTGCGTCCGACGCCTCGATTGCGCTGTCAGAGCCTATTCCACCCATAGAAATTCCTACGTCGGCGCGCATAATTGACGGGGCGTCGTTTATACCGTCGCCGATAAAACACACCACGTCTCGCTTATCCTTTGCGCTTAAAATTTTTTCAAGTTTTTGCATTTTGTCGTGTGGTAAAAGTTCGTAGTAACAGTCGTTTATACCGACCTTACTTGCAACGGCTTGGGCGGTCTGTTTATTATCACCCGTTAGCATATATACTTTAGCGCCCGATTTTTTTAAATTTGAAACGACTTCATAAGAGTCTTCTCTAATCGTATCCGAAAGCGCGATTACACCCAAAAACTCACCGTTAATCGACATATAGACCAACGTTTTAGTTAAATCTTCTTTGTATTGTTGCGCTGCTAAAGTTATTCCGTTATCTTTTAAAAGGCTTTCGTTTCCACATAAAATTACTTCGTCGCCTTTTCTTGCAACAACTCCCTTTCCTGCAATTTCCTCAAAATCGTAGCCCGAAAATTCAAACGGCTTACACTCTTTTAGTATGCTTTTTGAAATGGGGTGGTTTGAACTGCTTTCGCAAATATACGCGTAGCGCAAAATCTCTTGCCTTTTTTCAGGAGGATACACGTCGGTAACGGAAAACTCTCCCTTAGTTATAGTCCCCGTTTTGTCTAAAACGAACACGTTTGCTTTTGCAAGTTGTTCAACGTAGTTAGCGCCTTTTATCAAAACGCCCATTTTGCCTATACCGCCTATACCACCGAAAAAACCGAGCGGAACGCTGATAACCAAGGCGCAAGGACAACTTACGACTAAAAAGGTAAGGGCGCGAAACGTCCATACTTTCCATTCAAAAGTAACTATCGACGGAATAATTGCAAGTAGTAGCGCCGATATAACGACGAAAGGCGTGTAATATTTTGAAAATGCAGAAATAAAATTTTCGACCTTTGCCTTTTTCCCCGACGCGTTTTCAACCATGTCTAATATTTTATAAACCGTACTGTCGTAAAATTCTTTTTCGGTTTTTATTTGGAGTTGACCGTCCGTACAAACCGTACCGCTTAACACTTTATCGCCGACGCCAACTGCCAAAGGCTTACTCTCTCCCGTAAGCGCCATCACGTTTAAATTTGAACGTCCAAACACAACTTCGCCGTCAAGCGGAATTTTATCCCCTGCATTTACGACTATTATTTCGCCGAGTTCAACTTCGTCAGGTTCTACCGTTTGAATAGCCCCGTCCCTTAAAACTCTCGCAATATCAGGTCGAATATCCATTAAAGCGGTTATTGATTTTCTAGATTTTCCAACGGCGTAACTTTGAAAACACTCGCCTATTTGATAAAATATCATAACGACGCACGCTTCTACGTACTCGCCTAAAATCAAAGCCCCTATCGACGCGATTGCCATTAAAAAGTTTTCGTCAAATACTTTTCCGCGAAAAATATTTCTACCCGCCTTATATAAAACGTCGTACGACGATAATAAATATATCAACGTAAACACGACAAACCAAACGCAAATATCGACGTTTGCAAGCGCGTACTGCAAAATTAAAGCAGGTATAATCAAAGCCAAGCACACGAGCGTTCTTACTAATCTCTTTGTGTTTTTTGACATAAAAACCCCTGTATAAGTCGATTATTAACGTTTATACCCCTAATAAAGTTACGTCGGGCAAAACTTTTTTAGCAGACTTTTTTACTGCTTCTAAAACTCCGTCTTTATCGTCTTCAATTTCAACGATAAGTTTTTGCGCCATAAAATTTACCGTTGCAGAAGTTACGCCGTCGATTTTAGCAACGGTTCTTTCAAGTAACATTCCACAATTTGCGCAATCTAAATTTTCAAGTTTAATTACCTTTTTCATAATATATTCTCCCGTTTAATCGCAATCGTTTCCAACAACGTGGTCGATTGCCATTTTAAATATCGTCTTTACGTGATTGTCTGAAAGCGAGTAAAACACTTCCTTACCACTCTTTCTCGCCTTTACCAGTTTGCTTTGACGCAGTACTCTAAGTTGGTGGGATATTGCGCTCTTTGACATAGAGAGCAATTTACCTATATCGCAAACGCACATTTCGCTTTCAAAAAGCGCAGTTAAAATCTTAGTTCTCGTGCTGTCACCAAAAACCTTAAAAAGTTCGGCTACGTCGCAGATAACACTTTCGCTTGGCATTTCGTTTTTAACTTTTTCGATTATCTCACTATGAGTACACTCTTTTTCGCACACTTCAATTTCGCTCAACATATCTCTCCTTATTATATTATAAGTACAATAAAAAAATAATAACAGTTGAATAGTTGCTCAACTGTTATTATTATATCACTAATTATTTTCTATGTCAACAATAATTTAATTTTTATGCCAATTCGTAAAGAGAACGGAAAAGTCCATTTTTTTCAATAAGTTCTTCAAACGTTCCATTTTCGTAAACCTTGCCGTTTTTAAGAACTAAAATCTCGTCAAATCTCTTTAAAATCTTTTCTTCAAGTTTATGAGTTATAACTATCTTGGAAAGGCCATCAATATCTAACACGCTATTCATAACGCTAGACGAGGTTTCCGTATCGAGAGCCGACGTCGCTTCGTCCATAAACAAAATCTCCGATTTCTTTATAAGCGAGCGCGCAATGGAAATTCTCTGTTTTTCTCCACCCGATAGATTACAGCCGTTTTCTCCACATTTATAATCTAATCCTTTTTCGTCAATTAAAGATTTTAATCCAGACTTTATAATTGCGTCTTGTAACAAATCTTTATCGACGTTTGAATACATTGTTACGTTGTTTTCAATGGTAT
The DNA here is from genome assembly GCA_017396365.1 of Clostridia bacterium. GTDB lineage: Bacteria > Bacillota > Clostridia > Christensenellales > Borkfalkiaceae > UBA10281. The sequence continues at coordinate 4,249 of JAFQMD010000034.1, read as the reverse complement.
CGTCAAACACGAAAACGTTTTGCTCTACAAATGAAATTTTTTCAAATAACGAATCTATAGACAGGTTTTTAAGGTCTTTTCCGTCGTATAATATCTCGCCTACGTAATCTAAATTACGCCCGACTAAAAGGTTTAAAAGCGTCGTTTTACCCGAACCGCTTGCGCCTACTACGGCGTAGGTTTTTCCCTTTTCGAAGGTAAAGTTTACACCGCTAAGCACTCGGTTTTCTTCATAAGAAAATTCAAGATTGTTTATAGTAATGTTCTTTTCAAAATCAACTTCTTCTTTTTTAGAATTATCTTCTACTTTAATAATTTCGCCAAGTTTTTTAAACAGCGGTTTACAAGAATTTCTTTTTGATATAAGCGTCGGTATTTCTATAAGCGGGTTCATAACCGAATTCATTAGTTGAACGAATAAAATAATTACGGACGCTTCAATACTTTGTGTCGTAATTGCAACAAACGCTCCGATAAAGAATACGCCAAACTGAGCAATCAAAGTCGTTGCAGTTTGCAACATTGCAATCAAAACTAAAGTCTTTTCTTTCTTTGCTTTTTCAGTTTCTAAAACATCGTTATTTTTTGTAAAGAGCGCTTTTATTTTCCGCTTTAAAAACCTTAATAGTTGAAAAACCTATCAAATTATCCTTTAAAAAGTGCATAAACCCTTGATTTTTATCGCTTATACGCTTTTCGTGTTCGCCAAGTTTACTACCCACACAAAGCATTACCACTAGGGGAATAAGAGATAGCGTAACGGCGCAAGCCGTCAAAATAGGACTATAAAGTAACATTATCACAATAGACGCTAAAAAGGTCGTAATATGCGTTATGATATCGAAAATAGTGAAGATATAACTATCTTGAATAACGGTTACGTCGTTTGTAAAGGCTGAAATGTAAGTAGCCGTATCATACTTATTAAAATCAGTTATATTTTTTCCAAGAATTAACCCGTAAGCATTGTTTTTATATTGTGTTAACGCGCGTTTTTGAAAAAGTGGTTTTATTTTCATTAAACATATATAACAAGCAAAACCTACGGCAAGCATTATAATAAATATTATGCCTTGAGTGTAAAGTCCTTGCAAGTCTTTAGCAGTTGCAACCGCTATGACCTTTTCTAACATTATTGAAACACTCATCATTATTGCAGTTTGCAAAAGGGCTGAAAAAGTAAGAAATACAAAATTAAAACCGTTGTTCTTACTTAAACTCTTTTTAACTTGTTTGTCAGTCATTTATACTCCTTTATACTCTATCGTTTAATGTCTAAATTATACCACACGACTATATAAAAAACAAGAACTTTTACGTTGCTTTTTGTAAACTCTCGGTTGCATTAAGTATAAAAATAACGGCGAACACAAGTCCCGTGCTCGCCGTCCTTTTTATATAAATTAAGATATCGTTACCTTATCAGCGCCTTTTTTAAGCGCTATGCAAATGTTTCCTATCGGTCTTTCGTATGATTCAACCACTTCCCATCCGATTAATACTCCGTTTATTTTAACGTAAACGTACACGGTATTTTCGTTATACAAGTTTACAAAGCCAACTTCAACTTGGTATTCTACGTTTTGGTAAATCGTATTTTCGTAAGTCGTATCGTAGCCTTCGCTCGACCTTCCTTCGTTGTTGATAATTACAGAATTTTTAGTAATTCTTACCAATATACCGTCGCTGTCATTTTCCATGCAATAACCATATATATCAAGTCCCCTCTCCAACGTCGAATATTTCATTGTAAAAGAAACGGAATACGATTGTTTTTTAATCTTTGCAAATAGATAACTTCCTGCCACCATATCGCCTGTTATACCCAAAGCGCTTGCAGTGTATTTTTTTACAACTTCGCCCCTAATCTTTTCTTCGTCTGCGTTAAGCGGAGCATCTAAAACGTAAGGATCTCCGTTTGCGACTATCGTTAAAGAATCAAAATAAATAGTACCTTCAGTTTCGCCGTAGAAACGGTAAACAAGTGTAAACGGATTTATCAAGCCGTTAGCCTCTACGACTCCCGACGAAGATTTTACCATATCGAGTATATTTATATACACCCACTTGTCATTTTCTCCACCAACGCTTGAAAACTCAACTTCTGACAATATCGAGTTTTTATCATCAGGATAGATACGTAAAAGTGGATTTTTACCATTAGTTACGGCATAATTGGAAACGTACATTTTAACGAAAATTGCTAAAAGTTTATTAGCGTTTACCGTGTCTTTAAATTTTATACCCACGGATGCTGTATGGTTGGTAGTCCTACCGTAAACGTCGCCCGTAGTTCCCAAAGGCGCGCCCGTAGTAACCTTACTTACGGCCGAACTGATTTCAGGGGTAGTCATATCTAAGTCAAAATCGGTATCGTTAAAATCAAGTTCAATCTTAGTTGCAGAACTCGGAATATTATCGTAAGTAATGTCGCCTTTTTCAGGTTTTTGATAACCTAAATCGTGATCGTATAAATAAAGTCCACCGTCTGATATAGCGCTGTCGGTTTTTGAAAGATTGATAAACGTACCGCCCATAACTGGAGTTCCTTGATTAGTTAAATTGTATCTATCATAGGTCGAACTCTTTTGTCCGTAAGTAAACCTTACGCCTTGATAGGTTACCGACGCGCTATTGCAATGTTCGTGCCCTACGAAAAGAGAGTCTATACCAAGCGCTTTTATGCTTTTCCAAACCGTTCTATCTTGATCCCAAGGTCCTTTAAGCGGGCTGCCGATATAGCCGAAATCGCCTTTTGCTTTTGCATCGGCGTTTTTATCTAAATCAATCGGATTAGCCGTAATAGTCGCAGAATTATAACCGTATTGCTTTAATGCGTCTTCAAATGCTGAAATTTGAATATGGAACGCCATAGAAAGTTTGACGTCTGGAAAAGAGACCTTTAAATCCGTAATACTATCCGTGTACCACTCGATTTGGTCATCTCCAAATCCTGCTTCACGCCTTGAATGACCGTTGGAAAAAGAAATTTGACTCATATTTCCACAGCCGTTTGAATCTAGCATATAAAAAACTCGCTTAACTTCTCCGCCTTGTGTTAAAGCAACCGAATAGTTACCGTTTCCCGTCAATTCTTTTTGGTCAAATAGACAATACTCGGCGTTTTCATATTGTTCGCATTGCCAATCAACACCCATATAACTTTCGTTGTCGTGATTTCCAAAAACAGGAGCCCAAGGAATTTTAAACGACTCCATAAATTCTATCAAGGCAAGGTGATGCTCTCCACTATCGTCAAATTCGCCGTATACGTTATCCCCCGTCATTATAATAAAATCGGGGTTGTAGCGTTCAATTACCTGCGCTACGTAGCGTTGATAGCCCAAAAATATATCGGTTTTTGAAGTTCCTACCCCACGGTTTGGGAAACGCGTATACTGCGCGTCAAGTGTTTGAATATCAGTGAGTTGTAAAACGCGAATATCTCTACCCGCTTCAACGTCAACGATAAAATCAACCAACTCGTTCAATTCTTTCTTTTCAGGTGGTTTAGGTGGATCTTGATTAGGTTGACTATTACTTTGCCCCGCGCTATTGCTTTGCGACGTACTTATTGAAGAACTCTCACTTTCCGAAGTCTTTTTCTTTTTACAATTTAGCGCTGTAAAACAAAAACTTATTGATAACACTAAAATAAGTATTGACAAAACCACTTTTTTCATTTTCTCTCCTTTTTACAGTTAAACTAAAATTTTATCGTTACGATTATGTTAACATAACCTTTTGCGATACGCAACCCTATATTTGATTTTTACACTACTTTTTTTAACTTTTTTAGCGTTTTTAATTATACTATTTCTTACACTTTTGCTTAATAATCAACCTATATAGGCACTTTTTGTGCAAATAAAATTTATTTTAAAGGCTTAGATGCGAGGCAACGTGACGTTGAGAGCGTGCGCTCTTCTTTTTTTCTTTACCCTTATCAAGTGAGATTTAAAGGATTAGATACAAGCAAAAGAAGGCTCGCTTTGTGACACAAGACACAATAGACCTCTTTGGTCATTGGGGTTTGGGGAACAAAGCAGTAACGCACTTTTGCGACGTAGATAAGCCTTTAAAATAACAAAAAAGGAGTTCGTAATGAACTCCTTTTTAGTGGAATGTGGCAACAACCAATCCTCCCGGGCGGTTGCCCGCCAAGTACTTTAGGCGCGGCTGAGCTTAACTTCTGTGTTCGGAATGAGAACAGGTGGATCCTCAGCGCTATCGTCACCACAATGGCTAT
>JAFQMD010000033.1 GCA_017396365.1 Clostridia bacterium | reverse complement strand
GTACTGCGGTTTTACCAACAGAAGAGCCTTGCAAGTCAAGAGTGAAAATTTCGTCAGCCGTTCTGCCGTAAAGGGTTGCATAACCGCTCATTGCTTTTTTGATGAATTTTTCCATAGAAGTAGAGCCGTTTACCGTAATTTTTCCACCCGACGGAAGCGAAGATTTTACTTCGTATTCTACAACGGGAATTTCCGTTTCGCCTTCGTTTGCTCTTCTTGCAGGGTCGGCAAGATAGATGCAACCTGCTTCGTTTGCGTGGGTTTCAGCCGCTTCGCTCTTTAAGTAGAGCATAAAGTCTGCCGCAATATCCGTAAGTTTTACGGTAGAACTTGTCATAACTACAAACGGTCTTTGGATTGCATAAGAGCCATCTAAAACGGTTTCAGAAGAAGGGGCAACACCGTTTACGTTTACAACCTTAATCGTGTCGTTTACCGAACCGAGCGAAATATAGCCGATTGCGTTTTTATCGCTTGCAACTTTGCTCATTACGTTACCCGTTTCTTTTTGAATATCGGCATTTGACGTGGTTTTATATACTTTTTTACCGTCAATCTTCATTTCAAGGTAATTTCCATTGCCGTCGGTTACAACTTTATCAAACGCTTCGCGCGTTCCGCTACCTTGTTCACGAGCAACAACAGTGATGTTCTTTTCACCGCCACAAGCAGTAAGTCCCATTGCTCCGGTAATAAGGAGCAAGCAAGAAAGTAAAATAGTTACAAGTTTTTTCATTTGATTTTCTCCTTTTCTTGAATTTGCACCCTTATTATACTGCGCTTAAAAAAATCAAACTATCACTTTTCCGTTTGGGTTATGTAAAGTTTATGTAAACTCCAATTTTTTGCAAAAAAAAAGAACTCGGACGAAATATCCAAGTTCTAATTTTCTTTTGACCGCTTGAAAGTGCAATTATATAATGTTTATAAAAATCCCTATGGGATAAGCACTTTTGTGTATCTCTTTTTTCTTTGCTTGTTTTAGAGTGATTATAACCTACGATACGTGGGGTATCGTAAGGGGGGATTGCTTAATAATCGACTTATAGGTGGGTTTTTGTTAAAATTAGTTTAAACCCGATGCTTTTTGGAGAGATTTAGTAAGCGCGCTTAAACGCTACGCGCATTATAATTTTTAAAATGCTAAAGCATCTTTGTCACGTGGTAATTTTCATTTTCTTCAAAGAAATCCAAATCGTCGTTATGAATTTCTCTTCCTTTAAACTCCGTAGGCGTGCATTTAGCAATATTCTTAAAATTTTCAATAAACGATTGGATTGAGTTATATCCAACGTCTTTAGCAATTTTTTTAATAGGGAAGTTTGTATTTGCTATTAAATTTTTTGCTTTTGCTATACGGGTTTGATTTATAAAAGTGTGGATTGAAACGTTTAAGTTGCTCCTGAACATTTTTTGTAAATACGCTTCGGAAATCGTTAAATAATCAGCGACCATTTTTACGGTTAACGGTTGATTGTAATTTACTTGTATGTAAGAAACCGCTTTCTTAATATATACATTTTGTCCTGTGATAAAGTTGGATTCTTTAGTACATTTCAATATTTCAATCAAAAGTCTTTTTAATTCTAATTCGTAAATTTCATCCAAAAAGATATCCGAAGGGTTTTCAGAAATAAACTTTTTGAATTGGTTTAATAAATAGGCGACGTTTTGGTTGTCGTGGAAAATTAAAATATCTTGGAATTCATTGAGAAATTTTTGCGCCAAGGGTAAAGATGCAACGTATTTTGAATTTTGCATATACTCTACGGCGTCCCCTTCTGCAGTTACAAATTCAAGACCGAGAGAGACTAATTTAGAAGGAATATTAACGCTATGCAGACAGCCGGGTTTTATGATAAAAAACTGTTGAGGGAAAATATAAGTAGTTTCCATCTTTTCAGTTTTTTTTGAATAAAAATCTAAAGTAATTTCACCGCTAATAACGTATGACAATTCTAAACTGGAGTGCTGATGAGGCTTCATAAAACGCTTTTTAGCATCAATTTTATAATTGTTTGATTTGAAAATGACTAAGCGAAAAGGGTGTTTCATAAGAAAATCCTCCTATTTGTATGTTAACACAATGAAAAAGCAAAGTCAACACAAATATGTATTTAAAAGTTTAATTTTATTAAATATTTCAATACTTTTTAAGTTTAAGCCTATTGATACTGCGAATTTTCGGTGTTATAATTATGAGGAAAAGACAGTGGGGGTTTGTAGTAAGAGCGCAAGGTGAAAAGTTTTTACACTGTTTGACGTACTCTTATCTAACAGCTTAGTAAACGTGAGCGAACGGAAAAGTTTGCATTATATAATTTTTACGTAACGATAAATTTATATTTTGGAGGTATCATGATGAAAAAAGTAGGCAAGATTATTGCGTTAGTGCTTAGTGTTTTAATGACAATTTGCACGATGGGTGCGTTGACTTCTTGTAAAAAAGAGAAAATAGACCCAAAGACTATCGTCATCAAAGTAAGAAGAGCCGGTTTCGGTACGGATTGGCTGTACGAAATGAAAGGTAAATTTGAAACAGCGTTTGCTAAAGAGGGTTATAAGGTAATTATTAGAACGCCCGATAACGCAATTAAAGGGGATACTCTTATTAAGGAAATGGCGCTTGGTTACGATTCTACAAAAGTTGATTTATACATTAGTACAGACGCAACTCCAGACGCTGTTGGCAAGGAAGGCAATTATGGGGTTTTGGTTGAAAACCTTGAAAAAGACGTTTACGATAAACCTGCTATTTCGTATGACGGAACGGAAGAGCAAAGAACCGTTCGTCAAAAAATAAGCGCAAAAACGGTTGAATATATGACCGATAAAAATGGCGAGTTATACGGTTTTAGTTGGGCTCAAACGTCTGCCGGATTAGTCGTAAACAAAACGAAGTTGCAGGCGTACGGTTTAGAGTACCCTAAAACTACGAACGAGATGTTCGATTGTTTCGACAAAATTTATTGTGGCTATAATGAAGTAGAAAACTCAGTTGCATCAGGTACTTATCCTATTACGTACATTTCGGGCGGTAGCGGCTACGGAATGGTTTTCTTATATGCGTTGATGGCTCAGTATGATATTGATGAATATAATAAATTTTGGACGTTTATGGACGTTGATGAAACGGGCGCGTCCGTAAAATTGTCCGACGAAGAGTGTCAAGAATTATTTGACGACCCAATGCTATATGAAATGATGAAAGTTGCTTATAGGGCTTTCGATTTAAATATATCCGCGCCTGGTAGCGGATCGCAAAACGTTTCTCAAGCGCAAGCAAAAATTATGAGCAACGTAAACAACGGCGCAGTGTTTATGTTTAACGGCGACTGGATGTTAAACGAAGTAAAGTTGGACTATAGAAACCAACTTAAAGACATTGATTTTATAAATTTCCCAGTGTTGTCTGCTGTCGGTACGAAAATTTTCGGTAAAAATACCGCTTACAAATTTGACGACGCAAAATGCGAGGAGTTGCTCTCTTATATCGTTGGGCTTGTTGATGAGAACAAGAGTCTTGACGAGATAGTTGCGTCCGTCAAGGAAGAAAAGGGAGTTACCATTGCAAAAGAAGACGCCAAAGAAGTAGCGAGAGCAAGAGGCGTTACTTATGCTAGAGGACCTGAACACGTGGCTTATATTACTAAAGGCTCACCGAAGAAAGAGATAGCAAGTTTATTCTTAAGAATGATGAGTAGCGACGATTTTGGCGAAACGTTTAGCCGTACTGCAAACGGAACTAGCCCGTATTGTTCAATGGTGAATACGACGTCGGAATATGATTTTGTTCGTAACGCGTCTAAAATTCCTGCAAATCAATATTTTTCATTGGTTTCTCGATTTGGAAGTTTAAAAGGATATAGAGGGGAAATCGGTGGCAGTCTTTTAGATTTGTTTACAACCGAAAAACATATTCCAGATTACGTTACTTCAGAAAGTACTGCAAGTATGTACACGATGGATGGAAAAAGAAACGGGAAAACGGATAGCGTATATGCAGACGCTGCAAAGAAATTCTTAGAGGAAGAAAAAGCGAACGTAGTTAAAAACTGGGCAGACTATTTGAAAAGTGCAGGGTTATAATTTGCTATGAAAGTATTTGACAAAATTAAGAAAAACTATACACAACTGGAGCGAAGGGACTTTTTATTTGCTTATCTAATCGTCCTTTTTCCTGTGTTGCAGTTTATGATTTTTTGGTTTTTTGTAAACATATCTTCAATCGGTCTTGCCTTTAAAGACAGCATGGGTAAATTAACTTCTGCGAATTTTCAAATGGTATATAAAGGATTTGTAGATGAAGATATGCTTGGAATAAACTTGGGCGCTTCGCTCGGTAGGTCGTTAATATTATGGATTGTCGGCGAGGGAATTATTTTTCCGATTACATTGATTACGACCTACGTGTTGACGAAAAAAATCTTCGGACACTACGTATTTAGGGTTATATATTATATTCCAAGTTTGATGGGAGCGATTATTTGGACGTTGCTCATTAAAGAAATGGTGTCAACAAAAGGACCGATTACTCAAGCGTTAAAAGCAATAGGAGTAGATTTGCCTGATAAAGCCAAACATAGCGGATTGCTATTTAGCGAAGATACTGCTTTTCTCACGCTTGTAATCGTGCGTTCGGTAATGGGAATAGTCGGCAATAACGCCGTTTTAACGGGCGCGTTTACCCGTGTGCCGGATGAACTTTTTGAATCGGCAGAATTAGACGGGGCAGGCTTTTTTACCCAGATGTTTAAAATCGCAATTCCTTGCATTTGGGCTACCATTTGTACGTTGTTGACCTTCGCGTTGTGTTCAATCTTTACTTGCGACTATAACGTATGGTTGTTTACGGACGGAACGGGACGATGCGAAACTTCGACTATTGGATTCCAGTTGTTTAACTTGACGTATAGATTGTCAACCGGTAACGATTCAACGGGTTACGGATATCCCGCGGCGCTTGGCGTTACGTTGACTGCTATGACGCTACCCATCGTAATGGTAGGTAAGAGATTGTTGGAAAGAATGTCGGAAAACGTGGAGGTTTAATATGACTAAATTAAAGTTAAAAAACACACACGTCGGAGATAAAATTATTTACTTTTTCTTTTTTGTGTTATTCGTTGGTTTAGCAATTTTATTTTTATTTCCGCTTTTATGGACTTTATTAAATTCTTTTAAGACGTCGTTAGAATACAATACGAATACTTTAACCTTTCCGGAGAAGTGGTTATTTAGGCATTATCTTGAAGTTTTTACTGAATTTCAGGCAGTACCGGCAACGGGAGGAGGCGAACCGTTTAGATATATGGAAATGTTGTTCAACTCTCTGTGGATTTTAGTTGTCAACGTTTTCGTAAATATCGTATCTAGCACTTTGCTTGCATACGCTTTGGCAAGATTTCGTTTCCCCGGAAGTAAATTTTTATACAGTTTAGTTATTTTTGCAAATACTATTCCTATTATAGGAGCGGGACCCGCGCAATACAAGATGGCAATGACGTTGAAAATGATAAATAACCCTATGACTATATGGTTAATGTGGGCGGGTGGTTTTGATTTTGCTTTTATCGTGCTTTACGGATACTTTAAAGGCGTTAGCCGTTCTTATTCCGAATCTGCAAAAATAGACGGAGCAACGAATTTTACGATACTTATAAAAATTATTTTACCGCAAGTTGTACCTTGTATCGTGGCGATTGCCATTACGCAAGCGACTGGGGTTTGGAACAATTATTCTATTTCGATGATTTATTTGCGCAATTACCCAAACCTTGCTTACGGTATGTATTTATTCAAGGACAGTTACTTTTTAGTATCGGATCCTGAGAATATTTATTTTGCGGCTGCAGTTATCTCTTGTCTTCCTATTATAGTATTGTACGCTTGTACTCAAAATCTTATTTTGAACAATATGACTACGGGCGGGTTAAAAGGTTAATAAGAGATAAACGTAAAAATAAAGGCGTATATGAAAAAGTGAAAACTATTATAAACCGCAAATAAAAAGGGGATGAATATGAAAAAACTTTGGATAACATTTTTGACGTGTATGGTCTTGGCTTGTATAGCGCTTGGCACGGCGTGTTTAGGATGCAAATCTAAACTTGCCTTTAACGAAGGCTATTTAGAAGAGATTGTGTTAGGCGAGCCGATTATGTACGACGAATACGTAGATCCGTCCTTGACGGATGAATACACTCTCATTTTAACTTGTGACGAAACGGGTGAAGAGAGAGATTTAAAACAACTCGTACAATGGACGACGGATAGACCGGGAACTTACACTTTGACTTATACGGTAAAGAAAGGTCCTTACAAAGGGCAGATTAGTACCAAGATTGAGGTTGTAGTATCAAAAGCAACGTGGAAATATTCTAATCCAACGGTTAATTATCGCGTTGGCGAAACTATGAATTTCAATTTTTTCGAAAGACAATTAAATTTGGCTGTTCATTCTTATTACGGATATAAATTTTTTATTGAAAAAGTAGCGTACAACGGCAAAACGGAGAATTTGAAAGACAAAACGTCTTACACTTTCCCCGAACACGGCGATTTTGCGTTTACTTTTGGTATTGAAACGGAAGACGGTCAAGTTCTTACGGCGGAGCATAAGGTTACCGTTCGTAGGAAACAGGTTATAGAACCCGACGCGCAAGAGTGGATGTCTGTAAATAACGTTTCAGTGGATGCCGACGGTTACACGTATATATCTTCTGACGGTCGCGTTGAATTAGATGCGGGATATATAAACGGTTCGTATTACAAAGATTACGTGCCTTATATTGCGTTTAACGGTGACGAAGGCGGTGACGGTTACGGCGCAAATACTTTTGTAACGGTTGATTTTACGGGTAAAAATCTTCCTCAAGTAGCATTTTTCTGTAAGGACGTAGTGCCAAGTTTCACTAATGGTGGCGATGGAATATTATTCTTTAATGGATTTGCATACGGCAGAACGAACGTTGAACCTCAAATTAGCCGTATGGTAATTTTTGGACCTGAAAAGGCAAGTTTCGGAGAGTTGGACAATCAAGGTCGTTTTTGCGCTATCGGTTCGACGAGTGATCCTTGTCCTGCAAGTTGGAACAGTTTGGACGATAATTGCAAGTATAGATTTATCGTCGGTATTGAAAATGCGACCTCTACTTCAATGATAGCCCGTATTTTGTTAATCAATTTGACTACGAGCGAAAGAGTGTGGGATAAAAGAGAAACGTTGAGTAGTTATACGATAAATCAATGTTCAATAAATCCTTGTCCACACAAAAGCGCGGGACAAGAATGTAGAGAACCTTTAAATTTGGATCAAGACTATTATTCGGGAAGCATAGTTCTTTACGGAAATTACGGACATGACGTTATACTTGATAAAATTTATGCTCCAGTAACGGACGTTACAGATATTTACGATATGGATAAAGCCGCTCAATTTAAAGACGGCTACAAAGAAAATTACGAGTTGGGCGACTCGGCGAAAGTAACCGATTTTATAGACGTTCCGTCTATAGATTACGAATTTACCGTAACTGCTCCTGACGGTTTGCCGATTAACATTGGTCAAGACGGTAGTTTTACTTTCACTAAGAGTGGACAATACAGATTGTATTACGCAACGAGCGAAGAAGGAGTTCGACCAAGTTCTATTACCGTAAACGTATTGTACGATTTTAGCGTTCCTTTTGCAAAGGACTATTTTGAAACGCAAGGTGTAATTAACCCGTTTGAAGGCGGATTGCTTGCAGTTCCAAATAGTGATAAAAACTTCGTTATAGAAGGGGAAACTAGTATTAAGTATTATACGATTAACCCAACCAACGATTTAAACGTATTCGTTTCTAAAGCGTTTACCGACTTTATATACCTTTCAAGACAGGCGCAGGGTATAAGTTTTGAGATATATTCAGAGAGAGAACTTAATTTTAAATTAAAAGCATTGACGGACGATCCGTCAAACGATAAATATCTTCGCGAAGACTATATAGGAGTTATAAGAGCGAATACGTGGACGACGGTAAATTTGTCACGCGCGCTTATGATGGCAAACTACGACACGTATAAGTCCGTGCTATATTCAATAGCGTTGTCTTTAGAAACTACGGGTGGATTTGGCGCGCGCAGTTGCGTATATATCGATAATATTCAACTCATTATGGATAGAGAAGGCGAGATTGCAAGTCAAGCGCAAGCGTTTATGACTGCTAACGGCATGACGGCGTACGCTTATGAATCTATTGACGCAAACCTTAAAGTTGAATTAAAATCCGGTTATTTCCAAGGTAAACCCGATACTGCTTCGGGCGGTATGAGTGATAACGACGTTCCGTATATCGCTTACAACGGAAACTATGGGGTAGGTAGTTACGTGGTTGTTGATTTTACCGGTAAGAACGTACCGCAACTATGTTTCTTTGCAAAAGAAGTTACGTCGTCGCTAATCGACGGTAAAGCGGGAATATATATTCATACGGGTGTTGCTAAGCAAAACGGTGACGCTAACGATCCTAACGACGGCGCAAGAGTTACCATATTCGGACCTAATAAGATTGGATACGCTCACGTGAACGATAAGGGAAGACTTAGAGTTTACGGATCTGCAAGTGATATTTCGCCACTTTCTATTATAGGTTTAGAAAACGGTGTTCATTACAGATACGTAACGGGTATTAAGAGCGCGAGAAACGGCGAGTTCGTAATTGAACAACTTTTAATCAATTTAGACGCGGGAAAAGAAGTCGCGCGTTACGTAACTACCGTAACGGGAGCGTGGATAACGTCGGATTACGTAAGCGGAAGTATCGTTATGTACGGTAGATATAACGTCGCTATAACTTTAGATAAAATATACGCGGTATATACAAACGTCAGCGATATAAACGCAATAGATAAGGTGTCTGAAGCGCTTGGAGCGTAAAGGGAGGAAAACTATGAAAAATAAACTTATAGGCGTATTTTTAACAATCGTTTCCGCCTTGTGTTTCACGCTTAGCGGATGTAAGAAAGCGCCCAAAGCGCCCGATTATTCGGGTTCTACTTTGCAATACGATTTTTACGGATATTCTGCTCTTATAGACAGTTGGAATATCGACGGGATATCTTATTATCCAGATGAAGATTATTTGACGGTAGAGCGTATTAAAGAATATAAAGACGCGGGTATGACGATTTATTTTCCTCAAATTTCCGCAAGGGTTGACGAGGACGTCGCAAGGAATTTTGAAAACAGCAATGCAAAAAAAGCTTTGGATTATTCGTTGCAAGCAGGAATTGATAAAGTTATCTTAATGGATACTCGAATTCAAGCGCTTTCAAAACCAAGTTTCGGAAACGATAAGCAAATTGTTGAAAAAATAGATAACGGCACTATATTAGACGAGGTTGGCTTGATAGGTGAAAATAAAAAATTTAAAACCGAAGCCGAGTTAGACTCGTATATTGCAAATTGTATGGAGCCGTATAAAGATCACGAAGCGTTTTACGGAGTAATGCTTGGCGACGAGCCGTGTTTTTATCACGCTACGAATTACGGGCAAGTTTATCGTTCAATAAAGCGAGTTTGCCCAAACGCTTATATTCAGTATAACTTGCATCCAATTTCTACGGGCGAACAAGATGAAAACCGTAAAAATTACTTTACCGGCATAGTAAACGAAGAAGGCTTGAATCCGACTGAAAAGATGGTAAAAGGCTATGAGAGTTATTTGAATTTGTTTTTAGAACATACGGGCGCAAAATATATTCAATACGACCAATATCCGTTTAGACATGCGGATAGCGTAGATTATTATTATCTTCTCGGCTTGCAAGTAGCGTCGAAGTTGGCTCAAGAAAAAGACTTAGAGTTTTACTTTGTAACGCAAACGTACGGGCAGACGGATAAAGTTACTAATCCGAGAATGTTGTCGCAAGAGGATTTGTATTGGCTAAACAATATGCTCGTTGGTTTTGGAATTAAGCAGATTTCGTATTTTACCTACTTTACCAAGGCTGATAACAACAAGGAGCATTTCATTGACGGAAACTCTTTCCTTACTTGGAAAGGGGAAAAGACGGACATTTATCATTGGATGAAGCAAATTATGACGGAAGAACAAAAATTTGCTCCTACAATTTTAAATTTCGAGTATAGAAGTAGTAAAGTTTTTATGTTGGACATTACCAACTTTGATTGCACGTTTGCAATGCGTACCATTGAAACGCCTGATTTTAAGGTTGTAAAAGACGTGAGCGTAAATAAAGAAGTAGCGTTAGTTACCGAATTGTATGACGCAGACAAAAACAATTATATGTATATGATTCAAAATATAATTGATCCAACTAAAAAAGGAAGTAAGACGTATCAAACTACGGTAATCACTTTTGATAAAGGGTATAAATACGCAGCGGTATATAAAAAAGGTGAAAGGGAAATTGTAAAGTTGCAAAAGAGAACGCTTACTTTAAAGCACAAACCTGGCGAGGCGACTTACGTAATACCTTTCTAAGACGTGGTTTTATATGCTTAAACTTCAAAATCAAGCCAAACGGTTTTGTAAAAACCGCAATGATATAATGAAAAACGTAAAAACAAATAAAGTTCAAGGAGGAAAAAATGAGAAAGATTATCAGATTATTTTTGATAACTTTAGCAGCACTTGCTATGATTTGCTCTGTGACAGCATGTTCTAACAACAAAACTGAGTACACTGCAACTTTTATAGCGGACGGAGTAACGATAGAAACCGTTACTTATACGAGCGGGGATGAAAGCATCTCAGAACCTGAAGTTCCTGCAAAAGAAGGTTACGACGGCGCATGGGAAGAGTACGTTTTAAACGGCGACTTAACTATAAACGCAGTTTATACTCTTAAGCAGTACACGGTTACTTTCTTAGTGAATAACGAGTCTTATGCAGAGAGAACTTATACGATTGAAAATACTCAGATTGACGAGCCTAGCGTTCCAACAAAAGACCATTATACGGGAGCGTGGGAATCTTATACGTTAACAAAGGGCGACGTAACGGTCAACGCCGTATATACGGCTATTCCTTACACTCTCACGTTTACGCTTGAAAATTCGGATGAGCCTATTGCTGATTCAATTACCTATTCGGTTGAAAATATAGACGAAATCGTTCTTCCTGCCTTGCCTACTAACCTTGAGAGAGAAGGATATACGGTCGCTTGGAATAAGACTGTGGAAGAAATAACTTTGGGTGGATGTAATTTATATCCCGTTTGGACGGCTATTGAATATCAAGTTCGTTTCGTTAATTTACAAGGCGAAGACTTGCTTGCTCCTATCGTTTATACGATTGAGAATATGAGTGGCGTAACCTTCCCTGAAATACCTGAAAGCGTAAAAATCGAGGGATATACCGTTACTTGGGATAAAACTGTTGACGAGTTAGAGTTAGGTGGTTTAGTCGTATCTCTTGCAGAGCCAACTCCTAATTCATATAGCGTATCGTTCCTTGCAAACGGCGGTGAGTTTGCAAACGGAGAAGAAACTCACACAGAACCCGTAATTTTCGACTCGGATTACGAATTTGCAGTTGTCCCAACCCCTGCTAAAATCTATCAAAGTTTTATCGGCTGGGTAGATGAAGACGGCGAGCCGTTTGATATAAGCGGTGTTTGGACTGTTGCTCGCGACGTTACGTTAAAAGCAACTTACGTAAACGCAGTAACTTTTGATTCAATGACGGAAGTTCCTTCATTTATAAAAAGCGGAGGTAGGTCAACGCTTTCTATCGTTGATGGCAACGGTGGTAAGGTGTTACAAGCAACTTCGGAGAACAACGAACAAGGTAACGTAAGAATTATGATGACACTTACGGATATGGCTAAGTTTTTTGAGAATTCTGACGTTAAGTATTTGGCGTTTGATATAAAACTTCCCGAAAACGCAACTACGCCCGTTAGCAGTATCATGTATCATAATCTTGATCAAACTAACTACTCGTCATACGAAACGGGAGATCCTAGTAAATCTGGTAGTCAATTCGATACGACGCCTACTGACGCGTATAAGACTTATTATATGCCAAGGTCGGTTTACGAAGCGTGGGTTCAAAACAATAAAACCGAAGGAAGATTTTTAAACGTTCAAGCAGGCATAACTTTAGGCGCAAGTTATTGGATTGACAATATTCGCCCAGTAACCGAAGCTGAACGCACGGCAGATTTGTACAGTTTTGAAACGGGTTCGTTGAGAAATATGACTTCGGAAATAGGATACTGCGAGCCTAACTACAATCAGTTCCAT
>JAFQMD010000032.1 GCA_017396365.1 Clostridia bacterium | reverse complement strand
TGTCCTCCGTTTAATTTATTTTTTTGCAACTGGCAGGTCGCATTTTTATTATAAATTAAACGGAGTGTTTTTACAAGTTGGAACGGCATAAGCCTTTTTTGAACCCCCAGACTATCTGGGGGTTTTCTGTATACAAAAAAACCACCCAAAAGCTTTACCCTTTGGGTGGTTTTTGTCTATTGATTATCTTTATTTGTGTTTGTTGTTGGGAAAGTAAAAGTTATATTTCCAAAATGATACTTTCCTTGGTTGCTTGATGCAGATTGATCAATTACAATTAAAACACCGCCACCTTCCGTAACGTCCCTTATATAAATTTTAATACGAGGAGACGTAACACTTTGTCCATTCTTGTTTAACAATTCGTTCGTCGTAGCATCGTAAATGTTTACTGGCGCCGTCTTGTCTTCTTCCTGATACGCTTCAAATTTCATCTGTTTACCACTATCTGGCGCGGTGTGAAAATCAAACACGATACTCTCCACGCCAAATGCACGCAACTTTTCAAAAAACTGCTTAGACAATAGCATATAGCGATTCTTAGAAGCGTTTTGCGTGGTTGTAAAAGAAACACCTATTTGATCCGTATTACCCTCAGGCCCGTTAGGATCGTAAACGGGAACGACAGTCCAATCTTCATCATTGCCGTTTATATGTAGCCCGAAATTTTCACTTGCCTTATTAACGTCTAAAAAGTCCTGAACGAGCGTTGCTAAGGTGTCCGCTTTATGCTCTTCAGATATCGTACCTGCAGTTTCGTAATATAGCCTAAGCCTTTGCATTCCACCCGCATAAACTAAACCCTCTTTTGTTTCAATAGATGCGTCTATATCATAGATAAACTTCAAATCTTTGATATCTTCAACGTCTTCAGGTTTAATTATCGGCTCTGCTATTACAATAGAATTCAATTCCCCATAACAAATCTCCGTTTCGGTATGAATTATTTCATGCTCGTTGGTCTCTTCATTATGTACGACGTAACAATGATCAACGTAATAGCGATAGTTATAGTTTTTAAATCTATCCGTTTCTGCAAAAGGAATTATATATTTTTGATTTGCTGCACTTGCATTTTCTTCTTCTTTTTCAATGGCTCGTTGCGCAACGTAATAAATACAACGCGTGTTATTGCCTATTTCCTCTTTAAAATACGGAGCAAAAACGTACGTGTAAGAAACTACGCCCGTTTCCACGTCTGTTTGTGGTATTGCTACGTAAGCCCTACCTACAAACGAACGAGTAAAGTTATTAATCTTAATATTAACGATTGAACCGCAAATTTCTATATTTTCATCTTTGTCGATATTTGAGCACGAAGGGTAAGGAATATGCAACATTGCAATTTTAGAAGTATCTCCACCAACTTCGTTTGTAAAATAGAAAGACGGCTCTAAACCAAAAACGGTTTCTTCAGTAATTTCAACGCCTTTAAGCAAATCGCTTGCAACTATTACCATTCCGAACTGCGCGCCTACGCTTTGCAAAGCATTAAATTCCTCAAGACTAATTTCCGCTGAAAATCTTAAACCGTTACTTTCAATTTCGTTGCCATCTTTGTCAATCAGCGACTTTATTCGTACGGACGCACCCTCTTCCATTTTGAAAGTTTCCGTTTTTATCTCACCTTGAGCCTTAACTTGCAAAAGCCCGTTCAGTCCCAAACTTAAAAAAGCGCAAGCCAAAAATAGTAGCGCAGTTAAAACCACGTTCTTTTTCATTACGCACCTCCCTTCGGCTTAGTATTTTCGTCTTCCCAATAACCATCGTTATCGTCATTACCAAAAGAAGTTCGAATAAAAGGATCATCTAATAATATCTGTTCAATTTTTGGATATACGTATTCTTTTTTCATAATAGTACCGTCCTTTAATTGCATTTAAATTCTAGAAAATTTCACCCTTAAAACCCCTTATATCTTGGACTATATGCTATCACAATCATATAGCCTTGTCAAGAAATTTTTCCTCAAAATTTACATTAAATAAAAATTAGTTGTAAGATATACGCTATTAAAATATAACACTGCTTAAAAAAGTCAAAAAACGACCCGTTTTTTTCACTAATCATCTTGAACATCTTATAAATATGTGCTAAAATATTTGTATAAATATTTTAAAAGGTGTTTTTATATGAAAAAAAATCAATTCCCTATAACCGCAACTTTTATTGACGAAATCACTTACGACATCCCCGCGTCTAACTGGTCGGACGATCAGTGGAGACAAGATCTCGACAATATGAAAAACGTTGGCATTGATACTCTCGTTATCATGCGTGGCGTTTTCTACGATAAATGTATTTACCCGTCTAAACACTTCCCTACTTTAAAAGAAGAAGGCGAAGATTTTGCTAAGTTGATTTTTGAAGAAGCGCAAAAAAGAGATATGAAAGTCTTTTTAGGGCTTTACATTAGCAACTTAACATGGAACGACGGCGACTACAAACACGAAGTTGAACAAAATAAAATATACATTGAAGAAGTTTTAGAGCGTTACGGACATTTCTCTTCTTTCTACGGTTGGTATATTCCGCAAGAAGGCTGTTCGCACTATTACAATTTGAAAGAGACTACTCAAGAACTTGCTAGCCTTTGTAAAGAATACGCCCCGGACAAGCCCGTACTACTCAGTCCTTTCTTTAAAGGTAGAAATCACCACCCAAACGACACTTTCGCTCCTGAAAAAACAGAAGAAGTTTGGTTAGATTTACTTGAAAATTGCAAGGGTAAAGTAGATATTCTCGCTTTCCAAGACGGAACTTCTCCACTTGAAGATTACGAAGAATACTTAAAAGCAATGAAGAGAGTTTGCGAAAAATACGATATGCACCTTTGGGCAAACGTTGAAACCTTTGAACGCGACGTAAGGGCTATGTTCTTCCCTATTCCGTTTGACGTTTTACGCCGTAAAATTGCCATTGCGGAAAAGCACGTAGAAAAGTGTATCACGTTTGAATTCTCACACTTTTTAAGCCCTCAATCAATTTTCCCATCGGCTAAAAACTTGCACGACTTATACACCAAATATTATACCGAAAGAGCAAAAAAACAAAAGTAATTAGGTGAATTATGAACGAATTGAAAGCATATAGACAGTTATTTGAAAAGGAACTGTTTGAAAACGTAATCCCATTTTGGACAAAAAACGCGATTGATAGCGTAAACGGCGGTATTTACAACTCTCTCGATAGAAAGGGCGAAATATACTCTACCGATAAAAGCGTATGGATGCAAGGTCGCGCTGGATATATGTTCTCGTATATCTACAACAATTTAGAAAAAAATCCCGAGTATTTAAAGATTGCAAAATCTTGTTTAGACTTTTTGCAAAAACATTGTATCGATAGCGATAAGAGAATGTTTTTCTCGGTAACTAAAGAAGGTTTACCACTTAGAAAACGTAGATACTGGTTTTCGGAATCTTTCTATATTATCGCATGCGCCGAGTATTTTAAAGCGACGGGCGATAAAACCTATCTTGAAAACGCCAAGTCGTACTACGATTTTATTTGGGCAATCAACCAAAACGGCGACAACGACCCTTATAAAATTACGCCTAAGGTATATGCAAGCACGAGAGATACTTTAAGTCTTGCCTGCCCTATGATTTTGCTTAACGTAACTCACGTAATGCGTGAAGTTGACGGAGAGCGCGCAAAAACTTACGACGAAAACGCTAAAAAACTCTTGTGGGAAATCGAGCATCTTTTCTATAAACCCGACTTACACATCATGCTTGAAAACGTTGGCAAAAACGGTGAAATTATCGACGAATCTGCGCCTTGCCGTGTAGTAAACCCCGGACACGATATCGAATGCGCTTGGTTTATTTTAGACGAAGCCGAATATTTTGGCGACAAAAAATTAAAACTCCTTGCAAAAAATATCTTTGACGACGCTATCAAAAACGGTTGGGACGAAGAATACGAAGGTATTAAATATTTTATCGACTATCTTGGAAAACCCGTCGAAGCGTACGAACACGATATGAAACTTTGGTGGCCACACAACGAAGCCATCATTGCATCGCTTAAACTCTACAAGGAATTTGGCGACGAAAAATATCTTAACTGGTTTAAAAAAGTAACCGATTACGCATTTAAGCATTTCTCAGACCCCGAATTTGGCGAGTGGTTTGGATATTTAAGACGTGACGGAAAACCTACTGAACCACCTTGCAAAGGACATATGTATAAAGGACCTTTCCACGTTCTTAGGATGCTTGCAAAGTGCATTGAACTTTTAAAGGACTAATATGATTGATAAAAAACTAGGTAATAGAGAGCAAATAATTGTTGCAAAAGACGTAATTTACGGCGAAAAAAACTGCATTTTAGTTATAACGGCGAGTTGGAAGTTTTGTTTAACAAAGACAACGCGCTCGATATAGTTTGGGTAAGGTATAAAGGCGTCAACCTTTCGTTTTTAAGTAAAAACGGCTTAAACGACGGGCAAAGAGATTTCGTCGGTAATTTTGAAGGCGGATTTTTATATACTTGCGGAATGGACAACGTTTCTTCTTGCGTTGACAAAAAGCCCATACACGGCAGTTTGCACTACAAAAAAGCCGATAACGCATACTCTTACGAAGAAAACGGTATAGTTTACGTTTGTGGAGAGATTAAAGAGAGCGCTTTATTCGGCAAAAACTTGGTTTTAAAACGTCGTTTTGAAATTACTAGCACTTCCTTGACCGTTAGCGATACGGTTGAAAATAAAGCGTTTAAAGACGACTCATACGTGCTTTTATATCACGTAAACTACGGATATCCGTTTTTAGACGAAGTATTACAACTCGATATCCCTGCTATAAAGAGCGATCCTTTAACTGAAATTGCAAAAAAACGCAGTCAAGAAAAATTTACAATCACCACTCCACTTGACCAAAACGACGAGGACGTTTACTATCACACTTTATCTGAAGGGAAAATAAGTTTATTTAACCCAACTAAAAACGTTAAGATTGAAATGGTTTACGATATAAACGACTTCCCCGTAACGCTCGAGTGGAAAAGTATGACGAGCGGAGATTACGCGCTTGGAATAGAGCCGTCGCTTACAAGATTTGACGACTTTAAAATGAGAACTTTAAAACCTTTTGAAAGCAAAAATTACGTTATCAAATTTAATTTTAACTAACACGAAAGCCACGCTAAATTAAAAGCGTGGCTTTCGCATATCGAAAAGGGGCTTGCCGATTTCGGCAAGCCCCTTGTTTTAATTATTATTTACCTTCAGCCTCATAAGCCTCTACGTATTCAGATCTATAGTAAGTAACTGTAACTTCGTCTGTTTCACCATCGTAAATTTCAACGCGTACAATCGTTCCTTGGCAAGAAGTTTCTTTATTGTAATCATAATAACTACCTAAATCTTCTACGTCTAAAACGTCATTGTATTGAAGTTGAATGTCTTCAATTCCATCTATTAAGAATCTAATATTTATAATATTATCTTCAACTGTATTAAAATCACCGTCATCGCCTGCGCTTTCAGTTGCAATATAGTAAGCTTGAACGGATTTTAATCTAACAGTTTCGTCATCAAACGAAGCCAAAATTCTTTCGCTATGAGATTGTAAATCATACTCTACGATTGAATTTTCAAACGTTAAAATAAGAGTCTCATTTATTCCCCATCCTGTTTCGCTATATAAAATATCAGTATATGACTTTTTGAGTTGTCCGTTAAGGTCGTAAATATCAAGAGCGGTTGGGGTATGTTCAACGATTATGGAGTTGCCGTCAACATCTATGCCACTTGGGAAAACCTTTACGATTTCTTTACCTTTAAGAACGCTCATACCAGCGCTTGACCAAATAAACATACTATCGAACGAAGGTTCTACACTATAAGCGCCCGGAACAAGTTTTTGAATATCTAACGAAACCTTAAGGTCTTTATCGAATATTTGAACTAATTCGTACATGCCGATCTGTTTATCAATAATTTCATAGTAATATAAAACTTCACTGTCTATACCACTCATTCCATAATCATCAGTTACGATAACGTCCATATTCATATCTTTAATCTTGCCTTCTTTTACGTCGTAACGCTTTGTTACAAGATCCATTTTGCGGAATTTTTCTTCATCGATATCATTGACATAACGTTCTTGATAATCATAGTTTTTTGCGTCGTCTGATAATACTAACGAATACTGAACGAATATAAAATCACCTATAGTCCATATTTCAGGAGCGTCAACAACGTTCTCTGTCATTCCCATTTTAAACCAAATGTCTTCAGTACGAATATATTTACCGTCTAAATCATAAAATTCCACGCCACCGTCTACCATTACGGCGTAATAATTATCTAAGCTTATTTCCATATAATAAGCAGCGTCATGATAACTAAGAATTCTTGCAAAAACGTCGTTTTCTTTTACAAGATTACCCTTTGTATTAACGTAATAACGAACGCCCGACCAGTCTGTGAAAACCTTAGTTTCATCATCATAAGGATTGTTTAACATAACGTTTTCGTCAAATTCTGCCTCGCCCGCTTTACCGTTTTTACCGAAAAGTTCTACTTTTACTTTAACGTCGAAAACTTCTTCAGCGGTTGCTCTCTCGCCAATCATAGTTGCAAGAGCGTACATTCCGTCGGTCAAATGGTGAATTCCTGCCGAAATCGAAACTGATAAAGCGTCATTTGCAGGCTCGCTATCTTCTAAAACGACAGATTCTGCACCTTCGATAAACGCGTCGGTTCTCGAGTTGTAAAGTCTTTGCTTGGTTGAAACGAGATTATCTTCTTCGTCATAAGTATAATTTTCAATAATCATTAAACCAAACTCATCACAGTCTTGTACAAAATCGTCCTTTGTAAGCGACAACGTTGCTAAATTATTATGAATCTCAAAGCTTGGCATAAACTTTGACAAGTCGGTATTTGCGCAAGAAGTGCTAAACGCAAGTATTGCAGTAAGCAACGCGCAAATTAAAAGTGTTAAACGTTTTTTCATTTTACTTTCTCCTTAAAATAATATAACTTCCGCTAACGCGGGTAAGCCCTTAGATAATTATTTTTCGACTAAATTATACAATAGGTTTTTTCTCTTGTCAATAGGCATTTTAAAATTTTCCTTACTATATCTATGATTTTTTAATTTAAAAGGTTACTTTTTTGCATTTTAAAAGGGATACGACAGTTCGTATCCCTTAACTATTATTTAATTTTAGTCAACGATAGGACCTGCTTTAACCAAAGCCTTGCCTGCGTCGTTACCAGTGTATTTTACAAAGTTTTTAACAAATCTACCTGCTAAATCCTTTGCCTTTTCTTCCCATACGCCCTTATCAGCATAAGTGTCGCGTGGGTCTAAAATGTTAGAATCTACGCCTGGAAGAGCAGTTGGAACTGCTAAGTTAAAGTGTGGAATAACTTTCGTATCCGCTTTTAAAATAGAGCCGTCTAAAATAGCGTCGATAATACCACGGGTGTCTTTAATTGAAATTCTCTTACCCGTTCCGTTCCATCCCGTATTAACAAGGTATGCCTTTGCTCCGCTCTTTTCCATTTTCTTTACGAGTTCTTCAGCGTATTTGGTTGGGTGAAGTTCCAAAAACGCTTGACCGAAACATGCAGAGAAAGTAGGAGTAGGTTCGGTTATTCCACGTTCAGTTCCAGCAAGTTTTGAAGTAAAGCCTGAAAGGAAATAGTATTGAGCCTGCTCTGGAGTAAGAATAGAAACAGGAGGAAGAACGCCAAATGCGTCTGCCGATAAGAAAATTACGTTTTTAGCGTCGGGCGCAGCAGATACTGGGCGAACGATTTTTTCAATGTGGTTGATAGGATATGAAACACGGGTGTTTTCGGTAGTAGAACCGTCTGCAAAATCACATACGCCGTTTTCGTCAACGGTTACGTTTTCAAGCAATGCGTTGCGACGAATTGCCCTATAAATGTCGGGTTCTGACTCTTTATCAAGGTTGATAACCTTTGCATAGCATCCGCCTTCAAAGTTGAATACGCCGTTATCGTCCCAACCGTGCTCGTCGTCGCCGATTAAAAGACGCTTTGGATCGGTTGAAAGCGTGGTTTTACCAGTTCCTGAAAGACCGAAGAAAAGAGCCGTGTTTTCGCCTTGCATATCGGTATTTGCCGAACAGTGCATTGACGCCATACCGTTAAGTGGAAGGTAGTAGTTCATCATTGAGAACATACCTTTCTTCATTTCTCCACCGTACCAAGTGTTTAAAATAACTTGTTCACGAGAAGTGATGTTGAATACTACTGCTGTTTCGCTATTAAGACCTAATTCTTTGAAGTTTTCAACCTTTGCTTTCGACGCGTTGTAGCAAACGAAATCAGGCTCGAAGTTTTCAAGTTCTTCTGCAGTTGGAGTAATAAACATATTTTTAACAAAGTGTGCTTGCCAAGCAACCTCCATTATGAAACGGATTGCCATACGACTGTCTTTGTTTGCTCCGCAAAATACGTCCATTACGTATAATTTTTTATTTGAAAGTTCGTTTATTGCAAGGTCTTTAACGGCGTTCCAAGTTTCTTTACTACATGGATGGTTGTCGTTTTTAAACTCGTCCGAAGTCCACCATACGGTGTCCTTTGAATTTTCGTCCATAACGATAAACTTGTCTTTTGGAGAACGACCGGTATAAATACCCGTCATAACGTTTACTGCGCCGAGTTCGGTTTCTTGACCTTTTTCAAAACCCGTAAGAGACGGATCTGTTTCAGCAACGAACAAATCTTCGTATGAAGGATTGTGGACGATTTCAGTAGCGCCTAAGATACCATACTTGCTTAAATCTAACTTTTTCATTTTAACCTCTTTATATTAAAAATTTTCCAAATTACCCTATTATGAGCATAATTATTGTAACACACTTTTTTACATATTGCAAGCGTAGTTTTAAAATATTATTTTATAATTTAAGTTTTCACAACTTTAACAAAATCTTACAATTTTTTCGCAATAAATTACAAACAAAACAATATAAAAAACGATAGTAGATGGCATTGCATTACTTGTCATACCAGTTACTATCGTTTTTTAACAAAATATTACGGAATATAAAACTTTAAGTTATCGGTCTTCGCGGAAATAATTGAGCCCCAACGACGACGGCGGTTGAACGTTTTTACTACCTATTACACTTACCGAAAGCAATACGATTACAGTAACAACGTAAGGAATAAAAGATATTAAAGCGTTTGTTATTTGAGACGACACGTCCATAAAGTTTGAAACAGTATATAAAGCGCCGAATAAGACAGATCCCGCAATGGCTAAATATGGCCTCCAAAGAGTAAAGATTACAAGCGCTATTGCAAGCCAACCAACCGCTTCGACAGGTTGATATTGATTATATAGACCTTGCACTAAGTCCATAACGTAGAAAAATCCACCGATTGCTGCCACGCTTGAACCCGTTAAAATAGAACCATATTTATAAGTATCTACTTTTATACCTACGGCGTCTGCCGCAGCGGGATTTTCGCCAACTGCTCTTAAATGAAGTCCAACTCTCGTCTTTTTTAGAATTATACCCGTTGCTATACATAACGCGATAGCAAGATATACCAACGCTCCATAAGATAGGAACAATTCGCCAAACCATCCAAGATTTTGAGCAAACGGCAACGGCTTTGCAATATAAGTTGAAGCAATACTAAAATATTGTTTACGTTTCGTCACGTCCATCAATTGCATAACAATATCAGTAAAGCCTGTACCAAAAATTGTAAGCGCTAAACCCGTTATGTTTTGGTTACATTTAAGAGTTACGGTTAAAAATGCATAAATACTTCCGAGAAACACGCCTGATAAAACCGCACCTATTATACCGATTAACAACAACAAGATATAACTTGGTTGTGTATAATCAGGAATTGCACCCATATAAAGATAACAACTTAAACATCCGCCTGCAACACCTCCGCACATAATGCCAGGAATACCAAGATTCAAATGTCCGGATTTTTCGGTTATAATTTCTCCTAAACAGCCAAACATAAACGCCGCAGAACATCTAATTGCGTTTTGAAGGAACATTATCATAATTATTTAGCCTCCTTCTTCTTTTTGCTGAAAGTAATTTTATACTGAATAATGAAAGAACAAGCAATGATAAAGAAATAAATAATACCTACTACCAAATTTGAAAAACTTTCGCCCTTTAACTTAAACGCCATACGAACTTGTGGCATACCTTTATTTATAAACGACACGAGCGCGCAAGAAACTAATATCATAATCGGATTACAGTTACCAAGCCATGTAGTCATAATTGCAGTAAAGCCCATATTTTTAGCAGAACCAACACCGATTGCGGCATTTGCATAATTTCCCGACGTTACTAAAAGCCCTACGATACCGCAAATCGCGCCGGATATAGCAAGTGTCCTAATTATTACTGATTTAACTTTGATTCCGACGTATTTAGCAGTATTTTGACTATCGCCAACAACTGCAAGTTCATAACCACCCTTCGTATACTTTGTATATATGAACATAAATCCAAATATTAAAGCGCCGACGATAATCGTCAAGAGAAATTGATTTCCTACAATTGGCAATCTACCGCCTTGTGGAAGTTGGTCGTCAGTTAAAACGCTTGACCCCCCTTTTACCACTATCGCTATAAAAAGCGTAACGCAACATTGGGCAATGTAGTTCATCATAAGCGTAAACAAAGATTCATTAGCATTGAACAATGCTTTGAAAATTGCAGGAATAACCGCCCATATCGCGCCGACAACCATACTTGCTATAACTGATAAAAGAACTACCCAAAAATCACCGATAACTCCACCGAGCGTAATCAAGCAAACGTTTGCTGCAAGACCACCCATAAGAATTTGACCGTTTCCACCCAAGTTCCAAAATCTCATTTTGAATGCAGGGAGAAGTGCCATAGATACGCTTAAAAGGAGCGCCATATCTCTTAACATCTCCCAAATACTTCTTGACGAAGCGAATACGCCTTCAAACAAAGATACGAAAAACATCACGGGATTACCTTTTGGCGATGCAATAGAACATATTATCGCGCCGATCAATAGAGCGCAAAAAACAGAAGCAACGTATACGATAGTCTTTTTACCAAAAGATAATTCATCTCTTTTAGAAACATGAAATAACGGTTCTCTTACAATATTTTTTGTATTAACCATCGTTTCTTTCCTCCTTTGCTTGTTGTTCTTGTTGTTCTTTTTCTAACCATTGTTCGTCAGTAAGATTACTGTCTTTTGCCTTACCATACTCTTTTTGTTTAGCATCGCTTAAATCAAGAGCGCCCGTCATCATAAGACCGAGTTCTTCCTTAGTCGTTTTAGATGCATGAACTATACCCATATTCTTACCGTGACAAAGCACCATAATCTTATCGCACAGCGCCATCATTACGTCTAAATCTTCGCCGATAAAGAGTATTCCCGTCCCCTTTTTCTTTTCTTCGTTTAACATATCGTATATTACGTACGACGAGTTTATATCAAGACCACGAACGGGATACGCCGTTACGATAACGTTTGGATTAGATTCAATTTCGCGACCTACCAAAACCTTTTGAACGTTACCACCCGAAAGACGACGAATAGGAGTCTCCGTTGACGGAGTAACGATTTCTAATCTTTTAATAAGTTCAGTCGCTCTTTTTCTCGCCGCTTTTCTATCAACGAAAGGCATGTGAGCAACGTTTTTCACAGCGCACCACGATTTTAATAAAAACGCTTTCCATTTTGGTTGCCCTTTTAATTTTTCACCGTCAACAGTAAACTTTTTACTTTCCCTAAAGG
The DNA here is from genome assembly GCA_017396365.1 of Clostridia bacterium. Classification (GTDB taxonomy): domain Bacteria; phylum Bacillota; class Clostridia; order Christensenellales; family Borkfalkiaceae; genus UBA10281. The sequence continues at coordinate 38,123 of JAFQMD010000032.1, read as the reverse complement.
TTTTAAGCATCATGTTATCGGTTATAGAAAAGTTTGGCGCTAAACCCATACCGAGCCTATCTTCAGGGATAAAACTCATTGAAATGCCCATTTCAATAATTTCATTAGCAGGTTTACCTATTATGCTTTCGCCTTTATGCATAATAAGCCCGTCATCTACCTTCCTAAGTCCTGCTATTGCCTCGCAAAGTTCTTTTTGTCCACAGCCCGCAACGCCTGCTACACCTAAAATTTCACCACCGCGAATATAAAAATTAACGTCATTAACCTTTTTACTACCGTCATCACCCTTTACAGAGAGATTTCTAACTTCTAAAAGAGGTTTATCAAAGTTGGTTTGCGTACGAGTAATTTTAAGTTCGACTTTTTTACCAACCATCATTTCGGTAAGTTCGTTTTCGCTCGTTTCACAAGTGTTTACCGTTCCGATATATTCACCTTTACGGAGAATAGAAACTCTATCGGAAATTTCCATAACTTCATTAAGTTTGTGTGTGATGATAATGATTGACTTTCCGTCTTCTTTCATACGTCTTAAAACGTCGAAAAGTTTTTTAATTTCTTGCGGTGTTAAAACTGCCGTAGGCTCGTCCAAAATCAAAATATCAGCGCCACGGTATAAAACTTTAATAATTTCAACCGTTTGCTTTTCAGAAACGGACATCTCGTATATTTGTTTCTTTACGTCTATGTTAAAACCGTATTTGCTTGCTATTTGCTCAACACGGGAATTTACGTCCTTAATATTAAATTTAGTTCCGTCTTTTACACCAAGAACAATATTTTCGGCAGCGGTAAAAATATCCACCAATTTAAAATGCTGGTGAATCATACCTATGCCATACGTATATGCGTTTTCAGGAGAACCAATTTTTACTTCTTCTCCATTTATAAAAATTTGACCTTCGTCGGGATAGTAAATACCAGAAATCATATTCATAAGAGTGGTCTTTCCCGACCCGTTTTCGCCAAGTAATGATAATATTTCACCCTTTCTAACCGTTAAATTGACGTTTTTATTGGCAACAGTTTTTCCAAAAGTCTTGGTTATATTTTTTAGTTCAAGCGTAATTTCCTTTTGCACTGCTCAAACCCCCGTAAATTTTATTGTGTCAAAAAAATTATAAGGGCGGAGACGAACCCCGCCCTAAGTAAACCGTTATTATTCTACGTCTGCACCGATAGTAATACCGTCGATAACGATATCAAAATAAGGTGCTGAACGATGTTTAGATTCTTCAAAAACACCGTTGGCAATTACGTTGGTTTCACCTACGTAGTCACCTACGTCGATAACGTCTGCTAAATAAGCGGTAAGGTGACCGTCAGCGTCCATAGTAATAGCGCCTGCTTTAGAGAAAGCAGAGGTGTCAGCCTTAGCGTTTCTTACTGTAAAGTTAGCAGTGTTGAAAACTTTAATTTCACCGCTGATAAGTTTTGCCTTTACGTCGTCAAGTTTTGCTTGAGTTCCTTCAGCAGCTGCTTTACCAAGAGCAGTAATTTGAACTGAACCAGTTGATAAATTACCGCAGTAATCTTTAACTATAGTTCCTTTACCTAATGCACCGTCAATCATCATTTCAAAGTATGGTTGCCAGTTAATTTTAGATGCGATTACGAAAGTATCTTCAGTAGTAGTTCCGTTGTAGAATACGTTAGGAACGTTCTTTTCTTTACAAGCGGCAGGAACACCCATAGAGTCTGCGTGACCAGAAACGAGTTTAGCGCCATTATTGATTAAAGCGAGAGCCGAAGCCTTTTCTTTAAGTTCGTCGTACCAAGAATAAGTGTACTTAACTTCCATAGTTACGTTAGGAACAATTGACTTAACGCCAAGGAAGAAAGAAGTGTATCCAGAGATAACTTCAGCATATGGGTGAGCGCCTACGTAACCGATTTTTGCTTCATCATCAGTAATGTCGTCACCATATAATTCAACAAGTTTTAAACCTGCGGCAACACCTGCGAGATATCTACCTTCATAGATAGATGCGAAAGCGTTGTGGAAGTTTGCGGGAGTATCGTTAGTAGCGTCGTTGTCAAGCGATAAACTTGATTTAGTTCCAGTTGCATGACAGAAATGTACTTCTGGGAATTCTTTTGCAGCTTTGATCATGTTTGCTTCGTGACCGAAAGAGTCAGCAAAAACTGCCTTGTAACCAGAACTTGCAAATTGAACTGCTTTGTTGTAACAATCGTCACCTTCTTCAGGAATACCGGTGATAATGTCGTATTGATCTTCGGAAAGACCTTTTGCTTCGCAAGCAGCTTCAAACGCATCGATAAAGTTCTTATCATAAGAAGATTCTTCCCCGTGTAAGCAGATAAGAGCAACGACAGGATCACCCTTTCCACAAGAAGCCAAACCGAAGCAGCAACCAACTGCCATAACAACAGTAAGTACAAGAGTTAAAAGTTTTTTCATTGGTTTTATACCTCCTACCCTTTCGGGTTTATTTAACAAAATTATCTAAATACAACCTTGCAGTCGTCCATACTGTCAATGATTGCAAGCGAATAAAGGTCTATCCCCTCGCTACGCATTTTATCCCCTGCGCCTTGAAAACCCTTTTCAATGGCAATAGTTACGCCAACTAAAGTTGCGCCCGCTTGCTCTACGATATTTTTCAAAGCGTAAACCGCTTGTCCGTGCGCCAAAAAGTCGTCAACGACCAACACTCTATCCGAAGAACTTAGATATTCTTTTCCTATTATAATATTGTTGTTGACCTTATGAGTATAAGAAAAGCATTCAGACATATAAAAATCGCCATCGACGTTGGCTGTCTTGCTCTTCTTTGCAAAAACGGCGTTTACGCCGAACCTTTCTGCAACCAAAATAGCAAGGGCGATACCCGAAGCCTCTATCGTAGCGATTTTAGTAACGTTTTTATCTTTAAAATATGCGAAAATTTCGTCAGCCATCTCTCCTAAGATTTTGACGTCTAACTGGTTGTTTAAAAATGCACCGACTTTTAAGACGTTGCCTGGTAAAACTTTTCCTTTTTCTAAAATTGCCTTCTTTAAACTTTCCATAACTTCTCTCTTAAGTAAGATTTCACCAAGTCGCCTTAGCAAATTTCGACAAAATTTTTAAAAGATATTTTCATTATAACAAAGTTAAAAAGTAAAGTCAATATTTTGATGGTCTTTGTTTTAAATTTTTATAAATTTAATTTAAGCGAATTTTAACGCTTAAATACGTAGTGTGCAAATTATTAAATTAGGCAACAATCAACTTATAGGCTCACTTTTATTGTAGATAACCACTCCGTTTAGCGCCTTATACTTATCTAAAGAAAGTTTTGAAGAAGATATCAAAACGCCGTCTAAATATTTTTCAAGATACCCTTCTGAAACAGCGCCTTTTTTAGGATATACCAAAAACTTTTCTTCGCCTTGTTGGATTTCGCCGTTAAAAACCCTTTCAGGCTCGCCGTAGGCTATCTCTTGCTTTACGACGCTTACCCTTTTATACGAATATTTAGGCTTTTCACCGTAAACGCTTATTAAAATATTATCGTCTTTTACGCTTGCAATTAAAAAGATTATTCCACCCGTATCGTTTATAAATTTTAAATCTGCGTAGCCGTAACTTACCATTGCGTCAAACGACGGCTCTACGTAGGAAACGAGCATGCTGTGATTATGTCTTTCGGTTACCTTTAAACCTGCGAGCAAAACGGCGTTATATAGAGTTGAAGAAACTTGACAAACACCACCGCCTATACCGTCGATAAACTTTCCGTTTTCTATAACCTTTGCGCTTTGAAAACCCCTTTCTTCCGTCCTTTCTCCAACCCTTTGATTAAAAGAAAATTCTTCGTACGGCATAAGCATCACCCCACCTATAAACTCAGCGCAAAGTTTAATATTATTTTTCCTTTCCTGAGAAGAATAAGGATATGCTGTTTGAAAAAAAGCCCGTCTATAAGTCGATTTTTGCAGTTTTTCGATTGTGATTTCAGGTTTTAAAACTATATTTTTAGCCTTTACTATCCCTTGTCTTTTTGCAAGTGAAGTTTGTATTTTATAAAGCAAGTCTTCTTTATCAATACACTTGCCGATAGTCTCTTTTTTAAGCGTAAACGGGTTTTCGTTTTCAGGGTTAATTCTAACTTGCGCGTCGATAGGTTTTTTCAAAGTGTCGTAGTAAATTCCATCGACTACTTGTTCTGCGTTTTTTAAATACAGCTCTCCCCTATACTCGTCAATTTCAGGATAACAAAACTCATAAGTTCTTCCCATTGCTTGAATCGTCAAAACGAAGTCCGTGCCAAAAAGCGGATACGCGACGGCTGAAAATGGTTTTATACAAATAAATATGCCCGCCAAAATAATGGCAGGCACAATTTTACAAATTCTCTTTGCCATACTATGATTTTAGTATGGCGTAATTATTTGCGTTTATTCTTTGAATAATCAGTTGAGATTTTCCCCTTTAATTTCAGCGCCGTTTTTGCCTAAACTACTCGGTTCGATAAAAGGTAAAACGTATGCTGGAATATTGCAGTTTGCGGTGATTGACGCAACAGCCGCTCTTAAAAACGGATATAACACGTCCATTGCCTCAGATGCAAAAACGTTTTGGTCGGCTTCGTTTTTAACAACGAAAGTTGCAAAAAGCGACGCGAAAATATTGAACGGAACGGGCGAAGAAATATCGTCGTTAATTTTGACTGAAAGGTTTACGAAAAGAGTTTTATCTTTTCTACCTATTTTGCATTCTATTTTTGGATTGATATTAAATTTTGTCCCCGGTTTTATACCTTCGTTAAATTTAAAATCAAGTTGGTTTACTCTATACGTTAAAAGTTGAATATTCTTTTCCATTTTATCTCCTTTTATAAATTAGTAGGCTTATAGGTTGATTATTAGTCTTTTTTGACGATTTCAAAAAGATTTTCTTTATAGCGAATTAAAGACTGTTTTATGATGTTTATCGCATCGTCTCTGCCTTGAACGGTATGAACTGCAGTGTTTTTACCTTCGAGTTGTTTATACACGCTAAAAAAGTGTTGCATTTCGTCAAAGATATGTTTTGGAAGGTCGTCTAAACTTTTATAAGTATTGTAGTTTGGGTCAGTAAACGGAATTGCAATAATTTTTTCGTCAGCGTCGCCATTGTCTTCCATAGTAATAACGCCGATAGGATAAACTTTTACTAAACTGAGCGGAATAAGACTTTCCGAACAAAGAACTAAAACGTCTAACGGGTCGCCGTCGGATGCAAGAGTGTGCGGAATAAAACCGTAGTTTGCAGGATAGTGAGTTGAAGTGTATAAAATTCTATCCAAAATTAAAAGCCCTGTTTTTTTGTCGAGTTCGTATTTTTGTTTGCTACCCTTTTGAATTTCGATAACGGCGACGAATTCGTCAGGTTTGATTCTATTTGCTTGAATATCGTGCCAAATATTCATAACGCCTCCGAAGATTTTTAATGCTTTAATTATATCAAAAATAAGTGAAAGTGTCAAACGAAAGAGCGTTTAATAAAATTATTAAAAAAGACTTAAAAAATCCTTTACAAATTTTAATTTGTTTGTTAAAATAACAACACGACGTAAGGGGACGTAGCTCAGCTGGTTAGAGCGCTTCCTTGACATGGAAGAGGTCATAGGTTCAAGTCCTACCGCCCCCACCAAACAAAATTTTGCATAAATTTTGGTCGCATTTCGTAGAAATATTGCCGTGGGCTCCCTTTGGGATGCGGCAAAATCCTACCGCCCCCACCAGAAAAACGACAAATTTCGATAGAAATTTGTCGTTTTTCAATTATATTCGCCTTGCGGCGAGTGATATGCGTAAACGCGTGATATTTGCTTCGCAAGTGATATGCGCTTCGCGCGCTGAAGATTACAAGGCGAATATAATATCACTGTGAGCATAATTCGCGAAGCAAATTGGCGAACAATATCACTACGAGCGCAGCGAGTAATATCACGCCGAGCAAAGCGAGACATATCACCAAAAAACTCACAGGGGTTCAAGTCCATACGAAAACTCCCCGAAATATCTTTTTTGTTTGGTGCGTGGCGTAGCAAGGTGAGAAACAAAATTCAAAACTTGATAATAGGGGCAAGCCTTCCCCCTACGAATAATACAATAAATAAAACCGAATTACGCTCCTTACATATATTTTAACGTAAAAAGAATTTTATTTGACCATAGATTTTTCTTTGACTTTTTACATTTAAAGGTTTATACTTGCCGTCGGAATATAATTATAACGCAATTTTTTATTTTATTAACAAGGACGAATTATGAAAGCGCACACTCGTTTACACAATGAAAAAGTTTTAAATAATCAACTTATAGACCACTTTTTGCATAATTTTATAAGTTTTTGTAAAAAGAACGTCGTAATGCTAATCGCTTTTTCTTGCGCAGTTATAACGTGTTTTATAGTCGCTCCCGACGAGAGATATCTTGACTATATCGACTTTAAAACTCTCACGTGTTTATTTTGCGTTTTAGCCGTTGTCGGCGCGCTTAGAAATATTAAATTCTTTTATATGTTGGCGCAAAAAACCGTAAGAGTGTTCAAAACTGCAAAACTTAGCGTTCTTGCTTTAGTTTACGTTACGTTTATAGGTTCAATGCTAATCGCAAACGATATGGCTCTGCTTACCTTTCTACCACTTGGCTATTTAGTACTTAATTCTACGGATAAAGAAAAATATATGGCGTTCACGTTTATAATGCAAAACGTCGCTGCAAATTTAGGCGGAATGTTAACCCCTTTCGGCAACCCTCAAAACCTTTATCTTTACAATACTTTTTCTATACCCACAGGCGAATTTATGAGCATAATGCTCGTCCCGTTTGCAGTTTCTATAGCTCTTATTACTCTTTGTTGTATAATTTTCGTAAAAAACGAGCCCCTTGAAATCGCTGAAGAAAAACGAACGCTCCCACCTTTAAAAACCACAATTTATCTACTTTTATTTGCCCTTTCAATCATTATAGTTTTTGACACTATTCCATATTGGATTGGGCTTATAATTATACCCCTTGCATTACTCTTTTTAGATAGAAAAGCCCTTGTAAAAGTCGATTATCCGCTACTTTTGACCTTTGTTTTCTTCTTTATTTTTGCAGGGAATATGGCAAGAATCGAGCCCGTAAAAAACGTTTTCGGTTATCTTATGCAACAAAACACCTTGCTTTTTAGCGCTCTATCGTGTCAAGTTATTAGCAACGTTCCGTCAAGCATTTTACTTTCGCAATTTACGACTAATTACAAAGATTTATTACTCGGCGTAAATATAGGTGGCGTTGGTACGCTTATAGCGTCTTTAGCAAGTTTAATAACTTTAAGAGAATATCTAAAACATAACCCAAACAAGTTTTGGTCTTACTTGCTAAAATTCTCAATAGTCAACTTTTCGTTTTTAGCAATTCTTTTACTCGTTTGCTTTTTTATTTAATTTACAAAATTTTACTATCTTCGATACAATTTTTTGTAAAATTTGCAAAAATTTAACTGTCTTTATGATTATATTATGTTAGTTTTGTGATAATATTGTGAAATTAACAGGTTTTAAGACTTTTTGGTTTGACCTTATTTATAAAGTACTATATAATGATTTATAACACATTTAAAAAATTTGTCGTGAATCCTTCTCGCGATAATTTTTTATTCGCGCGCATACGCGTTTACGTACGCATTGCGCCATCGCGATATGTGTAAGAAAATAATTAGTTTGTATCACCATATTATTTAAGGAGAATTACTATGGTTTATGAAGACAATATGAAAAAATTGTACATTGAACCGAGTTTGCAAGTTTTTAATTTTGCAAATGACGTTCTCACAAACGGGTCAACGGACGTTGGCGAGCCGTACCCTAAAGACTGGGAATAAGGGGGGTTAGACAATGAGAAAATTCAGTTTTAAATTGAAAACCTTTTTAATCTCTACCCTTTCGGCTCTTGCTGTCGTATTTTGCGCCATTAGTTTTATGCCGACGATCTATTCGGCTAAGGCGGACGGCAAAATAGACGCGTCGGTTTTTCAAACGGACGGCGCTTCGGTGCGTGTTTTTGAAACGCTTAGAGACGATAACGGCAATTTGATTTTTAATGAAACCCCAAGAACGGGTATTCGTTTTCACGTTGAAATGGGTGACGGCTACCTTTATGGCGGTCAAAAAGTTATAGACACAACCGTAACCAACGAAAGAAACGGCTCGTTTAAATTAGCAGACGGGTTTAAAACTTATACCCTTATTTTGCCTACGCGTCTTTTAAACGGAGACTTAACTTTCTCAAACGAAAAAGCGCTTAAAATAGACACTTCGGAATACTGGTTTAAAGACAGCGACGGCAACTTAGAGTCAGTAGCGTACGTTTGGGATATTCCTGCGCATAGATTGACTGACAACTTTTCTTATAGAGGCGTGCTTTGTACGGTTGCACAGGATGGAACTGAAACAGTCGTTGCTCAAACTAACCTTGCAGAAAGATGTATTGCAGAAGTTTCTAAACTCGCTCGTCAAACTGCTCTTGACGAAGCCGAAGAAGGAAATTATCGTTGGGGCGAAGATAAGCACAAGAAATCTCTTGATATTTTGGAAGGCTTTATCCCTACCTACGACATCACGTATATAGTAAACGGCGAAGAGACGAATGAAACTGTTTTTTGGGGCGACGAACCGAAAAGTGTTCCAACCGAAGGTGCGAAAGGCGCTTGGTACGATACGGAAGCACACGAAGAAGTTAATCTTTCCGGCACGTTAGACTTTGCTGAAAGTAGAACTTTAGTTTTGGAAACGACGTCTTCTGACGAATTCGTATTGACGGGAGTTGCGGCGTACACCAACAATAACGGCATGAGCGGTGTTAAAATTTACGCAACCTTACATAGCGATAAATTCAGCGAAGACCAAGAACTTGACATTCGCGCTATAAACGTTGAGTACGAAGGCTCGAGTACTTCTTTTGGCGGAATTACAGATGTTTGGGCTATGAAAGACGACAACGGTCAAATGCGTTTATTCTTTGCCTTTGACAGTTCTAAAATGGCATCTGGCGATAAGATAATCATTAAGGGCGATTCTATTTTCTATGCAAACGGCGTAATGTATAAACTTACCGAAGACTACACGATAGACTATGACGGCAATGATTACGGAATGTTCTTAGGCTACTTAAACAACTCTCATATAAAGAGCATTTACAACGCGCCTGAAGACACGAACGAAGATGGCAAAGACGACGAATTTACCATCCGTGTAGAATTCCACGAAGACATAATGATTAACGACTCGTTCAACTTTGTCAACGAAAATTCTAATATGCCCGTTTATATTCAATGCGGAGATGTTTCTACTAAGCAAATACCTATCTCAGGTGGCGCGTATTATTGGAATGACGGCGAAGTTAAAATTCTTGAACTCATTGCAACTGGAGAATTTGCAAACAAGGCATACGGTTGGCATATGGGCGACAAACTTATGGGTTTAGCAGGCACTAAACTCGTACAAAACGGCGGATATTACGTCTTTGAAGATGAAATGTATGCCGATTTCGTTAAAAGCAATGCCCCTGAATACGAAAGAACGGGTGGGTATTGGACCATTGGTACTGAAAAAGCGGCGTACGGCATTAGCGAATTTGCTACGACAGGCGAAAACGTTATAGACGCGCACGGCAACAAGGAAATGCGTATAAACACGGTAAATCACTGGTTTACAACCACGCCGACGCTCTCTATTGAAAATATGTCTGACAGCGCACCTTACGGCGCATACTTTACAAAGGCTGACGGAACGGAAATTGAAATTACCGAATTCGTATATCACGGTCAAGATGATGGAAACGGCGGAAACTACCAAATTTTAGGTATTCGCGGTAATATCGGTGAAAACCCCGGCGATATGATAACCATAATCGCAGGCACGAGATTTTGGAGTGGAAACGTTTACTATACGATTAGCGAAGAAGTACACTTCTATTTCAACGGAACGTACTGGGTAACCAACTTTGATAAAACGTCGTTCGGTGAACTTAACGCGTCGAGTTTTAACGGAAAAACTCACCACCACGACGGCAAGCAAATTCGTATGTACTTTACTTCACCTTTGGCAGGTTTGACTGAAACCAACGAAACTTTTAACATTTGGCAAATTGGTAAAGGTAGTATAACGATGAACGGTATCCCATACACTTCTTTAACCTATTATTATTGGGACGCAAACTCGGTATTTCTTATCATTGACCAAGGAACTGCAAGCGTTTCGCCTGTTGGTATTGACCTTTTCCACGACACTTTAGTAATTGAAGAAGGCACTACCCTTTGGTCTGGCGCGGTCGCATATCAGTTTACCGAAAGGGTTGAGTTTAGATATATCGGTTACGAACCAGAAGGCAATATGCCACAGGCTTGGGTACTCGTTAGAGAGAACAACGTAAACGTAGCAAAAGCAAATATTTCGGAATTAACCATCGAGCCAAATGAAATTCGTTTATGGCTTAACGGCAATGGAAAAGTATTAAACACCGACTACTCTGGTGAAATGCTTATTGACACGAGAAATCCTGTATTATTTAACGGAAACGTTGTAACAAAAGGCTTATACCATAGCCAAACATACAACATGGTTTCGCTTTATGGCGTTAGTGGCGCTAATGACGGAGATTATTTTAAAATTCCAGCAGGCTCTGTTTGGTGGACTCCACAAAACGGCACGGTAACGTTTACTGAAGAACTCTTCTATACTTTCGTTAACGGCAACTGGGTGAGCGGAGATCATAGAGCAACTGCAAGCGTAACCGCAAACAACGCGTCAGTTTCTGGTGTAGAACATATGGCAAAAGGTCAAACCTACACTGCTACAATAACTGCAAATAGCGGCTATATAATTTCTAATGTAACTATTAACGACGAGAAACAAGCCTTAAATGCAAATCATAAGTACGAATTTACCGCGCAAGCAGAAAACACGATAATTGTAGAAACCATAGTTGGATATAACGTTACGTTTAACGTTGGCGAAGGCGCAACGGTAACTGCAAACGGCGAAACTGTTGCAAACGGCGGATTAATTGCTACAACAAGCGGAACAAACGTATCGTTTACGGTTAACGTAGCCGACGGCTATAAACTTACGGACGTTTCAGGCGCAACTGGTAGTGGCAACACCTACTCAGTAATCGCTAACGGACACAAGACCATAACTATTACAACTGAAAAACTTTACAAAGTAACCTATTCGGGTGAAAACGTAAGTTTTGAGTCTTCTGTATCTAGTGGTGACTGGGTGGATAATGGAACGACCATAAACGTTACGATAGTGCCTAATGGTTCTTACATTGTTGCATCTGTATCTGGTGCGACTAAGACAGGTGATAACACTTATACAGCAACCATAAGCGGAGCAGACCTTGTTATTACTGCAACGACAATTGCGAAGAGTTCGTTGACAGATATTACGGAAACGATATCCGTAGAAAACTGGGGCGGGGGTCAAGATGGTGAGGATAATAAGTGGTTTGTTATCAAGCCGAGTTCATTGGAATATATGATCCCTATTGCAGAAATGCAATCTTCTAATGGGGCTTCTATTTACTGGAATGACCACCTTGAAAATACTGAATATAACTACGGTATAGACCTTATGGAATATATTTGTATTGATGGGGTTTCGTTAAGAGCACTTATTAATCAAAACGCAAGCAGTAACAAATATAAGGGCACTACTTTCCCGTTTAGTGTTGGTGGTATATATGCGCCTGTTACTTTAGAAATGGGTGTTAGTGACTCTGCTGGTTTATGGATGAGAGTAATGACTGATTTTGATACAGAATATGAAATCACAATTAAAGCAGGCTTTACGTTTAACTGTATTAGTGGTGTTTACTATGTGAGTGAAGACGTTGATTTTGTATATTCAAATGGTTCTGTCAATACTAAGTATAGCACTGCAAATGTAACAGTATACAATGCAAGCGTAAGCGGAATTGATAACGGACAACAACTCACAAACGGAAATAATTATACGTTTACAACTTCAGCGTCAAGTGGATACGCAATAACGTCAGTAACTATTAACGGAGTAGAACAAGGAACTAGCGGTTCATATTCGTTCACGGCAAGTGGAACGGAAGTTGAAATCGTTGTAACGGCTAAAAAGTTATATGCGGTTACTTGGTCTAACCCAACTGGTGCAACAATTTCAGTTACTGCAAACGGCTCGGCTATTTCAAGTGGCGCAACCGTAGTAGAAGGAACTTCAATTTCGGTAACGGCAACTGCAAGTTCGGGTTATGTAGTAACGAGCGTAACGGCAAACGGAACTTCAATAGGAACTACTTCTGGAACGTATACCGTAAATGGAGCAACTACTATTGCCGCAACGACAAAGAAACTCTATGCGATAACGTGGAGCAATCCTACGGGTGCAACCATCAGTGTAACGGCAAATGGCAACGCTATTTCAAGTGGCGCAACCGTAGTAGAAGGAACTTCTATTTCCGTAACAGCAACGGCAAGCAGTGGTTATCGTTTGAACACGGTAACGATTGGTAACACAAACCAAAGCGGAGTAAATACAGAGCATAATGGTTCAAGTACGTTTAATTATACGGTAAATGCAGCAACATCTATTTCTGCAACAACCGTTAAGATGTATCAAGTAACTTGGTCTGAAGGAACTGGTACAACAGTTACTTGTAATACGAGTGGCTTATCGAATGGCGGATGGGTTGACAACGGAACAGAGGTTAGCTTTACCATTAACCTGGAAAACGAAAACGACTATAAAGATTTGAAAGTAAATGGTAATGCTTTTGCAGGTGGTAAGTATACTGTAACGGTAAATGGTGCCAATGTTGAGGTAAACGCCACTGCGGATAGTTGTCTTGTGGAAGGTACATTGATTACGTTGGCTGACGGCACGCAAAAACCTGTTGAAGATTTGACGGGCAATGAATTATTACTTGTATGGAATTTAGAAACAGGTAGATATGACGCTGCACCTATCGTATTCGTAGATTCGGATGAAAGAATGGAATACACTGTAGTAACGTTGTACTTCTCTAACGGTGCGAAGGTTGGTGTTGTATCTGAACACGGATTCTTCGACGTAGCACTTGGCAAATACGTATACTTGAACGAATGGAACGCAGCGGATTATATCGGTCACGAGTTCATTACGCAGGGCTCGATTGAGGACAATGCGTGGTCGTCGGCAACGCTTGTAAATGTTGTAATTGAACAAAAAGTCGTTAAAGTGTACTCACCTGTTACGTTCAGCCACTTGTGTTACTACGTAGACGGCGTACTCTCTATGCCTGGCGGTATTTCAGGATTATTCAACATCTTCGAAGTAGACATTGAAACAATGAGCTATGACGCTGAGAAGATGGCACAAGATATCGAAACCTACGGATTGTTTACATACGAAGATTTTGCTCATATAATTCCTGTTGAAGCATACGAAGCATTTAACGGCGCATGGCTTAAAGTTGCTATGGGTAAAGGCTTAATCGATTGGGCAACAATTGAAAAATATGCTATTAGATATATGCCTTTAATGTAACCCTAAACCGTAACAATCACAAAACCGAGTGGAAAATTTCCACTCGGTTTTCTTTTTATATAATATTGCTTTATTTACTTTTAATATAAAATTGCGAGATTTAAAGGCTTAGATGCGAGCAAGACAAGGCTCAAAAAGCGATAGCAAGTGGGATAGACCTTGTTGGTCAGCAACGTGACGTTGGGAGCGTGACGCTCCACCCATATTTTACTCAACATTTATAAAGTGAGATTTAAAGGCTTAGATGCGAGCAAAAGAAGGCTCGTAAAAAAGGGCGGACACGATAGACCTTGTTGGTCATCGTGGTCGCCCTTTTGAAACAGTAACGCACTTTTGCGAAGTATATAAGCCTTTAAATTAAAGAACTGCTACGTTAATAAGCGAAGAATTACCCCCCTTGCCTATCGGCGTTCCGCCCGTCATAACTACGGTTTCACCCTTTTTAACAAGTCCACTTTCTTTTGCGGCTTGCTTTGCAAAATAGAATAATATATCAACCGAATTATACTCATCGCTCATCATAGGCAATACGCCCCAAGAAAGTGCAAGTTGACGGAAAGCCTTTTCGTCGGTTGTAAGCCCGATTATAGGAATTTGCGGACGAAAACGCGAAACCATACGCGCCGTTTTACCCGTAGTCGTACATACGACTATTGCTTTTGCGTGCAAGTCCCTTGCGAGCGTACACGCAGAGTGCGAAAGGGCTTCGCCCGTGGTTGAAATTATAAATTGTTCGTCGTTTATTTTTTGAATATACTGAGTATTATTTTCGGCTTGCTCAACTATTTTTGCCATTGCTCTAACCGCTTCTACGGGATAAGCGCCCGCCGCCGTCTCGCCTGAGAGCATAACCGCGCTCGAACCGTCGTAAACGGCGTTTGCCACGTCTGAAATCTCGGCTCTCGTTGGACGGGGATTATGTATCATAGACTCTAACATTTCGGTAGCAGTTATACACCTTTTACCGATTATACGACAAGTGTCTATCATTTGTTTTTGAATATTTGGGAGTTCTTCATAAGGAATTTCCACACCCAAATCTCCCCTTGCTATCATAATTCCATCCGAAACTTCGGCAATAGCGCGCAAGTTGTTTACGCCTTGGCGAGATTCAATTTTAGCAATAATATCAATCTTTTCGCCACCGTTTTCATTGACGAATTTCCTAACGGTCAAAAGGTCTTCCTTACAAGACACGAAAGAAAGAGCAATAAAGTCAACGTCGTGCTTAATTCCGAACAAAATATCCTGTTTATCTCTTTCGGACAAAAACTCGATTTTAAGTTCTTTTTCGGGGAAATACATACTCTTGTGGTCGGACGTAACGCCACCTTCTAAAACGGTAGTGTAAACGTTTTTATCGTCAACCGAATCAACTTCAAAAACCATAAGCCCGTTGTTTAAAAGTATTTTATCGCCCTTTTGCATAACTTCGCAAATATGCTTATACGAAACTGAAACGCGAGTTTCGTCGCCTATTACGTCTTCGGTCGTAAAGATAAACTTATCCCCTTTTTCAAGGGTAATTTTACCATCTTTATAAGTTCCCGTTCTAAACTCAGGTCCTTTAGTATCCAAAAGGATAGGAAGGGGAATTCCCCTTTCTTCCCTTATTTCTTTAATAATTCTTATCTTTTCTGCGTGCTCTTCATGAGTGCCGTGCGAAAAGTTAATTCTACAAACGTTCATACCTGCGTCGTACATTTTTGATATTACTTTTTTTGAAGAACTCGCAGGTCCAAGCGTGCATACTATTTTTGTTTTTTTCATAATCTTCCTTGGCTGTTAAAAAGCCCTTTCTTTTACTTTATACTAAATTTTACGAAAGAATAATTCTCTCTATAATGGTCGCATTTATAGTCGTCTTTCCAAGCGCCCGTAAAATCAAACGTATATGGAGAAACGCCGAGTGGCTCGTACTCAACGAAGTGGTGCGGTCCGTAAATATTTCTATTACCCGAATATACGATAAGGCGAACCGTATGCGTTTTGCCGTCGGCAAAGGCAGAAAGGTCTAACTTGTCTTGGAAAATAAGCGTTTTTACAAATTTTCCGTCAACTAAAACGTCAACTACCGCTCTTCTTCCACTAAGATACAATAAACTTGCGTCCTTTGAAATTGTCAAATCTTTTTCAATGGTAATTTTACCCGCAAAGAAAAGATAACCCTGCGTCGTAAAGTTGTCGGGCAAAATAGCGCTATTTGCTTTCGCTATATAATATTCACCCTCGCTAAGCATAACGTTTGGCTCGACTTCCTTTATATCGTCGGCATAAACGCCAAAGTCGCCCCTAACGTAAATACTTTCAAGTTCGGTATCGTATGAAAGACAGTTTTTAAGCGATTCTTTTTCTGGAGTTACGTCAGAGAGAACGAAGTAAACGTGTTCACTTTGATAGAAGTCAATTTCGTATAAAATTTCGTTCACACCGACTTTCAAAAGCCCTGCAAGATTTGCCGTTATAAAACTTCTGTCTAAACTTCCCTGTCCGTCAAACTCTATTTTTTTACCGTTTACCGAGCAAGAAATAATGCTCATTTGCTCGCTTTCAAGATAAATTCTACTTGGAATTTCCTTGACGGTAAATTGATATTTAAGGTAAATTTTACCAACGTAACGCTTGTTTATAAGGTCGTTAAAAATAGCCATAATGTAGGCGTTTCTACTGTAATTTACACCGTCTAACGAAACCATAGCCTTGTCAATCGTCAAACTGTTGTCTGTTGAAGACAAAACTTTCCACTCGCCCGAAAGGTCAATCTCTTTATTTTCTTTAGCGTCAGGCGCTTGGTAAGGCTCGTCGCTTTCAAAAATAACCGCTGAACCACCAAAATCTAAATGAAGTTGAACTTTGCCGTCAACAATTGTTAGCGGTTTTTTCTCCAAACTTTCAAGGTCGAATAAAACGGGATATTTTGAATTTAAAGTGAGTTTAGCGTCCGCAGGTTGTTCACCGATATTGGCTACGTAAAGGAAAGTTCCAAACTCGCCCGTACGGTACGCGCTTCTAATCGTCTTGGATTGAGTTTCCACTCTATATTCAAGGTCGGCTTTTATATCGTCTTTTGTAGCAGTTGCAACTAAATCGTCAAAAGCGTAAGGCTCGCCTTCTAAATATTCAGGTTTTCCGTTTTCCATAACGAGTTTTCCACCTTGCGCTAAAAACTCTTTAATAAGCGCGTAAGTTGACCTATCTAAAGTCTTAATCCAAGGAAGAACTACGTATTTATATTCGCACTTACCAACTCTCATCTTGCCGTTTTTAACGCTTGCGTGCCTTTTCATAAGATTTTCGTCGCCGTAGTGGTGTGGAATATTATCTTCGCCGTAAGTCTCGATAAGTTTTTCAAACGATTCGTCAAGTTCGCGAACGGACGCCCAGTCGTTTCTTCTATCGTAAGTTAAATACGCGCT
Organism: Clostridia bacterium; assembly: GCA_017396365.1. Classification (GTDB taxonomy): domain Bacteria; phylum Bacillota; class Clostridia; order Christensenellales; family Borkfalkiaceae; genus UBA10281. The sequence continues at coordinate 21,163 of JAFQMD010000032.1, read as the reverse complement.
TTTTATAGGGTGAATTATAAGCGTATCTACCCTATTTTCACTCTCGGCAAGCAAATATCCAAGATATGAAAAATAATCGTTAAATAACCTAAACTTTTCGTGCCACGAGTTATGTTCCGAATAATTTAGCGGATAATCTCTCTTTCTCTGTCCTCTAATTGAATACGGCGATAAGTGAGCGCACATAAGGTTTACGCCGTTTACGTACTGCCACTCGGCAATGCGCTTGAGTTCGGTTGGCGTTACGTCCCATCCACACAATGCAAAAGTCTCGGTTAAAACGTGTTTTTTGCCGAGTTGTTCGCATGCAGAACCTATTTGCTTTGGCATAAGTTCGTTGGTAATTCTTCTACCGAGCCAGTCAATGCCGGGAATATGTTCATATTCGTAAAAATCCATTATACCACCGCAACACCACATTTGCATAAACATTGCGGATTCTTCAACGCCGTGTCCGGTAAGTTGACAACCATGCTCTTCACACCAGTCGAAAATTTGTTTTGCAAAACTTTCTATAAAGAATTTATGTAAAGCATTCCAGTATTTATAACGGAAAGCGTACGCTCCGTCGCATTCAACGAAAAGTTTACCTATTTCATCCCAAAGTTCAATGCCGTATTCTTGTTTAAAATACGGAATTAAAACCTTTGAATAAGCGGTATCCCATCTATAATATTGCGGTTCGTCGGTGAAAAAACCTTTCATAAACGTACCGAAATCTGCTCCGCATTCTTTAAAATAAACCTCGTGCGTAAGGTCTATGAATTTCCTTACGATATTTTTATCCAAAATATCTACTACCGACGGATTAGTGCAAACGGTAACGTTTACGTACGTTCCTTCCCCGCAAGGCTTAAAAACCCTTTTAAGCGTAGTTCCGTCTAAAAAGTAAACGGCGTCCGCTTTTTCGTCAAACTTGTCGGTTACTTCGCGCCCTAAATAATTTTCTAAATTTGCAGGATCTTCCAAAAGTTTCATACCTGCAAAACCGCTCGGCCACCCGTTTTCGTCGTAACTCCAAGCGTTCATATCTATTTTTTTGCTCTCTTCAATGCAAGCCTTTATGCACTCAAACCACTTTTCGCCAAGATATTCGGTTTTTAAACCTCCCCTTGCATGCATAAAAAATCCGCCGATACCCTTGTCTTTCATATCGCGAATTTGTCTTACGAGTTCTTCGGGTTGAAGGTCGTCGTTCCAACTCCAAAACGGAATAGGTCTGTAGTCTTTTAAGTTGCCTTGTAATCTTTCAGTAAGTTTTTTCATATCTGCTCCCTTGATATTACGCCAAGAATAAAAATATGCGAAAAGGTCAACCCTTTCCGCATACATTATACCATAAATCTTTTTTCTTTTACAATGTTATTGTAAAAATTTTTATAAAAATTTAAGATTTTATCAATCTTTTTTTGATTTTGATTAAATTAACTTAAAGTCTTTATCTTTATACCTTTTTGCAAAAGGAAAAGCGCGCACGAGCCACTCTTTGCCTTGGCGTTTTTTAAAGCGTCCGTCTTTAACGCATCAAAGCGAGAAATGGGAAAAACAATCTCGTCTAAAGTTGAGTGAAATATAATTTTTATCTCGCCGTCTTGGTAGATTTCTTCGCCCCAAAACCCGTCTTTATCCTTTTTTAAATCGCTAAACGACAATTTTCCACCGTCGTAGTAAATACCGTCGTCGGCAATATTAAAAATCAATGAAAAATCAATCTTTTTCATACTTTTCTAAACTCCTTTTATAATAAAAAAGGTATTGTTGAACGTAGCCGGAAAATTCCTTAAATTCACCTAAAAACCAGTCGGTTATCTTCTTTTTATCGGTAAGTTTACCGTTAAAATCTTCTTTATAAATCTTTTCTATCCAAGTATCCACGGGAAAACTGTCGGCTCTATGAAAACCGAAAAGCGCAACGCAATCGGCAACCTTTTCACCAACGCCTTTTAAAGATACGAGTTGCTTTTTAAGGTCTTTCGTCGATAAATCGTCTAAACAACGTAAATTAAATTTATTGCTTGCAATTTGGCGCGAAACTTCGACCATAAACTTTGCCCTATACCCGTAGCCAAGGTCTTTGAAAAACTGCTCGTCGCAAGTTGCTAAAACCTTTGCAGACGGAAACGCGTAGTATTCTTCCCCGTCAAAAACTTTCTTTTCGCCTAATGCAATGCAAGTGCGCTCGATTATGGCTTTGATTCTCGGTATCATATTGTTTTGAGAAATAATAAAAGAAAAAAGCATTTCTTCTTTGTTTTGATTTAAAATCCTTATACCTTTTCCTAGCGTTGAAGATTTTTTAACGATTTCGTATTTTGATAAAAGAGCAAAATCGTTTATCTCTCGATAATTTCTTTTTAAATCAAAGAAATTTTCAAAATACGCTTTATTCTCACATATAATCTTTACCGTATCTCCACTTTGATACGCCTTACACGCAAAATCTCCCGAAAAAATCAAAAAACCGCCGTTAATCGACTTATAGCGAAAGATTTGACCACAATCTAAGGTGTCTTTTAAGTTGAAATATTCACTTTTATACTCAAAAGTTTCCATAAGTAAATCCTTTATTTTAACGCTTACGCACACGGATAAAAAAATAAAGGGGCGTAAAGCCCCTTTGTTTTTAAATTAGTCAGCAACGTAAACGCTTACTTGCTTTTTGTCTCTGCCAAGTCTTTCAAACTTAACAACGCCGTCAACTAAAGCGTATAAAGTATCGTCACTGCCGATACCAACGTTCTTTCCTGGATGGAACTTTGTTCCTCTTTGTCTTACAAGGATGTTACCTGCAAGAACTGCTTGACCGTCAGCGCGCTTAGGTCCAAGACGCTTTGCTTCGCTATCACGACCGTTTCTTGTGCTACCAACACCTTTCTTATGAGCAAACAATCTGATGAATAACATAATTTCCTGTCCTCCTTCCGATTATTTCTGAGCGATCTCGACAATCTTTACTTCGGTAAACGGTTGTCTGTGACCCTTCTTCTTTCTTTCGTTCTTCTTTGCCTTGTATTTGTAAACGATAACCTTTTTGTCTTTGGCTTGTTTTACAACTTCAGCAACTGCCTTGAAACCTGCGGCTTCTTCCTTAACCTTAAGAGCGCCGTCTTCTGAAACGAGTACAACGTTGAGTTCAACCTTTGCGCCAACTTCAGCGTCAAGTTTCTCAAGTCTTACTACGTCGCCAACTTGCACTTTGTACTGCTTGTTTCCATTGTCAATAATAGCGTACATGAAAAATAGACCTCCTGTCTAATCTCGCCGGAACTTGATTTTTGGGCGGCGCTTTATAGCACGACTTAGTTGCCCTTTCCGAGCGGTTCTTATCTATTATATAGTTTTAGCAACTTCTTGTCAATCGTTTTAAAGGCTAAATAACTACTTTTTGCATAATATTTTTAAATTTGTTTATACTTACGTTTGTAGGAGAATATTTTATGAATTATAAAAACATTGATGAAGAAGTTTTAACTTCCGTTTACAAAAACGCGCATATTGCCTTGCAATCAATCTCGGATATTATTGGCGCAACCGACGACAAAGAAATGAAGGACGAACTTCAATCAGAGTACGACGGTTACGAAGATTTTATCGGCAAACTTTCATCTTATATGAGAGAGATAGGTTTAGAACCTAAAGATATCGGCATGTTACAAAAGGCTTTTATGTTTACGTCTATTAAAATGAACACTCTAGCAGACGACTCAACTAGCCATATTGCCGAACTTATGATAAAGGGTACTGTAATGGGGATTACAGAACTTACAGAAATTCTAAACAATCACGAAAACGAGTTGAAAGAAAATACCGTTTCTTTTACAAAAGAACTTCTTTCTTTAGAAGAAACGTATGAACAACAACTTAAAAAACTACTATAAGTCGCCTTATAAGTCGATTATTAAACCTTTTTATTTAAAAAACCTTACCACTATAAAACGCAAAGGTAAGGTTTTTTAATTTTATTTTTTCTTTTTGTAAGGTTTATCACCGTAAAGAGACTCTACGCTATCAGAATACTTTTTCATATTCTCACATTGTTTAATTTCAACGCTTTCATCAAAGTCCTCGAGCATTTGTTTCTGCTTTTTAGAAAGTCTTGTTGGAATTTCGATAAGTACGTTTACGTAAAGGTGTCCCGTTCCCCTTTGGGTTTTTATACCTTTATTTCTAACTAAAAGTTGAGTGCCGTGTTCAGTTCCTTCTGGAATTTCAATTTCGATAGTTTCGTCTAAAGTCGGCACTTTAACCTTACCGCCTAAAACGGCAGTTTTATAGTCGATAGGTAAATCCACGTATAAATTAAAGTTCTTTCTCTTAAAAATTTTATGGGGTAAAACTCTAAACTCAACGATTAAATCGCCGGCTGGTCCACCGAACGGAGAAGCGTTTCCAAACCCACGTTTTTGCATATAACTACCCGTATCTGCTCCTGCAGGTATATCCAAATTAACGGTCGTGGTAGTCTTTTGATAGCCTTTTCCATTGCACGACGAGCATCTCTCTTGAATAATCTTACCTTTTCCGCTACACGCGTCGCACGCTTTTCTCGACACCGTTCTGAAAAAACCGTTGCTATTTACGTACTGAATAGTTCCTTCGCCGTTACATTTTGAACAAGGCGTATATGCAGTTCCGTTTTTCGCGCCCGTTGACCTACACGCTTTACACGGCTCGTCACGAACGTATTTAACTTCTTTTTTGCAACCTTTCGCAGCGTCAAGGAAAGATAAATCTAAATCGATTTTTATGCTCTTACCAGCCTTTGAAGTAGAATCTTCTCTTCCGCCACCGCCGAAAAATCCGCCCATCAAGTCGTCGAAAATACTCGAAAAGCCTCCTCCGCCAAAACCGCCTTGACCGCCACCAAAACCGCCAAAGCCACCAAAACTACCAGCGCCCGGATTTTCAAGTTCAAAGTCGTATTGCTTTCTTTTGTCGGGATCGGAAAGAATTTCGTTCGCCTCGTTTATCTCTTTAAACTTTTTAGCGCACTCTTCGTCGTTTGGATGAAGGTCGGGGTGATATTGGCGAGCAAGTTTTCTATAAGCAGACTTTATCTCGTCTTGCGTGGCGGTTTTTTGAACGCCAAGCGTTTCGTAATGATTTTTTGCCATTATGTCCTCTATATGCGTAATAAGGCAGAAAACTGCCTTATTACCCTATCTATAAGTCGATTATTTGATTTTATTGATGGAATTCAGTGTCTCCGTCGTCGCTAGTTGCGTCGCCGTTTGGAGCGCCTGCGCCTTGCGCTTGTTGATAAAGTTTTGTAAATACGCCTTGAACGTCGTTAGACAATTTTTCAGTTGCCTTTACAATTCTGTCGTTATCTTCAGACGCAAGTTCTTCCTTTGCCTCTTTTACTGCCTTTTCAACGATAGCCTTGTCGTCGTCGGAAATCTTATCTCCGCTATCTTTAACAGTTTTTTCTACTTGGAAAATAAGGCTGTCGAGTTTATTTCTATTTTCAACCGCTTCTTTTCTCTTCTTGTCTTCTTCTTCGTACATTTCCGCTTCTTTAACAGCCTTATCAATGTCAGCGTCGGAAAGGTTTGTTGACGAAGTGATAGTGATGTCGGCTGCCTTTTGAGTTCCAAGGTCTTTTGCGGTAACGTGAACTATGCCGTTTGCGTCGATATCGAAAGTTACTTCGATTTGTGGAATACCCCTTGGCGCAGGAGCAATTCCTCCAAGATTAAATTGACCAAGACTCTTGTTGTCCTTTGCAAACTGTCTTTCACCTTGCAAAACGTGAATAGTAACTTCAGGTTGATTGTCTGCAGCAGTTGAGAAAACTTGAGATTTCTTTACAGGAATAGTCGTATTTCTATCGATAAGTTTGGTAAATACGCCACCCAAAGTTTCGATACCGAGAGAAAGTGGAGTTACGTCGAGAAGAAGAACGTCTTTAACTTCGCCCGTCAATACACCGCCTTGAACGGCAGCGCCGATTGCTACGCATTCGTCTGGATTGATACCTTTGAAAGGCTCTTTTCCAGTTTCGTGCTTAACCGCTTCAACAACCGCAGGAATACGGGTTGAACCACCGACTAAAATTACCTTTGCTATATCAGAATAAGAAAGTCCTGCGTCTTTCATAGCCTTTCTCATAGGCTCTTTGGTCTTTTCAACAAGGTCGGCAGTCATAGTGTCGAACTTATCTTTTGTAAGATTTACGTCTAAGTGCTTAGGACCTGTTGCATCTGCAGTAATGAAAGGAAGATTGATGTTTGTTGAACTCATACCAGAAAGTTCAATCTTTGCCTTTTCTGCAGCCTCTTTAATTCTTTGCATTGCCATTTTGTCTTTAGAAAGGTCAATACCTTCTTTTGCCTTAAAGTCTGCAACGATATAATCCATTACTCTTTGGTCGAAGTCGTCACCGCCGAGCATATTGTTACCGCTCGTTGCTAAAACTTCAAAAACACCGTCGCCGATATCGAGAATCGATACGTCGAACGTTCCGCCACCAAGGTCGTAAATCATAACTTTGTGAGAAGTAGTATCTTTGTCAAGACCGTATGCAAGAGCGGCTGCCGTCGGCTCGTTGATAATTCTCAAAACGTTAAGACCTGCAATTTTACCAGCGTCTTTAGTTGCTTGACGTTGACTGTCGGTAAAGTATGCAGGACAAGTAATAACTGCGTCTTTAACCGTTTCGCCAAGATATGCTTCGGCATCCTTTTTAAGTTTAGTTAAAATCATTGCCGAAATCTCTTGTGGGGAATAATTTTTATCGTCAACTTTTACTTTGTAATCACTTCCCATATGTCTTTTGATAGAGATAACCGTTCTGTCGCCGTTTGCAACTGCTTGACGCTTTGCAACTTGACCTACGAGTCTTTCTCCGTCTTTTTGAAAACCTACTACTGATGGAGTAGTTCTTGAACCTTCGGCGTTAGCAATAACGACGGGTTCACCGCCTTCCATAACTGCTACGCATGAGTTAGTCGTTCCTAAGTCAATACCTATTACTTTTGCCATAATATATCTCCTTTTGATGTTTAACTTTATATAATTGCCACTTTTAGTGGTTTTTAACTTGTTTAAAAATTTTGAATTGAAATCAATGCTTTTCGCTTTAATAGTCTTATTTTACAACGGTTACTTGAGCATACCTTATAACCTTTTCACCGAGTTTATAACCCCTACCGAAAACTTGCTTTATATTTCCGCTCTCTTCACCGTCTTCTCCGTCCATTTGCATTACTGCATTTGCCGTGTTAGGATCAAAAGGCGTTCCTACTTCGGGAGTAAATTCGACGACTCCTAAATTTGCAAGCGTTTCGTGATATTTTTTAAGGAGCATTTCAATACCCTCTCTCGTCTTGTCGTCGAGTGGCATTTTAAGCGCCCAATCCAAACTATCGCCGATACCGAGTATTTTTTCAACGGTTTCGGTTTTACCTTCTTCATAAGCGCGCCTTACTTCTTCGCCCTTGTGTTTTCTTACGTTTTCACAATCAGCCCTTGCTCTTAAATAGTCCTTTTGGAACTCTTCACACTTTATAGTAAGGTCGGCGTTTTGTTTTTCAAGTTCGGTTATTCTCGCTTGAAAATCTACTTCTTCAGCCTTTTCGCTTTCTTTTTCTTCCACTTTTTCTTGATTTTCTTTTTTGTCTTTCTTATATGCCATGATTTACCTATTAGTCAATATACTTTCTAAAATTTTACCTACGTTCTCAAGTACGGCAACGACCTTTTGATAGTCCATTCTTATAGGTCCTATTACGCCGTAAGTGCCGATTTTTACACCGTTTGCCGAATAAGTCGCCGTAACGAGCGAACAATCGTCAGGTATTTCCTCGTATCCGTCCGTACCGATTTTAACGTTTATCTTTATATCCCTACCGTCTCCGCTAAGAAGAGTCATAACCTTGTCTTTTTGCGTTACGACCGATAAAAAGTTTCTAATTTTATTGATATCGGCGTATTCGGGATGATTTAAAATCTTATCTTCGCCTTCTAAAACGACGTCCGACTCTTTAACCGTCATATAAACTTTAAGGGCTTCGACGAGATTTAAAAAGATGTTTTTATAACCCGAAAACTCGCTACTTATATCATCTTTGATATTGCAAACTTCTTCAAAACTTCTCTCAGCGCAAAGTTTACTAAGCACCGTTTCCGCCTCGACCAACTGCTCGTCGGTCATAGTTTCGGGAACGCTGATATAATTATCCTTTAAAAGTCGCCTTTCGGTAACTATTAAAACGAGCGCGGTATCCGGTTTATAACGGAAAAACTTGATTACTTTTATCTTTTCGCCAACGTCGGGACTTACTACGCCCACCGACGTTAAAGAAGTAAGTTCGCTAATAACCTTGGTAGTGTTTTTGATAACTTCTTCCAAATTATCCGCCTTTTCTAAAAAGACTTTCTTTATATAATCGAGTTCTTTATCGCTCAACTTATTTTTTACCATAAGGTCGCTTACGTAAAGTTTGTACGCCTCGGCAGACGGAACTCTTCCAGACGAAGTGTGAAGTTGGGTTAAATACCCAAGTTCTTCCAAAGCAGAAAGTTCGTTTCTTACGGTTGCCGAACTTATATTCGATAAATGCCTTTCAGTAAGGCTTTTCGACGAAACGGGTACGGCAGTTTCGATATAATCGTCAACGACGTGCTGTAAAATCTTTTTCTTCCTTTCGGAAAGTTCCATACTTGGCACTCCTTGGTTTTGTTTGTTAGCACTCTTTTTGTTTGACTGCTAATTTCAAACCTATTATAAGATATATTTCCATCTTTGTCAACTTTAGAACAATATTTTTTTTAAATTTTTTAATTTTCACAATTTATTCATTTTTAACAAGTAAAATTTGGTAAATTTATAAAGTTTTGTATATCCTTTTATATAAATGGAAATACTTAAAACGTTTACACGAAAACGATAGGAAACGTTACATAACTAAATAAAAAAGGAGAAAAGATATATGAAAGCAACAGGAATTGTCAGGAGAGTTGACGTTTTAGGCAGAGTCGTAATACCAAAGGAAATTAGAAAAATTTTTAACGTTTCCGAGGGCGACCCCATAGAAATTTTTACCGAAAAAGACGGAATTATACTAAAAAAATACTCCCCACTTTCAAATATGGACGGGCTTGGCGACGAAATTACGTACGCTCTCTTTGCAAAAACGGGAAAATGCGTGTATTTAACCGATAAAGACGAGTTTTTGTCGGCAAGTGGAAACTGCGTGAAAGACCTTTTAGGAAAACCCATTTCTCAAAAAATAAGCAGGCTAATTAGCCAAAAACAAACGTTAATTTGCAATTTTGACGACGGGCAAACGATTATTCCACTTGAAAACGACGAGGGTTTCGGTTACTACAACCAACTCGTTATCCCTATAATTTTCGAAGACGAGGGCGTCGGCTCAATTATTATGTGCAGTAGAAATAGACAAGACCAAATATCAAGTAAAGACGTTGACCTTGCCGAATTGTCGCGCACGGTGCTTGCAAGAAGATTTAAATGATAACGATAAGTAACGCAGACAACAAAAAATCCTTACGCCGAGAAAAAAGTAGCGACGGACTTATAAAAGGCGCGAGCGTGTTGGCGATAGGCGGACTAATAACCAAGATTTTGGGCGCGCTCTATCGCATTCCGCTAACTTCCTTATTAAAAAGCGAAGGACTTGGAGTATATCAAACGGCGTTTCCCGTTTATTGCCTACTACTCACCTTTTCGTCAACGGGAGTTCCGTCGGCTATTGCAAAACTCGTTTCAAGCGGTTACGGACAAAGCGGAGTATTAAAAAAATCGCTTTCACTTTTTATTCCCATAGGGCTTATAGGCAGTTTGCTTATGAGCGTTTTTTCCTTTAACATTGCGTCGTCGCAAGGAAACGAAGGGGCTACGCTCGCCTATATTTTACTTTCCCCGTCGGTCTTTTTAGTTTCGGTAATTTCGTGCTTAAGGGGTTATTTTCAAGGCAAACTAAATATGCTCCCAACGGCGATTTCGCAAATAACCGAACAGGCTGTAAAACTTGGCGTCGGTTTATTTCTATGCTATTTTATAGACGGCTCTCCAGAACTTAAAGGCGGACTTGCTTGCCTTGCCGTAACGGCTGGCGAAGCGGTTACTCTTATCTACCTTTTTATAAGATTTAAACTTGACGGAAAACCGCGTGGAAACACCTTTATTTTATCGTATAAACGACTTATAGCCACACTTTTACCTATTTCTCTATCAACTTTAATTCTTCCTGTCGCAAGGGTTTTCGACAGTTTTACAATAGTCAATTTTTTGTCTAAATATTCAAACAATGCAACTTCTCTTTACGGCATTTACACGGGTAGCGTAGAGTCGGTAGTTAACGTTCCCGTGGCGATTTGCTACGCTGTTGCCGTTTCCGCTCTTCCCCAAATTTCTCGCTCTGTTAAAAACGGCGATTTTATAAAAATTAAAGATGATTTTTTAAAAGCGGTTTCTACAACTTTGTTTTTGTCGTGCATTGCTGGAATAGTCCTTTTCTTTTTCTCTCCAACCGTTACGAAAATACTGTTTTCAAGTCTTAGTCAAAGCGAAAAACAAATAACTTCTTCTCTTTTATCTCTTTCGTTTTTTACAATCGTCGGACTTTCACTTTTGCAAACACTAAACTCCTGTCTAATTGCAGTAGGCAAGCCGTTTGCGCCGTGCGTATTTTTAAGCGTAGGCGTTATAGTAAAATTGATAATGCAGGTTTTACTACTAAAAAATCCTTATTTTAATATTTTTGGAGTTATATATTCTGATATGGCTTGTTATTTTGTTGCAGTTTTTTTGATTTTGTTATATATTATTTATATCTTATATAAAGAGAGAGTTAGCAATGAAAATAACTTTAGTTGGAATAGGAATTCAAAAAGACGACCTTTCGCTCAAAGCGTATCAAGCGATAAAAAACGCTAAGAAAGTCTTTTTAAGAACTGCGCTTTCAGTTGCTGGAAAAAGCGTTTTAGATTTAGGCTTTAACGTAGAAACTTTGGACTACGTCTATCAAAAATCTAAAAATTTTGATACCCTTTCAAAGAATTTAGCAAAGGTCGTTTTGGACGCAAGCAAAACTCAAGACGTAGTTTATCTCGTCGACGGCAACGTAACAGACGACGTTTCGTGCTCTATAATTTTAAAAAAGAAAAAATCGGTTGAAGTTATTGCAGGAGTTTCAAAAGCCGACTCGATACTTTCAAAAGTAGGGATTTTCTCTAACTACACCGCTTGCTCTGCATACGACGTGAAAAATTGCTCGCTTTCTCTCCCACTCGTCGTTTACGACGTTGATAATCAGTTTTTAGCAAGCGAAGTAAAACTTGCGCTTGGCGACCGCTTTGGAGATGAAATCCCCGTCTATAAGTTCAAAAACGGCAATTTTTCAAAAATAAAACTCTACGAATACGACTTTGATAACGACTTTGATTACTCTTCAGCAATCGTCGTAGATAAGGTTGACTTAATCCAAAAAACAAGGTTTGATTTTGACGATTTACATACTATAGTTAAAGTTTTACGCTCTGAAAACGGTTGTCCTTGGGATAGAGCGCAAACAAAAGAAAGCATTAGAAAAGACATCTTAGAAGAAGCGTACGAACTCGTCGATACGATAAACAGAAACGACGAGGACGGCATGCTTGAAGAGTCGGGCGACTTGATTTTACAATCGGTTTTCACTTCTATTTTTGCCGAAGAAAGAAATTCTTTTACAGTTAGAGACGTAGTGAGCGGAATATGCTCTAAACTCATTGAAAGACATACTCATATTTTTGGAACGGACAAGGCGAGTAGCGCCGAAAACGCGCTTGAAATTTGGGATAAAAACAAGCAAAAAGAAAAGGGTTTTGAATCGGGCGGAGAGTATCTCGACTCAGTTCCTAAAAACTTCCCTGCTCTTATGAGAGCGCAAAAAGTGGGCTCAAGGGCTAAAAAGTTCAATATGGACTTTGAAAGCGCATCGGCAGTTTTTGAAAAGGTAAAAGAAGAACTTTTAGAAGTTAAAGAATGCCTTAACAACGACGGTGTAAACCTTGCCGAAGAACTCGGCGACCTTTTGTTTGCTATCGTTAGCCTTGCAAGACTTTCGGGGCTTGAAAGCGAAGAAATTTTAAACCTTTCTACCGATAAGTTTATAAGAAGGTTTAAAAAGACCGAGTCGCTTATTTTACAAGACGGAAAAAACATTAAAGATCTCTCTGCAAAAGAGATTGACGACTACTACAATGCTACTAAAAAAAATTAAAATAGGAAAATTTAAAACACCGAACAACTTGTTTTTAGCGCCACTTGCAGGTTTTTCAGATTTTGCAATGCGCCAAATTTGCATAAAATTCGGCGCAGGGCTTACCTTTACCGAAATGGTAAGTTGCAAAGGACTTTTGTACGACAACGAAAACACGAAAGATTTACTCTTTACTACGAGCGACGAAAAAATTAAGTGCGCGCAAATTTTTGGCAACGACCCACAAATTATGCGTAGCGCCGTTGAAAGCGACGCTCTTTCTGCGTTTGATATTATCGACGTCAATTTCGGTTGCCCTATGCCTAAGATTTTTAACAACGGCGAAGGTAGCGCCTTACTAAACAACCCGTCGCTTGCCGAAAAAATTATTTACGAGTGTTCAAAAAGTGGAAAACCTATAACGTGTAAAATGCGAATAGGTTTGACGGACGGAAAATTTATTACAAAAGACTTTGTAAAAGCAGTCGTAAACGGCGGAGCGCAAATGGTTACCGTTCACGGTAGAACGAGAGATAAAATCTATGCGGGCGAAGTAAATTATCAAGAAATTGAAAATGCAAAATCGGTATCGAGCGTACCGATAATTGCAAACGGCGGAATTTTTACTAAACAAGACGCTGAAAAGATTATGGCAAGCACTGGCGCTGACGGAATTATGATTGCGCGTGGCGCATTAGAACGCCCTTGGCTCTTTGCCGAACTTTTAGGAAAAGACGTTAAAATTAGCAAAAAAGAGTTAATTAAAGAACATATAGACCGACTTTTGACAAAATACGACGATAAAACCGTATCCGTAATTTTTAGAAAACAACTATGCCTTTATCTTAAGGGCGAGAAAAACTCGTCCGAACTTAAACAAAGGCTTTTTACGTATAAAGACACAAAATCAATAAAACTTGCAATAGAAGAATTTTTTAGTTAACAAAAAATCACCCTTTCAAATATTATGAAAAAAGGGGATTTTTCATTGAAAATTAAAGTTGATTTTAAAAACGCCTTTCCAAAACGTGATGACCTAAACGGAGAATTTGACCTTTTGGTAAACGGCTTTAACGGCTGTGAAAAAGTAAAATATAGCAAGGAACTAAACGGACAATCAACGACGCTTAAACAACTGTGCAACTTGTCGAACAAATACAAAAAACCTATCGTTTCGGCTTTTGAAACAGACAATTACGGAACGCAAAAAAGGTCGGCAGGCGTTTTTGAAAACGGTAAACTACTCGGCATTAGCGACGCGACGGCTGTAATTGACAACTGCGATTTTTTACCGAGTAGCACTTGTAAATTATACGATTTAGACGTTGGCAAAATAGGCGTTGCCGTGCAAGACGACTTGTACTGCTTTAATCTTTTCAAGTCGCTTGCAATATGCGGTAGCGAAATTATAATTTGTCTTACGAATTTTACAAAAAAAGAAATAAACTCGATACTAATCCGAGCCTATTCTTTTTTACTCGGCGTGCCTATCGTCTTGACTTTCGACGGTGGATGTTTAGTTTCAAACGCAAACGGTTTTCTTTTAGAAGAAAGTCAAATTTACGAAGTTTTACCCAACTTTGAATTTACTTTAAAAACGACAAAAACTCGGCTTTTTAAGTAACAAAAACGGCTATATAAGTCGATTATCGACAAAATTTTCATATTTTAGGAGAATACAAAAGATGTTTAATATCGTTTTGGTTGAACCGGAAATTCCACAAAATACGGGCAACATTTCAAGGACGTGCGCGGCGACGCATTCGGTTTTACACCTTGTAAGACCGCTCGGTTTTGAAATTTCGGATAGAACGCTTAAAAGGGCGGGGCTTGATTACTGGCAATTTTTAGACGTTAGATATTACGACAGTTTTCAAGAACTTTTAGATAAGTATTACGACGGAACGAACTTCTATTTTATGTCAACCAAAGGCGCAAAAGTTTATTCGGACGCCAAGTTTAAAGACGGTGACTTTTTAATTTTTGGCAAGGAGTCGCACGGGCTTCCAGAGCCTTTGCTTGAAAAGCATTACGATTACACTTTAAGAATTCCCATGTGGCAAAATTTGAGAAGTTTAAACCTTTCAAACTCAGTTGCCCTAACCCTTTACGAAGCGCTTAGACAAACGGGCTTTGACGGGCTTAACGGCGAAGGTCATTTAACGGGTAGAAAAGATTAAAGGATTTACAAGGAGCAAAATATGAATTACCATATAGGCACTATGCTAATAGACGAAAACTTTACCGAGTCTTGCGACTGTCCGCTTTGTAGAATAAAGGCAACCGTTGACGGACGTCTTACCGAATCTTATCTTGGCGAAGGCGTTATGGAAGACAACACGAGAGCCGAAGTAAATAAACTTGGATTTTGCGACCATCACTACTCTTTGCTTTTCTCATCACGCTCGAAACTCGGCTTAGCGTTACAAATCTCAACCCGACTTAACACCGTACTTAAAGAAATTAAACAACCAAAAAACGCAAAGGAAGCAAAAAAACAAGGCGAGGCAATTTTAAATTTAAACAAAACGTGCGTAGTTTGTAAATATCTTGACGAACATATGATACGATATTATAAAACCGTTGCCCAAGTTTACCAAAACGTTGCGAGTTTTAAAGATAGACTTTTAAAAACTCACGGTTTTTGCCTTAGCCACTACGCTGAACTTCTTACGTATTCGTCTTTTGCAGGCGGAAAACAAAAAGAATATTTACAAGATCTTTACGAAGTTCAATCAAAAAGAGTTAAAACTCTCAAAACCGATATCGACGAGTTTACTTTTCATCACGATTATAGACAAGCGTCCACTCCGCTTTCTCAAGGAGCAAAAGACAGTTTAAAAGAAACTTCTAATCTATTTTACGGAGATAAATTTAAAATTTAACGACATTTTAAGCAAATAAGTCGCCGTATAAGTCGATTATCAGTTTATATTGCAAAATTTACAACGACAAGATTAACCAAATCGTAAATCTAAAATACAGTTTAAAACGGGCGAGTTGCTTTTCATTTAAAGAAAATCAACTCGCCCGTTTGGTTACTTATTTAAATTTTTTCTTTTGTAATCACTTTTTCGTTTTAGCGTTTTCCAACGCGCTTACACGCTTTAATTTCTAAAGAGCGCTTACCATCACCACGTCTTAAACACAAATCAATAAACGCTCTTACAGCGCCTTCGACGTCAGACTCGGAGTCGATAAACACACACCAACCCTGCGACTCGATATAATACGAACAGTTAGAAAGGTCTAACCCTTGCTTATAAAACTCGTTCGTTATCAAATTTTTACCGACCATAATCGCGTGTTCAAAATGACCTGGGTAAACGGCGTTTTCCGTACAAATCGGAAGAGTTGCCCCAGTCTTTTCAAAAACGTAATTTTGTAAAAGAACAACCGCTCTCTTTTCGTCGTCCGTTTGATTTTGCCCCGTAATAATTTTATAAGTCGTTTCGCCGTCGTTTGCAAGTTCCATAAACATAGGCACGAGTTCGCCCGACATCTTTAAACCTATATCGTCCGCTATGCGCCACAACTTTTCTTCTAAATCGACGTTAATTTCGCCAAAATAACTCTCCGCATTGCGAACGATCATACGAAGCGGTGTGATAAGCACCGATTTTATACGCTTTATATAAAGGTCTTTTTCAGCCTTAGCCAAATTCGTTTTCTCAACGGCGCAAATACCCTCTTCTAAAGTTTTTATTTGACGCTCTAAAATTTCAAGCGGATAAAATTCCGCAGAAAAATACGGTTGAAAGCCACTTTGCGTGGTAATTTCTATCTGCATACCCTTTTTAGCGAGTTCGCCGTAAAGATTTTCCATTTCGTCTAAATACGACTGAACCTTTTCTGCGCCTGCTCCAAAATACAACGAAACGTACTCTTTAACGAGTTTATCAACGTCTGCGTCGGTATCCCAAAACAGTTTTGAGCAAACGTAGGCGTGAAGGTCGTCGTGCCAAATGGGACTGACGTTGTTTGCGCCCTGTTTCATAATATAACGAGCGCCCATTTGCTTATACGTTAGCATATTTTGCTTTAAGTAAGAAAGATTTGGTAAATACCATAAATAATCGTTATAGTTTACGTTATAATCCCAAATCATAATGTTTTTAGTAAGAGCCGACCAACCTGCAATTTGCCTTTTTATCTCCTCTTTTTGCTTTTCATCTTGCATACCGCGAGAGTAATCCGCCAAAATAGGCGCGTAACGAATATATAAAGACTCGTCGGGAACGACTTGTTTACATATAGGTTTTCCGTCTTTTACAGGCGGTTCAACGGTAGAAAGATAGGCAAAAGTTACCAACTTTTTATCAAAAACCTTGCCTTTTTGAGCAAATCTTTGACGGAGTTTTTTTGCAATCGCGTTCATAAACACAATCATAATACCTGCGTCGCCATACTTTGCCCTTGCCCTTTCGCACCTTTCGCATTTACAACGGCAATCTTCGTTATCCGCCCTACCGAACATAAAATATTCCGCAGACGGATCTTCTTCCATAAAACGCATCATTGAATCCGTAGCGACGGAAAGCACCGAAGTTTGCTTACCCTCGTCCCACTCTCCGTCGTCGGTTAAACCGTTACTGTAACAAAGTTCTACAACGGTGAGCGTGCGGAAAAGGTTATAACAATGAACGTTAAAAAATTCAGGGTGAGAATCTTTATATTTTTCATAAGGTACGAAACAGTTAGAATTGTGCGACGTGGGAATTTTTGTAAACCACTTGTTTTTAATGCCAAGATCGCTACAATCGGGGGTAAAATCCGCCGAAAACCTATAGCGGAGACTGGTTAACCTATTTTCACTCGCCGGATAAGAAAGGTATAGTCGTTGTTCGGAAATAGGTACGCGTTTTAATTCATCGTCAGTAATTTCTAAGCAGTCGTTTGGCGGTGTATGACAACAGTCCTCAGAAATAAAACGAACGCCGAGATATCTTTCTAAAAGTTCGTAAACGCCGAATATAACGCTTTTTTTACTCGCGCCGAAAACGTAAACGTTCTCGTCTTTACAAATTATATAAAAACCGTCGCCGTTTAAGTCGGACAAGTCGTATTCGGCAATTATCTTCTTTGAAAATTCGTTTTCGCCAAGCGAAATATAGCGGGGTTGTCCGTTATAAGATTTAATACTAAACCCACACGATTTTTCCATAAAGTTTTGCAATTCTTCTTTGGCAAACTCGACGGACGGCGTTCCGTCCGTAACAATTCCGTATTCTGAAAAATTATTATTGTCTATTTTCATTTGGTCTCTCCTAATACGCTACAATCAAATATTTTACAGCGACCGTTATTTTTCTTTTTTCGTAACGATTATTTCTTGTCGCCCAGAGCAAATCGTTTTATTATCGCAATCGTAACCCGTAGGTAAACGCAAAACCCCTTCTACGCCCTTAGGTATATCGACGATAATCTTAACCATACCGCCGTCTTTTTCCCAACGCGAGAAAATCTCCCCTTTTCTATGCTCGATTTTGCCTTGCGCAAAAGTTAATTCGCCGATAAAATCAGGAGCAATTTCAACTCTGTCGGGATGATAGAAATCCGAGTTAATTCGTATTCCCGCAACGTGTAAAATAAACCATGCGCTTACGTCTCCCCAGAAATGATGATTTAAAGAATCGTGATTTTTTCCGTCTTCTCTCTCCCAACCCCTTTTACCCAAAGGATAAAACTGTTCTACGAGCGTTCTTGCGCCACGATTTACGTTATATCCGTAAGAAGGATAGCGATTTTGCGTAATAAGTTTATACGCCAAATTGCCCTGTCCCATATCCGACAAAACTCTAAAAAGCACTCTTGCGCCAAGCACGCCGGTCGTAAAAACTTCGCCGTCTTGGGCAATTCGCTCTAAAAGTTGCGCTCTTAAAGTTTCTTCGTTTTCCTTAGAAATTTCATAGTATAACATACAGGATAGCGCCGTTTGCTCGGTAATAGTCATCTTGCCGTCTTTTATATACTTTTTCTTAATAGAATCGCGGATTTCTTTTGCTAGTCTTTGGGCGTATTCTTCCATTTCTTTATCCCCAACAAGACGAGCCATTTTAGTCGCTTTGTCGCACATATCCACGCATTTGATTGAATCGGTAATTTCGGTAGGAGTCGTAAATTGAAAATGGCTTTTGGGTTGCGCCCAATCGCCTAAGCCGTAGTTAAACAAACCGTCTTCGTTTTTCTTCGTTTCCATATAACGAAGATAGTTTTTCATTGCGACGAGATTATCTTTTATTATCTTTTCATCCCCCGTATAACGATACGTTTGGTAAGGCAACTCAAATAAAACGTCGTCCCAGTTTGGACCTGCGCCCCATTCAAAACCCCATCCGCCCGTCGGTACGATACCTGGGATAGCGCCTCTACAATCCTGCGCGTTGCGAACGCTAAAAAGCCAATCTTCAAGCGTTTTTTCGACGGCAAAATTGACGAGCATTTGCTCAGCGGAAATGGCTATATCCCCCGTCCAACCGTTCTTTTCGCGGTGCGGACAATCGGTAGGAATATAAAACAAATTCGACAAATCCGAACGCTCAGTACTCTCTTGTATAGCGTTTGCAACCTCGCTAGAACAAACGAAATCTCCGCGTTTTTTTACTGCGGAATACATAACTTCAAAGGTAAGCAAATCAAGCGTGGCTTGCTCTTCCGTAATTCCTTGAACTTGAACGTATTGAAAACCGTGATAGGTAAATCTCGGCGTATAAGTTTCTACCCCTTCGCCTTTTAAAGTGTACCAATCGCAATGATTATACCCATCTCGAATTTCATCGCCATCACATATAATATTGCGCAAATCTAATTCGCCGTCTAAAACTATCTCACCGTAAGTAAGGCGAATTTCTTGACCGCGTTCTCCTTTTATTTTCAGACGGCAAACCCCAGTAAAATTAACGCCAAAATCGTATAAATACTTTCCTGACGGAGTCTTTTTTACTGAAACGGGAACTATTTCTTGGTGCACTAAAATAGGCTCTGCTTCCACAACCTTTTTCTTACCGACAGGCGTAATAGCAGGTACGGCGTTTTGCCAGTCGCTATCGTCAATTTCCAACGTGTTCCACCCTTTGATTTCTAAACGCGCGTCGTAATGCTCGCCCGAGCGAAAATCGTCAAATACTATGGGCGACGGCTTAGTAATAAAACTCTCGTCGCTCTCAAACGAAATTTCCCCGTCTTTGAAAAACGCCATAGCAAATTTGGGCGCGCTTCTAAAAGTCGCTTTTTCAAAATCCCATAACGCGCCGTACGGATTGTTTTGCATACCGTTACCGAGCAAAACGCCGATAACGTTTTCTCCGTCCGTAAGATATTTCGTCACGTCGTAATCGTCGTAATAAAGCGATTCGTCGGGGTTAGTTATATAAGGCGCTAAACGACCTTTAGTAACGTTAATACCATTGATATACAACTCGTAAAAACCTAAACCACATATGCGAATTTTTGCCGTTTTTCCTTTATTAAAATAAAATCTCTTTCTAAAATACGGCGCTGGAACGTGTTTTTCCTTAGTCGTAAACTTTGTTGTCGCAGATATGAATTTATTGGGAAAATAATTTTTCATTTAACTTCTATCTCCTTTTTACGTGTCATACCGTCGTTTGCTTTTCACACACTAGTCTTTAACCGCAAGAAAACGTTGAGATAATCAAACCAAGCCTATAACTACACTATATTTTTCATTATAACATCAGTCGATTGATTTTGCAATTATCTTTCTAAATTAAAATTAAATTTATATACGGTATAATTACGTTTGATTCTGCTTACCGCACCACTAAAAAGAGCACCCCGAAAGGTGCTCTTTTTAGTGTGTAATAACACACTCGTTGATACAATGAACTACCGAAAGCGGAAATGGTGCATTTTATCCTCGTTTTCCCATCGGCTCGGCAACGACTGATTCCGCTTCCTCTTCTGTAAGCCAGTGGACGGTTAAGGTGAAATACTCAAATCCGCTACCGTCAGCGATCAGTCCCGGCAACTCATAGTGCATAGTAATAGTTTCGCCGGGGTGAAGTGCTTTTGTTTTTTCATCCAACCTAATAACAATCTCGTCAGAAGAAACGGAAAGCACGTCCAACGGATCAAATCCTCCGCAGCTTTCAAAAATTCTTCCGGGAGTTGCCAATAAATACTTTTCAAAGTTAGCTTCACGTGGAGGATTCCATAATTTATAGTCGTCGTTTATGTAGTGAACGTGAATAATCGGCTTTACATTCATATCTTTAAACCTTTTTTACATCGCTGTATGCATCAAAGAATTTTTCCCAAGTCATATCGGGCTGATATTTGCCGTTGACAAAAATCCCCCAGCTATCATTAGGATAATCGTTCTCATCCAATAGCTGTTTAATGACGACCTTCTGCTTAAAGTCGAAGGGAAACCACTTACCGTCTACAAGCTTATAAGTACAGCCTATACCGTGAAGTTTGCCATCCTTGAAGGTGCCCTTAAGCATCTTATCCTCGCCCTCGAACAAGCAACCTATACCAGAGGGAACGCCGTTTACAGCCTCGCCGATATATCTCTTGCCCTCATAAACGATTTCCTCTCCGTATGCATCGATATCTCGTCCGTCTGCATATCCAAAGTAGTTGAGAGATTGATTTCCACCTCTGTTCTCAAAAGCACCATTGTATCCAAAGAAGAAAACTCCGTCCTTGAACACGCCACTCTTTTCCTTGAAGATATGATATCCGTTGACATTGGAATCGTAATATTCGGTGCCGAGGCCATGAAGCTTCCCATCCTTAAAGCTGCCCTCCGTGACCGTGTATCGAAGATCTCCGTCACTGAAGTAATCCATTTCTCGAAGCACGCTGAATCCGTCCTCGTCTATGGGATCAACGGGCATCGTTTGCCAATCCTCAAAGGTATATTCTTCGACTGCAAGCTGCTTGTTCTCCAAGCCCAGCTTTTCAGCCTCCTCCTCGGTTACTGCGCGCCC
>JAFQMD010000031.1 GCA_017396365.1 Clostridia bacterium | reverse complement strand
CGAGTGGCGAGAAATAGAAAATAAACTTAATTGCAATATGTATTTCGCAGACCCTTATTGTGCTTGGCAAAAAGGAACAAATGAAAACTTAAACGGTTTATTACGTGAATTCTATCCTAAAGGACACAATTTGGATAGAGTTAGCGAAAAAACTTTAAAAAAGAATCTGGCGTTAATTAACGCCAGACCTAAGAAAGTTTTAAATTTTAAAAAACCTATAGATTTATTTAATGAAAATCTTGCCAAGTGTTGCACTTAGTTTGACAATTCATCCTATCTACATTTATCCGATTTTAACAATTCATAATCTCCACTTTTTAGAACTTGAATAAGTTGTTTCACGTCAACGATTTTTTGCTTGGTTAAAATTCCTCCGCTTGCAGGACAATAATCGTAATGAAGGTCTGTTCCCGAAGTTTTTATAAGCCCGTATTCATCCGCCCATTGCTCGGCAATAAAATTCCTTGCAGGGTGTCCGATATGCCCGTTATACACTTCCATACCGTGCAAATACGCAGGATTTACCACGGTTATTCCGTGCCTAAACGGGTGCGCTTGAACAAATAGCCATCCTTTTTGCTCGCAAACACTGAAAAACTCTTGATAGGTCAAATCGAAAATATTAGGATTATTCCTTAGATAATCTTCGTCAACGCCAAAGCAAAGATAGTCGTTTGGGGTGTCTTTCATTCTAAGTTCCATAGCAAGCAACACCGTCAATTTTCCCTCTGCCGCTTTTTTCATATTTTCAAAGCCACGCATAAAAATATCTACGTACTCGTCTATATTTTTACAGCCGTAGTGACAATATACAAGGTGCGAATAATGGTTTGTTAAAACTACGGTATCATACCCCGCTTTTTGATAAATTTCAACGAGTTGCTGTGCGCTTTGCGTTCCGCACGGGCTTGCGTCTTTGCTATGACAATGAAGTTCGGTTTTATACAGTTTATTTTGGTCTTTCATATAAATAAAGCCCCCTATAAGTCGGTTATCGGCAGTTTTAAGGTATAAACGGACACAGCCCTAACCCAAGCAAAGCCGAAATAATAATTAAAAATATCGGATTTATATTCTTTTTAAAAATCTTTTTATAAGCGAAAAACACTGCGACAATGACGGCAAAAATTATCAGCGTCGAATAGGAAAAGGCGACCTTTTCGCCAAATTTTTCAACAGCAAATATAGCCTTTACGAGAAGTGATAAAGCAGTTGCGAAAATAATACCCGTAACGGCAGGTTTCATACCGTTTACAACCGCTTGAACGCCTGCAAATTTCATTAAGTTGGAAATTAACGAGGCTATTACGATTATGATTATAAACGACGGTAAAATCACGCCCAAGGTAGCGCAGAGCGAGCCTAATACCCCACCGCTATTTGCGCCTACGAAGGTTGCAATGTTTACTGCAACCGGACCTGGGGTTGATTCCGCAACTGCCACCATATTCAAAAATGAGTCGGCAGTAAGCCACCCGTTTGCAAGGGATTTTTCACGCATTAGCGCAATCATTCCGTATCCACCGCCGAAAGACACCGCGCCTATTTCTAAAAAGGTAAGGAAAAGTTGAAGATAAATACTCATTGCTCTTCCCCCTTTCTATTCTTTTTTGAAATATAGCCTATTATATACGCTAACAATCCTAAAAAGCCACCTATCAATATAAAGAATATCGAAGAAAAGTCAACTCCGAAAAATCCAAAGGCAAGCATACAAGTCATAGTAGCGAAAAACACTATGAGGTTAAACGCCGACTTTTTCATATTTTTAAAGAATTTTACGCCTGCGTTTAATATTAAGAATATTACGCCTGCTTGCACACCTTTAAACGCATACTGAACGGCTTTTAACTGCATAAAAGCATTGAAAAATAAAGAAATTAAATAGATTATAACAAAAGACGGCAAGCAAACGGCAACGGTCGAAATAATCGAACCCAACACTCCGCCGACCTTATAACCTATGTATGTCGCGCAGTTTATTGCAACGGGCCCCGGCGTAGATTCGGCTATTGCCACGACGTTTTCAAACTCGTCTTTTTCTATCCACTTTCGCTTTTCGACGTATTCGTGCTCTAAAAGTGAAATCATAGCGAGTCCCCCGCCGAAAGTGAATAGCCCTATCTTGAAATACGATAGGGCTAAATCTATTAAAGTTTTAAAACTAAACTTCTTCATTTTCTTTTTCGTCTTTTAAAACAGACTGTTCGTTTAAACTTTCTTCTACGGGTTTATTTTCTTCGGGTTGATTTTCTTCAACCGTTTCATTTTGATTGTTTTGACTTTCTACTCCGTCGGAATTTTGGTTTGCTAAAGCAAGTTCCTCTGCTCTCTTTTTGAAAGCAAATTCAAGTAAAAAGTAAACGCCTACGCTTGCAACAACCATAACGATTGACCAAAATTGAGATGGCGACATTCCCGCTACGAACGTTCCCCTTTCATCGCCCCTTGCATATTCGATAAAAAATCTGAATATACCGTAAGATAAAAGATAAAGAGATAAATTGTGCTTAAATCCTTTTTTAAGGTACAACCAAAGGCAAACGCCAAACATTGCGAATAAAAATAACGCTTCGACTAATTGAGTTGGGAAATAATAACCTGCAACTTCACCGTTTGGCTCCATCCAAATACCGGGGAAACCGTCCATTTTAAAGCCGTGGCAACAGCCTGCGAATAAACAGCCTATTCTGCCGAAAGCGTGGGCAATTAAAATGCACGACGGTATAAGCGAAATTATGTCGACTAATCTTCCTTGAAGTTTTGGTCTGAAAATAAAATAACCTGCAAGGAAAGAAACAACGCCACCGATAAGACCGCCTATAAAGGTCATACCTCCCCATTGCCAACCAGCCTCGGGGTTATCGAGATAGTTATAAAAAGACTGGAAAAGCGTTGCGGCAAAAAAGCCTATTGCAATCGCCGCGATACCGTTGTAGAACAAAAAGTCAATAAAACTCTCTTTTACTCTACCTTTTGCAAACTTAAACAAAACGAGCACGCAACACAAAACGCCGATTGCGATACATATTCCGTAAAGGCTTAAAAATTCTTTATCGCCTATTGTAATCAATGCTTTATTAAACATAAGCGCTCCTAAAACTTTTATTTGTAATTTACATTATTTTAACATAAATTTTGTAATTTTGCAATTATAATCTATAATCATTATAAAAATAAAAAACGAACCATTTATTCGCTTAAAAACGGCAAAATTAGCCGATAATCGACTTATAGGCGGTCTTTTTATAAATTTATATGGTAAAAGCGGTTGTTTTTCAACCGCTTTTTAAGCTGTGTCATAACGTATGACTGATTTTGTGAGGGTGGTTAGATGCAAGCAAGACGGAATTTTTATGAGATTTTTACAAGGGAGCGACCTTATCGGTCGCAGGAATTACAAAAATTTCATAAAAAGAATAGTATTGCGTAGCATATAAACGCTCGAATTTCAGTCACGAGTTGTGACATAGCCTTATCTTAAAACAATTTTTCAACTTTAATTTTATCGTAGATTTCTTGGAACTTATCTCTGTAAAAAAGATTTGTTCCGGGAGTAGTTACAGACGCCGTGCCAGCGGCAACTGCGCAACGTAAAATCTCTTCTCTGCTTTCGCCGTTTTCAATCATAACGGATGCGGCGGCAATCATTCCATCTCCCGCGCCTACCGTACTGTTTACAGCGACGTTTGCGCTTTTACAAAACAGCGCCGACTTACCGTCGGTAAGTATTGCGCCCTTTCTACCAAGAGAAAGCAAGACGTTTTCCGCGCCTGCGTCAATTAGCGTTCTACACCCCTCTATCATTTGGTCGATACCGTCGTAATGAACGCCCGTTACGCTTTGTAGTTCATCCAAATTAGGCTTTACCAAATACGCGCCTGCTTTTAACGCTTCGACCATATTATCGCCCGAAGTGTCAATTATTTTTTTAACGCTTGGGGCTATTGCATCAGACAAAGTTCTATAATATTCCGATTTAACTCCCGACGGGAGCGAACCGCTTATAACGGCAATGCTTGCCGACTGAGAAAGTTGTTTTACAAGGTCGATAAGTTCTGCCTGCTTTTGAAGTGATACGGGCTCGCCCTTGTCGTTAATTTCGGTCATCATAGCGCGCTTGTCAACTATTTTATAATTAGTTCTTGCGCTACCCTTACTCCAAACGAAAGTGTTTTTTACCTTTTCGTCGTCTAAGGTATGAACGAACATCTTTCCGTTTTCGTCAAACATAAAACCCGTCGCAAAACTGTCGCCACCGAGCCTTGCAACGCCGATGGCAACGTTAAGCGCTTTGCCTGAATAGGTTATTACTTTGTTATCTATGCGATTTAAAGAACCCGTTTTTAAGGTATCTAATTCAATCGTACAGTCAACGGACGGGTTGGGACATACAGACAATATCATTATCCCTAAATTACGCCTCCTTCTTTCTGTCGGCTATAACCTTTTCTTGAAGATGAGCGGGGAGTTCTTCGTAGCGCTCGAAAGCGGTTGTGTAACTACCCCTACCCTGAGTCATACTTCTAAGTTCGGTTGCGTATTTTAAAATTTCAGACTGTGGCGCTTCGGCTGTAATAATAGCCAAAGTTCCAACTGCGTCAGTTCCTAAAATCCTACCTCTTCTCTTGTTCATATCGCCCATAATATCGCCCATATAGTTATCGGGAACGACTATTTCCATTCTCATAACGGGCTCTAAAATGCAAGGAGATGCCTTTCTCATACCATCTGCGTATGCGAGTTTTGCAGCCGAAACGAAAGCAACTTCTTTACTGTCAACTGGGTGTGAACTTCCGTCGAAAAGCGTACATTTAAGATTTACAACCGGATATCCTGCTAAAACGCCTTCTTTTACTGCCTCTCTCAAGCCTTTATCAACCGCAGGAATAAACTGTCTTGGAACTACGCCACCGACTACTGCATCGACAAATTCGTACATTTCGTCTTCAGCGCCCGGCTCAAATTTAACTTTACAATGTCCGTATTGACCTGCGCCACCAGACTGCTTTTTGTGTTTTCCTTCGCCTTCCGCGCTCTTTTTAATAGTTTCGCGGTAAGCAATCTTAGGTTCGGATAAAACTGCGTCAGTTCCAAATTTAGTTTTGAGTTTTTTGCAAATAACCGCAAGGTGAGTTTCGCCAACGCCAACGAGAAGCATTTCGCCCGTGTCGTGATTCTTTTCTACTCTAAACGAAACGTCTTCTTCTTGCAAACGTTTAAGTCCTGCAAAAACCTTATCTTCGTCGCCTTTTTTCATAGCGCCTACTGCCATTGCGTATTCAGCCGCAGGCATTGGAATAGGTGGAAGATTTACTCTTGCGCCTTCTACTAAAACGTCGCCAGTTTGAACGTTGTTAAGTTTTGCAAACGCGCCGATATCGCCTGCGCCTACTACTTCGGTAGGAATTTGCTTTTTACCCCTTACAAAGTAAAGCGCGCTTACCTTTTCAGCCGTTTCAGTTCTGTGATTGTTTAAAGACATACCCGTTCTTACCGTACCCGTAAGCACTTTGAAAAGGTTCATTTTACCTACGAACGGGTCAACTACAGTTTTGAAAATTCTAACGATAGCCTTGTCGTCGTCGTGAGCATTGATAACAACTTCAGTACCTGCAGTACCAACGGTTACAACGTCGTTTCTATCTTCTGGAGATGGAAGTGTTGAAACCATCTTATCCATAAGGTTGAAAACACCTTGGTTTTTAAGCGCGCTACCGCCGAGAACGGTAATAGTCGAGCACGCCTTAACGCCGAGTTTTACTCCCCTTTCAATTTCTTCGCCAGTAAGTTCTTCACCTGCAAAGAATTTATCTAAAAGTTTTTCGTCGTTTTCAGCAGCCGCTTCCGCAAGAGCCATTCTCGCTTCTTCGTACGATT
This sequence comes from Clostridia bacterium, assembly GCA_017396365.1. Lineage (GTDB taxonomy): Bacteria > Bacillota > Clostridia > Christensenellales > Borkfalkiaceae > UBA10281. Next base: position 34,818 of record JAFQMD010000031.1, on the reverse strand, counting down.
CTTGCAGTCTTTCAGGGATAGGATATTCGTTTCTTTCCCAGTCGCGAAGAACGCCGTAAGCAACTTTTACAAAGCCTTTCATCTTTTCGTCAACCATGTTAGGAACAATCATAGGAGCAATCTTATTGCCGTATTTTTCCTTGATTGCGTGTACGGTTTTAATGAAACTGCTGTTTTCTTTATCAAGACCGTTGATAAATAAAATTGACGGTATTTCGTTTTTAAGACAGTATTCGATAGCCTTTTCCGTACCAACGGTCAAAGTGCCTGAACCACCCGTTACGATAACTGCGCTATCACACGCCTCGAGCGCTTGGTTAAATTCGCCTTCAAAATCGAAAAAGCCTGGTACGTCGATTAAGTTAAAAGTAATAAGTCTGCCTTTTTTGTCTGTATATTCGCATCTTGCAGCCGAAAGGCTGATAGAACTCTTTCTCGCTATTTCTTCGGGATCAAAGTCGCAAACGGTATTTCCGTCGTCAGTTCTGCCCTGTCTGTCAATTGCTCCCGCATTGAATAAAATTGCCTCGGCAAGCGTTGTCTTGCCTTCGCCACTGTGTCCGATGATTGCCACGTTTCTAATGGTGTCCGTCGTTGCCATAAAATTTTCCATCCTTATCTATATTATTTCGGGATTTCCCCGTCTTTTTACATTATATTACTTTTTTTAAGTGATTTCAATAGCAAATTAAAAATTTTAATAATTTTTTCACAATTTTTAATTTATTCCACATTTTTATTTAATAATCCTTTCGGACAATGAAAAAAGACTGCCTTTGCAAAGAATTATCTTGCAAAAGCAGTCTTTAGTTTTAGTCGTTACCCTTCAAAGTCTTCAGGGAAATCAGGCATATTACCTACGTTGTCGTTTTGAGACGTTTTTACTATGTCTTCTTCAAAGAAGAATATAACGTCAACTTTTACATTTTCATATTGTTTTTTCATAATATATTCTCCTTTAAAATTAGTTTACGCAAATCAATGCTTGACCTGGTGTTAAAGTTACAGACGCTCCATTTGCAACATCTTGATAATATCCGTCTAAACCATAACCTACAAGATAACAACTACCGCTTGCCGTAACGGTTACATTTCCAGACATGTTCATAGTATCGGCGTTAACGTACATAGTTATCGTATTTGAGCCGTTTGAAAGGGTTGTCGTAAGCAAGTTAGAATTATAATTCCTACTTGTAAAATTATAGCCGTTTAATACGCCTTGAATAAGTTCGTATTGATAGCCCGCTTTCTTTGCAGTTTCGTAGTAAGATTTACCATTTTCCGCGCCGTTTATCTGAGTACCGTTAACGTAACCGTTACCATAGCCGTTGCCGTCAAAACCTACCATAGAACCTGCAAGTTCACCAACGATTGGGAAATAACAGAACCAAGAGTAACCTGCAACGTTATGAGCCGCAGCGTAAAGCATAGACATATACATATCTTGTTCAGTAAGATAACCCGTCTTATCCTTATCTTGAGTATGAGCAGTGATTACTTGATAGAATTTTCTTCCCGAAGTGCCTGTAACGATACCACCTGTTCCTTGTGAGCCGTATATTGTATCGTAAGTAAGTTCGTATCTATTCGTTTCATCACCCATTGCGTGACCTGTGTAAAGGTCAACGTAAACGTAATCAAGACCTGTACCACTAAACCAGTCTTTCAAATAGTCCTCGTAACCAACAGCCCAACCCCAGTTTTCAAATCCAGACGCCAATTGATACAAACAAGCAAGGAAGAAAGGTTCGTTTCCGTTTGCTTTTGAATATCCAAGGCTTGCGCATTTTTCTTTTAAAGCTTGTACCATAAAGCCAACGCTCTCCATTTCGCTACCTGTAAATAAAGAATTTGGCTCTGGTTCGTCTTCAAGTGAGAAACCGTAGAAAGCAGGGTGAATTAAATATTTTTCAATTATGCTCGCACGACTATTAACAGTTGTAGTCGCGTTACTTTTTGAGCACTCTTTTGACGCTTGGTATAAAACGTCGTCGCAAACGATTACTTTCATACCGAGTGTCCAAGCAGTATCCATAACGTATTTCAAACGGCTTGTTTCCCAAGCGTCTCCCTCTTTTAAAGACGCGCTTGAGCCTTCGCCTATCAAAATAATATTGTTGCCCATAGCCTTTAATCTTTGAGCATGCGCAGGGAATTCTGCAGGTGAAGTCCAGTCCGTTGCAAAGCCCTCGTTTTTAGACCAACGCGTATTTTTGTTGTAATATACTATATACGTATCAGTGGTTGGATCGTAAGCGTAACTTGTTCCGTCGTTTTTCGTATTGAGTTCGGATTCGCTATTAACGATACCTAATGATACCATTTGGCTTGCCGTAAACTTATACATACCATCATACATAGCTTTGTAACTAAAAACAGGTTTTACTTCAATCGTTGCAAATTCCGCGCTTTGCGCTGAAGTTTGATATTCTTCATTATAAGAGTAAGCCGTTACCGTTACGTTGTGCTTACCTACAACTTCAGGTCTATAAGAATTACCAGTAACGTAAACTCCGTTTCTGTAATCGTTATCGTCGGTTACGTAGTAATAATCGGCGTTTTCAACCTCTTGCCAAGTAACGCTATAACCTAAACCGTAAGTTACATTAGGCGTTGCAAGTCGAGTAGTTCCAACGTCGTTTTTAAGTTCGGTTTCAGTCTTTATTCTTTCGAGTTGAGCAAGGTAGGTGGCGTTAACTTCGCTATTGCTATAATTTTCGCCCCACTCTTCAATGATAGCATCAATTTTTTGCTTGTGGAGTTCGGTATAGTCCGTACTGTTTTTGTAATATTCTACGATTGACGCGTAATATGCGGTTTCGTCGCCAGTTTCTAAGGTGAAGGTGATAGTTAAACCGTTAGAACTGAGTTTGTATCCGCTTACCGAGTAAAGTACGTTTCCTACTACGATTTCCGCATCGTAACCCATAACCAAACGAACGCCGTTTATCATTACCGCTTTAACCGCTTTGTCAACGGTTAAGGTATAATTTAAATCGTCTTTAGCGCTTTCAACCGAGTAATTACCTTGTCCGTTTTTAGAAACTGCAAAACTTTCGTTAATTACGATATCCGCAACGTTATTAAGATAATCGGTTACCGCAGTACCCGTATCGCCTGCGATTGCCGCTTTAGTTGCTACTTCGTAAATACTTCTTGAGTGTAAATCTTTGCTATAAGCCGTGTAAACGTAGCCTACGCTATCGTCACTATACCTAACTTTTAAATATCCCCTTGCGGACATTGCTCTCGTGTATTGCGACGGGCTTATGTTGATAAGCGCTGCAACGTAAGTACAAACGTCGTCCGTTTGCTTTGCCCACGAAATCGTAGCAACGTCAATGAAATAACCTGCTGGGAAACTTTCGTGTATAAACTCTTTACCGCTATCCAAATAAGACGTTGGAACGACGAGAGTTCCTGCGCCGACGATTAAACCTTTATTAAGCCCCGTTTGATATGCCGAGCCACTTACGTTAATAGTAAAACGCAAACCGCTTTCGCCAGTTTTTCTGACAGCCGCGCCGTCTTTAAGCGCGAAGTTTATCCAAACGGGATATAAAGTGGTGTCAGCGCCGATCTTTAATTCATATCCTGCAGGATATAAATTTGATAAATTTGCCGTATCCGTAGTCCAACCGACGAAAACGTCGCCTTGTTGCGCGTGTTCGTAAGCCGAAAGTGTTGGAAGCGTGTAAACGCTCGTTTTTTCACTTAAAATTTGAGTGTTTCCATCTTGTAAAGTAAGAGTATACGTTTGTTCTCCTTCGCTAAGACCTGGGTTGCTTATGCGAACTGCATCTTTAATTTCAACGCCTGTGTCAAAAGTAATACTATCCACGTTAAGCGCTACTGCTTTGGCTTCATCACCTAAATCAATCGTTCTCTTGTGTTCGCTACCGTTGACGCTTATAAAGGTTTCAATAATTCCTCCGTCTTCATCTATGAGTTTATAGCCAAGAGTAACGCGATATACTACATTTGTTTCAAAAATTCCTACTTCTTCCCACGTACCTAAAGAACCTTTTGAATCAAAGAATTCTATACACTTATTTGGGTTGTCTGGACGATACAAATAGAAGTTCCATCCAAAACCGCTAGACCAGTTATAACCGCGTGTTGAAGTTAAAACTCTAAAAGTAGTATTGTCTCCTAATTTAGAGATATCTTCGTTTATGTCAATTATAAAGTCAAACGTGATAGAGAATGATTGAGACTGGTTGTATCCATACACTCTATCTTCATCTGCAGGGTTATTCAAAACAAGGTAGCCTTTTTCAAGTTCGTAAGATGCAGGATATCCAACTTGATAAAGGTCAGATAAAACGTAATCGTTATCATACGTTGGCTTTGACGAAATTACTTCGTCTTCACCGCTTGATTGCCTTACCCAAGCGCCGTTTTCATAATTAAACGTTACGTCTTCTGTTAAAACGTAGCACGTTAAATTGTTTGCGTCTAATCTGTATGCGTTAGAAGGAATTTGACAACCTTTTTTAATTACGACCTTATTTTGGGGAACTATTCCATTTGGAATATAAGTAGCAAACGCGCCTTCCGTGCCCCCCCAAACGTTTATATAAGCATCTCCTGCTTTGGTTGGGACTGTCGAAACCATTTTCCCGTCAATTTCGACGAAATTGAAGAAATGAAGGTTCGCAACTCTATCGTTGACGTGTAGAGTAAATCCCGCGCCTATATAGTCGCTATTAGTTAAATACAAAAGTATAAAACTTTCTCTATATTCAAACTTAGTTAAATTAGTTCCTGTTTCGGTAAAGTTATGTGCGGTATAAACTGCGTTTACGGTTACGTCTTCACCTGTAAGCGAATAACTTTCCCAAACGCCTTTGTGTCCGTCTTTATCAGGAACGTAAGGAACTCCACCGTCAATACCATTTTCTTTCGTGTACGTACGGGTTGCAACAGTTTTTCCTTCGGCAACGAAAGTGATTTTTGACTGCTTTGCCCAATTTTCTTCAACGTTGTCGCTAACTCTTACGTAAGTAACTTCTTTGGTAGTTACGTAAAAGGCTTTTACGTTGGAATCTTTTACATAGGCTAACGACGGGAACTGAGTTCCTGCTCTTATAACTATTTTGTTAGGAGTTAATTCTTCGCCGTTTTCACTTGGAACGGTTATTGCAAAGTTGTGTCCTACGAACTTGTTTACCCACATTTCGTTTGAACATTTTTCGCCGTAACGAGTGTATAAAGAACGGAGTGTGTAGCCGTCAACAATTATATTATCAAAAAGGTTAAGTGCTAAAATTTTCTCTATATCATCAACGCCGATATTATAAGTTGACGCGTCGTCTTCGTTTGGCGACGGATAATCGTTTACACTTAAATTGATATTTAAAACGTTAGTTGCTCTACCAAACTGAACTTGAGTTACTTCAGTATCAAAATCGCCTTCTGGAACGTATTTTTCCCAAACGTCGCCGTTTTTAACAAAAGTTATATCCGCGGTTGTAACGTAAGCTTCGTTCGCGCTATAGCGAAGCGCGTTTGCCGTTGGAAATTTACATCCTTTTAAAATAGTTATTTTGGTTGCGCTTAAACCTGCGGTTGTACGAATACCAATAGAGCCTTTATTGCCCCAAATATTAACGTGCGCCGTATGGCTTGCGGAATCGGTTACCTTTGCGTCGTTTATTTCTACGTGAGAATAAAAACCATGCTTATTAAGAAAATCTTTAACTGCGACTTCACCCGAATTCCAGTTGTCCCAGTAGTCTGGATAATCGTGAGTAGAAAGTTTAATTATGGTAAAATTATCCCCCTCACTACCTTCAACTGCAACACCAGAAATTGAAGTTTGTTTTTCTTCAAGTTGTTTTTCCCAAGAGCCGTCGGATTGCTTATAGAACGTTACGTCCGTTTGCGTTTCATACATTATGTAAACAGGGTTGCCTTTCCACGTGCCATCTGATTGTTGTTTTTGGTTAACGTCAAACAAAGTTCTCATTGCGCGAGACGGGAAAAGCGTTCCTGCAGGAATGGTAATTGACTCGCTTTCTTCTTCTTTCGCTCTAATTACGAATGAATAATAGCCAGACTTACCGTGATTAAACAAGCCGTACGCTTCAGTTTTTCCCGCTTCGCCATCTACCGTAATTTTGTTAGAGAAATGATTAGTTGTATAAACACTACTATAATATTCGGTATGCCTTTCAACAGTAGTTCCATCGCCTAAAAAGTCGTCGCCTTTAAGCGTTACGCCAAGGTAAGCGTTATTATAAGTACTATCCCAACCCGTTACGTAATCAATTGATTGAACTTCGGTTTTACCCGTTGCCATTATACCGTAAGCAACGCCTGAATTTTCTGTTACAAAATCACAACCTGCGCGATATACGGTGGCAGTTGTGTCACCTTGCAAATAGGCGTAACTTGGAATTAACGCGCCCTCTAAAATGGTAAGGCGAGAGCTTGCGCCAACACCTGCGTCGGTTGCCGTTGCCATATTTTCCGCGCTCATTGCAAGCGGAATTTGAAGGGTGTAATCGGGTTCGCTTTCGTTAAGCCAATAGATGTTGCCATAACAAGACGTGCAACCCCACTCTGCCAAAGTTTTTCCACCAACTTGGATATGGTTAAAGAAATCTAAGTTTTTAAGCAACGTAGGCAAATCGCCCAACCCTTTGGTTGTGTCAAACGTTTTTTGCCCAGCGTCATCATTAGTCCAGTCTGCTTCGCCTAAGGTAAGCCTTACTTCAAAGTTACCGTTGCCGTGCCAACCCGCGACGCTACCGAGCATTGCAATGTCTTTAGTAGTGTAAGTCGCTTGGGCTTTTGCTACGTCGTTACTTGAAAACTTTGGCGTTAAAGTAAGCGCGCTTAAACAAATTGAAAGACACGCCACTATCCCCATTAAGAAAAGTGTTATCTTTTTCTTCGTTTTCATCATATCTTTTCTCCTTATATAAGTTTTTGAGATTGTTTTCCTATTCCCTCACGTATATTAACATTATATACTCCATAAGGCTCTCTTTTCAATAATAAAATTGTCATGTTACTCACACTTTTTGTCAACTTTTTAAATGTTTTTGGCTATTTTTACGCTAAATTGCGATAAAATTTGTCTTTTTTACTTGATTTTATCGGCGTTTTTGCAAATAGTTCCGTCAGTTCTTTTATTGCGTTGCTATTTAAGAGTTTTTGCTTTAAAAAATATAAAATTCAAGAAGGGGCAAGCCCTTCCCATGCGGTACTTTACCGTTGTACACCTATGATATTAACCACCTTTTCTTTTTTATATGAAAGGGGCGTAGCGACAAAATTTGTCGCTACGCCCCACTATTCTTTTAAACTTTAATCTATTGAAACGACGGTATAACCCTCGCTTTCAATCGCTTTTTTAAGTTCGTCTGCCGACACTTCAAAATTATCAAACGTTGCAGTCTTTTTCTTTAAGTCGATTTTAACCGCAACGCCAAATTTTGCAAAAACGTTTTCTACTCTCTTTTGACAATGCGCGCACATCATACCGTCAATAACGGCAACTCTTACTTCTTTCTTTTTAAAAAACATTTCTTCTTCTCCTTTATTTTCAAATTTAATAAGCCTAAGTCTTAACGCGTTTAAAACGACGCAAACGCTCGATAAACTCATTGCCCCAGACGCTATCATAGGGTTTAGCATTACCCCAAGCCAAGATAAAGCGCCACACGCTATCGGTATAAGTAATAAATTGTAGAAAAACGCCCAAAATAAATTTTCTTTGACGTTTGACATCACTTTTTTACCTATCTTTACTATTTTAACTAAGTCTTGCAAGTCGTTTCTGATAAGCACGACGTCCGCGCTCTCTATTGCAACGTCCGTCCCTGCGCCTATTGCAACTCCGACGTCGGCGGACTGTAATGCAGGGGCGTCGTTTACGCCGTCGCCAACCATCATTACTTTTTTACCAAAATTTATAAGTTCTTTAACCTTTAAATGCTTGTCTTCGGGCAAAACCTCGGCTTTATACTCTATGCCGAGTTCTTTAGCAACGGCTTTTGCCGATTGCTCGTTATCTCCCGTAAGCATAATAACGCCTACTCCCATATCTTTTAAAGACTCTATCGCCCTATACGAAGACGGCTTAATTTTGTCTTTAATCGACATATAGCCCACTATTTCGTCTTTTTTAGCCAAAATTAAAAGGGTTGCGCCAACTTTATTTTCTAATATATTTTTCGCCTTTTCGGCTACGCTTTCGTCACAGTTTTCTCTAATTAAAGCAAGGTTTCCAAAGTGGTATTTTTCGCCGTTTATCTCACCGATTATACCCTTTCCTCTAACCGCTAAATAATTTAAAACCTGATATCTTTCAAGCCCTTTTTCGTCGGCAAGAGATATAATAGGCTTACTTAAAACGTGTGAACTTTTATCTTCGAGCGACGAACAAATCTTTATAAATTCGTCTTCGTCTAAATTGCAATTTATCTCGTCAATTTGCGGTTTTCCACTCGTTATCGTACCCGTTTTGTCCAAGACTACAGTGTCTATTTTCGCCGATTTTTGTAGCGCCTCGCCACTTTTTATGAGTATTCCCATTTCAGCGGATTTTCCCGTTCCTACCATCAATGCCGTTGGCGTTGCAAGCCCCAAAGCGCACGGACACGAAACTACTAAAACGCTTACTGCAAAGTTAAACGAATAGGCAAAATCTCTGCTTATCAAATACCAAATTAAAAAGGTTAAAATTGAAATAACTATTACGACGGGTACGAATATTCCCGAAATTTTATCGGCAAGCCCTGCTATAGGAACTTTAGTTGAGTTTGCGTCTTCAACGAGTTTTACAATTTTACAAACGGTAGAATCTTCGCCGACGGCAACGGCTTTTACCGTTGCGTAACCACCGGAAAAGTTAGTTCCGCAAATGACTTTTTCTCTAGCGCTTTTAAATACGGGGATACTCTCACCCGTTATCATAGACTCGTCGGCGTAACCGTCACCGCTTACGATTTCCCCGTCGGCAGGAACGGAAAACCCGTCTTTCAATATAAATATATCTCCCACCTTTAAATCTGCAGATTTTATTTCGACTTCTTCGCCGTAAACTAAAATAATAGCCGTATCGGGCGCAAGCGACAAAAGTTTTTCAACAGCGCTTTTTGTTTTATTTTTTGATTTTTCTTCTAAAAACTTGCCCAAAGTTATTAGAGAAACTATCATTGCCGAGCCTTCAAAATAAAGATTGTGAACGTATGAATTTACGTCGATTTCAAGAGCAATCATAACGACTGCGAAAACTCCGTATAAAAACGACACGGCAGAGCCGAGCGCAACGAGCGAATCCATATTCGGCTTTAACTTGACCAAATTTTTAAATCCCACCGTATAGTAGGCAAAATTTACCAAAACTACTACGAGCGCAATCGTCGCTTGCGAAAGGGAAAACGGCAACGGCTTTTGCAAAAAAGTAGGTAGTGGCAATCCCACCATATGCCCCATTGCTATATACATAAGTAGTAGAACGAGCGGTAGAGATATTATTAGCCTTTTGAAAAGGTTTCGTTCCCTTTCAGATTTTTTTGTCCTTTCTACTCCCTCTTTGATTTTGTATCCTTCATTTAAAACGGCGTCGATAATTGTTTCAGTTTTATCCGATTGCATTTCAACTTTTAAAACGCCGGATATTAAGTTGACCGAGCAAGATATAACGCCGTCTATTTTCTTCGTTACTCTTTCCACTCTCGACGAGCAAGCCGAACACGTCATTCCGCTTACCGTAAACTGTTTTTTTACCATAATTTTTACTAAAAGTCCTTATATAAGTCGATTATTTGCGTTTTGGAGTGATAAATTCAAACACGTACGACTCGGCGTGAGTCAAAGCGATTTTCTCTTCTTCTTCACTTCTTACCGTCCAACAAAGCGCCCTTTTATTCCTTTTTAATCTGCCCTTTAACGGCAAATGTTCAATGTCAATATTTATAAAATCGGGCTTCGACATAAAGTTTAAAAGCCCCCTTGACAAAAGAAAATGCGTAAATTTTGAAAGGGTTTCCGGCTTTGTTTTGGTTATAAGTTGCCCCCTAATAATATCGGGGTTGAGTTTTCTAACCTTTGCCATTACTCTTGGGTCAAACGACTGAATTACGTATTCGCCTTTGTAATCTTTTAATAGGTCAACGACCTTTTGCGCAACTTCGTTATTGTGGCGCTGAGATTTTATTTCAATCAAAAGCGGAACTCTTCCGTCAACGAGTTTTAAAAACTCTTCAAACATAAGTATTTTTTCTTGACTGTCCGAAAGCGTCAATTTGCTTACTTCTTCGTAAGAAACGTCCCAAATTAAACTGTCTTTCCCAGTCATTCTCTTTAAGTTGTCGTCGTGAAAACAAACGGGAACTAAATCGGACGTGAGTTGAACGTCAGTTTCAATAGGATAATTGAGTTCTATTGCCTTTTCAAATGCTAACGCCGAATTTTCAGGTATTCCGTCTCCGTGAAAACCCCTGTGGGCGCTCGCCCTATTTATTAACCAATGGTCTTGCCCTATTCTGTTTTTCATAACAACTCCTATATCCCACCATTTTGGTAGGAATTACGTAAAAATTATAGTTTACACAGGCGTTTTTGTCAAGTGATTTATAAATAAATCAAAATTTTAGCAAAGAATAGCAATTTTTATAAAAATACGTTTGCTTTTATTTAAAGTTTTATTTATAATAAATAATGCGTGCGTATGCTCTTTGCTCGCGCGAATGCTAACACACAGGATTTATAGGCGTATGGCAGTTAAAGTAAAAGAAAATTTAAGAAATTTTTGTATCGTAGCCCACATTGACCACGGCAAATCTACCTTAGCGGATAGAATTATGGAGTTTACGGGGCAAGTTGCCGAAAGAGATATGGAGGACCAACTTTTAGACTCTATGGACTTAGAGCGTGAAAGAGGCATCACCATTAAACTCACACCCGTTAGAATGGCTTACACTGCAAAAGACGGAAAAGAATATATTTTTAACCTTATCGACACCCCCGGTCACGTTGACTTTACTTACGAAGTTTCAAGATCTCTCGCCGCGTGCGAAGGGGCAATACTCATAGTTGACGCTACGCAGGGAATTGAGGCGCAAACGCTTGCAAACTGCTACTTGGCTCTCGATAACGACCTTGAAATCGTACCCGTTATCAACAAGATTGATTTAGCGTCCGCTCGCCCTGACGAAACGGCGAAAGAAATTGAAGACGTTATCGGTTTAGACGGCTCTGACGCGCCGAGAGTTTCTGCTAAAAACGGCATAAATATAGACCAAGTTTTAGAAAAAATCGTAGAACTCGTCCCACCGCCGAAAGGCGACGACGACGCTCCCCTTAAAGCGCTTATTTTCGACTCGTATTACGACAATTTCAAGGGTGTAATATGTTTCGTTAGAATAATGGACGGAACTATTTCCGCAGGCACTAAAATCAAGACTTTTATGGGTGAAAAACAGTTCGACGTTACCGAAGTCGGCACGTTTAACCCCGGTCTTTTACCTAAAAAATCACTTTCCGCAGGCGAAGTTGGTTACGTTGCTGCGAGCATTAAAAGTATTGAAGATATCGCCGTAGGCGATACTATTACCACGTCTATAAACCCTGCATTAGAGCCACTCCCCGGTTATAAAAAAGTTCAACCCGTAGTTTTCTCGGGTATATATCCGCTCGACGGCTCTAAGTTCAACGACTTAAAAGAAGCCCTTTTAAAACTTAAATTAAACGACGCCAGCCTTACTTTCGAGCCCGACAATTCGGCGGCTCTCGGCTTTGGTTTTAGATGCGGATTTTTAGGGCTTTTGCATATGGAAATTATACAAGAACGAATAGAAAGGGAGTTTGATATCGATATCATAACCACCACTCCGTCCGTTTCGTATCACGTTTATAAAACCGACGGCGAAATGCTCGTAGTTGATAACCCGAGCAGATTTCCCGACGTTTCGTATATCGACTACGCAGAAGAGCCCGTTATAACGGCAAATATTTTTACTCCGCCCGATTACGTAGGCGCGATTATGGAACTTTGCCAAGAAAAACGCGGAACTTTTACCGATATGACTTATTTAGACGCAAATCGCGTCAGACTTAACTACACTCTCCCGTTAAACGAGATAATCTTCGACTTTTTCGACGGGCTTAAAAGTAGAACTCGCGGATACGCGTCTTTCGACTACGAACTCGCAGGCTATGAAAAAAGCAGTCTTGTTAAACTCGATATGCTTTTAAACGGTGAAATTTGCGACGCTCTTTCGCTAATCGTTCATAAAGACAAGGCTTACCCAAGGGGCAGGGCTTTGGCTGAAAGGCTTAAAGACGTTATTCCACGCCAACTCTTTGAAATTCCTATTCAGGCGGCGGTCGGCGGAAAGGTAATTGCAAGAGAGACCGTAAAGGCAATGAGAAAGGACGTTTTGGCTAAATGCTACGGCGGTGATATTACCAGAAAGAGAAAACTTTTGGAAAAACAAAAGGAAGGTAAGAAAAAGATGCGTCAACTCGGCTCTGTTGAAGTTCCGAGCGAAGCGTTTATGTCGATACTTAAAATCGATAGCGATAATAAATAATTTTGAGAGATTTTTAAATGAGTGGTATTTACGTACACGTTCCCTTTTGCAAGAGCAAATGCACCTATTGTGATTTTGCGTCATACCCAAGGGAAATAGGCAAAGCAGAACTTTATTTCGCTTGTCTTTACAAAGAAATTAAAGCAAGGGCGGAAAGTTTAAAAGACTACGTTTTCGACACCGTGTATTTCGGTGGCGGTACGCCTTCGTTTATAGACGAAAAGTATATCGTTGGCGCTCTTCGTCAAATTAAAAATTGTTATACCCTTTCAAAAAACGCTGAAATTACCATTGAAATAAACCCCGGCACACTCTCTCCCGAAAAAGTAAACGCCTACAAAAAGGCTGGTTTTAACAGATTTAGCATAGGACTGCAATCGGCTGACGACGCAATGCTGAGAAAGTTAAACCGCATACATACAAAAGACGACTTTTTATACGCTACTCAACTTTTAAAAGGCGAGAATTTTAGCGTTGACGTAATGATAGGTCTTGAAAACCAAACCCAAAAAGACGTAAAAGAAACGATTGACCTTGCCGTTTTAGCAGGCGCGTCGCACGTTTCCGCTTACGCGCTAAAAGCCGAAGAAGGTACGCCTATGTTTGGAAAATATTTAAACGGCGACCTGCCCAGCGAAGACGAAACGGCGGAACTTTACGACTTTGCAAAAGCCTACCTTGAAGAAAAGGGATTTTTGCGTTATGAAGTTTCAAATTTTGCAAAAGTCGGATACGAATCTAAACACAACTTAAACTACTGGAATAGGGGCGAATATATAGGTTTTGGCGTTTCGGCGTCGTCTTTTATAAAAGAAAGGCGTTTTACAAACACCGAAAAAATTGACGAATATACCGCTTGTATCCTGCGTGGAAAAGTCGCTGAAATTTTCAGCGAAGACATAGTTGGCGACGAGAGAGAATTTGAATATATAATGCTCAATTTAAGAAAAGACGAAGGTTTTTTCTTTAAAGATTTTGAAAACCGTTTCAACTGCTCTTTCACCGAAAAATACGCCGACAGAATTAAAATGGTCAAAAAATATATAGATATCGACGACCAAAAAATTGCCATTAAACCCGAATACATATACGTTCAAAACACGATTATTATTTACTTTATGGACTAAAGTCCATACTTTAAGGATATTATGTCAAATTTCGTACACTTACACGTTCACACCGAATATAGTCTATTAGACGGAGCGGCGAGAATTGCCGTCGTTACAAAAAAGGCGAAAGAACTCGGAATGCCAGCCTTAGCGATTACCGACCACGGCAATATGTACGGCGCGGTAGCCTTTTTCGACGCGTGTGAAAAAAACGATATAAAGGCGATTATCGGCACGGAGTTTTACGTTTGCGACGACCTTACGGTTAAAAGTGGAAAAACCAAACTTAACCACTTGGTTTTGCTTTGCAAAGACGAAGTCGGTTACAAAAACATTTCGCTTTTAAACGCAATCGCTTTTCGCGACGGATATTACTACAAACCGAGAATAGACCTTAAAACCTTAGAACAGCACCACGAGGGGTTGGTGTGTCTTTCGGCGTGTCTTGCAGGAGATATTCCGCAGGCTATTTTAAACAGAGATTTTGAAGAAGCTGAAAGGCTCGTTCAATGGTTTAAAAGAGTTTTCGGCGAAGATTTTTATTTGGAAATTCAAAATCACGACCTTCCCGAACAAGTCGAAGTAAACAGATATTTGCGCCTTTACGCTAAAAAATACGACGTAAAACTCGTTGCGACCAACGACGTTCACTACGTAAATAAATCAGACGCAATGAGCCAAGACGTTTTAATGTGCGTTCAGATGGGCGCTGACTACGACGACCCAAAAAGACTAAGGTTTTCAAACGACGAATTTTATCTTAAAACCGAAGAGGAAATGTCTGCTCTTTTCCCTGAAGATAAAGATGCGATTACAAACACTTTAGAAGTCGCGAACAAATGTAATTTCTCTTTCGTTTATGGAAATTATATGTTCCCCCACTACTATCCCGACACGGGTGAAGAACCTATCGTTTATTTAAGGGGACTTATAAACAAAGGTATTTTAAAAAAATACGGAGAAGAAACACCACAAATAAGAGAGAGAATTGAAAGCGAACTCGCAGTTATTGAAAAGCAAGGGTTCGTTGAATATTTCCTTATCGTTTGGGACTATATAAACGCAGCGAGAAATATGGGCATTTCGGTAGGACCCGGTCGTGGCTCTGGCGCAGGCTCGATAGTTGCTTACCTTATAGGTATTACCAACATTGACCCACTTAAATACGACCTTTACTTCGAGCGTTTTTTAAACCCCGAAAGAGTTTCCGCCCCCGACTTTGACGTTGACTTTGAAGATAGCCGTCGTCAAGAAGTTATAGACTACGTAAAGCGTAAATACGGCGAAAATAGAGTGTGTAAAATAGTAACTTTCGGCACTATGGCGGCAAAAAACGCTATAAAAGACGTTGCGAGAGTGCTAAAACTCCCCTATTCCGAAGCCGATAGAGTTTCTAAAACGATCCCTAACAAACTCGTTAGAAAAAATCCTAAAGGCGAAGAATTCGACCTTAAACGCCCGAATATTTTAATGAAAGTTTTCGGTCAATACTCCCCAAAAGAAGGGGCTAAAGATTACGGCGTTGATTTTTCCGTTCCCGAACTTATGCAAATGTATAACGAAGAGGGCGAAATTAGAAGAGTTGCAGATATCGCAATGAAATTAGAAGACTCTCCACGCCAAGCAAGCACTCACGCGTGTGGCGTTATTATCGGAGCGGACATACTAGATAGGCATATGCCACTCGGTAGAAACGGCGACGATATAACCAGTCAATACACGGGCGTTGAACTTGAACACTTAGGCTTTTTAAAGATGGACTTTTTAGGACTTAGAAACTTATCCGATATTAAAATGGCTATCGACTACGTAAAGGAAAACCACGGCGTTGAAATTGACTTTGACAAATCTCAATACGACGATCCAAAGGTCTATGAACTTCTCTCTACGGGTAACACGAAAGCCATATTCCAAGTCGAATCGGCAGGTTTCCAAAAGTTCTTGAGAGAACTTAAACCGACTTGCCTTGAAGATATTATCGCGGCGGTTTCGCTTTACCGCCCAGGACCTATGGATTCTATTCCTAAGTTCGTTAGAAACAAGCACAATCCACATTTAGTTAAATTCGACCACCCACTACTCGAGCCTATTTTAAAACAAACTTACGGCTGTATAGTATATCAAGAGCAAGTTATGAAAATAGTTCAAGAACTTGCAGGCTACACCTTAGGTCAAGCCGACAACGTAAGGCGTATGATGGGTAAAAAGCAGGTCGACGCAATGGTTAAAGAAGAAGTCGTATTTATCCACGGAAGAGATAAAATCGTAGATAAACACGGCAAAGTTTCCACCGCTATCGACGGGTGTTTAAAGCGCGGTGTTCCCGAAGACGTCGCTAAAAAGGTTTGGGGCGAAATGAAAGACTTTGCAAAATACGCTTTCAACAAGTCGCACGCGGCGGCGTATTCGCTCGTAACGTATCAAACGGCATACCTTAAAACCTATTTTGAACCCGAATTTTTAACTTCGGTTCTAAACAACAGAATTGATAAAATCGACGAAATAAAGAACTATCTTTCTTACGCGAAAGAAGAAGGCATTGACGTTTTACCGCCCGACATAAACCAAAGCGTTGGACTTTTTAGCGTTAAAAACAATAAAATCCGCTATGGTCTTGCAGCAATAAAGGGAATAGGCTTGTCGGCGATAGATTCCATAGTCGAAGAAAGACGAAAACACGGCGACTACACTTCTTTTGAAAACTTCATTTCTCGTTGCGAAAGCAAGGTTTTAAACAAGCGTTTAGTTGAAAATTTAATCTACGCAGGCGCTTTCGACCAGTTTGGAAAAACCAGAACTCAACTCATCGGTATTTCGGGCGAACTCATTGACAGAGTCGCTATTATCGCTAAGCAAAAAGAAAGTAATCAAATGAGCCTTTTCGGCGATATTTTAGAAGAAGATACGACCTTTACAGTCGTTTACCCTAACCTTAAAGAATACGACAGCAAAACCAAACTTTCGCTTGAAAAGAGCGTTACGGGCGTATATCTTTCGGGGCATCCGTTAGACGGCTTTAAAGACAAGTTTAAAGACTGCACTTTCTCAACTCAAATGCTCGCCAACTTTGAAGAAGACGAAGACGGCTCTATCGTTTATACCGACGTAAAACACGATATGCAAGTTTATTTCGGCGGAATAATTACCCAAGCCGACAAAAAGGCGACAAAGGCTGGCTCTTTTATGAGTTTCGTTACGGTAGAAGATTTTTACGGCGCGATAGAATGCGTATTCTTCCCAAAATCGCACGAGCGATATAAAGACCTTATCCAAAACGAAAAAACGGTAAAAATAAAAGGGCGTTTGCAACTTAGAGACGATAGAGTTTCGGTAGTTGCGGATTATATTGAAGAAGTAACCGAAACACCTGTTGAAACCCAAGAAAAGCCAAAGGCAGAAACGGTAGATTGCCTTGGTATCGTCTTAAACGACGAGACGAAAGGCTCAAAAGACGAACTTATAGACGTACTTTCGACCTATCCGGGCGATATAGTGGTGTTCTTTAAAATCGACGGCAAAAACTACCGCATGACTCAAACGGTCAGAAATTGCCGTGGGCTTATCAGCGAACTTTTGTCTATCGTGGACGAAGAAGATATTAAATTTTTTAAAACTGAAATCAATCGGAGGAAATAATTATGAAAAAGATTGCAATATTAACCAGCGGTGGCGACGCCCCAGGCATGAACGCTTGTATCAGAGCGTGCGTAAGATGCGCGATAAATAGCGGACTTGAAGTTTACGGAATAGACAGGGGCTATAAAGGGCTAGTTCAAAATAAAATATTCCCTATGGACACACACTCGGTCTGTGAAATTATTCATAGAGGCGGTACGATTTTAAAATCGGCAAGATGCCTCGAATTTAAAGATACTGAAACGAGAAAAATCGCTGCGGACAACCTTAAAAATCTTGGAATTGAAGGGCTCGTAGTTATCGGTGGCGACGGCTCTATTACGGGCGCTAAAGCCCTTTCGGACGAATACGGAATTAACGTAGTAGGAATTCCGGGAACTATTGACAACGACTTAGCGTACACCGACTACACTCTCGGTTTTGACACCGCTGTAAATACCGTTCTTTGGGCAATAAACGCTCTTCGCGATACTATGACTTCTCACGATAGAGTTTCCATCTTAAAAGTTATGGGTAGACATTGCGGTGATATCGCTCTCTACGCAGGTATTTGCGGTGGCGCTGAGTATATTCTCGTACCTGAAGTTCCGTACGATATCCAAAAAATCGCAAGCGAAATTAAACAAAATAAAGAAAGGGGCAAAACTGCAAGTATCATAATTTTAGCCGAAGGCGCAGGTAACGAACAAGACATTAAAACCGTCGTTTCAGTAATCTCTGGCGCAGACGTTAAATTTACAACGCTTGGACACGTTCAAAGAGGCGGTACGCCAACTATGGCGGACAGAATGCTCGCCGCCAAATTCGGAACTAAGGCTATTCAACTTTTAATCGAAGGAAAAACGAATAGAGTCGTAGGTTGCAAGGGTAAAGAAATCTTCGATATGAACATTACCGAAGCCCTTTCTCAAAAGAAGACTTTTGACTTAGATCTTTATAAAATGGCAAGCGTTTTGTCATAAAAACCCATCTATAAGTCGATTATTGTAAAAATTTAGGAGAATATCATTATGAAAAACCTTAAAGGAAGGGCTGTTTTCGCTCAGTCGGGCGGTCCTACTACCGTAATAAACGCGAGCATTGCAGGCGGACTTATCGAGGCGCTTGGTCAAGACTCGGTAACGGGAGTTTTATGCGCTTTAAACGGAATTAAAGGCGTTTTAACCGAAAACTTCGTAGATATTGAAAAAGAAGAATTAGACGAACTTTACGCGCTCAAAAACACCCCTGCATCAGCTTTCGGTTCGGTCAGATATAAACTCAAAGATTTTGAAAAAGACGATGCCGATTATAGAAGAATTTTAGAAGTGTTTAAAAAATACGACGTCAGATTTTTCTTTTATAACGGCGGAAACGACAGTATGGATACTTGCGATAAAATTTCGCGTTTTATGGAAAAAGAAGGCTATCCCGTAAACGTTATCGGCATACCTAAGACCATTGATAACGACTTGGTTGGAACTGACCATTGCCCAGGCTACGGTAGCGCGGCAAAATACATTGCGACTACTCTTGCAGAGGCAAGGCTCGACGCCGTTATTTACGAAAGCCCACTCGTTATCATTTTGGAAATTATGGGAAGAAACGCAGGTTGGCTTACGGCGAGCGCGTCCCTTTCGCAAGTTACGGGTTACGGCGCGGATCTTATATATCTCCCCGAAGTTCCGTTTTCAATGGACAAATTTTGTAGCGACGTAAAAGCAGTCGTCGAAAAGAATAGAATTTGCGTTATTGCAGTTTCCGAAGGTATAAAATACGCCGACGGAAAATACGTTGGAGAAGACGCGTCGCAAACCGACGTTTTCGGTCATTCTTCTCTCGGTGGCGTTTGCGGTATTTTGAAAAACACTGTTAAATCTATGGGCTTTAAATGTAAGGCTATCGAACTCAATATCTTACAAAGATGCGCCGCTCATTGCGCTTCTAAAACTGATATTGAAGAATCTTTTGAAAGCGGTCGCCAAGCGGTTATTCACGCGGTAAACGGCGAAACGGACAAGATGATTGCATTTAAGAGAATTTCAAACAATCCTTATAAAATCGAGTGCGTTGGTTTAGATTTATCTAAAATTGCAAATGCCGAAAAAACCGTTCCGCTCGAGTGGATAACTCCGGACGGCGCTCACCTTAACGAGAATTTCACTAAATACGCTCTTCCGCTTATTCAAGGCGAGCCCGAAAGAAGAATGGAAAACGGACTTCCGTCCTTTGCAAAACTTAAAATGGTTAAGTTTAAAATTGATTAAACACCCGTCTATAAGTTGATTAACAGTTAAATTTAATAAAAATATAAGGCTATGAAACAGCGCTGTTTCATAGCCTTTTTAATTTCAATCAAAGAAACCGTCGTTATCTTCTTGGGTATTAACTTCTGTTTCTTCTTGCTTATCTTTGTTCTTTTTTTTCGGCTTTTTCTTCTTCTCTTTAGGCGGATTTACGTCCGCTTCGTAATAGCCTTGCTCAATTTGTTTTTTATAGCGCCTTCTTCTAAAATAATTCTTAATTATATAAAATACGTCTTTCCAGAAAAAAAGCGTTACGTTTAAAAGTGAGAACAGTATTGCAAGCCTTGCAATCCAACCTGCAAAAATCAAATCTATTGCAATTAGCACGAATTCGATAATCGCAAGCCATTTGACCTTTATAGGTATAACGAAGAATATATACACCACGCTTTCGGCGTTTAAAATTGCGTACGCTAAAAATATGGTTAAGTTAAGATAATAGTTGGTCGTCATACCGATTATAAAACCTGACGCAAGTGCGCCTAAATAACCCGTCAAATAAAAGACGTTAAATCTAAAAGCGCCCCACTCGTTTTCAACCGTAGTACCGATAAACCAGTAAAAATACAAGGTTAGTAATACGAAAAAAACGTTGTCGTCTTCGGGCATAAATACAAAGGTTACGACTCTCCAAACTTGACCTTGAAAAACTAAATCTCTATTAAAATACATATAGGACGACAACGTAGGATACTCAAAGCGAGCCAAAATAAAGTCGGCTATCCAAACCATTGCCATTGCTATAACCAGTATATACGCCCAGTTTTTAATAGCAAATCGCCCTATTTTTCTTTCTAACTTGGAAAGAAACGAATTGTCGTCGTAATAATACATCTTATTTCCTATTAGTTAGTTTTTGAACTGTCGTGAGTTTCTTCCGTACCGAAATAGTAAAGACCTAACGTTCCCGGTCCGCACGACGCGCCGATAATAGGACCTAACTTCATTACGTTTACCGGCATATCCTTGCACTCGTCGGGAAGAACGCCTTTAATAATTTGGGCGAGTTCGTTAGCGTCGTCTTCGCAGTCGCCGTGAAGAAGATAAATTCTTTGATGCGGATAGTTAACGAACCTTTCTTTAAATCTTTCGGCAATTCTTTGGAAGGAAACTTTTCTACCCTTTACCTTTTCAACTGCTACGTTTGCGCCGATTGCGTCGCTTATGATTATAGGCTTAACGTTGAAAATTCCACCGAAAAACGCGCTTGCAGCAGAAACTCTACCCGCCATTTTAAGCCAAGTAAGTTTTTCAACGGTTGCGTCCTGATGAACGTATTTTCTATTTTCTAAAACCCATTCCGCAGTTTCTTCAATAGTCTTTCCCTGCGCTCTAAGTTCCGACGCTACCATACAAAGCATACCTTGTCCCATACAAGAA
Organism: Clostridia bacterium; assembly: GCA_017396365.1. Classification (GTDB taxonomy): domain Bacteria; phylum Bacillota; class Clostridia; order Christensenellales; family Borkfalkiaceae; genus UBA10281. The sequence goes on along the minus strand of JAFQMD010000031.1, from coordinate 13,857 downwards.
TTTAACGCGTCGATACAAATAATCTTTGCATCGGGAAAATCTTTTAAAACTTCGTCTCTCGCAACGTAACTCGCCTTAATCGAGCCTGATAGCGCCGAGGAACAACCGATATACAATACGTCGTGTCCTTGTTTTAAATGTTTTTCAAACACCGCTTTATATTCGATTGCGGTAATTTGAGCAGTTATTATTCTATTGCCTTCACGCATTACGTTATAATAGTCTTTGTAAGATACTTCGTTAAAATCAATGTCTGCGCCGATAGTCTTACCGTTGAAAGAAACGTGCATCATTATATATTCAACGTCGTACTTTTCCCTTAATTCCTTGTCAAGATCGCAACAAGAATCTGCTAAAATAACAAATTTTCTCATAGGTTTATCTCCTTTTAATATCCGCTTTCGCAAATTTTAACGGCTTGTTTTACTGTGTTTATAACTGTTTGAGAATTTGCCGAACCGTGAGCCTTTACTATGGGTTTTTTAGTACCTAAAAGTATTGCTCCGCCTTGAGAATTGAAATCAAGGAGTTGCATAAGTTCACCAAACGCCTTTTTTACAAATTTCATATCGTCGCTACTTTTTGAATATTTTTTGAGCAAAGCAAGCGACCTTGCAACCACCGATTTTGCCGTCCCTTCAATAGATTTTAAAAGAACGTTTCCGTCAAAACCGTCGCAAACAATTACGTCAACGTCTCCCGAAAGGGCGGTTTTTGCCTCCATATTGCCTACGAAATTTAAATTGCTTTGTTTTAAAAGTTTAAACGCTTCTTTTGAAAGCGCGTTGCCCTTTTTATCTTCCGTTCCAACCGACAAAAGCGCGACTTTTGGGTTTTCAACGCCCAAAACCTTGCTTGAATATTCGCTTGCGTACTCGCCGAACTTTAACAAGTGATGTGGCTTACAGTCAACGTTTGCGCCACAGTCGGCAAGGCAAGTTACACCGCCTTTATCGTTTGGTAAAATCGTAAGTAACGTCGGTCTATCGCCACCCGTTTGCCTACCTAAGATAAGCACCGAGCCGGCAATGATTGCGCCAGTATTTCCCGCGCTTATCATACAACCTACGTCTTCTCTTTCTCTTAAAATTTTAAGCGCTACGCTAAGCGAAGAATTTTTCTTTTTAAGTATAGCGTCAACGGGAGAATCGTCGTTTGTAACGACTTCCTTACAGTCAATAATTTCAAGTCTGCTTTTGTCAAAATCCTTGCCTATAAGCGCATTATTGATATATTCTTCGTCGCCTGTTACGACAAGTTCAACGCCGTCGATTTGATTTAAAACTTCGGCAATTCCGTCTATAATTTGGTCTGGATAATCCGAACCGAAAGCGTCGATAAGTATTTTTTGTCCTGCCATCTTATTCAAGTATTACGATAAAGTCGTAAACTTCTTGCCCTCCGTCAATTTGATAAAATTCAAGGTCGGGATATCTTTGAGATACGCCTTGTTCAATCTTTTTCTTTTCTTCCGCAGTTACCCCGTCGCCGTAAGCAACTATCATAAACGCTTTTTCTTTAGCGTCCAACTTATCGGCAAGGTCAAAGTAAACCGCAGTTTTATCCTTGTTTGCAGTTAACATAACCTTATCCGAGAAACCTATGTAGTCGCCGTTTTCAATCTCAACGCCGTCGATATTTGCATCTCTAATCGACGAAGTTACCATACCCGTTACGGCGTCTGCCATATCTGAAATCATTTGCTCGGCTATTGCTTTTCCGTCGCCAAGGGAGTAATCAAGCATTGAAAGTATTGCGTACGCATGCCCGAAATTTTTAGTTGGAATAACGTGAACGATAGAATCTTTATAAAGTTCGCTCGCTTGTTTTGCTGCCATAATTATATTTCCGTTGTTTGGCAAAACGAAAATTTCGTCGGCGTTTACGTCGTCAAAAGCCTCGATAAATCGCTCTATAGACGGGTTTTTGCCTTGTCCACCGTCAATTACTTCGTCTGCTCCAAGTTCGGTAAACACTTCGGTAAGTCCCTTACCCGTCGCAACGGTAACGAGCGCAAACTTCCTTCTCGCCCTCTTTCTCTTAGGCTTTTTCTCTTCGGTTACAGTTCCGTTGTGTTGTAAGGTCATGTTTTCAATTTTAATAGTCAAAAACTCGCCGTACGCCGAACAATACTCTAAAACCTTATGAGGCGTTAAAGTGTGAACGTGAAGTTTTACAACCGTACCCGTAATAAAACAAACGACTGAATCGCCGATACTTTCCAAATAGTCGATAAGCGGTTGGGTTTTAAAAGCCGTAACGTCAGTTTTAGCCGTTGTAAGTTGAAGTAAAAGTTCGGTGCAGTAGCCGAATTTCATAACCGTGTTTTCGTTAAAACGTGAAAAATCTATGTCCTGAGTCTTTTTGGTAAAATCATCACCCGACTCGATTTTTTTACCTTCGATTGCGCACTTCATACCCTCGGCGATATAGACGAGCCCTGCTCCACCGCTGTCGATTACTCCCGCTTCTCTTAACGCTTCCAAAAGGTCGGGAGTTCTCTCTAAAGACGCTTTCATTTCGTTTATATAATAATCGAAGAACTTACCTATCGTACCGCCGTCGCAACACTTATCGCACGCGTAGTCGGTCGCTTCTCTTGCAACGGTTAAAATCGTACCTTCAACAGGTTGCGAAACAGAGCCGTACGCCTTGCAAACGCCACACTTAAAAGCCCTACCGAGTTGTTCAACGGTTGCCGTTTCCAACTTTTCAAGACCGTCGGCAATACCTGCGAAAAGTTGAGATAAAATAACGCCCGAATTACCCCTTGCGTTTAAAAGCATACCGTCGGCGAGCGCTCTCGCTTTTTTACCTACCGAATTTTCGTCAACCGATTTGAGTTTTGCAATACCGCCGGCAATAGTCATATACATATTGTCGCCCGTATCCCCGTCGGGAATAGGGAAAACGTTTAAATCGTTTACCGTTTTTAAATTTGCCTTTAAATTATTTGCCCCTGAAAGAGCAATTTGTTCAAACAACTGTCCGTCAATAATTTTACTTGATGAATTATCCACAATCCTTTCTCCTGTGTAAATACGAGTAGAATAACCTATAATTATTCACTCTGCGGCATAATTATAACATTTTAATCTAAACCCAAACAAAACAAAAAGCCGAGAAATAAAATTTTCTCGACTTTTTACTTTTTTCAATTTTAATTGAGTTTTACCGTAAACGTAGTCAAACCGTCTTTGCTTTCAACCGAAATTTCGCCCTCGTGCAAATCTATTATACGTTTAACTATCGAAAGTCCTATTCCGTTTCCTTCTTTTTTGTTTACGTTTTGACCTTGATAAAATTTATGGAAAACTTTTACGTAGTCTTCTTCGGGTATCGTAGCGCCCTCGTTAGTAACTTTTACAACAATTTTTTCACACTCTCTTTCTATGCTAATTTTAAGTTTTCCGCCTTTTTTAGAAAACTTAACCGCGTTGTCGATTAAGTTAAGCCAAACTTGTTTTAACATATCTTCGTTTGCAACGACTTCATATTCGTCAAAATCGACGTCGAGATCAAGGTGCTTTTTAGTCCATTTCTTTTCAAGTAGTAAAATACAAGTTCTTAGTTGTTCGGAAAGGTTAAACTTGGTTTTATCGGTCAATATACCTTGATTTTCTACCCTGCTTAAATTCAAAATGTTGGTGGTCATTTCAGAAAGCCTTGAAATCTCTTCTTCTATTATATTAAGATATTGCATTTGCTTATCTTTTGAAAGTCCACTCCTTTTCATAAGCGCAATCAAACTGCTTATCGATACGACGGGAGTTTTTAACTCGTGCGATATGTTGTTTACAAAGTCAGACCTTAAAATTTCAATCTTTTGAAGTTCGCCTGCTAAGGTGTTAAATTTTTCCGCTAAGCCTTGCATTCCTGCGACTTTACCCAAATCAATTCGAGTGGAAAATTCGCCGTCGGACAACTTTTTCATACCGTCTAATAAAACGTTAATAGGCTTTAAAACTATTCTTTCCAAAATAAAAGTAAGCCCTAAGCCTAAAACTATACTGATTATTGCAAACATCAGTATCCACGAAAGCGTAGAGTTTTCTATCGTAAAGTTTGCATAAACTTCTAAGGCAACCAAGACGTATTCAAGCACAGAAACTAATACTACGGCTATTAACAAAACCACGGCTACGCCGATTATAAAGGTTGCTCTTATGAGTGTTTTTTCGGACAATTTTTTCTTTTTCGTTTTCTTTTTCATTTTCTTTTTACCGCCTTGTAACCAAGCCCTCTAATCGCCTCGATTTCAAAATCGTCCCAATGTTCAAATCTCTTTCTAAGCCTACCTACGTGTACGGTTACCGTTTCGCTACCCGTATCGCAGTCAACCCCCCAAATCTCGTCCATAAGTTGAATTCTCGTAAATATTTTATTTGGGAAAGAGAGCAATTTGAAAAGAAGTAAAAACTCTTTTTGCGGAAGTTCGTGCACTTCTCCCTGTCTTTCAACAGTATAACTGTCGTAATCTAAAACGACTTTACCGACTTGAAGTTTTCTCTCACTGACGATTTTCGCGCGCCTTAAAAGCGCTTTTACGTGCAGTAAAAGTTCTTCGGCGTCGATAGGCTTTGACATAAAATCGTCTATACCTACTAAAAAACCCTTTTTTCTATCTTCGGGGAGTTGCTTTGCCGAAACCATCAAAACGGGAATATCGGCGTTAAATTCCCTAAGTTCTTTTGTAAATTCATAGCCGTCCATAGTCGGCATCATAATATCTACTATTACAAGGTCGACGTGTTCTTTTATCAAAACGTCGAAAGCATCCTCGCCGTTTACCGCAGTGAACACGGTATATTGCGCAGTTTGCAAAATTTCCTTTATTACGTACCTTATGTTTTTATCGTCGTCAACGACTAAAATATGAAACATTTATTCTCCTTAATTGTCGAAAATCGACTTATAGGCTAATTTTTAGTCAAAATTCTCACTTTCGAGCATTGCGCAAAGCGCGTGGTAGATAGGAAGGTGATATTCTTGAATTTTAAAAGTTTCTACTGCGGGAACTTTAACGGTAACTAAAGAAAGTTCTTCTAATCGACTGTGTTTTTCACCCGTTAAAGCAATGGTCTTTAACCCCTTTGCTTTTGCAACGAGCGTTGCATATACGCAGTTTAAAGAGTTGCCCGAAGTGGATATCGCAATAAACGTATCCCCTTTTTGTCCAAGCCCTGATAGTTGCTGAGCAAAGACTGCGGACGGCTCTTTATCGTTTGAATACGCCGTGGTGAGCGAAAGGTGCGACGTAAGCGAAATTGCAGGGAGATTGCCTTCTAAAACTTCTTTCAATCTCTTGCTTTCTTCACAGTCTTCTAAACTGTTTAAAAGTTTATCATCCGCCTTTCTGCACGATTTGAAATTTTTCATAAGTTCGCCCACGATATGCTCGCTATCCGCAGCGCTACCGCCGTTTCCGCAAACTAAAACTTTACCGCCGTTATCGTAAGTTTCTTGCAAAAGATTAAAGCATTTTAAAACGTCGTCTTTACAAACGGTAAGGGCTGGATATCTTTCAAAAAGTTCTTCAAAAATTACTTTAGTTCTCTCTTTCATAATTCTCCTTTTGCAACGGCAAGCGCAGATACGTCGCCGATATTTTCACTTAATTTTGCAGGTACGACTTCGACCACTTGTTGAGAGTAAATTAAACTCTCTTTCTTTATAACCTTTTCTGCGTGAGGGTAAAGCAGGTCTCCGCTACGCATAAACACTCCGCCGATTACGATTTTTTCGGGATTGAACAAATCAATTAAAATGGATAGCGTTTCACCGAGCATTTTACCGCTTATTTTATAAATCCTTTGGCAGAACTTATCGCCAAGTCTTGCATGCTCTGCAATAGTCTTTGCGGTAATACCGTCTTTACCGCCGACCTTTTGTACAAAGTCGGGCAATAAGCCTTTTTTCTCGAGTTTTTCAAGTTCTAAAAGGGCAAGGCGACGAATACCGCTACCACTGCAAAATCCCTCGCACGAACCCGCTTTATTGTAGCCTACGGGCCCGCTTTTTCTAAGCCTTACGTGCCCTATTTCGCCTGCGTTGTCGTTAGTGCCCGAATAGAGTTTTCCGCTTAGTATAAGCCCAGAACCAAAGCCCGTTCCAAAGGTTATAAATATCATATTTTGAGTGCCCTTTCCAGCGCCGTATTGCCACTCCGCAACGGCGCAAGCGTCGGCGTCGTTTTTAAGATGGGTTGGTATTTGAAATTTATCTTCAAAATATTTAACTATTTCGATATTGTCCCAAAGCGGAAGGGACGGGGGCTTTTTTATTATACCCTTTTTACTGTCAAGCGGACCACCGCAAGCAATACCTATGCCGTCGATTTTATATTTTTTTTGCTTTTCTTCAATAAATGCCGAAAAAATATTTAAGATTTGTTCGGGCGTTTTATCTGCCGTTGGAAAACTAATTTTATCCAAGATTTCAACGCCGTTATCTAAATTGCCAAGTACGGCGGCGCATTTAGTTCCGCCGATATCTAAACCGATATACATAATATCTCCTTTATGGTTTTAAATTTAAATAAAATTCATACGGTATTTGTAAATTCCCCTTGCCAACCGCAAGCGAAATATCTTTTTTTCTATAACCGTGAAAATCACTTCCACCGCTTTCTTTAATTGCATATTGTCTTGCAATTTCTTTTAAAACGACAGTTTGCTTATCCGTAAACTCTGAATAAACGGTTTCCATACCGTCTAATCCGAGCGGAACTGCTACGTCCAAAAACTCTCTCAGTTCAGTTTCCGTCAAGTCTAAAAACGGATGAGCAAGAACTGCGACAGCGCCTATGCTTTTAATAAAGGTTATAGCCTTAAAAACGTCTATCCTTTTTGCAGGAACGTAAACTTGTCCGCTTTTACTAAGCAAGGTTTCAAACACGCTTTTTACGTCTTTAATATAGCCCTTTTTGTATAAGGCTTCGCCGATATGAGCCCTATTCATAGTGCCTTTGCAATAACTTTTTATCTCGTCGTAATCTAACTCGTAACCCAGTTTATTTAGGTTTTCAATCATTTTACGGTTGCTTTTCTCTTTGTTTTTTCTCACTTCTTCGCAAACGCTTTCTACCTTGTCAAAATGTTCCGCGCTAATAAAAAGCCCCAAAACGTGCAATTCTTTATCTTTATAATCGGTAGAAAACTCAACTCCTGCAACGCCTTCTATCCCAAACTCTTCGGCAAGAGAAAGAAATTCTTTTACCCCACCCATATTATTATGGTCGGTGAGCGCGATTGCCGAAAGTCCAACTTCTTTTGCCTTTTCAATTAGTTCTCTTGGCGTAAAAGTGCCGTCCGAATAGCAAGAATGAGTATGTAAATCGCAAATTTTCATTTATTATATACCCTTTTGTAAATTTTTTGCTTCGTCTTTTCAAAATCGCTTATCTTATTTGGATAACTCATCAAAGTTAGATATACCCCTTCGCCACCCTTTCTATACGACGGTTGATAATATTCCTTTTCGTTATTTACAAAGCCGTTTCTAATATAAAAACCTATACGCCTTTTTGCAATTTCGGCTTTGGGGAGTTCGACTTCAAGAACGAGATTTTTAAACGCTTGCTTTACTTTATCAAGCGCAATAGAGCCGTAGCCTAAATTTCGATATTCTCCATAAATTACGAAATGCTCTATAAAGGCGAAATCTTGCAAATTCCAAATTGAAATAAAACCTATATTTCGCCCGTTTTCTCTAACGTGAAAAATCTTATATTGTTCATTTTTTAAAACCGCCTTTGCGTCTATATAGTCGCGTCGTTCTTCTAAAATGAAGTTGTTTTGCATTTGCATATATATATTGTCAAATTCACTCTCGTTTATTTCTATAAGTTCCATTTCTTCGCTCCTACACGATTGCTTTTACTATTTCAAAAATCATCATAGTTATACCTATAACGAGTAACACTACGCCAACCACTTTGTTGAGAGTTTCAGGCTTTGCCTTGTTTGCGATTCGAGCCGAAACGACAGCGAAAACTAAAGTTGAAATAACGCAAGTAACGAGATGAACCCAGTTGGTTATTCCTCCTATTGCAAAGTGACTTAAAGACCCCGTCAACGCAGTGAAAGTCATTATAAAAACGCTTGTTCCGACTGCCATTTTCAAGTCGTAACCAAGCACCGACGTAAGCACGAACAACATCATCATTCCACCGCCTGCGCCGATAAATCCACACACAAAACCTATTAAAATTCCACTTATTATCGAACCTATAACCTTATATTTAAAACTCTTCTCAGTCGTTTGGCTTTCGTTTTTTAATATGGGTTTTATTAAAAACTTAACGCCCAAAATAAACATGAACACGAGCGAGGCGCTTCCCATCGCTTTGTCGGGAACAAGACTTGAAACCCAACTTCCAACGACAGTAAAAAGGATAATACACGCCATCATTATAAGCCCGTTTTTTATATCTATATTTTTATTTTTGGCATAAGTTACAGCGCTTACTGCGCTTGCTAAAACGTCGCTTGCAAGGGCAATTCCTATGGCTTCAAAGGCGGGCAGGTCGAGCAAAATTATAAGCATAGGCGAAACAACCGCCGCCGCGCTCATTCCTGCAAATCCCGTGCCGACGCCAGCGCCGAGCCCTGCGACCAAACAAACGATAATATCTATCATAACTGCTCCGTCCAACCGAGAAATTTAATTAAATCGTCAAAGTTGCCGTTTGGAAAATCGGATACTTTTCGGTCGGTTTTGTTTATTAAATCGTCAGTAAGTAAAAAAACTTGCATGCCGAGTTTTTCAGTCGCAATCATATCTTCTCCAACGTCGTTTCCAACCATTAAACACTCCTCTGTCTTTGCTCCGATTTTTTGTAAAATTTGCAAGTAATAGTTTTCGTTCGGCTTGCAAAAAGAAGAATTTTCATTTGTCCTTTGGAAAAAATATAAGCGCGGACAAACAACTTACGGCGCTTGCAAACAAAAACAAAACGCCAAAAATACCTACCATAAACGTAACGAAAGGTTTACATGCCTCTTCGTGAAAAACGAGCGTTATACCGTCGTCCGTTACGAAATGAAAGATAAAATATGCTATAGCAAGAACTATTACGCCGATTATTAAACTTATAATTGAAAATTTAAACAAACTTTTTCTATTTATATTGCAACTTATTTCTTATATTTTTTAGCAAGACCGCCCTCGGACGTTTCACGGTACATTACCTTTAAATCTTTGCCTGTTTCCCACATAGTTTCAACTATCATATCAAACGATATTTTTCTACTATCGGCTAAAAAGTCGGCAAGGTTTACGGCGTTTAACGCTCGCATTGCGGCGATAGCGTTGCGCTCTATACAAGGTATTTGAACAAGTCCGCAAACGGGATCGCAAGTAAGCCCTAAATGGTGTTCGATAGACATTTCCGCTGCGTATTCAATCTCGTCAAAATTGAGTTCGTAAAGTTCGCAAGCGCACGCGGCTGCCATCGCGCAAGCAGTTCCTATTTCCGCTTGACAGCCACACTCCGCGCCACTTATGGATGCGTTGGTCTTTATTAAATTACCTATTATTCCACCTACTGCCAAGGCTTTTAATATCTTTTCGTCGCTAAACTTACGCTTGTGTTGTAAATATTTCAAAACGGCAGGAACAACTCCGCACGCCCCACAAGTAGGCGCGGTTGCAATGATTCCGCCCGACGCGTTTTCTTCGCTAACTGCAAAGGCGTAGGCGCAAATGAGCCTATTCATTTTAGTTTCTTCAGTTTCGTCAACGTGACTTTGACGACGAAGCATTTTTGCCTTTCTTTGAGTTTCAAGCCCACCTTGCAAAATGCCTTCGGTATTAACCCCTCTTTTTATTGCGGAGAGCATTACTTGCCAAACCTTTGCAAGATAGTCCCAAATTTCCTTGCCCTCGCATTCTTCCACGTATTCCCAAAGTTGCATATCGTTTTCTTCGCAATATTTAGCAATTTCAGTAAAGGAATTATGCGGATAAACGTTAGGATGTTCGCGCTCCTTCTCGCCGTCGGCTAAAACTTCGCCCCCACCTATACTGTAATAACGTTTTTGGCAAATTTCTTTTCCACCTTTATAGGCTATGAAATCCAAGGTGTTTGGGTGAACTGGGGTTTCGGTTTTATAGTCGAAAACTATTTCGCAAGGTCTATCGCCAAAAGTCTCTTCTATTGCGCAATCGGTCATATGCCCTTTGCCCGTTTTTGCCAAAGAACCGTACAAAATTACCTTATAACTGTCGGCGTTTGGGTATTCTTTTAAAAACCTTTTCGTCGCTTCAATCGGTCCCATAGTGTGAGAGGACGAAGGTCCGCGACCTATTCTGTATAAATACTTAAGAGACTGCATATTTTTTACCTTTGCATTTTAATAAAATTAATTTAGGATACTAATTCGTTAGTTTCCAAACGTTGACCAGTCTATTTGTCCGCCTGCATTATTACAGTAGTATATATACGCATTAGAAATTGCGCCACTATTTTTATCTAATACGACAACGCTACCACCTATGAGCGGAGTCGTTCCCGCAGGATGAGACGTGTATTGAGTTTGACAAATTTTACCATTAGCGTCTACGTAATTGTAGCAATCGTATTCGCTCGATTTTTGACCGAATTGAAACCTTATACCTTCGTAAACGATACTTGCGCTAACGCTATGTTCGTGCCCAACAAAAACTGAATCTACGCCAAGAGCCTTCATTTCTCTATATACAGCGCCATTGTGATCCCATGGATTTTCAATATTTGCCGCAATATAACCAAAATCTCCTACATTTCTATTTGGTAAAGAACTAATAACGATATTTGGCTTTTGGCTAGCAGAGTAACCGTATTGAGCAAGCACGTTAATAAATATAGATTGTTGAATATGGTAAGCAAACGAAATTTTAGTGCTTGGAGATAACTCTTTTATTAAATTAATTTCTTTTTTGTACCATTGTCTTTGATCGTCTTGGAATCCTATTCTATCGTTATAAGTATGTCCGTTAGACAAACTTTCGCTACTTGCATTACCGCAATAAACGGTGTCAAGCATATAAAATACGCGCTTTAACTCTCCGCCTTGCGCAATTCCTACCGAATAGTTACCGTTACCACTCAACTGTTTTTGTTCAAACAAACAATACTCAGCGTTTTCAAATTGCTTACATTGCCAGTCAACGCCCATTTTACTCTCGTTGTCGTGATTGCCAAAAATTGGCGACCATGGAATTTGGAAAGATTCCATTACCGCAATAAATTTTTGCAACGCCGTTCCGTTATCGTCAAATTCACCGTAAACGATGTCCCCCGTAACGATAATAAAATCAGGATTTGTAGCAGTAACTATTTCTCTTAGGTAGTTAAAGCAACGCTCGTCCATATTTCCCGTCGCCCAGAAGTTTTTGTCAATACCCGTACGGCCGACTCTTGCTTGACCTGCGTCGATAATTTGAGTATCCGTAAGTTGCAATATTATAGGATCTCTACCTGTTGGAATTTCAACCAAAAAGTCAGGAACGTTTAAAAGAGAAAATAATATGGTATCCTCTTCTTCTATTTTTTCTTCGCCCTTATCGTCGGCAAAATACCCCTCGCACGACGAGCAAAACCAGTGTTCTTTAACGCCGTTTTGTCTTCCGTTTACTTCCACCCTTGAAACGTGGGTAAGAGAGTGCGCTTTTGCAGGTATCTTCAACTCTTTTTTGCTCGTTTCCTTAGCGCCGTTTGCATCTGCGAAGAGTTTACCGCATGAAGAGCAAGTCCAAAATTCTTTACTGCCATCGTGGTCGCAATTCGCCGAAACTGCGTCAGTTTTAACAAGCGAGTGATCAAGTTTTTCACAAAAAACTTCGTCATACGTCGCAGTAGTCTTTCCTATTGCATCTAAAAAATATTGTCCGCAACCCGTGCATTCCCAGTGCGTTACGCAACCGTCTTGCAAGCACGTTGCATCTCTTTCATAAACTTTTCTTAAAGTGTGCTCGTGTGGCGCTTGACTAGTCGGCAAAGAGTCTTTGTTGTTTTTACACCCAACTGCAAACAATAAGCACGTTAGTAGGCATAACGTAAGAATTGACAATAGTTTCCATCTTTTCGTTTTTGTCGTTTTCATATTTTACCTCATTTAAAATATATTTTTATGCCGACTTTTTAAAACAATCGGCAAATCTACCAGATATAAACTCGATATTTTTATCGTCTGCTACTACGTCCTTTGCAGTATGGATATACGGCGCGTATAAAACCCCTTTCTTACTCTTTTTGCACGCCACGACGCATACGCCTTGCTCAAATTTTTTATGGTCGGAATTTGCAACGCATTCTTTCGTCGAGTAAAATTCAACGTTGAATTTATCGTTTCCACTTGCAAAAGCCCTTTTTATCAAGTTATACTGCTCGTTTTCTTCTGCCTTTGGCTTTGCAATAAATAAGATATTGTCGCCGTTTGCAACGCAGTCTAAATTGATAAGCAACTTATCTTTCATCTCTTCTCTATGCGCTTTTTGGTACGCCTTCGAGCCGAGAAGTCCTTTTTCTTCGTTGTCAAAAAGTATAAATGCAACGTTATCTAATTGCTTACTGTCTAATTTTTCAAGTATCGAAAAAACTGTGGCAATGCCCGACGTGTTGTCGTTTGCGTTGTTTTTATTTTTAAAAAACTTAAAGCCTAAGAAAAACAACCCAAAATATAAAACGAGAAAAATTCCTGCGTAGGCGAGTTCGCTTTGCAATACGTATAGCCCTACGACAATCGCGGGGACGAGTGAAACAACGAGCAATAAGCCTATTATTAAAAATTGATAGGCGTAAAATAACCCTTTATTTTTAGGCAACATAAGATTTGGCAGTAAAGACGCGTTAGGCGTGTCGTAATGAGCCGTAAACACGACGTTTGCAGTATTCGGATTGCCTATGACTAAATTCTTGTGCTTGCCGTTTTGTTCAATTTGCGCTTTTACGTTCTTTTTCTCTGCCAAAGAAATGGCATACGTTAAAAATTCGTCCTTTTGCTTTTTTGTTATTCTCACGGGATATTTTTCGTTTAACTGTTTTAAATAACTCATTGTTCGCCTCTTTACCACTTAAAGTGGTAACTCTTAAAGTAAATTGTATCACTTATGCGTTGTCTTGTCAACAAAAGCCCCCAAATTACTAACGTTTTAGTAATTTGGGGGCTTAATTTCTACTCTTTGTCAATTAAATTACACGAGTCAAACACACTACGGTTTCGACACTCGACGGCTTGTTCAAAAAAATTTCATCTACTTCTTTTCCGTCTAACAGTATAGGAAAAGCGAATTTTATTGACTTTAACGGGTAATCGCTTTCCCCTTCGGGATAAATATGTATCTCTTTGATTAACTCCGCAAGCAATTCTTTTCTATCTCCATCCTTTATTATATCATATATTTTAGAAAAATGCTCTAAATTTCGATATATGTTTTCAAATGTTAATGATTTTTCTTCAATCGCGTGTTTTCTATAACGAGCGTCATCAATCTTTTCTTCTATCTCCGCGATTACGTCGTACATAGAATCAATTCTCGTCGTCATATCTTTTATTTTTCTATCTCTATATTTAGCATCTATCGGCAAGGTATCAAGTTCCATTTCAAGTCGATTTTTATTTAGTTGAACTTCTTTAAGTTTTGCTTCGTAATTTTTGATTTCTTCTACAATCTTATCCGCATCCACGTGAATACCAATACTACTTTTTACACCTTCAACAAATCTTTTGTCGATTATAATTTGTTTTATAACGCCTATAACAAGCGGTTCGATATCCGTTTTCTTTAGATTAGCGCTATAATCACAAAAGCCCCCTCGCTTCATTTTATTTCGGCTACAAGAATAATACATTACTTCCTTTTCCGTACCATCCT
>JAFQMD010000030.1 GCA_017396365.1 Clostridia bacterium | reverse complement strand
CCTGCTTCGGCAATTTATCCTACGCAGGAATATCCCATTACTATATTGAAGGTAGCAGCAGGTACGGTTTTTGAAAATTATGAATTACCCGAAATTACATTATCGCTTATTGGCGGTACTTGGGTTGTAGGGGAATTTGAATCTATGTCCGAAGAAGACGAGTACGTAACGGTTTCGGATATTGCAGGCGAAGAGCGCGTAAGTTTAGGTGCGGAAGGTTTGCTCTCTGCCATGGACGGATTTGAAGGGGACGTAAGCTTTAAGTTCGTTTATCGCTCGGATGAAGCCATTGTAAACTATGCTCCATTTGGCGGTTTGGTTGTTTATCTCAACAGCACGAATAGTTGGGACGGCTGGCGAATTTTCTTCGTTGGCAACGTAGTTTACGTTTACGATGCGACGATGGGTGGCGTTGGTGACGAACACGTATTGCTTGGGCAAGCGGAATTTGGTATTGCAAGCAGTTTTGAAATGCAAATCGAAATTTCTATTAAGCAGGTAGACGGTAAATATTCTATCGTAATCGGCGGTAGTTGCGCGAAGATTTTAGAAATCAACGATATCACGCCGATTGGCGATTGTATTGGGGGTGGCATTTCCTTATACAGCGCAACGAGAAGTTGTAGTGTAAAAGATTATAAATACGGCGACGTATTCGATCCCGTGTTGACAATTCACAGTAAGCAAGAAATTGTATTAAACGAAGGGGATGCAGTTCCCGAAATTTATGCGACGGCAGTGGACGGCTTGACGGAAATAACGCCGACTTACGTTTGGGATGAGGGCGCAATTACCGACGGTAAAATGAATGCGGGCATTTGGAATTGCGTAGTTACGGCAACGGATGCAAACGGCAACTATGCTACCGCAACCGTGCGTGTAACCGTAAAAGGCGAGCCTAAATATACGGTAACATTTGACGGCAAGAACGAAGCGGAATACGCTTACGGCGAAAAGATTGTAAAACCTACCGATCCGACGAAAGAATCAACGGCAAAAGTGCAATACACGTTTGACGGTTGGTACAACGGTGACGAAAAGTGGGATTTTGACCACGATATCGTAACTAGCGACGTTGCATTAATTGCAAAATTCATTGAAAGCGACGTTTACTACAAAGTAGAAGTAACCGTTTCGGGTGAAAAGCAAACGATTTATTTAACGTACGGCGCGCAGGTTGACCTTTCCGTATTTGATAAAGAAGGCTTTGAAAAAGAAGTAAAACTAAACGGCAATGTGATTACTAACCTTATCGTTACGGAAGATACGGTAATTGAAATTATATATACGCAAATAGTTCAAGATAAGCCGAAAAAAGGTTGTTTTGGTACTGTTACAGGGGTTGGCGGTTTAGGTGTTACGCTTGCCGCAATGGCGGGCTATATGCTTATGCGCAAAAAGGAGGAAAAAGATGAAGAATAAGTGGAAAGTTTGTATTGCATCCGCATTGGTGGCAATTACGTCCGTAGCCCTTTGCGCAAACGTGAAAGCGAAAGCGGAAGATAAAAATAATACGTTAAAATTCAGTAGTGAAATCGTAGCGCTTACTCCGCATAGCGGCGAAACGGTTAGCATAGTGCATAACGGTATTGAAGGAATGATAAACTTGAACAAACTTACCGTTGCAGACGTTGGTAAATATTACTATTTCCGTCCTGAAATGCAAATTTGGAACGAGTTATCGTTGACGTATTATGACACGCAGGAAAAAGTTTGGGCGTTCTATAACGAATGTGACGATTTTGCTCCTATTAACAATAACTTACAATGGAATTATGCAAAAGGAGCGGACAGTTACACGGTAGCCGTTGCTTTGGATAAAGAGTTTAAAAACGTAGTATTTACGGACACGGTAGCCACGAATTCGGTGAATTTGGGCAATACGCTCTATTCGGGAACGGACTACTATTGGCAAGTAATCGCAAACGACGGCGAAGAGAAAACCTATTCTCAAATATTTGAATTTACCACTAAAGTAGGAACGCGTACGGTAGATATCGACGGCGTATCGAATACGCGTGACGTGGGCGGATATCAAACTCCGAACGGCAAAACCGCGCAAGGGCTTTTATACCGTACGGCAAGACTTGACGATATTACCGAAGACGGCTTGGCAACAATCCAAAAACTTGGCGTTAAGACGGATTTAGACTTGCGTTCAGTTGGCGAAGGCGCGGTCAACCCTATGGGCGTAGAAAACTACGTAAACGCAACGCCTGCGCCCATTTACACAAACGGTATTGCTACGCCCGAAGGGAAAGAAGCCTTAAAAACGATTTTTTCAATCCTTGCCAATAGAGATAATTATCCCGTTGCTCTCCATTGTACGGTAGGGCGAGACAGAACGGGTACGGCGATTGCGCTTGTAAATTCTATTCTTGGCGTAGATGAACAGACGGTAGTCAATGAATATATGCTTAGCGTATTCGGGGCAGTTTCCAGCTTTGCAAAGGGTAGCGATGCACTTATTACTAATATCAACAACTTAATGCTGTATATCAATACGTTTGCAGGGGAAACGCTTGCAAAAAGGGCAGAAGCTTTACTCCTTGACGCAGGTGTAACGGCTGAACAAATCAAGTCTGTACGCGATATTATGCTTGGCGATAATTACGATAATACGATAGAATATACCACTCTTTATGAAAACACTCATTTCGTTACCTTTAAGGCGTACGGATACGCAAAACAAATTCTTGCGGTGAAAGACGGCTTTACTGTAGAATCTCCTTATGCAATCGGTGACGATTTCGTTTGGACGATAAACGGAGAAGTATACGATTTTTCAAAACCCGTTGCGCAAGATTTGACGATTGAAGCAACGGAAAAGGAATACGTTAAAATTACCGTAGTAGTATCGGGACAAGAACGTGTTATTCAAGTTATAGCAGGCGATACGATTGATTTTACGCAGTTTCAAAAAGACGGTTATACCTACAAGGTGATGAACGACAAAGGGGATATTATCACTTCGCTGACGGCTGAAAAGCCTTGCGCCGTAACAATCATTTATTTTAAGAACTAAATTGAGGTTATTCGTGACTGAAAAAGAACTTTTTATAGGAATATGGCAAGTACCGCCTGCAACGGATGAAAATTATAAAATGCTTGTAGATTGCGGTGTTAATGCCATATTCTTAAACGGAGATTATTCGGAAGATATTGAAGAGCAAAAAAAGGCGGTAGCGTTTTGTGAAAAGTATGGCATAGACGTCGTTTTGGAAGGAAAAAACAAGTTAGACGGTTCTCGTTTTGACGAAAATCCTTGTAAGGATAGCAAAGCGGTTGTGGCGTTTAACTTATTTGACGAGCCTAATTATTGCGACATAGAACCTTTAACTGCGCTTGCCTTGAAGATGAAAAAGGCTTATCCTAACAAAAAGGCGTATATCAACTTATACCCCAGCTACGTGCCTTGTGACGAGATTATGTACGATTATCCAAGATATATGGAAACCTTTGCAAAATGGGTGTACGATATAGAAGGTGAAGGCGGTTGGCTGTCTATGGATCACTATCCGATAAGAAGAACGCAAGAATATGAAGGTCATATTTATGAGCCGTGGTTTACCGATATGGAAACGACTGCTTTGGCAGCGAAAAAATATAGCTTAAAGCCCCATTTCTTTATTCAAAGTATGGCGTTTGGCGGTAGCCGTTATTGGTGGAACGACCGTACGCCCACCGAAGAGGATTTGCGTTTGCAAATATATGCGTATCTTGCGCACGGGGCGAAGGGGTTTTCCCATTTCTGTTATCAAACGCCGACAACTGATGAATTTTATGAAAGACAGTCGGGTTTATTTGATAAGGGAGCGCCTACTGAAAGATGGTATTATGCGCAAAAAATTCACGGAGAATTGAAGGCGTTTGAAGAAGAATTGCTTGCTTTGAAGTGGGAATTTGTCAGGCGTGTAGATTCAACAGTAGAAGATAAAAAAGGATTGTTTAACCGTCAAAGCGGACAAACCTTTAAAGACTGCGCCACCATAAAAAGCGTAGAAACTGACGCGCGTTGTCTTGTGGGTGGGTTTAAAAAGCAGGACGGAAAGGAAGCGTTTATGCTTGTCAACGTGATGGATACTTCCCATCAAAAGACAGTCAGCGTAAAACTTACTTTTCAAAAACCTGTTGCGTTTAAAATTTACAAACGAGGCGAGTTTTTCTCGCAAATCTTTAGTGGCAGAGCAGAAATCTCGCTTGACGTGGGCGAAGGAATTTTTATGATAGAGGAATAAAAAATGAGCACAATGTTACAGGCAAAAAAGGTGAATTGGAGCAGGATAATTTTTGTTCTTTGCTTTATTCTCGTGCCTACGATTAACTTTCTTGTATTTTACGTTTACGTTAATTTTGATGGTATCTTGATGGCATTCTATCGTTATGACGTAAACTATAACAAGATTTGGGGTTTGGATAACTTTACGATGTTTTTCGACGAGTTGTTTCATCAATCCAACGGGATACAACTTGCGTTTCTTAACACGTTCAAAACGTTTTTAATAGTTTTGCTAATCTTCCCTTGGGGGATAGTGGTTTCTTACTTTTTATACAAAAAAATACCGCTTTATAAGACGTTTAGGGTTCTGTTTTTCCTTCCTAGCATTATCAACGGGATTATTACGGTAATCGTTTATAAAAACTTTGTAAGCGTAGAAGGACCTATTGCGATGATGGTACAAAATATGTTGGGCTTGCCTGAACCGCCCGATTTGTTGGGTGATCCACGTTTTGCCAATACGTTCGTGTGGATACACATGCTTTGGCTTTCGTTCCCCGGTGATATGATTATTTGGGGTGGAGCATTTGCTCGTATTCCAGACGGTGTAATCGAATCGGGAAGAATTGATGGTGCAAGTTGGATTACCGAGCTTGTAAAAATTATTCTCCCTATGATTTGGCCTACGTTTGCATTAAAGGCAATAATGCTGATTTCGTCTGTGTTTGGCGCATCGGGTGCGGTATTCTTGTTGACAAACGGCGATTATGGAACGATAACCTTCTCGGCTTGGCAGTATATTCAAATTAGAAATAATGCCAACAATCCAAATTCGGTTGTGTACAATTACGTTTCGGCAATCGGTATTATCGTTACGTTAGTATCAATGGTTTTGGTTTTGCTTGGTAAATGGGCAGAAAATAGACTGTTCAAAGACGTAGATTATTAAGGGGGTAGAATAGAAATGAAAATTAAATTTTTAGATAGAAAATCTACCGCTGAAAAAATACTTTACAGTTTTATGTTTGTGCTATTTTCGCTATTTGCGTTGTCCTATCTTTATATTTTCTTTTGGGGAATTGTGGCGTCTTTGAAAACGCATACGGAGAACGTAATGAAACCGTTTGCGTTTCCGGAAGTTCCGCAATGGAAAAACTTTAAAGAAGTATTTACACTGTTTACGCCGAACGATACAACTTTTTTAGAAATGACGTTTAACAGTATTTTCTTCTCGGTTGTGCCTGCGGCAGGCGGTATTATGTTTACTGCTATGCTTGCATACGTAACGACAAAATATAAGTTTTGGGGATCGCAAATATATTATTATTTGTCCTTTGTCGTAATGCTACTGCCTATATATAGCTCCGGCGGTGCAATGTTTAAGCTCATTTATAATTTAGGGCTAATGAATAATTATTTATTCGTTATCACTGCTTTTGGCGGAATAGGCGCGTCGTATATGTACTTTGCGGCGTTCTTTAAAAACCTTTCATGGAGTTATGCGGAGGCGGCATTTATAGACGGGGCAAACGATTGGCAGGTGTTTTTTAGGGTAATGCTTCCCCAAAGTATGACGATGTTGGGGGCGTTATTCTTACTTTCGTGGATGGGGGCTTGGAATAGTTACGACGCGCAACTACTGTACTTGCCTGAGTTGCCCACCTTGTCCGTTGGTATTTACCTTTTCGATTTTGACATGAAATACTACGTAAGAAGGGATTTGCTGTTTGCGGCGTGCATGGTATCGTCCATTCCTACGCTTATAGTATTTATTTGTTTTAACAATATCATGATGAACAACGTTTCCCTTGGCGGAATCAAAGAATAAAAATAAGGAGACATCTTATGAGAAAAATAATTAGTTTAGCGCTTATGGGCGTAATGTCGCTTGCGACAGTCTTTGCGTCTGGTTGCAACAAGAAGAATAAAACGGCTGACAGCGCAACGGATATAGAAATCACCTTTTGGCGCTCTGGTATGGGCGATGAATTTATGAATGATATAGTAGCGGCGTTTGAAGCGAAATATCCCGAATATAACGTAGATTTTAACTCGGAAACGACGAATACGGCTATTGCCGATAATATTATGAACGGCGCGAAATATAATACGGTGGATTTGTATTTTGAACCTATTCCGTCTAACTCGTTGTATCAATACTTGGAACCGCTTGACGACATACTTACGATGGTAAACGCAGGGGAAAGCAAGAAGGTTTCTGAAAAAGTTTCAAAGAGTCTTTTGGATAACTACAAGTTCTACGATGGAAAATATTACACCCTTCCGTATGGCGGCGGTGTTTGCGGTATCGTATACAACGAAGATTTGATGGAAGGTTATGAAATCCCTAAAACGACAAATGAACTTCGTAATCTTGTGTTTGACCTTTATACGGCGTATAATAAAGATAATTGCAAGCCTTTTATCTATTTCAGCGGCGGTTATTGGGAATACGTTTATAATATTTGGCAAGCGCAATACGACGGTTTGGACTACTACTATAATACCTATTCTACTCTTGGACAGGACGTTGCTGTGCTTGGCACGGAGAGTGAAAAACCCAGTCTTGACGTGTTGACGGCAAAGGACGGAAGATATCAGGCGTTGAAAGTGTTGGAAACTTTGCTGGATTCGCAATACGTTGTTTCGGGTTCTAATTCCGCAGATCATACCACGCAACAAACGAAATTCTTAAATGGCAGAGCAGTTATGATGTGTAACGGCGCATGGATGAATAACGAAATGAAAACGGCAAGTTCAACCAGTAAAAATTTCTCTATTATGCAAACGCCCGTAATAAGTTCGATTACCGATAAACTCACGGACGTAAAAACGGACGCTATGCTGTCTGCTGTTATTGAAGTGGTTGATAACGTTACCAACGGCAAAATTGCAATCAGCGACGTTAAGAAGGCTGACGGTACGTATAAAATCGGTGAAGTTGCAATTTGCGAAAGCGACTGGAACAGGATTTTTGAAGCCAGAAATATAATTTGGGAAAATTACAGCCAACACGCTATTTGTATTCCTAATTATGCTTCGGCAAAGGAAGGCGCAAAGAAATTCGTAGCATTCTATTTCTCGGATGAAGCGCAAAAAATTATGAATAATAAAACTCATATGTCATTGCCGTTCACGTTTGATAAGACTGAAAATGCGCCTAACGTAGATTCTTGGTCTACGTTTGAAAAGACGATGTATGAGTTCTCTCAAAAATATACTATGGTTGGTTACGTAGAAGGCAGAAGAAGTCTTGTGTTTACTCGTGGCGGAGCATTTGATTATGCGGCGGTGAATTTTGTCAGCGCTATGAGCCAACAATCGGGCGCAAAGTCGGCTGATACCGTATGGAGCGAAATTACGAAAGCGTTTAGCGATAACTGGAATACTTATTTAAGTAATGCAGGTTTAAAATAAGGCGAAGTTTATGAAAAAATCATTATTAAAAAAAGGAATAGCGTTCCTTGCTTGTTTAGGTATTTGCTTGGGAGGATTTGTAGGTGTAATGCCTACAATTACCGCAAAGGCAGGTATGTCTACTCAACAAGTAGTAACCGAAGATATGTACAAGGACGAACTTTCCAATCAAAAATGGTATAAAACGGGGGATATATCCCAAAAAGACGGTAAAATTGTTTTTAAAAAGGATAAAACGAATGCGGAAAGTAAACTTGTCAGCGTTATCCTTGCTAACGATTTGCGTGAAATGGGGATTGATACTTGCATAAACGGTACGGTTACGGTAAAGGTCAACGAAGTCCTGACGGGTGAATTTTACATCGGTTTTGGCTTAGCGCGTCCTTATTCTGCCGTTAATTCCGCATCGGCAATTTGTCTGTATGATAATGGCGGTACAGTTGGCGTAAAGGTGAAAAACTTTGCAGGTGAAAATCTGGGCGTTGTATATACAGCGCAAACGACCTACACTTATAACGAAGATCTCGTTATTGACTTCGACGTGTTTTCCGCAGGAAGTATGTATTTAAAAATCAATAACGACGTTTTGCTCAATCATGATAATGAAAAAAAGGTGGCAAGCGTTGGCTATTTTGGTTTTGGACAAAGCGCGCCTTCTTCGGTGGAAATTTACAATGCTGAAGTTCGCGCGGCAACCTATGATAGACCTACAAATAGTAATATCAACGAAACGTTCTCGGATGGGTTTAATAGCGCTCTGTTATATTCGGAAGGCGGTAATAGCGGTTATTATACGCCTGAAAAGGTGGTTTGTGAAGACGGAGTTTTGAAGTTTACCAACGTAACGGTAACTGGATATATTTCTACGAAATACGAGTTTTCTAATTTTACAATGACCTATGATATCCCGCATATTCAAAGAGTTGCAGAGAAGGATACGGAAGGAAATATCATTACGCCTGCGACCAACTGGATAGGGGTGTCTATCGGTTGCTCTGCAATCAAAACGAATTCGGCGGTGGCAGTTGCGCAGTCCTTGTTCTTTTATATGATGCCCGTTTATGTAAACGGGGATGCAATTAGTTTTGCTTGCGTACTACTCAATAACTATTCTATTCTTAAACAAACGTCGATTTCAAACGAATATAACTTCTTTGCTACCAAAAATGGAGTTGACGGTGATGGAAATGAGAGAACGATAAATCTAAAAGTAGAGATGTTAGACGGCAAATTGCAGGTGTTTGTAAAATACGACAACGAACCGACTAACAGATATTACAAAGTTCTGGATTACGACTTGGGATATACTCCGCAGGGATTCGTACAAATTTGGGGCTATGGCGACGATTTTAATTACGTGCAAAATAATATGGCAAACGGCAGAGAATCCTATTGCGCTAATTATTGGATTGATAATCTCATAATTGAAAACAAGGATAAAAATCCTAATTTAGTAGAAACAGGTTTTACGTCGAGTAAATTCCCTGAGCAAGACGATTTCTTGTACGTTGACGGATGGGATAACCGTGGCGACACGCTTTTTAAGGCAGATGCTCCACCGAAAAAAAAGGGTTGTAAAAGTAGTGTTGATATTGGCTCTTGTATGATGCTTGCACTAGTGGGTTCGGTCTTAATGTTAAAGAAAAAGGGAGGTAAATAAGAATGAAAAAAATAATAAGCATTGCGCTTGCGCTCGCATTAAGCATTTCTTCTTTTTCACTTGCCTCGTGTAAGAAAAAACCGTCCTCTACCGATTACGAAAAGGAGTATCCCGATAGAAACGTTTATACTTATTCCTATGATATTATTGGTGGCGAATCGGTTATGCCTGTAAGCGTATATTACGGACCGTATACGCCTAACGGCTCGACGAACGGGAACGTGATGCCCGATTTCACGGATGAATACTATATAAAAATGCTTGCAGACGCAGGTATCAAACTTTATACCTATTGTCCTGAAAGTTATCCGCAGGCAAAAGAGAGTATTCAAAAGGTATTGACTTTGTCTGAAAAATATAATATCGGGTATTACGTAAATGCTTACAATATTACCAGTATGTCGCATGGGATGAAGGAAGTAACAGACGAGGCTGTTGCGGAAGTAATAGAAGATTTATCGGAATACAGGTCTTTCGTGGGATTCTATTCCTTTGACGAACCGTATTACGAATACATTGAAGCGATTGGCAAATTAAATGAAACGGTGGATCGTTTAAGTGAGGGTAAGTATTCTACTTACGTTAATCTTCTCCCAGAATATGAAAAGATGAATATCAAATACACGGCGGGGACGGAAGATGTTTCTTACGAGCAGTACGTTAATCATTTTGCGACAAACGGAAACAGCAAATACGTTTCCTACGACCATTACGCATTTGAGTCTAATAACCGTAGTTATTTCAAAAATATGGAACTGGTTAGAAGAAAAGCGGAAGAAAATCAAAAGCCGTTTTGGGGCTTTATTCAAGCCGGCGGTCAGTATAACGACGCAGGCGTAGAATTAGAATCTTTACCCGAAGCGTATCCCACGGAAGGACAACTTATTTGGAACGTAAACACCACGCTTGCTTGTGGCGCAAAAGGTATGCAATATTTCTTGGGATTCCAACCTTTGCTCTTTGCTTATGCTCCTAACGGCACGTACGATTTTACCCGTAACTCGTTCTTTGGTTCAGTTGGTAACGTTAATCAATGGTATTATTATGCGCAAAAAGTAAATAGACAAATTGATGCGATTGACGAAATACTGATGAAGGCGTATAATGTTGGTGTAATAGCATCCGATTCCATTAAGAGTGACTTTGAAGGAAATACTATGCTTATTGAAAGCGGAGAATTCCATCAATTAAAGGGAATTCGCGGTGAAGCGCTTATAGGTTGCTTTGAATACCAAAAGAGAACGGTATTGTACGTAGTAAATTATTCGCATAATAAGGCAAACGACGTCATACTTGATTTGAATGATACACACGAAATGAAGATTATTCAGAGGGGTAAAACTTTGACTGCAAACGAGCAGTATTTGGGTATTCATTTGGAAGCAGGGGAAGGCGTTTTGGTTGAATTTGTAAAATAGTGCAAAAAAGCCGAACTAATCGACTTAAGGAGGATTAGTTCGGCTTTGAATACGTTTAACTTGGTTTAGAATTCTTTTTTCGGTATTCTTTTGGCGTGCAATCTGTATATTGCTTGAATACTTGATTGAAGCGATAGGGGTAAGGATAGCCGATTTCTTCGGCGATTTGCGCGATGTTCATTTTTGTGGTAGATAAGTAAACTTTGGCAAGGTCAATGCGTTTTTGCGTTAAATATTCGGTTACTGTAACGCCGATATGTTTTTTGAAAACACGGCTGACGTAGATATAGTTATAGTTGATTTCAGCCATAGCGCTTTGGATTCCCGCTTTGATGTGTATCGGATCGTTTAGATTCGAAAGGAAGATTTGAAACCATCTGGGATACGGAGGTTTTTCTTCTTGGTCTGAAAGATAAAGAAATCCTAAAATATGGGCAAGAAAACTGTTGATAAGAAAAGGCTTGTTTTTTTCTACGCACGGTGACATGTATTTAATGAAATTCAACAGTTTTTCAAGATATTCAATTTGAACTGAATCAATCTGTATATGTAGAGTAGATATACTGCTGTTAATTTCTTCCAGTAAACTGGGGCTAACGTATTTACATGCGGTTTCAAACAACTCTTTTGAAAAAATAATATCTCTATGCGTACATTCGCCCGTTCGTATGAAAGTATGGATATCATTAGGGCGAAGGAAAAACATATCGCCCGTTTTAATGAGTTGTTTTTTCCCGTTCTGAACGTGAGTAATTTCGCCTTCCGTTACGTAAAAAATTTCGTAGAAGGAATGCGTGTGGATAAACGTATCTTTATCGTGTGTTAAATGCGTTGCAAAGTCAACGTCGTTATGTAAAAATGATAATTCTTGTATTTTTTGTGCCATAAGATCACCTTGGTTGTATTATAATATAAATTTGATTAAAAGTCAATATAAAAAGTTAAAATAGAAATAGTATTATGAAATTATTAGATGTAGAAAAATTACAAACTGCCTTAACAAAAAGAAATTTACAGGACATAGAAGATGGGACGATTACTTGCTCTCAAATTATTGTCAATCAATGTGGCAAAAGAGTGTATCAAGCGGAGTTTGGAACAAATGGCGTAAATGGGAAAACATTGGCGCATAATACGACTTATCGTATTGCGTCTATGACGAAACCCATTACTACGCTTGCCGTTTTAATAGAAGTAGAGAAAGGGAACATAGATTTACAAGCCCCTATTTGCAAATATATATTTGGATATGAGAATTTGAAAATCGCTCGTTTAATAGACGGCGAATTAAAGATTGTATGTGAAAACAAATCGCCTATACGCGTGTTCCATTTACTTTCTCATACCAGCGGTATAGAAATGGGAGATATAGTAGCGGCGTTTACTGATAGAATGAGCGAAGCCCAAAAAACATCGTTAAAGAGCGTTGTGGAATATTTTTCGGATAAGCCCTTATTCTTTGAGGCAGGGACTGCACAATGTTATGGCCCGCACATAGCGTTTGATATTGCCGCGAGAATTGTAGAAGTTGTCAGCGGTATGGATTTTGCTTCTTATGTCAAGAAGAATATTTTTGATATTATCGGTATGCAGGACACAACTTTTACACCTACCGAAGAACAATGGTCGCGTGTTGTAAAAAAGCATATACTCAATAAGGAAGGCAAAGCAATGGACGCGCCGGATGATTATATGCATATTTACGGAAATAATCCGCTTACTTATTATTGTGGTGGGGCAGGGTTGATGGCTACGGCGGAAGATTATTCGTTATTTGCCGAAACATTATTAAACTGCGGTATTGCTCCAAACGGAAAACGAGTGATTGAAGAAAAATACTTGAAAAATATGTGGACGCCGTACTGTCCTATTGAATTTATGGACGGCGGTTCTCAAGCCGCAGGGGTGACTTGGGGGCTTGGAGTAAGGCTATTTACAAATAATAATGGCAAATTGCCCAAAGGAAGTTTTGGTTGGAGTGGTGCGTATGCAACACATTTTTGGGTAGATCCTGTCAATAAAATTACGGCAATTTATATGAGAAATTCAGAAAGCAACGGTGGTGCTGGGTGTGCAACTGCAGAAAATTTTGAAGATGATGTAATGGGAAGTTTAATATGAAAGAAGTTAGAGAATATATTGCGAATAATTGGATAAAAACCTTTCACGCTCCGTCGGAAATGAGAGGTGATTTCGTTGTGCCCAAACCTTACGTTTCGCCGTCAATCGGCGGTATGTATACGGACTTATATTACTGGGACGTTTATTTTATCAATTTAGGTTTGATGATAGACGGACACGACGGACAAGTGGAAAACAATTTAGATAATATGGCATATTTTATCGATACGCTTGGATATATGCCCAATGCAAATACCCTTGCCGACCGTTCGCAGCCGCCACTCTTTTGTAGCGCGGTGTATGATTATTACATACATAAGGGCGATAAAACAATAATTGAAAAATATGTGCCGTATATCTTAAAAGAATACGAATTTTGGCAAACGCAAAGAATGACCAAATTTGGCTTAAATAACTTTTCCACAAACGGTGACAAAGAGTTGAAAATGCTCAATTATATCTATCTTTCCGAACGCGTGCTTGAAAAGCGTGAAAATCGTGAAGAACAGCTTGCTTTGGCGGAAGATATTATGGCGATTGCCGAAAGCGGACTTGATTTCAATATGCGTTTTAGGACGAGTCGTAGCAAGGTGGACGCAAGCGCGTTTTTACATTTGGACTTAAATTGTTTTTTGTATGAAATGGAATGTAAGGCAGCGGAAATGTTAAAGATTGTCGGCGGCGATTATGAGCGCTTTGAACAAAACGCCGCAAAGCGTAAAGAACTGATTGAAAAGTATTTCTTTGATAAAGAAAGTGGGCTTTATCTCGATTGCAATATCGTTGACGGCGGATATTCTGAAATTGTCAGCGCGATTTCCACATATCCGTATGCTTACGGGATATCCGACGATATAGAAGGATTGAAAAAGGTGATAGCGGGCTTGGAATACGAAAACGGTATTACCGTTACGCCTTACCGTGGCGAGGACGTGTATTTTCAATGGGATTACCCTTGTATGTGGCCTGCGGCTACTTGCATTATGTATAAAGCTCTAAAGCATTTAGGCTTGTACGAAGACGCAAAACGTATTGCGAAAAAGTATAATTGCACGGTAGAAAGTAATTTTATAAAAACTGGCAGACTTTGGGAAAAGTATGATGCCGTAACGGGTGGTATTGGAGAATCTGCCGAATACGAAACTCCAGAAATGATGGGTTGGACGGCAGGCGTTTACGTTTATTTTGACGAAGAATTAAAAAGGTTGCAATAATGAAAACTCTTAAAAAAATAGAAAAATTTGACAAAAATTTAATAGAGGATTTGCTTGTTCCCGTATGGAGCAACACGAAAATAATCAATGAAACGGGGCTTGTAATAGGCAAAGAAGGTTTTGTGCGTTTATTATCTACGCCCGTATCGGGAACGGTGAGAGTAACAAATATTTTCCAAGACGTTCTCTACGAGGAAGGCATAGACTATATAATACAGAACAATACAATCAAACGTGTCCCAAGCGGTAATTTGCCTTATTTTGAAGTGGACGAGTATTTTAGAAAAAAGCCGAATGCGCAAATTATTTTGAAAGCGAACCCCGAAAATATCGAATTTTCTTTCCCCGAACAAAGATATATTTATTTTAGCGAAGGGGTGGACGGCTTTAACAAATACGTAAGTATTTCCTATCAAGTAGATAAAGCGCTTTGTAAAGATTTAATTGTAGGAGATAAACGCTTGCAAGCGTTTGTTGAAACGTTAAAAGAAACGAAGAGCGCGAATCTTTTGCTATATGGGGATTCTATTACGGTTGGGTGTAATGCAACGGGAACGGTGTACGGCGGTAACGTTAGCCCATATTTACCCGATTGGAATACGCTTGTAAAACTTTATCTTGAAAAGAAATATTCCGCAGAGATTAAGGTTTCAAATCAAGCAGTCGGCGGTTGGAGTACGATAGAAGCGGTAGATAATTTCGAGCAAAAATGCGGTGAAACGTTGCCAACTACTGACTTGTTTTGTATCGGATTCGGCGCAAACGATATATCGACAGACATTGCTCAGTATAAGCAAAGAATAAAATTTTTAATTGACGGTTATTTACAGGCAAATCCTAACGGAAACGTTCTATTGTATTCCACGTTGTTACCGAACAATCAGGCAATCGGTTGGCGCACTAATCACGCATTATTTGAACAAGTATTACTTGACGTCGCTACTGAATATGAACGAGTAGGCGTTGCAAAAATATCAACTGTTTTCTTGTGGTTGGAAGCGCAGGGAAAACCTACGAGAGATTTGCTTGCAAACAGTATAAACCATCCAAACGACTTTGGTGTACGGGTGTATGCGCAAACACTGTTAAAAACGCTATTAGGCGAAGAATTTTTATAAAGGGAACGAAAATATTATGAAGAAAGTAACTTTATTAGGCGATTCTATTAGACAAATTGGCTACGGCACGAAAGTGCCTGAAATGCTCGGCGAAGAATACGAGGTTTTTCAGCCCGAAGACAACTGCCGTTTCGTTAAATATACTTTGCGTATGTTATTCGATTTTAAGGCGCAAATCGAAGGAAGCGACGTTATCCACTGGAATAATGGGCTTTGGGATATTCCCACGGCGCTTTTTGACGATGGCGAGCCGTTTACGAGCGAAGAGGAATACGTTGTAAATATGCTCCGAGTTGCAAAGGAATTGAAAAAGCTGGGCAAGCGAGTTATCTTTGCGACGACTACGCCCGTGCATTATGAGTTTCCGTATAACGACAACAAGATAATCAAGCGTTATAACGATTTGATTGTTCCTAAACTGCGAGAAATCGGGATAGAAATTAACGATTTGTATACGACGGTTATGCAAGATCTTTATAAATATATCGGCGCGGATCAAATTCATTTGTCGGAAGAAGGGATTGCGGTTTGCGCGGAACAAGTAGTGAAAGCGATAAAAGGGTAAAACAGTGTATTTAAAAAATGTCAAAAAGTAAAAGTTTTGAATTAGGCTTATGCGAAACTTCTTGCGAGGTGAACGATCATCTCGACAGAGGGTTGACCAACGAAATTATCGCGCATTTTGCAGGGGAATTTAAGGCAACCGCCATTCGCGTGTGGCTTCGCTTTGACGAGTTTGCGCTTTGCGACAAAAATGATAACGTAAAGATTATCGAAGAACGCGCGAAAAAATTGCGCGTATATTTGGACACGTTAAAGGCAAAAGGAGTAAAAGATTTTTCTTTACTTTCTTGGTCGTTTTTGTATCCGGAAGATTTTAACTATAAGGACGGATGGGCTGTGCCCGACCCAGTAAAAGAAACGAAAAAATACGTGCGTTTCTTAAACGTGCAGAGAAAGCTTTACGAGTTGATTGCCGAGCAATTCCCCGATATTTGCTATTTTGAACCGACAAATGAACCCGACGGCACAAGCGGTGACTTTTTACACCGTGCAGGCTTTATCTTTGGTAAAACAAAAGAGGAAAATGCGCCTTATATCTATACGCAAGCGGAAATTGTTAAAATCGTTTTGGATTTATCGTATTATACCAATGCAGGCGTTAAGAAATACAATGCAGGGGCAAAGGTGCTTTTTTCTGGTTTTTGGAATACGGACGATGCACCCATGTACTTAACGAAGGTCTTTTCTGAGCTTCAATCGGGACAATATCCTTCGATTTGTGAAGAAAAGTCGGATAAACAAGAAGATTTCTTTGAAGTGATGAATTTTCATCCCTATTCTTTGAAAACGGGCGAAATTGACGAAGGTTGGTTACAGGGTCAAAAACGCTTGTATGGCGTTATGCAGTCGTTTGGCGTAGGGGATATGCCCGTGTGGTATACGGAATTTGGCTGGTCAGACTTTGCAAGAGACACTGAAAAACAGCTGATTGGCGGTAAATTCTTAAAAGCGTTTGAAGTTGTAGCAAAAGAACTTCCATTCGTAAAAAAGATTTTCTTGTTTAGACTTTGCACGTTGGCGGATCGTTTGGAAACGGTTGGAGAAGATAACTTTGGTTTAATCTACAACGTATTTGACGAGGCGCATTCTGGTGAGCCTAAGCCTGCGGCAATTACACTTGCAAAATATATCAACGGGGAAGATTATGACGTTTCTTCGCTTTATAAGTTTGCAAAGAAACAACAATAATTCGATTGTGAATATTTGATGGAGGAAAAAATGAAAATATTGTTTTTTGGAGATTCTATTACGGATATGGCAAGAAACCGTGATATGGACGGACAAGCCTTTGGGTATGGCGTTGGCTTTGTAAACAGCGTGGCGAGTACGCTTAAATACGAAAATCCCGAAAAATATGAAATTATCAATCGCGGTATCAGCGGGCATAGAATTGTCGATTTGTATGCGCGTATTAAGGCGGACGTATGGAATTATAAACCCGACGTAATTAGCATTCTTATCGGTATCAACGACGTTTGGCACGAAATTTACGGCGGGAACGGCGTAGAACTTAATCGTTTTGAGAAAGTATATCGTATGTTGATTGATGATACGAAAGAGCAATTACCGAACGTAAAGTTTATTCTTTGCGAACCGTTTGTTTTGAAAGGCTCTGCAACGGAAGAAAAGTATGAAGAATTCTTAGAAGTAAAGAAGTACGCAGCAGTTATCAAAAAGTTAGCAAACGAATACGGTTTTCCGTTTGTCGCTTTGCAGGATAAATTCGATGAAGCGGCGGAAAAGCACGGTGCAGTACATTATTTATACGATGGCGTTCACCCCGACGTTGCAGGCGGTAAACTGATAGCGGAAGAGTGGTTAAAAACGTTTCGTAAAAGGATTTAAGGTAAGTATGGAAAAGCGTGTTTTTGATAAATTGGATTATGTATTGCATATGCCTGCGGAGTTTTCAAACAAAGAGAAATATCCTTTGGTGATTTATTTGCATGGCGCAGGTGGGCGCGGAAGAGATACGGACGTAATCTATAACCATCCGTTTTTTACTAAAACAGAGCCTTGGTTAAAGGGGGCAATATCCGTTGCTCCGCAGTGCTATGATGATTCTTGGTTTAGCATTTTTGAGCAATTACAAGCCTTTGTTAAGTATGTTGTTGACTGGGATTGCGTGGATAAATCAAGGGTGTATGTGGTTGGCGCGAGTATGGGCGGTTATGCTACGTGGCAGTTGGCAATGTCAAGACCTGAATTATTTGCGGCAATTATTCCTATTTGTGGCGGCGGTATGTATTGGAATGCAGGGCGCTTAATTCATATGGGCGTGTGGGCGTTTCACGGTGAAGAAGATATAACCGTTTTTCCCCAAGAAAGTAAAAAGATGGTGGATGCGGTCAATGCAAACGGCGGTAACGCAAAATTGACAATTTATGAAAAGACTTCGCACGACGCATGGACGAAAACGTTTGAAAATAAAGACGTTTGGGAGTGGTTGTTGTCGCATAAGTCGAAATATCAAGAAACAAAAAGCACCTATGACAACGTAAAAGATTTTGGCTAATATTACTTAAAGAAATAAGGAGTATGAAAATATGGCCTTTATCACTTAATGGGAAAATATATAGATAGGGTTTTCGTTTTGCACGCTGTAGAAGGTAAATCTTTGACAGAAATCACGCAAAGAACTATTTGACAAAATGTTAAGTGGAATAGGCAGGAGCGACGTGTTTGATACGGTAGATAAGTATAACCAAGCAATAAGAAAAGCCGAAATAAGACTTTACGACGTATATAATCAACCTATCGGCTAATTTGTTGTGGTGAAGTTTGGGTAAAGTTTGGGTGAGTATTACGTTATTATCATTTACCATAATCTTTTGGTTCAAGTTGCATAATGTGAGGTGCACCAAAATAAAGGAACAAGTTTAAGCGCGTTACTCTTAGGGGTTTAATTATGAAATTTAGAAAACTCTACTTTCTTAAGTCGAGTTTTTCTTTTGCTCACGCAAAATAGATTGCACTAAAGTTGATTTTAGTTTATAATAAACTCACCGATAAATAAGAATTTGACGAGGAGAACATGTATGAAATACAAAGGAACGCTTATTGTTGTTAAAGATTGTAACCGTGCGTTAAAGTTCTATAGTGATATGTTTGGATTTCAATTGCTTCAAGATAACGATGGGAATATGGAATTGACGAATAATTTATATTTACAGGAATCGGGATACTGGGAACAATTCACAAAAAGAAGTGTAATTCCAAACAGTAATCAGTCCGAGTTGTATTTTGAAGAGCCCAACATAGAACAATTTGTAGAGCGTCTTGAAACACTTTACCCTGAAATCGAATATGTCAATCACCTGATGGCACACAGCTGGGGGCAAAAGGTGGTAAGATTCTACGATTTAGATGGTAATTTAATTGAAGTGGGAACACCGATATAATCAACAAATTCCAATTTGTCGAGTGGATATTCTTTGTGGGAAAATTTTCAAAAGTGTAGCACACCATACTTTCAAATGAAAGTAGTATATTTCCTAAAAAATCCCTACGGGAAGAGCGCGTTTCCTTGTTACTTTATTTTTTTGTCGTGGTCTAATAAAATTTGACTGAAAACTTTATTCGCTTTTCCGCAAGAAAATCCTGATGCAGAGCATCAGTCCACGAAGTGTACCGATTGTTGCATAATACAATTTGTTTGCAATTTCTTGCGTATAAAAGCAAAAACGCTTGACCAAATTTTTGCCTTATATTAAAATATATAATGAAAAGACGATTTAAGGTGAAGTTATGAAATTTTACGGTTTTCAAAAGATGACTATGCTAGATTTTCCCGGTAGGGTAGCGTGCTTAGTATTTACGGGCGGATGTAATTTTCGCTGTCCGTTTTGTCATAACGCCCTTTTAGTTACGCAAAACGACAACGTCGTATATACCGAAGAAGAAATACTCGACTATTTAAAAAAGAGAAAGGGGCTTTTAGACGGGATTTGCGTATCGGGTGGCGAACCGCTCCTTCAAGTCGGGTTGGACGATTTTTTAAAAAAGGTAAAAGAGATAGGGTACAGCGTAAAACTCGACACCAACGGCTCGTTTCCGTCAAGGCTTGAAAAGTTGGTTTTATCGGGGCTTGTAGATTACGTCGCAATGGATATCAAAAACTGCAAGGAAAAATATCCGCTAACTTGCGGTACGGAAAGCGTTGACCTTACTAACGTTGAAAAAAGCGTTGACTTTTTACTTAAAGGAAAAGTCGATTACGAGTTTAGAACGACTATCGTTGACGGCCTACATGAAACACAAGATATAGTGAAAATAGGCGAGTGGATTTGCGGAGCAAAAAAATATTTTTTACAGAATTTTGTCGATTCGGGAAATTTGATAGAATCGGGGCTAAAAGCCGTTTCCTTAGATAAACTCAAGGATTTTGAGAAAATAGTCAAAAACTACGTAGAAAAAACGGGGCTTCGAGGGGTGTAAAAACGCTATAAAACGGACGAAAAACGTCCGTTTTTATTTTTTTAAAAAACCACAATATATTGTGTTTTTCTCTTGACAAGGCACAATATATGTGATATACTCATACTCGACAAAACAGGAGGAAGTACTATGTATAGAGTATTAAAGAGAGATGGAAAAATCGTTGACTTTGACCTTTCAAAGATCAGCGTAGCAATAACGCAAGCCTTTGAAGCGTGCGAAAAGCAATTTCACAAGGACGTTATCGACTTTTTAGCCCTTAAAGTAACGGCAGAGTTCGAGCCTAAGATTAAAAATGAAACCGTAGCGGTAGAAGATATACAAGACAGCGTAGAGTCGGTTTTAATTAAAGCGGGCTACGACGACGTTGCTAAGGCGTACATTATTTACCGTAGACAAAGAGAAAAGATTAGAAATTTATCGAGTACGGTATTAGACTATAAAGAAATCGTTGACAACTATCTTAAAATCAACGACTGGCGTGTAAAGGAAAACTCTACCGTAACCTATTCGGTAGGCGGTCTTATCCTTTCTAACTCGGGCGCAATTACGGCAAACTACTGGCTTTCTGAAGTGTATGACGACGAAATTGCAAACGCTCACAAAAACGCCGACATTCATATTCACGACCTTTCAATGCTTACGGGCTATTGCGCAGGTTGGTCGCTTAAACAACTTATCCAAGAAGGTCTTGGCGGTGTAACTGGTAAAATTACTTCTTCTCCAGCAAGCCACTTAGCAACCCTTTGTAACCAAATGGTTAACTTCCTTGGCATAATGCAAAACGAATGGGCGGGCGCTCAAGCGTTCTCGTCTTTCGATACCTATCTTGCTCCTTTCGTAAAGGTAGATAACCTTTCGTACAATCAAGTTAAAAAGTGTATCGAGTCTTTCATTTACGGCGTAAACACTCCAAGCCGTTGGGGTACGCAATCTCCGTTTACCAACATTACTTTGGACTGGGTTGTTCCAAACGACTTGGCTGAACTTAACTGTTTAGTTGGCGGAAAGGAACTTGACTTTAAGTATAAAGATTGTCAAAAAGAAATGGATATGGTAAACAAAGCGTTTATCGAAATTATGATTGAAGGCGACGCAAACGGTCGTGGTTTCCAGTATCCTATCCCAACTTATTCTATAACCAAGAATTTTGACTGGAGCGAAACCGAAAACAACAGACTTTTGTTTGAAATGACTTCAAAGTACGGTACTCCGTATTTCTCTAACTACATCAACAGCGATATGGAACCGAGCGACGTTAGAAGTATGTGTTGTAGGCTTCGTCTTGACCTTAGAGAACTTCGTAAAAAGTCAGGTGGTTTCTTCGGTAGTGGTGAAAGCACGGGTTCTGTCGGCGTTGTAACTATCAACATGCCAAGAATAGCTTTCTTAGCGGTTGACGAGGCTGATTTCTATCAAAGACTCGATCGTCTTATGGACATTTCGGCTCGTTCGCTTAAAGTTAAGAGAACGGTTATTACCAAACTCTTAGAGGGCGGTCTTTATCCATATACCAAGAGATATCTTGGAACTTTCAACAACCACTTCTCAACGATAGGTCTCGTTGGTATGAACGAAGCCTGCCTTAACGCAAGATGGCTTAAAGTTGACCTTACTAACGAAAAGGCTCAAAAATTCACTCAAGACGTATTAAATCACATGAGAGAACGCCTTTCTGATTACCAAGAAATGTACGGCGACCTTTACAACTTAGAAGCAACTCCTGCGGAATCTACTTCTTTCCGTCTTGCAAAGCACGACGTTAAGAGATATCCTGAAATTATTACCGCATCTTCTTCTTACGGTGGAACGCCATACTATACCAACAGTTCACACCTTCCGGTAGGCTATACTGAAGATATCTTTACGGCTCTTGAAATTCAAGACGAACTTCAAACCCTTTACACTTCGGGAACGGTATTCCACGCTTTCCTTGGCGAAAAGTTGCCTGACTGGAAAGCCGCTGCAAATCTCGTTAGAAAGATTGCCGAAAATTTCAGACTTCCATATTATACACTTTCTCCAACTTATTCAGTATGTAAAAATCACGGATATATTCCAGGTGAAATCTTTACTTGCCCAGACTGTGGAGAAAAGACTGAAGTTTATAGTCGTATAACCGGATACTATCGTCCAATTCAAAACTGGAACGACGGTAAGAGCCAAGAATATAGAGATCGTAAAGTTTACAATATCGGCAATTCGGTATTAAAAAGAGAAGGATGCCCATGCGAACAAACTGCTAATGAAGAGCAAGACGGCGGAAGAAACGCAATCTATCTTTTCACAACGGCAACTTGCCCTAACTGTAAAGTAGCGTGTACTTTCCTTGATAAAGCAGGATTAAAATATGAAAAACTCCTTGCAAACGAGCATCCAGAACTCGTAAGCGATTTCGGCATTAAGCAAGCGCCTACTCTCGTAGTAGTAGCAGACGGAAAGACGACGAAATACGTAGGTGTTTCCGACATTAAGAAATATCTCAACGCATAATGATATACGATATTATAGTAATAGGTGGAGGGCCGGCGGGGTTAACGTCGGCGCTCTACGCTAAAAGAGCAAATAAAAGCGTTTTGGTTATTGAAAAATCCGCATACGGCGGTCAGATAACCTATTCGCCAAAGGTAGAAAATATCCCCGGGTTTAACGTTGTTTCTGGTAATGAATTTGCCGAAAAACTCGTTGAACAAGTAGTAGAGCAGGGCGCGGAACTTGAATTTTGCGAAGTTTTATCGGTAGAAGACGGTGACGTAAAAACCGTCCACACCGACGGTGGCGATTTTATGGCGAAAGCAATAATTATTGCAACGGGCGCAAAGCATAGACGTCTTAATTTGGACGGAGAGGAAAAGTTTATCGGCGACGGAATTTCTTTTTGCGCGGTATGCGACGGCGCGTTTTATAAAGATAAGACGGTCGGCGTAGTTGGCGGTGGAAATTCAGCCCTTCAAGAAGCCTTGCTTTTGTCCGAACTTTGCAAAAAGGTTTACGTTATTCAAAATTTGGATAAACTTACAGGGGAAGGCAAACTTCAAGAGCAGTTAAAGACTAAGACTAACGTTGAAATTATACTTTCAACGGTTGTAAACGGTTATCTTGGCGACGACGCGTTTAAAGGCGTAAAAATATTGTCGGCAACGGGCGAAGAAAAAACCCTTGAATTAGACGGACTTTTCGTTGCGATAGGTCTTATTCCGCAAAACGGAGCGTTTAAAAATCTCTTGACTTTAAACGATTACGGCTACGCCGTTTCGGGTGAAGACTGCAAGGGAAAGGCAGACGGGGTTTTCGTTGCGGGAGATTGTAGAACGAAGAGAATTCGTCAAGTTGCAACGGCTATGTCCGACGGCGCTATCGCCGCTTTATCTGCTTGCGATTATATTGATAATTTGTAAGATAGTAGAATAATTATTATTTTAAAGGAGACGAATATGGAAATTACTTTAACGGTAGATAATTTTAAAAGTGAAGTTTTAGAATCTGACAAGCCGGTATTAGTAGATTTTTGGGCTACTTGGTGCGGTCCTTGCCGTATGATTGCCCCGATTATCGAAGAGATTGCAAACGAACTTTCTTCAACGTTAAAAGTTGGAAAAGTAAACGTTGACGAGCAAGAAGAACTTGCTGTAAAATACGGCATTTCAAGTATTCCTACGCTCTTACTTTTTAAGGGTGGGGAAGTTGTTAAAAAAACACTTGGTTATATGCCCAAAGAAGCAGTTCTAAAATTTATCGAAGAGTAAAATTTACTTTAAAAGCCCACGAAAGCGTCGCTTTCGTGGGCTCATTTTTTTGCAAAATCAATCGTATTTTAAGGTGTTTTAATTTAAAATACTGTTTTTATATTCCCTTGGAGTCATTTGCGTAAGTTTTTTAAAAGTCTTAGTAAAATGTGGGAGAGAATCAAAACCTAAAAGTTCTGAAATTTCCGAAAAATTGTGGTTTTGACGAATAAGTTTTTTGCTTTCGTCAATTTTCAGTTTTAAATAATAATTTATTATTGAAAATCCCGTTTTTTGTTTAAAGGTTTTGCAAATAGTGGTCTTTCCGTAATGAAGCAAATTCGCTATTTTATCGAGCGTGATATTTCCGTAAACGTTATCTTGCAAAAGTTTAACGATTTCGTCTTCGAGCGACGAAGAATTTTCAATTTTTGATATAAAAATTTCAGAAGAAGTGGGTTTTGACGTCTCGGCTCTAATAAGTTTTATAAGCAATTCTTCCAAGTTGTTTTTTATAAGTTGAGCGCCACCGATATTAGCGTTTTCCTTAGGCTCTAATTTTGAAAGATTAGGGTTAAAATCGGGGATAATAAAAGTTTGTTTTGCCTCGGTCATAATGGCAGAAAGTAAATATCTCGCTTCTTCGGGCACTTTAAAGCATTTGTCTTTAAAATAAGACATTGTTCTCGATTTACATACGAAACTTACTATAAACAAATTAGAATCGGAATTACCATCGCCTAAAACGCTGTGTAAATCGTTTGGTTTAATGAATAAAATCTCGCCTTTTTTAAGTAGTTTTTCTTGACCGCAAACGCTTACCATAACTTGATTTTTGTCGCAGTAAATAAGTTCCCAAAAGTCGTGTTCTTCGTTTGGGAAAACGTAGTTTTTTGTGAGTTTTTGATAGTGAATAGTTACTATCTCAGACACGCTTAAAACGTTTGAAATTTTGTATTTATAAAAGATTTTTCCGTCCATTTAAAAAACCACTCTATTTAAAATTTTTTCATTTTAGTAAACCGTTTATTTAATAATATCATTTATTAAAAATTTTTGCAATATATTTTACGTCTTTTTTTGTGAAAGATTATATAAAAATTATAAAATATTATCTCTTTAAATTGACGCGCGTTAGCATTATAATTATATATAGAAAATTTTTATAAGGAGTAAGTTATGAAATATATTCCTCAACTTGACAAAAATTTCAAACCTATGGTTTTAGAGTTTAGAAAATACTCCGAAGCCGTTTCAAAAACCGACAACAAGCCACTTAAAATCTGTGTTGAAAGAAACGACGGTTATAACTATATTTTCAGTTATAATATTTTTGCTTGTCCTTGTAAAGCGGAAGAAAATAATCGTATGGCAGAAAGAATTGCTAAAACGATTTTATGGCTCGTCGGCGGTTATAAAATTTACGTTTTAGGCGACGAAGGCGTATATAATTACCTTAAAGACGCATATACCAACGAAGGACTCCGTTCTTTTGATAAAAACTTTATGGAAAGGGTATATGAAAACAAATTTGAAGTCGTTTTATGCGACGAAAAAACTTTCCCAGAAGAAAAGAAATGTTCTCTTTCTGTCGGCGGTCATTTAGACGGTTGTAGAATAGGTTTCGACGCGGGTGGTAGCGATAGAAAAGTCAGCGCCGTTATCGACGGAGAAGTAGTTTATAGCGAAGAAGTAGTTTGGTTTCCAAAAATCAATCCAGATCCAGACTATCACTACAACGAAATTTTAACAGCAATGAAGACCGCTGCGTCAAAAATGCCAAGAGTTGACGCAATCGGCGTATCGTCAGCAGGCGTTTACGTAAACAACAAAATTATGGTTGCGTCGCTTTTCCTTAAAGTTTCTGACGACGACTTTGAAAAGAAAGTTAAAAATATGTATATCGACGTTGCAAAGGAAATGGGCGAAAATATTCCGCTCGAAGTTGCAAACGACGGCGACGTTACGGCTCTTGCAGGCGCAATTGACTTAAACGACAACTGCGTATTAGGTATTGCTATGGGTACGAGCGAGGCTGTAGGTTACATAAACGATAAGGGCGGATTAAACGGATGGCTTTCCGAACTCGCTTTCGTTCCCGTTGACTACGATAAAGATTCTATGGTTGACGAGTGGAGTGGCGACTACGGTTGTGGCGTTAAATATTTCTCGCAAGATAGCGTTATTAAACTTGCAGAGTACGGCGGATTTAAGTTTGACGAAAATTTAAGCCCTGCTGAAAAGTTAAAGGTTATTCAAGGTCTTATGAAAGAAGGTAGTCCTTTGGCTCGTCAAATTTATGAAGATATCGGTACGTATCTTGGTTACACTCTTCCTTACTACGCAATGTTCTACGATATCAAACATATTCTCTTGCTTGGTAGAGTAACCAGCGGTGAGGGTGGAAATATCGTAATGGATAGAGCGAACAAAGTTTTAGCCGAGGAATTCCCCGAATATTCGTTTAGAGTAGAAATGCCTGACGAAAAGAATAGAAGAGTTGGTCAATCAATCGCAGCGGCGTCGCTTGCAGCAAGCCGTAAATAATAAA
This sequence comes from Clostridia bacterium, assembly GCA_017396365.1. Taxonomy (GTDB): domain Bacteria; phylum Bacillota; class Clostridia; order Christensenellales; family Borkfalkiaceae; genus UBA10281. The sequence continues at coordinate 104,978 of JAFQMD010000030.1, read as the reverse complement.
AAGTCGACCTATAAGTTGACAATTTACGTTTAATAAGGAGTTATTATGAAAGTTATAATCGTTAAGGACTATGAAGAAATGAGTTTAAAAGCCTTTGAAGTAATGAGCGAAGTCGTTAAAAATAAGCCCGACGCAGTTTTAGGCTTAGCAACGGGTTCAACACCGATAGGGCTTTACAAAAATATGATTAAAGACCATAAGGAAAACGGAACGAGTTATAAGCATATTAAGACTGCAAACTTAGACGAATATGCAGGCTTAGACTATTCAAGCGACCAAAGTTACGTTTACTTTATGAGACATAATTTGTTTGACCATATTGATATCGACCTTGCCAACACGAATATTGAAAACGGCAAGGCAACCGATCGTCAAAAAGAATGCGACAGATATAACGCTTTACTTGAAGAAATGCCACGTGATATTCAAGTTCTCGGTATCGGCTCTAACGGTCATATCGCTTTCAACGAGCCGGGCACTCCGTTTGGTAGCGTTACCCATATCGTTGATCTTGCCGAAAGCACCATAAAAGACAATTCGAGAATGTTCGCAAGCATTGACGAAGTTCCTCGTCAAGCGTTCACAATGGGGCTTAAAAACATTATGAACTCTAAAAAAGTGCTTATTTTGGCTAACGGCGCAAATAAAGCAAAGGCTGTTTACGGCTTAGTTAAGGGAGAAGTTACTGAAGATCTTCCAGCGAGCGTACTTCAACTTCACCCAGACTGCGTACTCATTTGCGACGAGCAGGCGGCATCTTTACTTAAATAATTGATTTATAAAGGTGAAAAATGAAAGGTTTTAAAAACGTAAAGGCATATTTGCCGAATAAAGGCGTTGTCGTAACTAATATCGGTTTTGAAAACGGTAAAATTGCTTATATAGGCGACGACGCAAGTAAAATAGACGAAGTTTTAAAAGTTGACGGAGTAGTCGTTCCGGGCTTTATCGACCAACATATTCACGGCGCAGGCGGTTCTGACGGTATGGACGGAACTGAAAAAGATATTCAAATTATCTCCGAAACTATTGCAAGAGAAGGAACGACGGGCTTTTTGGTTACTACTATGACGCAAAGCCCCGAAAATATTAAAAAGGCGTTGTCCGCAGTGAAAAGCGTTATGGAAAAAGGCGAGTATAAAGGAGCAGAGGTTCTCGGAGTTCACTTAGAAGGTCCGTTTATTTGTCCAAAACACGTCGGCGCTCAACCGCTTGAATACGTTGCAAAGCCGTCTGTTGAAATTTTCGACGAGTACGACGCCGTTTCGGGTGGAAATATTAAGATTGTAACGCTTGCTCCCGAGCAAGAAGGCGGTATGGAACTCGTTTCTCACCTTGCAAAACTCGGTAGAGTTGCGTCAATCGGTCATACCGCGTCAAAATACTCAGACGTAGAACTCGCAGTAAAACACGGAGCGTGCAACGTTACGCATACTTATAACGCGCAAACGGCTCTCCATCATAGAGAAGTTGGCGTTGTTGGTAGCGCAATGCTTTTTGACGAACTTCATAGCGAGGCGATTTGCGATCTTATTCATTTAAGCGCGCCTGCTATTAAATTGCTTATCAAAAACAAACCGCACGATAAGTTCGTTTTAATTACCGACGCAATGAGAGCAAAGGGAATGCCTGACGGAGAGTCTGAACTCGGCGGTCAACTCGTAATCGTAAAAGACGGCGAGGCAAGGCTCGTTGACGGAACTTTGGCAGGAAGCGTTTTAAAAATGAACGTTGCAGTTAAAAATCTCGTTGAAAAACTCGGCGTAAGTTTTACTGACGCAATCGACTTTGCTACCGCAAACCCTGCAAAAAATATCGGTGTGTTTGTCGAAAGGGGAAGTATAGAGGTTGGAAAGCGTGCGGACTTAACCGTTTTGTCCGACGATTTTTCAGTTCTCGCAACCCTTGTCGGTGGAGAAGTTGTGTATAAAGCATAATTTATACTAATAATAAGACTATTTTAAAGCGCCCAAAGGTATGTTTTTTACCTTTGGGCGCATACTTTTTTAAGTTGCTGATAGTTTTTAATGCTTACAGTTAAACGTAAACAGCGAAAAGAAAAATTATAATATATATATTATATAATGATAAAGAATAGTTTTGTTAGATTTTTCCATTTATAAGAAATTTAAATATAAGCAAGGGTAATAGTATAACTTAAAATTATACATTTCAGTTAAAAACTAAGGCTAAAACCTTAATTATACCTTAAAATTTACTTTCATTTGATTTTTTATAATTATGCAAAGGTATGCAAAAAACTTAAAAATGACTGTAAATATCGTAAATTATAAGGAAAAATCTTAAATTTTTGATATGATATAAGAAAATTTTATAGCAAACAGAGTAAATAAAAGTTGACCAAATCGAAAAAATATGATAAAATTTACAATATATTTATTAAGTTTTTCAAATTTTGCGGTTTGAAAATTAAAGATTTGGTTCAAACGGCTAACAGCCGATGAATAGAAAAAAGGAAAACCCACGGAAAATCCGTGTGTGAAAATTTTAGGAGGTAAAACATGAAAAAACTCAGAGTTTGTGCTTTAGTTTTATCAATGCTTATGGCATTCTCATTTGCTTTGACCGCTTGTGGTGGCAATAACGATGATCCAGTTGATGTTGATAAAACTTACACGCAACACGACTACATCTCTACGACTCCAGCAACTTGGAATGAGTTGGATTCTACAGATGCAAACAATGATGCTATTATGGGTTACATTGGCTCTGCTTTCTTCTCTTACGACTATAAGTTCGAAGGCGGAAAGTTTAAGGCAGACGGATCAATTAACGTTGAAGGCATCGTACCTGGTAGCTTCACTACTAACTATGACGCAGCTGTCGCTCTTGAAGACGTAACTGCAAAAGTAGATGCTAAGTGGGGATATACTGATGAACAAAAGACTTCAGGCGGATACGCTTGGAAGATTACCCTTCGTGACAATTTAAAGTGGGACGATGGTACTCCAATTAAAGCTGAAGACTTCGTTTACTCTATGCAAGAACAACTTAACCCATTATTCCAATTAGGAAGATCTGACACTTACTACAATAACGCAGTTAAGATTAGAAATGCTAAGGGATACGTATATCAAGGTCAATCTGGTATGTTCCCAGCTGATGCTGCTTACGATGCATATTCTGAAGATTTAGATTCTAATCTTATCGTTGAGTGGTTTGATCCAGAAGCTCCTGCTCAAGCATATTTCACGAGCTACCTTTCCTCTTATGGATATGGTGGAAATGTTGCTTTTGAAGCATTCGGTTCGTCTCAAGAAGAAGCTGGTGTAACTTATGCTCAATTGGAGGCAATGAGTGGTATGACACTTGCTGAAGTTAAGGCTGATGCTGAACTTTCTGTAGCATGGAACAACCTTGTTACTTGGTGGGGTGAAGGTGCTGATGGTGCTTTACACTTTACAATTGCTAACTACACTTATCCTGCAGTTAATTTCGCTGACGTTGGTATTTATAGCGAAGGCGACTACGATATCGTTTTAATTCTTGATCAACCGATGTATTTCTTTGATGAAGATGGTGAGCTTTCTTACCTTGCAGCATATAACTTTAGTTCACTTCCACTTGTAAAGAAGGATCTTTATGAAGCTTGCAAGCAAAAACCTCAAGCTGGTTCTGAACTTTGGACTACTACTTACTGTACTTCTTTAGCAACTTCTGCATCTTGGGGTCCATATAAACTTACAGAGTTCCAAGAAGGCAAATCTTTCAAGCTTGAAAGAAATAAGCATTGGTATGGTTATTCTTTAGAAACTAATAAAGGCCAATATTTAACTGACGCTATTGAAACTGAAGTTATCGCAAAAGAAGAAGCTCAACAACTTGCTTTCTGGGCAGGTGAAGTTGATGGTCTTGGTATTTCAGTAGTTCTTGCTCCTGACTATAAAGATTCTCCATATGCTGTTTACAGCCCAAGAGTTGCAACTTTCGGTATTAACATTCACAGTGGTTTAGATACTTTATTAGCTGGTGAAAGAAACAACACCGTTCTTGCTATTAAAGATTTCAGACAAGCACTTTCGCTTAGTTTGGATCGTGACGCTTATAACAAAGATTTATCAACTGCAAACAAAACTTGTTTAGGTTTAGTTAACGAAGATTACTATCATAACGTTGCTAAAGGTGAAGTTTATAGATATACTATTCAAGCAAAAGAAACCCTTCTCTCTGCTTACGGATTCTCTAAGACTCCTGAAGGAAAGTGGACTGACGGCTCTAAAGTTTATGATGATATCGAATCTGCAACAAGAGCAATGAATGGTATGAACCTTGAACTTGCAAAGGAAAAACTTGAGTCTGCATGGGTAGAATTAAATTCTAAACCTGAAGTATATAAATATGATTCAAGTAAGCCAATTCAAATTTGCGTTGGTGAATCAGAAGATTCAGAAGCTGCAAAGAGAAGTTACAATTGGATTAAGAACTGGATAGATACTCTTTGTGAAGGAACTTCTTTTGAAGGTAAAATTGAAGTAACTTATGACCCAACTTTCGGTGCTAAGTGGGATACTGCCTTTATGGAGGGTGAATATGATATTTGTACCGGAGGTATTGGTAACGCTCCGTTTGATCCATTCTACTTAATTGGTGGTTGGATTGGTATGATGCCATCAGTTAACTTCCATCCTTATTGGCCAGTTGATACAGACGTAATTACTCATACTCTTCCTGTAGTTGAAGGTTTTGCTCAATCTGGTGAAGAACTTTCGCTTACTGCAAGAGACTGGTATAACAGCTTAAACGGTAGCGTTTCTGAAGATCAATGTTCTTACGACTGGGCAAACGCTCCTGTAGAAGTTCGTCTTGACATTTTAGCAATGCTTGAAAAATACGGTTTGGAAAAATATTATACCATTCCTACTTCACGTGGATTCACTGCATCTCTTCACAGCGCTAAATGGAATTATATTTCTGAAGACTACAACACTATGATGGGCTTCGGTGGTATTAGATATATCACTTACAATTATAGTGACGCAGAATGGGAAGCTTTTGTTGAAGAACACGGCGGAGACTTAAGAGATTTCTATAAAGGTGGTAAGTAATAATACTTATTTCCAAGAATAATTAGAAGTTTTTATTAGTAAACGAGCACGGGGGCAAACCTTGCCCCCGTTGTTTGTATATTTTAAATAAAAGGAAGGTTTTACCTTATGTATATGTTTAAATACATTTTGAAACGTTTAGGTTTAATGCTTATGTGTTTCTCAATTATAATGCTTATGTGTTTCGTTTTAGTAAAACTTTTGCCGTTTAATGTTACGGCTGGTGTAGGACAAGATAAAACGAGGCTATATTTTCAGTTGGTTGACCGTGGTTATATAGAAAATTTAGTTTATGATAGAAGTGGAAATATAGTTGGATATGATGAAGTTCCTATTATGCGCCAGCTTTGGTTATATTTAACAAGAATATTTCAAGATGGAGATTTTGGCATAGGCATAAAAATGTCTGCATACCGTAACAAACCGGTTGTTGATGTTTTTGTAAGACATTTACCACCTACGATATTAATTAATATTTATTCATCTCTTATAGGCGTCCCAATTGGTTTAGCGCTTGGTATTTTTGCTGCATTAAAGAAAAACAAATGGCAAGACCACGTTATTTCTACGGGCGTAATAGTTTTAATATCCGTTCCATCTATTGTCTATGCTCTTTTAATATTATATTTCTTATGCTTTAAATTCGATATATTCCCCCAAAGAATGATGTCTGGTACAGATTATTTATCTTGGGGAATGTTTAAAAGTATGATGCCTGCTGTTCTTTCTTTATGTTTAGGCTCAATTGCAGGTTATGCGCGTTATACAAGAGCAGAACTTACAGAAGTTTTAACGAGTGATTTTATGCTACTTGCAAGAACAAAAGGTTTAACGAGGGGGCAAGCAACACTTCGCCACGCATTGCGTAACGGTATGGTTCCTATTTTCCCTTCTATAATTTCAGAATTTATTTCTGTTCTTTCAGGTTCTCTCATAATTGAGCAAATGTTCTCTATACCTGGTGTTGGTGGCCTTTACTTAGAGTCTATTAGAGCGCTTGACTACGATTTCTTTATGTTTTTATCAGGTTTCTATTGTTTAGTAGGCCTTTTAGCGGGTATAGTAGTTGATATATCTTATGGTATCATAGATCCAAGAATTAGAATGGGGGCAAGATAATATGAAAAATGACGTAAATAAAAATATCCCTGCCGAAAAGTTCAAATTTGTTGGCGGAGATAACGCATCTCATGACGTTAAATTTGATACCAAAGCGCGCAGTTATTTTCAAGACGCCTTTTCTCGCTTTTGTAGAAACAAAGGCTCTGTCGTAGCTGCAGTTGTTATTATCATTTTAGTTCTTTTTGCAATTATTGTTCCGTTTTTTACACCGTTTACAGTTGCCTATGAAGACAACAATTTTGCATATGCATTACCTAAAAATCCATGGTTTGAAGACACTAATTTTTGGGATGGATGTAAAGAAGTTGCCGATGGTGAAGATACGTTTAGGTACTACTATCTAATAGGGGAAGAATTAAAAGATGCTAAAGAAGGTAATGGTGGACATAGCGTTGTAAAAAATCAAAAATACACTAAAAATGAAAATGGCCTATACGTGTACAGAAGAGATTCTTATCATATTAAAGGTTGTGAATATAAGACTATACAAAAAGATGTGTATTATGATATTATTCGTTATCAAAATGAAACGAAAAATCAAGTTTTATATCCGTTAATTGACCAAGATGATAGACCTTCTGCAACTCAAGATGCCGATAATGCCAACTATTATTACAAAACTAAAACTCAGAACCGTAGAACTGTCGCTGATCTTGACGAAAATGGAAACCCAGTTCCAGTATATTATCGTGTTGAAGAAGGAAAGACAGATTCTTTAAACTGGACTTTACCTTACGATTCGATAAGAATTGAAGGTCAAGACGGTATAGAAGTTGATGGAAAAACGTATTTCTATAGTTATGGCTTTGAAAAAGCGGGTGGTTTAGTAGAAGTTCGTGTCAATTGTTATGAATATTACGTTTATCGACATACCCAGGTTATTAAAGATAAGATTTCTGAACCATATTTTTTATTAGGCGCTACTCACGCAGGAAAAGACATCCTAACTTGTCTTTCAAGCGGTGCGAGATTCTCTTTCATATTTGCTATTGCAGTTGCGGTTGTTAATATGTTTATCGGCGCTATTTGGGGCGCAATTGCAGGTTATTATGGTGGTACAGCGGACATCGTAATGGAACGTATTACTGATGTTTTAGCAGCAATACCTATGATGGTTGTTATAACACTATTAAAGTTCTACTTGGATAAAACGCCTACGTTTTTAATTTTATTTTTATCATTTATTGCTACTGGATGGATAGGCGTTGCGGGTACAACTCGTATGCAGTTCTATAGATTTAAAAACCAAGAATACGTTTTGGCGGCAAGAACTTTAGGTGCAAATGATAGGAGAATAATGTTCAAGCATATTTTCCCAAATGCTTTAGGTACGTTAGTAACGAGTATTGCATTAGTTATTCCTTCAATGATTTTCTCTGAAACAAGTTTAACCTATCTTGGCATTATTGATTTATCTGTTGGTAATATTACAAGTGTTGGTACTCTTATAGCAGCAGGTCAGCCTTATCTTGCGGATTATCCACATATTGTTGCGTCACCATCAATATTTTTAGCATTATTAATGCTTTCGTTTAACTTGTTTGGTAATGGACTTCGCGATGCGTTTAACCCATCACTTCGTGGATCGGAGGATTAAAAATGGAAAAGAAATTACAAGTAAAAAATCTTACGATATCATTTAGAACTCCTGGTGGAAAAGTTCAAGCAGTTCGTGGCATAGATTTTGACCTTTACAAAGGTGAAACCCTTGCAATCGTTGGTGAATCTGGTTCGGGAAAATCAGTTACAAATCGTGCAATTATCGGGATATTAGCAAATAACTCAATTGTTGAAAATGGTAAAATAATTTATGATGGAAAAGATTTGTTAAAAATAAGCGAAGAAGATTTCCATTCTATACGTGGCGATAAAATCGCTATGATTTTCCAAGACCCACTTTCAAGTCTTAACCCAATTATGCGTATCGGTAAGCAAATTACCGAGGCAATGCTTTTAAAGAATAAGACATCAAGGAAAAGTAGTAAGCGAGAGTTTAACAGTAAGTTAATGACTCTTAAAAGTAATATGATTGAAGCGCTTGGTAAAGATCCTGTTACTTTATATAGAATTAACGATTTTATCACAACTTTTGATAAATTTAGCATTTTAGCATTACAACTTGAGCATGACTATAATATTAATCGTACACACTTAGAAGAAGTAGATGCAAATATTGCTGATATAATTTTCAACGTTGAGAGAAAACAAAAAGTTGACGCTAAATCAACTGTTAAGAAACTTGTTAAAAAGATTAAAAGGATAAAAAATTCTTTTCTCGTTGCAAAATTTGCTGATAAAATTAGATTTGCAATACAATCATTAAAAGCGTCTTTAAAATCAATTAAAAAAGCTCAAAGAGGTAAACTGTCTGTTGAAAATTTAGGCGTATTTGCTAAAACTTCGACGCTTATTAAAGAAATTCTTGGTGCTGAAAAACCAAACTTTTTTAGAATTGGATATTATAAATATAGACATCCTAATGAAGATTTGACAAAGCAAGACATCGTAGAACTTAATGCAAAAGCTCTTAAATATCTTGATAAATACTTTATGAAAGACTTTATTAAGATGGAAGTTAAGGCGCTTAATAATTCTCGTGAAAAGGCTTTAAAAGCGAAAAAGAGTTTAATTCCTGTTTTAAGTAACTTAATTATGCTTTTTGAGTCAAAAAAACTTAAAAAGAAAAAAGTTTTAAAGAGTTGTAAAAAGGTTTATAAAAAGATTTTCAGCGCTATAGACCAACTTGATATCGTAAAAGATAGTGGAATTTATACGTTCCAAACGAGTTTATCGGTTGAAGTTGATAAATATTTCAAGGCAAAGAAAAATAATCCTAAAGAGCAAAAGAGATTTGATAAGCAAACTAAAAAGAAAAACAAGTTACTCAAGAAAGGTAAGAAAGTCGACTGGAAGGTTTTACCTTTGTCTTTAGTTGATCTTGACGAACAAATTGAAACAATAGTTTCAGTTGTTGCGAGCGTTCGTGAGAAGTTTGAGAAAGATATTCTTAAAGAAGTTGATTACAAGGAAAAAGCAGTTAATCTTATTGACTACTTTAAAGAAAAGGCGTCTGGTGTTGTAAATATCATCACTAAGGGCATTGCTCGTGAAAGAGCAATTAAACTCATGGAAGAAGTTGGTATTCCACAACCAAGAATTCGTTACAAGCAATATCCGTTCGAATTCTCTGGCGGTATGAGGCAACGTATAGTTATCGCTATTGCGCTTGCTGCAGACCCTGATATTTTGATTTGTGACGAACCTACAACGGCTCTTGACGTTACGATTCAAGCTCAAATTCTTGAACTTATTAACAAACTTAAGAGAGAGAGAAATCTTTCAATTATTTTCATTACTCACGATCTTGGCGTTGTTGCTAACATGGCGGATAGAATTGCCGTTATGTATGCAGGTAAGATAGTTGAATATGGTACTAGTGAAGATATTTTTTACGATCCTCGTCACCCATACACTTGGGCACTTTTATCTTCAATGCCTGACCTTAATACTAACGAGAAACTTGAATCTATTCCAGGAACACCACCTAATATGATTTATCCTCCTGTTGGTGATGCGTTCGCATCAAGAAATAAGTATGCGCTTGAGATAGATTTTGAAGAGCAACCGCCGTTCTTTGACGTTTCAGAAACTCATAAGGCTGCAACTTGGCTTTTACACCCTGATGCTCCTAAAGTAGAAATCCCTAGAATTATTACAGAGAGAATTAAAGCAATGAGAAAACAAGGAGGTGCTGACAATGGAAAACAATAATGAAGTTTTACTCAAAGTTGAACATTTAAGTCAGTACTTCAAAATGGGACGTCAAAAGTTGAAAGCAGTTGATGACGTTAGTTTTGATATTAAAAAAGGTGAGGTTTTCGGCCTTGTCGGCGAATCTGGTTGTGGTAAAACCACAACTGGTCGTTCAATCATTAAACTTTACGATATAACTTCTGGTAACGTAATCTTTAAAGGAAGAAGAATTTGCGCAGGAACTCTTTATTATAAAAAAACAATTGCAAAAGTAAAGAAAGAAAGTGATGAAAAACTTAAGATGTTAAAACAACGCCTTAAGGATAATCCTGATTTTTCTGAATCAATTAAAGAGGATATTTCTCAAACTATTAAGCATAGAGATGAAGTTATTGCTGAACAATATAAACATATTAAAGAAGCAAAACATGACCATAAATATGGTGATAAAATTTATGCAAAAGAAATGGTTGATGCTCTTGATAAAGAGTATGATGAGAAACTTAAAGCTCTAGATCCTAAGTCAGATGAACAAAATAAACTTTTGAAGAAGTATAAGCATGATCGCAAAGTTGCTAAAAAGAGTAAATTTATAACTCAGATTCAGATGATATTCCAAGATCCTATTGCGTCTTTAGATCCTCGAATGACTGTAAGAGAAATTATTTCAGAAGGGATGATTATTAAAGGTATTAAGGATAAAGAATATATAGACAATAAGGTTTATGAAATTTTGGAAACAGTTGGTCTTGTAAGAGAACACGCTGACCGTTATCCACACGAATTCTCAGGTGGTCAACGTCAACGTATAGGTATTGCAAGAGCAGTTGTAATGCAACCTGAAATGATTATTGCTGACGAGCCTGTTTCGGCTCTCGACGTATCAATTCAGGCTCAGGTTATCAATCTTTTGAACGATCTTCGTCATAAACTTGGTCTTACAATTCTTTTCATTGCGCACGACCTTTCAGTAGTTAAGTATTTCTCTGATAGAATTGGCGTTATGTACTATGGTAAGATGGTTGAACTTGCTTCATCCGACGAACTTTTTGCTCGTCCTCTTCACCCATATACCAAGTCATTGTTATCTGCAATTCCTCTTCCTGACCCTGCTTATGAAAAGGACAGAGTTAGAATTGTGTACAATCCAATTGCTGAGCATGATTACTCTGTAGATAAGCCATCTATGAGAGAAGTCGTCCCAGGACATTTTATCTATTGTAATGACGCAGAAGAGCAAAAGTATAAAGAAAGTTTAAATTCTGCCGACTAAATAATGGATGCGTCAATCTATTGATAATAAGAGATCCATTGTTTGAATTTACCTATATGAAGTTGTAGTTTTACAAAATTAAAAATAAGGATATAATGAATAACGATAACGAAAATAAAAAAGAAGAAAAACTAGATTTAAATGACTGCGTTAAAGACTCTAAAGATATGAAAAACACTGAACGAAGATCTCTTGGTTTGACAATCTTTGTTTATTCTATTTGTGTTTTAATTGCGCTTTTAATAGCATTCTTAATAGCCTCATCAAACGGAGCATTTAAAGGTGTTGCAAAACGCACCTTATATGGTATTCTTTCGGATTCTTTTTTCGGTCCAGGAGTTTTGTATATTTGTGTGGGAGTATTATTAAAGATTTCAGAAAGTGGTTTTTTTGATAGTATTACGTTTATCTTAAAACGAGCATTCTTTTCCCTTATTCCTGGTGGTAGAATCAGATTAGATTCAAACTATAAAGAATATAAAAAGAGTAAGGAGGAAAAACGTAAGAAAGCTAGATATTCTTCGGTTTTTATTGTAGGATTAGTTTTTATTGCTTTATCGGTAATATTTTTATTACTTTATAGTAATACTAAAATATAAATTTTAAACCTTATTAAACTTTATAGTAAAAATGCCGTTGCTAAAAAGCAACGGCATTTTTACGTTTATTTAAAACAAAAATATTACTAATTTAATACTATAATCAAAATCACTTGAAAAAAAAGCGGTTTTGTTATATAATAATATAACAGTAAAATTTAGGTATATAAATATGGATGGATTTGAAAAAACTAGTATAACAGATATTGATTTTTCATCAGGCGCAACCGTTAGAGAAATGCCAATGGTAGCGCTTCGCGGTAAGGTTATTTTACCAAACGTCTTTACGTCGTTTGACGTAGGTAGAATTAAGTCCCTTTCTGCAGTAACAGCGTCTATTGAGAGCGACTCTCTAATCTTTGTCGCTGCGCAAAAGGATGCGAGAAAAGACAATCCGAAGGCAAATGAAGTTTGCACTATAGGAACAGTTTGTAAGATAAGGAATTACACTCGCATGCCAGGGGATAATTATCGCTTAAACGTTGACGCGCTTTACTGCGCAGAAATAGTCGTTATGCCAAACGATAACGACGAGTATTTCAAAGTTGGCATACGTGAAGTCTATCCTGATTTCGGCGACGAAAGTGAAACTGAGGCGTATTTCCGCTTTGTAAAAGACGAATTGCGCCATTATCTTACTTCTGAACACGTAAAAATCAATAAAGACGTTTTCAATAATATTTTAACCTTAGAAAACGCTAACGAGTTTGTAAATGCAGCATCGTATAATATGAATTTCAGGGAATCTGAAAAGCAATCTATATTAGAAACTGCAAACGTTAAAGATAAACTTTTCTGTTTTTATCAATTTTTAGTTAAAGAACTTGAAATAATCAAGGCGCAAAAGGATATTGCAGAAAGAGTTAAGACGAGTATTGAAAAAAACCAAAGGGAATTTTATCTTCGTGAACAATTAAAGGCTATTCACGCTGAACTCGGAGATAACGAGGATGAGCGCGAACAACTTGAAGAACGCATCAAAGCCAAAAAATTCCCACAAGAAGTTGAAGAGAAGGCTCTTAAAGAACTCTTTAGGATGAGTAAAATGAACCCGTCTTCTCCCGATTATATGGTTTTAAATACATATTTGGACTGGCTTTTAGACCTACCGTTTTCTGAAAGTAGCGAAGATAGGGCAAACTTAAAAGAAGCCGTTAAAATTCTTGACGACGACCACTATGGGTTGGAAAAAGTCAAAGAGAGAATTGTTGAATATCTTGCAGTTTTAAAACTTACGGGTAAAATCGGCGGTTCAATACTTTGTCTTTACGGACCACCGGGCGTAGGAAAAACGTCGATTGCTAAGTCTGTTGCAAGGGCGTTAGGAAGAAAATTTGTTAGAATGAGCCTTGGCGGAGTAAAGGACGAGGCTGAAATAAGAGGACATAGAAAAACTTACGTCGGCGCAATTCCGGGTAGAATAATGTATGCAATGAAAGAGGCAGGCACGGTAAACCCAGTAATCTTGCTTGACGAGATTGATAAATTGTCGAGCGATTTAAGGGGAGATCCAGCAAGCGCCCTTTTGGAAGTGTTAGACCCCGAACAAAACGTAACTTTCCGCGATAGATATTTAGAAATCCCATACGACTTATCTAAAGTTTTGTTCATAACTACGGCAAATTCTCTTTCCACGATTCCCGCGCCACTCCTTGACAGAATGGAGATAATTGAACTAAACGGCTATACGAGAAACGAGAAATTTGAAATTGCAAAGCGCTATTTAGTTGACAAAGCGTCGAGCAAAAACGGGCTTGATAAAGACAAGATAGAGTTTAAAGAAAACGCCATTTATCGACTTATAGACGGATATACGCGCGAGGCGGGCGTAAGAACGTTAGAAAGAGAAATAGGTGGCGTATGCAGAAAAGTTGCGACTGTTTTTGCCGAGGGCAAGAGAAAACGCAAATACGTCGTTACTGATAAAGAAGTTGAAGAACTTTTAGGCGCAGAGAAGTATTCTTATACCGACGAACTTAGAAACGACGAAGTCGGCGCGTGTACTGGTCTTGCGTGGACTCAAGTTGGCGGAACTACCTTAACGATAGAAGTTGCTTTAACTAAAGGAAAAGGCGAGTTGTCGCTTACTGGTAAACTCGGCGACGTAATGAAAGAAAGCGCAAAAATTGCCCATTCGGTTGTAAAACTTAATGCCGAGAGATTTGGCGTTGATAGCGAAAAGTTTTCATCTTGCGACGTTCATCTTCATATTCCCGAAGGCGCGACTCCAAAGGACGGACCAAGCGCAGGTATAACTATGGTTACTGCAATTACTTCGGCTTTTTCGGGTAGAAAAGTAAGGGGAGACGTTGCAATGACCGGTGAAGTTACGCTTCGCGGTAAAGTTTTACCGATAGGTGGACTTAAAGAAAAATCTCTTGCAGCATATAGATTAGGAATTAGAAAGATAATAATACCTAAAAAGAACGTAAAAGATCTTGAAGAAATTCCTGAAAACATTAGAAATGAAATCAAGTTTATTGCCGTTGAAACGGTTGATGAAGTTCTAAAAAACGCTTTAAGATAAAAGTTGATAGTCTTGGCGTAGCAAAAATAAAAGGAGGTGGGTATATTGATTATAAAAAACGCAACGTTTATTACGTCGGCAGCGTCGCCGTCTCAATTCATAAAAAGTGAAAAACCAATAATAGCGGTTGTAGGTAAGTCTAACGTCGGTAAAAGTTCGTTTATCAATATGCTTGCAAACCAACGCAAACTTGCAAAGACTTCGGATACTCCGGGGAGAACTCGACTCGTTAACTATTTTGATTTCGGCGAGTTTATTTTAGCGGATTTGCCGGGTTACGGTTTTGCAAAGGTTTCAAAAGCTGAAAAGGAAAAATGGGGCAAGGTAATGGAGCAATTTTTTGCCGATAAAAGCAACGCTCAGTACGTTTTGTCGCTTTTGGATATTCGTCATTCTCCGACTGCCGACGACGTAACAATGGTAAATTTTTTACACTCAAACGCCTTTTCTTTTGCTTTTATAGCGACAAAAGCCGATAAACTTTCGCGTATGCAAGTAAAAAGCAACGTAAGAGAAATCGCTAAGAGATTTGCCGTTCCTGAAAGTTACGTAATTGCAACGTCGTCCCAAACAAGACAAGGCAAAGACGAAGTTTTGCAAAAACTAGAAAAAGTGTTAGAAGTTTTAAAAAGTGATTATTTTGGTGATGATAACGAAGAAGAATAAGATAAAAATTGCCGATAATCGACTTATAACTAGGCGAATTTAAAAAAACCGCTCATTTGAGCGGTTTTTTCTTTTCTAAAGTTTTTTGTTTTTTCTTTTGATTTTGTATGTGTTTTGAATATGATTTTGAAGAGTCTAAAAAGCATTTTCTTATATATTTATTTGCAATAAGTTTAATCATCGGACCGTTTATCGCCTTTCGTTCTTCTTTAGTAAGTTTAAAATACTGTTTGAATAAATTAGGCATTTTTTTAGATAAATCGGTAAGTGTTTTAGCGCCTGTTGAAAAGAGTAGTTTAAACGTAGCCTCAACGAAAGCCTCACGCTTTTCTGGGGAAAGACTGCTAAGTATAGTTCTTAAATGATTTCCAACTCCAACGGCGTCGGGTAAAAATTCGTTATCGGGGATAAAAGCCGTTCCTTTAACTTGCCAAGTTAAAACGTCGTGTTGATAAACTCCGTCGGCAACGCTATGCACAATGTAGTGGTCGTCGTTTTGCTCAAAAAGTCTTCCGACGATAGACGCTTGCGGAACGACGGTTATAAGTTTCTTTTTTAATATCGAGTAAAGATTTTCCGCCTCGTTGCAATCTGGAATGCCCGGACCGTCAAAATTGTAGATTTTAACAATGTTTTTTCTTATACTTTCTTTGCAGTTAGCAGAAGAATAAATTGACAAATTACCACCTTTGCTATGCCCTAAAACTACAATTTTCCCATCGAAATTTGAGCAAACTTTATTTAGGTATTTAACCGATTGAATTTGCGCTTGAGTCGGAGTTTTAAAAATCATATTAAGGTCTTCTTTCCAACCTATAATAGTGTCGTCCGTTCCGCTAAAAATTACGACTTTCGTGTTGATTTCTTCAATATAAGCGGTAAGCGCTGAAAATTGCGTTTCGGTAGAATGGTCAATGTCTTTTTTATAATTTGAAAGCAGGACGTTTCCAAACCTTTTGCTATTAGCCATAAGAGTAAACAAGTCGTTAATCGTTATGGGTATAATAAGTCCCAAAGGTTTTGATTTATCTACGTGAGAAAAGTGTTTGTCGGCGCAGTCGCTTAGCGAAATTGTAGAGCGAAAAGCAACGCTTTTCGTTAAATCAAGAAAAATTATTTGCGAAAAGACTGCGGCGTCAACGCAGTTAAATTTTGATTTTTTAAAAGATAAGTCACCACGCCAAACGACGTAATCTAAAATATTCGGCATAAATTCTCCAAAACGCTTTTTTATATTGTATTATAAATATTATTGCTTGTCAACGGTAAAATTAAAATTAAATTGTGAAAAATTTAAAAAATTAAGAATAATTCTTACTCTTGACAAAATAAATAAATCATGATATAATAAAGAAAAAGGTGATTTTATGACAAGACAAAGAAAAATAATAAAAGATATAATATACGCGTCGTTTTGCCATCCTACGGCAGACGAGATATTCGTAGAGGCGCGTAAAAAAATGCCGAGCATAGCAGTCGGTACGGTTTATAGAAATTTATCGCTTTTAGTCGAGAGCGGAGAAGTTAGAAAAATAGACGCTCCTAACGCGCCGTCAAGATATGACAGACCGCAAATTCCACACGAGCATTTAATTTGCAAAAACTGTGGCAAGGTTGCTGACGTCGGCGAGATTGACTTACTCGACGTTTTAAGGGAAAAAACTGGAGAAGAAATACTTGGTTATAACCTAACTATGTACTATTTATGTCCAAAATGCAAAGGTCTAAAATAAATTTCAAAAACCACGTAAAAACACTTGCAAAAATAGTGTAAATGGTGTAATATAGCACTATAAAATTTAATAATTTCGGATAGAGGCGCAGGGCTTAAGAGTAAATTGACCTAAAACCGCTCAAACGGGGGTTAATTAAAAGGAAGTCTTGCCGAAATCGTTGGTAATTTGAGTTGCAAAACGGTTGGGCGTTAAGAAAATATCTTAACGACTGTCGCTTAAAAAGCGGAGCGCTATTGTATTATATAGTAGGATATTCCTGCAATATTGCCTTGCGCTCTATTGCAGGTTTTTTATTTGCAAAAGAGAGGGGTTTTACTTTAGAATAATCCGAAATGAAGGAGAAAAATATGAAAAAACTTTTAACATTTATCTTAGCACTCGTGCTCACCTTCAGTTTAGTTGCCTGTGGCGGAAGACAAAAAGTAGATATTTCAGGCGCTAAAGATTTGG
The DNA here is from genome assembly GCA_017396365.1 of Clostridia bacterium. Taxonomy (GTDB): domain Bacteria; phylum Bacillota; class Clostridia; order Christensenellales; family Borkfalkiaceae; genus UBA10281. Next base: position 87,786 of record JAFQMD010000030.1, on the reverse strand, counting down.
CTGGTTTAAAAGGCGCAACTATCGGCGCTCAAAGCGGTACTTTCCACCTTACAGCGCTTGACCAAGTTGACGGAATAACAAAAAAGGACTATAAAGATTTCCCAGCCCTTTTAGTTGCTCTTAACTCAGGCGTTATCGACGGCTACGTTGCCGAAGAACCGACGGCATACGCAGAGTGTTTAAAAGACGAAACTCTCGGCTATATATCTCTTGTAAACAATACAACGGGATTTACTGCAACCGAATCTGATACGGGTATTGCCGTTGCGTTTAAAACGGGTAGCGCGTTAGTTGCAAGCGTAAACCAAATTTTAGCGACCATTTCAGACGCTACGAAGAAAACTTTGATGGAACAAGCCGTTCAAATGAGTTTTAATAAAGAAGAATCAATCGGAACTCTTGCATTATCATCAAGCAAAACCGACGTTTCAAACGGTGTTTTAAAAATCGGTATGGAATGTGGTTACGATCCTTTCAACTGGACTCAACTTGACGATACGAACGGAGCAGTTCCTATCAAAAACGGTTCTGTAGGAACTTACGCAAACGGATACGACGTTCAAATTGCAAAGTATATCGCAGCCGAACTCGGTATGAAACTTGAAATTTATCAATACGCTTGGGAAGGTTTAATCGCAGCGGTTCAATCAAGCGCGATTGACGGCATTATTGCTGGTATGAGCCCAACTGCAGAACGTGAAGAAGAAGTTGACTTTACCGATTGTTATTACGTTTCAAATCTCGTTATTATTTACAAAAAAGCAAACTAAAAGGAAAGTTTAATGGCTAATATTTCAAGTGGGTTAACTTCGTTACTTTTGGCAAACGGAGGTAGCGGAGATAACTTTTTTACAAAAGTATGGGGTATTTTAGTTAAATTCTACCCGAACATATTAGAAGGTATAGGCAATACTTTATTCGTGTCTTTAATAGGTACTATCGTAGGGCTTATTATCGGTGTTTTTACAGGCATAGTTAGGTCTTATCCGCTATCGAAGAACAAAGTGGCGCGATTTTTCCAAAAGATTGCAAACGGAATTATAGTAGGTTACGTTGAAATTTTCAGAGGAACGCCTATGATGGTTCAATCAATGGTTATTTTCTGGGGATTTGCAATGCTTAGCGGAGGGGTTACGTTACCCGTAATTCCCGCAGGACTTTTTATAGTTTCGATAAATACGGGCGCGTATATGGCGGAAATTGTAAGAGGTGGAATAATATCTATTTCAAAAGGACAGTTCGAGGGGGCGTATTCAATAGGTATGACGCACTCGCAAACTATGTTCAACGTTATTATTCCGCAGATGTTTAGAAATATTCTTCCGTCGGTTAGTAACGAGTTCGTAATCAACGTAAAAGACACGTCGGTATTAAACGTTATAGGTCTTTTTGAATTGTATAAAATAGGCGAAATTATTATTCGCGATAACTATTTAATGTTTGAAACTTATCTTATAATTTGCGTAATTTATTTTATACTTACTTTTACGATTACGAGAATTTTGCGACTTATAGAAAAGGCGTTAGACGGAAAGGGCGGTTACTTAAATTCAAAGGGGGTAAAGAAAAATGGCTGATTGCGTTTTTGAAATAAAATCCCTTAAAAAGAGTTTTGGCGATCGCGACGTTTTACTTGGGATTGACCTTACCGTAAATAAAGGCGAAGTTGTATCTATTATCGGGGCGTCGGGTTCGGGTAAAAGCACTATGCTCAGGTGTTTAAACCTATTAGAAGAACCTACGAGTGGAGATATTCTCTATAAGGGTGAAAGCATTTTGGCAAAGGATTTTAACCCAAACGATTATAGGACAAAAGTTGGTATGGTATTCCAACACTTTAATCTTTTTAACAATATGAACGTTTTAAAAAACTGCATGGTTGGTCAAACCAAAGTGTTAAAAAAGACTAAAGAAGAAGCCGAAAAAACTGCTAAATTCTATCTTGAAAAAGTAGGAATGTTAGATTTTATAAATTCTAAACCGCGTCAACTTTCGGGCGGACAAAAGCAAAGGGTAGCAATAGCCAGAGCGCTTGCAATGAATCCAGACGTTCTTCTTTTCGACGAGCCGACTTCTGCGCTCGATCCCGAAATGGTAGGCGAAGTTTTGGAAGTTATGAAAGATTTGGCAAAAACAGGTCTTACAATGCTCGTCGTAACACACGAGATGGGTTTTGCAAAAAACGTTTCTACAAGAGTAGTGTTTATGGACGAGGGCGTTATTGCAGAAGACGATATTCCTGACGTAGTATTTAACAACCCAACAAATCCAAGAACTAAAGAATTTTTATCAAAAGTATTATAAAATTCAGGTCGGAGCAATCCGACCTTTTACTTTACTTGCAAAACCAATGATTTTATGCTAAAATGAAAAGAGTATAAAACGTAGGAAATTTTTATGGATATTTTTGAAAGTTATAAACAATTAGGTATAAGCAAAGCAGTTTACGACTTTGGTGAAGAAGTTTTAAAAGAACTTAAACAAAGATTTGAAAAAATCGACGGCGTTGCTGAATATAATCAATGCAAAGTATTAAACGCAATGCGCAAAAATAGAGTTGACGCAAACTGTTTTTCAGCGTCAACGGGCTATGGCTATAACGACGTAGGTAGGGACAAAATAGAGCAAGTTTACGCCGATACCTTTCATACCGAATCAGCGCTCGTACGCCCACAAATCGTTTGTGGAACTCACGCTTTAACTGTCGCTCTTTCGGCAAATCTTCTCCCAGGTGACGAACTTTTATCTCCCGTAGGAAAACCATACGACACGTTAGAAGAAGTTATCGGAATAAGAGAGTCTAAATGTTCGCTTAAAGAATATGGCGTTTCATACCGCCAAGTTGATTTACTTGATGATGGAACTTTCGACTACGAAAATATTAAAAAGGCAATAAACGAAAAAACTGCGCTCGTTACTATTCAAAGGAGTAAAGGTTATCAACCAAGACCAACTTTTTCAGTAAAACAAATAGGTGAACTTATAAAATTCATCAAACAGATAAAACCGTCGGTTAAAATTATGGTTGACAACTGTTACGGCGAATTCGTTGAAACTGAAGAGCCGTCTGATTACGGCGCTGATATGATAGTCGGCTCACTCATTAAAAACCCCGGTGGCGGACTTGCGCCAATCGGCGGATATATTTGCGGAACGAAAGAGTGCGTAGATAGGTGCGCTTATCGTCTTTCCGCGCCGGGACTTGGGCAAGAAGTAGGCGCAAGTTTGGGTGTTATGACGAGTTTTTACCAAGGCTTTTTCTTAGCGCCAACAGTAGTTGCAGGCGCGCTTAAAGGCGCTATTTTCGCTGCTAAAATCTATGAAAAACTTGGGTTTAGGGTAGTACCGAACGGAACTGAAGAGCGTTACGACATAATTCAAGCAGTAGAACTAAAAAGCGCAGACGGTATGATTGCATTTTGTAAAGGAATTCAAAAGGCTGCGCCAGTCGATAGTTACGTAACGCCTATTCCTTGGGCAATGCCGGGGTATGAAAACGAAGTTATAATGGCGGCGGGAGCGTTCGTGCAAGGTTCGTCAATTGAACTTTCCGCAGACGGACCTATTAGAGAGCCATACTGCGTATATTTCCAAGGCGGACTTACGTGGTATCACGCAAAAATCGGCATATTAACGTCTCTTCAAGAGATGGTCAACGCAAAACTTATAAATTTATAAATTTTTATAAATATTATCATTTGTATTGACTTATTTTTAGCCTTGTGCTATAATTTTACTATAAAATTTGGGAGGACGCTCTTATGAAACGTATTGAAACTGTAGTAACCCGTAATTTATGTGAAAGCGCTAAAAACGGCGGATGTGGCGAATGCCAAACTTCTTGCCAATCTGCTTGTAAGACCAGTTGCGGTATTGCTAACCAAAAATGCGAGAACGCAAAGGAAAGCAAATAATTTAAATTTAAGTACCGCCTTCGGTCGCTCTTTTTAGGTCGGCAAAAAGGCGGTTCTTTTTTTATGCTTTAAGGCGATTAGCCAAAATAAAACAACAAAATTTTCGGTGAAAAAATGATACATCAATATAAACTTGGCGGTTATAATATAGTTTTAGACGTATGCTCGGGCTCTTTGCACGTCGTTGACGACGTTGCGTACGACGTAATTGCGTCTTTTGAAAAAGCCAACCGTCAAGACGCTATACAAGAAATTTACAAAAAACACGGTGATAAAGCGACTTTAGACGAAATAAACGACTGTTTTTTACAAGTTGAAGAATTAAAAAGCAGTGGTCAACTTTTTAAAGAAGATACTTTCGAACCGATGGCAGGACAACTGAAAGAAAAGACTTCGGGCGTTGTAAAAGCCCTTTGCCTGCACGTTGCGCACGTTTGCAACTTAAACTGTTCGTACTGTTTTGCAAGTCAAGGCAAGTATCACGGCGAAAGAGCGGTTATGTCGTACGAAGTCGGCAAGCGCGCCCTTGATTTTTTAATTGAAAATTCGGGAACGAGAAGAAATTTGGAAGTTGACTTTTTCGGTGGCGAACCGCTTATGAATTTTGACGTGGTAAAAAAACTCGTCGAATACGCTCGTAGCGTTGAAAAAGAAAAGAATAAAAATTTCAGATTTACCCTTACGACTAACGGAATGCTTATTGACGACGACGTAATAGAGTTTGCAAACAAAGAGATGAGCAACGTCGTTTTATCGTTAGACGGAAGAAAAGACGTTCACGATAAATTCCGTGTCGATTATAAAGGTAAGGGAAGTTGGGAAACGATAGTTCCAAAATTTCAAAAACTCGTTGAAAAGCGCGGTGGAAAAGACTATTATATGCGCGGAACGTTCACTCATCACAATCCCGACTTTTTAGAAGATATTAAGACTATGTTAGACCTTGGTTTTAACGAACTTAGCATGGAGCCCGTTGTATGCGCGTCGGGTGATCCGTCCGAACTCACACAAGAAGATTTGCCGATAGTTTTAAAACAATACGAAGATTTGGCAAATCTTATGATAAAAAGGCGCGAAGAAGGTAAGCCGTTCACTTTCTATCATTATATGATAGACCTTAAAGGCGGACCTTGTATATATAAGCGTATTTCCGGTTGTGGTTCGGGTACGGAATATATGGCGGTAACGCCTTGGGGCGACCTTTATCCCTGCCACCAGTTCGTTGGCGAAGAGAAGTATAAACTCGGCGATATTTGGCAAGGCGTAACTAATAAACCTGTTCAAGACGAGTTTATGTCTTGTAACGTCTATGCAAGGGAAGATTGCAAGGACTGTTGGGCAAAATTATATTGCTCTGGCGGATGCGCGGCAAACGCTTATCACGCAACGGGCAGTGTAAAAGGCGTTTATAAATACGGTTGTGAACTCTTTAAAAAGCGTATGGAGTGCGCTATTATGGTAGAAGTTAGCAAAACCGTATCAAAGGACTAAAATGAACGCTCCTATTTTTGATTTTTTAAAAAAATACGACGAAAGTGGCGCGTTGCGACTTCATATGCCGGGGCATAAGGGCAAGGGCAAACTCGGAGTGGAAAACCTTGACCTTACCGAAATTAGCGGCGCGGACAGTTTGTTCGACGCAAACGGCATAATAGCGGAGAGCGAGCAAAACGCGAGCAGTCTTTTTGGCGTTGAAACTTTTTATTCTACGGAAGGCTCGTCGCTTGCAATTCGCGCTATGTTATATCTTTGCTTACAGTACGCTAAAAGTAAAGGGCAAAAACCGTTTATTTTAGCAGGTAGGAACGCCCATAAGTCGTTTATTTCAGGTTTAGCGCTTTTAGATTTTAAGGTAAAATGGCTTTATTCTTCAAAAAAAGACGGCTATCTTTCTTGTAAAATCACCGCTAGCAAAATTGATAAAACGCTTTCAAAATTAAAGCAAAAACCCGTCGCCGTTTATCTTACTTCGCCCGATTATTTGGGCAACATCTTGGATATTTCATCAATATCTAAAGTATGCAAAAAACACGGCGTGTTACTGCTTGTCGATTGCGCTCACGGCAGTTATTTAAGGTTTTTAAAAGAAAGTAAATTTCCAACGGACTTGGGGGCGGATATGTGCTGTTCGTCGGCGCATAAAACCTTGCCCGTTTTAACGGGTGGCGCTTATTTACACGTTGGAGAAAAGTTATTAAAAGACGAAAATTGCGACGTAAAATTTGCGCTTTCACTCTTTGCGTCTACTAGCCCGTCATATCTTATTATGGCGTCGTTAGACCTTTTAAATTTAGAGTTAAACGGGGATTATCGGCAAAGATTAGAGCAGACTGTAAATAGAGTTAAAAAACTTAAAAAGTCGCTTAAAAACGCAGGATATAAGGCGTTTTCAAACGAGCCTTTAAAACTCACTTTACTTACCAAAGAATACGGATATTTAGGAGTAGAACTTTCAAAAATCTTAGAAGATAACGGTGTTTTTTGCGAGTTTTCCGACAAAGATTTCTTAGTTATGATGTTTACGGAAAACTCTAGAAAAGTTGATTTTGAAAGGATAGAAAAAGTCTTATTGTCAATTCCCAAAAAGCCTAAAATTTACGAGCGACCGCCAGAAATTACACGGCTTAAAAATAAAATTTCAATAAGAAAAGCAACCCTTTCAAACAGTCAAATTCTACCTGTTGAAAAGTGCGAAGGAAGAGTGCTTTGCTCGTTAAACTTATCGTGTCCGCCCGCCGTTCAAATAGTGTGCGTAGGCGAAGTTATTACAAAAAAGGCAATAGAAGTTTTACGTTATTACGATATAAAAAAATGTAAAGTTTTAAAATAAAAAAACGTCTCTCTAAAATCGTTTAGAGAGTCGTTTTTTTATACTATTTTCATTTCGTATTCGTTAGTTTTTGTCTTGCAAACGAAATCGAACAAATCGCAAGCAAAAACGTCTTTTAAAAAGCATTCTTTGGCAATTCCTTCGAGTTTGTCAGCGTCTTTTTTTCTCGTTATTATCGGATATTTTGAAAGATTTGAAAGGGTTGATAAAATACCTATCTTTTCCTTTTTTATCGCCAAGACTTTAAGGTATAAATCTTGATTTAAACATTTTCTAATGAATTTTTCTTCAATTCCGAGTAAGGAAGAGAGTAAAATTCTTGAAATTCTCGCGTAAGTGTAGCGTTTTGTTTTTAATTTGTCTTTAAGTTCTTCAAGCGTTGCGCTGTTTTTGATAAGCGCTTTTATACGGTTTTCAAGCCCTTCCGTGCAGTCTAAAATGCTTTTAAGCGACTTTTTGTCGTCTTTTAAAACCGAATAAAAAATCAAATCGTCGCAGTTGGGTCTAAAAGTTTTTAAATCGGAACAAACGAATTCGGGGAGAGAAGACTTGGCGTTTTCAAGATTGCCGTCGTCAATAGCCTTTCTTATTGCCGAAGCCGAAGAAATTTCTTCATACAGAGTTTGGTCGTTATATTGAGCGCCCTGTCTAATGATAGGGTGAATATCTAAATTACTGCCCAAACTTAAAATGGCTTTCGTGTATTCAATGCCTAAGATGTTATTAGGTGTTTTTAAAAGTTGGCAATCGAGATTTTCTAAGTTTAGTTCTTCTAAAGCCGAAACTTTGGCTTTTATCGTAGAAACGCCCGATTTTAAATGTTTTTTGTAAAGCGCTTTAAACTCCTTTGTCTCGTTTAACAAAACTTGCGCGGTTGCAAGTAGAGTTTGTTTTTTTCCGCTTTCCGTACCAAAACACAAAACGTGATTACCGCTAAAAGCGTTTGCAAGTTTAACCGCGCCTTTTGCAAAAATTTCCGCATTGCCGGTAGCAAAGACGGTAGGTAGTTCAAAAACGACGTCCGCGCCCGCTAAAATAGCGTGTTTAGCCCGTGTATATTTATCTAAAACTGCAATTTCACCCCGTTGGGTAAAGTTTCCGCTTAAAATAACAGCCAACACGTCGGGGGCTATTTTCGAGCGTATATATTCAATATGCTTTAGATGGCCGTTGTGAAAAGGATTATATTCGCAAACGGCAAAACAAATTTTCAAAACTTACTCCTAACAATTGATATTTAATAAAAAATGGTGTATAATATTGTTTGACTAATAATTATATTTTATACTAACGGAAAAAAATATTCAACAGTTTTGAGCGTTTTTTCCGTTAAAAGGAGCAATATGTCAAAAGTTTTAGACGATATCAAAAAAAGGGCGTCAGTTTTGGGCAAGAACATCGTTCTTCCCGAAGGCGAAGACAAGAGAGTTGTTGAAGCCGCATCAGTATCCGTAAAAGAAGGCGTTGCAAAAATAACCCTTCTCGGCAATCCCGACGAAATTAAAAAGGCAAACCCTGACGTTGACCTTTCGGGCGTAACTATTATTGATCCGCTTACTTACCATAAAACTGAAGAGTACGCAAACCTTTTGTATGAACTTAGAAAGGCAAAGGGTATGACTTTGGAACTTGCGAGAGAAACGCTTAAAAAGGACTATACTATGTACGGCGCTTTAATGCTTAAAGTCGGCGACGTCGACGGTATGGTTTCGGGCGCTTGCCACTCGACGGCAAACACTCTTCGTCCGGGACTTCAAGTTATTAAAACTGCAAAGGGAACGCCTATCGTATCGGCTTACTTCCTTATGATTGCGCCTGATTGCGGTAATAAATATTGTCCGGAAGGATGCTTTATTTACGCAGACTCAGGTCTTATTCAAAACCCAACGAGCGAAGAACTTGCCTACATTGCTCAATCTTCTGCGCAAAGCGCAAAGGCTATCGCAGGTTTAGAGCCGAGAATTGCTTTCCTTTCACACTCTACTAAAGGTTCGGCAAAGCACGCCGACGTAGATAAAGTAACCGCAGCGGTTGCAAAATTCCACGAAATCGCGCCAAATCTTACGGCTGACGGCGAACTTCAATTCGACGCCGCAATCGTACCCGAAGTAGGCGCAAGCAAAGCGCCGAATTCACCCGTTGCAGGTAGAGCAAACGTTTTAGTTTTCCCTGACCTTGACGCAGGTAACACCAACTACAAAAACACTGAAAGACTCGGTGGTTTCCAAGCAGTAGGCCCACTTTGCCAAGGTTTAGCAAAGCCTATAAACGACCTTTCAAGAGGTTGTCATATGGAAGATATCGTAGCGGCAGTAGCAATCACCGCGCTTCAAACTCAAATTATTTAAGGAGAGATATAAATGAAAGTTTTAGTTATCAACGCAGGTAGTTCTTCACTTAAATATCAACTTATCGATATGCAAACCGAAAGCCCTATTGCAAAGGGCGGTTGTGAAAGAATAGGTCTTGACGGTTCTTTTTGTAAGCATAAGGCAAACGGAAAAGACGTAACTATTACGTCGCCAATGCCAACTCATAAAGAGGCAATTCAAGTCGTTTTAGACGCTTTGGTTGACAAAGAGCACGGCGCAATTTCTTCTATGGACGAAATCGACGCTGTAGGACACAGAATAGTTCATAGCGGAGAAGAGTTTAACGATTCAGTTTTATTAACCGACGAAACTATGGCAACTATCGAAAGTCTTTCCGAACTTGCTCCCCTTCATCAACCTGCAAACGTTATCGGCGTTAAGGCGTGTAAGGCAATTATGCCAAACGTACCTATGGTAGGCGTATTTGACACGGCTTTTCACTCGTCAATGCCAGAAAAAGCGTATATTTACGGTATCCCGTACGAAGCGTATAAAGACTATAAGATTAGAAGATACGGTTTCCACGGTACGAGCCACAGATTCGTATCGGGCGAAGCGGCTAAATATTTAGGTAGAGAAGACGATAAAAACTTTAAGGTTGTAACTTTGCACCTTGGAAACGGCTCGTCAATTTCGGCAGTTAAGGGCGGAAAGAGTTTAGATACTTCTATGAGTTTCACTCCACTCGGCGGTGTTCCGATGGGAACGAGATCGGGGGATATGGACCCTGCAATCGTAGAGTTTTTAGCAAACAAATACGGTATGACTTTGGCTGAAACTTTAAATTATCTTAACAAAAAGTCAGGCGTAAGCGGTCTTTCGGGCGTATCGTCAGACTTTAGAGATTTAAGAAACGCAGCGGCTGAAGGCAATCACAGAGCGCAACTTGCCCTTGACGTATTCACTTACAGTTGTAGAAAATATCTCGGCGCGTACGCAGCGGCTCTCGGCGGAGTTGACTGTATAGTATTTACCGCAGGTATAGGCGAGCACGACGGCGGAGTAAGAATGTCAATCGTTGAAGACCTTGAATATATGGGAGTAGTAGTCGACAAGGCTAAAAACGATAACCTTACCGACGGCATTTGTGAAATCAGCGCTAAAGATAGCAAGGTAAAAGTTCTCGTAATTCCAACCAACGAAGAACTCGTTATTGCAAGAGATACGCAAAGACTTGCAAAATAATGCTAAATTTAGCATTTTGCCTTTAAAAAATATTGACATTAAATTAAAAATATAATATAATAATTTGGCTAATATGGTTATCGACGTAAGAAAACTGAAATATAGCGGAAAAGACGAGTGTTCTTTCCATTTTGAATATGATGCGGACAGTTCGGTTATAACGTTACCCGACGCCGAGTATAGCGGAAAAGTTCAGGTGAACGGCACGTTGACTTTAAGTGGTAAAAGCGTGTTTGTTTACGGTGAAATTAAGTACGCTATATCAACACTTTGTACGAGGTGTTTGACGGGCGTTGTTTTCCAAAACGTTGTCGAATTTGACGAAGAGTATTCTGAAACTGAAGATGGCGAAGATATTTACAAGTTTAAAAAAGGTTTAGTTGACCTTAGCGAAATGGTTGACGAAAAACTTATGCTATCAATTCCCTATGCAGTTTATTGCAAAGATGATTGTAAAGGTCTTTGTTCCGAATGCGGAGCAAACCTTAACCAAATTCAATGTGAACATACAAAGTAAGAGAGGTATAAAACAATGGCAGTTCCAAAACATAAAACTTCAAAGCAAAGATCAAACACAAGATTTTCTAACAATTCTAAGGCAAAAATGCCTACTTTGGTTGAATGCCCACAATGTCATGCATATACTCAGCCTCACACCGTATGCGCTAAGTGCGGATATTACGATGGCAAACTCGTTGTTGACCATTCAAAGGCTGAAAAGGACGCTGAATAAGAATTCTATTTAATAAAATGGCGGATAGCATAGCTATTCGCCTTATTTTCGTATAATCTTTTGATGGCTTTAATAAAATATTTAGTGGTGAAGTATGCAAAACAAACTCAGCAAAGCAACGCTTGGCAAATTGCTTTTGGTGCTCGTTACTATAGTTTGGGGTAGTTCTTTCGTTATATTAAAAGATACCCTTTCAACTCTCGGCGATGGGCATTTTACGTTTTTTATCTTGGCGTCGAGATTTATAATAGCAAGCGTATTATTAGTAGCAATTTGTTGGAAAAAGTTTATAACGATAAGTAAAAGCACTTTTTTAAAAGGGCTAATTTTAGGTTTTATACTTTTTGGAGCGTATAGCGTTCAAACGATAGGCTTAAGATATACTTCAGCATCAAAAAACGCTTTTTTAACGTCAGTTTACGTCGTTTTAGTGCCGTTTTTATCTTGGTTATTTTTAAAAAAGAAGCCGACTTTTAAAAATTATCTTGCAACCGCGCTCTGCTTTGTGGGTATTGCTTTCGTTGCCGTAATCGGTAAAAAAGATAGCGCGTCAAACGAAATTTTAGGCGATATTTTATCCATTGCAAGCGGTATTTTCTACGCTTTGCAAATAATATTTATTTCAAAGCACACCGAAAAAGAAGATGCAATGCAACTGCTTATAGTCGAACTTTTAACCGTAGCAGTTCTTTGTTCAATCATATCTTTATCTACTGAGTTTTCGTTGCACGCGTCTAAATTTTCAATGTCGGGCGAGGCAATTTGGAAACTGTTATATCTCGCATTTATTTGTACGCTTTTTGCTCAATTTGGTCAAATGGTTGCCCAAAAATACGCCCCGCCTATGTCAGTTGCGCTGATATTTAGTTTAGAATCGGTGTTCGGAGTAGTGTTTGAACTTTTGCTTGGCGACGCAAACTTAACCGTATTTATAATAATAGGTTTTGTGTTTATTTTCATAGGCGAGATAGTGTCCGAAGTTGACTTAAAACAACTTTTAAATCCTATATTTAAAAGAAAAAATGAGAGTAAAATCCAAGAAAATCACACAAATGATGAAATAAAAAATAAGGAAAATTCCTAAAAAATAAAAAATTTAAGAATTATTCCTAAAAACTTTTAAAAAAGCCTTGACAAAGGGCTTTTTTTATGTTAATATCAAATCGTAAAAAAGAGATGCCAATAGGCACGTGGAGGAAAAATATGAAAAAATTTGTATGTCCAATTTGTGGTTACGTTCACGAAGGTGAAACCGTTATCGACGCTTGCCCACTTTGCAAATGCCCGGGCGAAAAGTTTACTGTTCAAGAAGGTGAAAAGACTTGGGCTGCTGAACATATCGTAGGCGTTGCGCAAGGTGCGCCAGAAGAAATCATCAAAGGTTTAAGAATGAATTTCGAGGGTGAATGTACCGAAGTTGGTATGTATCTTGCAATGGCAAGAGTTGCTCATAGAGAAGGATATCCTGAAATCGGTCTTTACTGGGAAAAGGCTGCGTATGAAGAAGCAGAACACGCTGCAAAGTTTGCTGAACTTTTAGGTGAAGTTGTAACAAGTTCTACCAAGAAGAATCTTGAACTTAGAGTAGATGCTGAAAACGGCGCAACTGCAGGTAAATTTGAACTTGCAAAACTCGCTAAAGAACTTGGCTTAGACGCAATTCACGACACCGTACACGAAATGGCTCGTGACGAAGCAAGACACGGCAAGGCGTTTGAAGGTCTTCTCAAGAGATATTTCAACAAATAATTGATAATTAAAAGTTGGAGCAAACACTCGATATACGCGTTTATGATAGCGCGCATCGAGTGTTTTTTTATATTAAAAGGGACTTGGGGAAAACCCCAAGTCCCAAAACTTATATTAAAACAGTTCTAAAATTGCATTTTTACTTTCTACTAATTCCAAACTTGTTTTCTCAACTTTTAAAGCGGTTTTAAGCGCAAATAAATTTTCATTAAAACTTTCAAGATTTTGCTGTTTGCGAGCAAGATTTAAAGCGTCTTCAATAGTTTTTGCTTTGTCTGTTTGAATGTAGTATATGACGTAATCTAAAAGCGCCCAGTCCTTTTCCGGTACAACGTTATCAAACGTTAATTTAATTTCATTATAGCAGGTTTTTGCTTCGTTTAAAAGTTTATTTTTTGTATCAATAAAACGTTTTTCCACTTCTTCCCACGGTTTCGTATATTCGGACAAAGTGTTTTCAGCCTCCATAACGTCAGATAATAATTTTAACTTATGCTTTTTATCAGTTTTTCTAACGTAAATTGAATCGATTGTAATTTTTATGGTAAAGAAAAGCGGAACTGAAATAACTAATGCTGTAAGACCAGTCGGAACTATTGTAATAATATAAATAATAAACGTAGAATCTACGGTAGCGGTTAAAATTAAAAATATGATTACCGCAATAATTACGCTAATGATAAAAGATGCTAAAAACAAATCTGAATTTGGAGATTGCCCAATAGCCTTTGCTCTTTCATATTTATTTTTCAGTACACCTTTATTTCTTTTTCTAAAACTGGTATTGATATAGTTTTCATAGTTGTTCTTTGCAGTTTGAACTTTCATTTCTGCCTCAAGAAAGTCAGGATGGAAAGATTGCCTTTTTTCTTGTTTGCTCTCATATAAGGTTTTTTCTTTGTTCAATGAAATTTCATTGCTGTTTAAACAAGTAAACTTATTATCAATAATTTTAAGACCTTGTCTAAGTTCTAGCAAAGAGTCAGATAAAGTAGTTTTCTTTTTTTTGCCCATAATTATTTTCCTAAAACTTCTTTAACTTTTGCAACTACGTTTTCAGTAGTAAAACCAAACATTTTAAAAAGAGTAGATGCAGGAGCAGACGCGCCGAAAGAATTCATTGAGATAACCCTTCCGTCTAAACCTACGTATTTATGCCAGTTGTCAGGCGAGCCTGCCTCAACGGCAACTCTCGCTCTAACTTTGTTAGGAAGTACGGACTCTTTATAGTCTTCTGGTTGAGCGTCGAAAAGTTCCATACAAGGCATTGAAATTACTCTTACGTCGATATTTTCGTTTGCGAGTTCGTCTTTTGCTTTCATTGCAAGTTCAACTTCCGAACCGCTTGCCATAATAATTGCATCAGGGGTATTGTTTTTGCTATCCGCTAAAATATAACCGCCTTTAAGAGCTAAATCAGAAGAGTTGTCGTATTGTGGAAGATTTTGCCTTGTCAAAACTAAACAAGTTGGCGAATTTCCGGTCAAAGCCGAAATCCAAGCGTAAGCCGTTTCTTTACCGTCGGCAGGGCGGAAAACTTTCATATTTGGAATAGTTCTTAAACCTGCGAGTTGTTCAACTGGTTCGTGAGTTGGGCCGTCTTCGCCAACGCCGATAGAGTCGTGCGTTAAGACGTAAGTAACGGGAATATTCATAAGCGCTGAAAGGCGCATTGCGTTTTTCATATAATCTGAGAAGATAAAGAAGGTTGCACAATAAACTTTATAACCGCCGTGAAGAGCCATACCGTTACAAATTGCAGACATAGCGTGCTCTCTAATACCAAAGTGGAAGTTAGAGCCCTTTCTATTTTGTGGAGAGTAGTAATCTCTCTTGGTCATGTTCGACTTGTTAGACGGAGCAAGGTCGGCGCTACCGCCCGTAAGGTTAGGAACAAGGTCTGCCAAACGGTTTAACACCTTAAAAGACGTATTTCTCGTAGCGTCGGGCTTTGAAAAGTCGAAAAGGTCTTTGTCGCCGTTAAGGTACGGAACGTTTCCGCTTAAATAGTCGTTAAACTTTTGAGCAAGTTCTGGATATTTTTCCTTGTATTTATTAAAGAGCGCTTCCCATTTCTTTTGAATTTTATCGCCCAAGGTTTTATACTTGTCTAAGTGTTTAGAAACTTCTGCGGGAACTGTAAATTCAGGGTAGTGATGACCTAAATTATTTTTAAGTTCGGTTACGCCTTCCGCGCCGAGAGGAGCGCCGTGAACGTCCGCAGTGCCTGCTTTTGGCGAGCCGTAACCTATAACCGTTTTAACGATTATAAGCGACGGTTTTTCTTTCTCTTTCTTTGCTTTAGAAATGGCTTTAGAAATAGCCTTAACGTCGTTTCCGTCTTTAACGTACAACACTTGCCAACCTTGAGCCTCGTGTCTTGCTCCAACGTCTTCGGTAAAGGCGGTATTCGTGTTGCCTTCGATAGTTATGTCGTTTTTATCGTATAAAACGATAA
Source organism: Clostridia bacterium (assembly GCA_017396365.1). GTDB lineage: Bacteria > Bacillota > Clostridia > Christensenellales > Borkfalkiaceae > UBA10281. The sequence goes on along the minus strand of JAFQMD010000030.1, from coordinate 72,545 downwards.
GTTTACCGAGTTTAAGCGTGCCTGCAAGAGATGCCGCCTCGTATTCGATACCTTCTTGCAAACAACCGTCGCCACAAAGGGCGTAAGTGTAGTGATCTACTATATTAAAGCCTTCTCTGTTAAATTCGGCTGCAAGTTTAGTTTCGGCAATAGCCATACCAACTGCGTTTGCAATGCCTTGACCGAGTGGGCCCGTAGTCGTTTCAATGCCCGGAGTGTGTCTATATTCGGGATGACCGGGGGTTTTAGAGCCGAGTTGACGGAAACTTTTAAGGTCGTCCATCGAAACGTCGTATCCAAACAAATGTAAAAGAGCGTAGTTGAGCATTGAGCCGTGACCTGCTGAGAGAATAAACCTATCTCTGTCGCAAAAATCAGGGTTTTTGGGGTTAAATTTAAGATGGTCGGCAAAGAGCGAGTATCCGATAGGGGCGCTACCGAGTGGAAGCCCGGGGTGACCTGAATTTGCCTTTTGTATTGCTTCTGCAGAAAGCACTCTTATGGTGTTTACGGTAAGGGTGTTAATATCCATAATTCTCTCCTTTATAGTTATGCGATTTAATTATAACTTTATTTGAAAATTTTATCAAGTAAAAACGTCGAAAATGAACAATTTATTATAAATAATAAAAATTTGGACTAAAATCACCGATTTCATCAAAAAGATTTAGTTTACACTTTACATTTTCACAATAAAAAGGTATAATTATCGTGTAGAATTACGTTCAAATGGGAGATAATTTATGTTAGTTAAAAATTTACTCGGCGCAAGATATAAAGAAACGCCTAAAGATTGTGTTATTGCTAGCCACGCTCTTATGATGAAAGGCGGTTATATGAAATATATGAGCGCAGGTAGTTATTCTCTTTTTGCTCCAACGAAAAGAATTACTAACAAAGTTGAAAAAATTATAAGAGAAGAAATGGATAGAGTCGGCGGTCAAGAAGTTTTATTCCCCGTCGTTATGCCTGCAACTATTTGGGAAGAATCGGGTAGATATACGAGTATCGGTAGCGAAATGGCTCGTTTTACCGATAGAAACAATGCAAAGATGGTTCTTGGTATGACTCACGAAGAAGCGGCTGTTCACATGGCGAGAGATATCGCTGCGTCTTACACCGATTATCCGTTTATGATTTATCAAATTCAAACTAAGTTTAGAGACGAACCGAGAGCAAGGGGCGGTCTTATAAGAGTTAGAGAATTTACTATGAAAGACGCGTATTCTTTCCACACCACTCAAAAGGATTTGGAAGAGTATTACGATAAGTGTTTCGTTGCCTACGAGCGTATTTTCAAGCGCGCAGGCGCAAAGAACGTAGTTGCCGTAAAGAGCGACAGCGGTATGATGGGCGGTAAAATTTCTCACGAATTTATGCTTCTTACCGATATCGGCGAAGATACGCTTGCTATTTGTTCTAATTGCGATTATAGAGCGAATATGGAAGTTGCAGACTGTATCACTCACGAAATCGAAAGCGTTAAAGAAGATTTAACCACAGTTGCAACCCCTAACGTAAAGACGATTGAAGGTCTTAAAAGAGTTTTGGGCGTAGAGCCAACTAATATGTGTAAAGCAGTCGTTTATCAAGAAAACGCAACCGACGATTACGTTGTAGTATTTATTAGGGGCGATTTAGAAGTAAACGAAACCAAACTTAGAAATTATTTAAAAACCGAAGTTCACCCAGCAAGCGGAATTAGCGAAGAGTCGGGTATCGTCGCAGGCTTTATAGGTCCTGTCGGCTTTAACGGAAAGGCTAAGGTCGTGTTTGACAAATCGCTTATGGGTATTGAAAGTTTCGTGTGCGGAGCAAACCAAGTTGGATATCACTTAAAGGGTATGAATATTGCTCGCGACGTAGGCGAAGTTGAATACGTCGAAGTTGCAAAGGCTTATAACGGCGGTATTTGTCCTATTTGTGGAAAACCTACTATTACGCTTAAAAGGGGTGTAGAAATAGGCAATATTTTCCAACTCGGCACTAAATATACCGAGTCTATGAATATGACCTACGTCGATTCCGACGGCGAGAGAAAACATCCTATTATGGGTTGCTACGGCATAGGCGTTGGCAGACTCGTTGCGACTATTTGCGAAGAGCAACACGACGATTACGGTCCTATTTGGCCTATTTCTATTGCCCCATGGCAAGTTGAAATTTGTTGTTTACAATCGACGGATGAAAACGTAAAACAAGTTTCAGATAAACTTTACGAAGATTTAACCAAGTCGGGCGTTGAAGTTTTATACGACGAAAGAGATATAAGAGCAGGCGCAATGTTTGCCGACGCAGACCTTTTAGGCGTGCCTGTTAGAGCGGTTGTAAGCCGTAAAACTTGCGAAAGGGGAGTAGTTGAAATTTCATTTAGAGATAAGACGTTTAAAGGCGAAGTAGCGCTTGATACCGCTTGCCAAGATATAGTAAAAATCGTAAATGAATTAAAAGAAAAATTTGAAATTTAATCTTAATAAAAGGTGTAATTGATGATATTTGATATTATATACAGTTTGAAAGATTTTTCCGATACGTACGCAAAGCAAACGGGTTACGAACTTTCTCCAAGTGGCTATTTAACTATGTTTATAGCCTACGCTTTGTCGCAACTTGCTATCATTGCGGTATATTACGTGTTTAGAAGTATAGGTCTTTACAAAATGGCAAGTAGAAAGGGAATTCATAAGCCAAAAAGAGCAATAATTCCGTTTTACGGCATTTACGTTGCGCATCAACTTGCTCCCGAAAGTAAATACGTAAAAAAGACTGACGCTTTTTACATTTTAGCAATAATTTTTGCTGGAATTTCTACTGCTACGAGTTTGGCTATCGATATAGTTTACGGTATTCCAAATTTGGCGAATATTATTTCGGGTGGCGTTCCAACTACAACAACGCTCGGTCTTAATTCTTATTTGTTAGCAGTTTTGGCAACCGTAAACGACTTGACGGAACTTGCTTTCATAATATTCTTATTATTCGTGCTTAAAAACTTGTTTATGAGTTATACGCTCAAAAACAACTTTATGTTTACCGTTTTAACCGCTGTTGGTTACGTTGTAACTTCAACGCTCGTCGTAGGTGGAATATTCATTTTCGCGCTTAGAAACAAAAAGAGAATTGATTACGACGCTTACGTTGAATCGAGAAGAAGATACTACAATCCATACGGCAACAACCCTTATGGAAACGGAAACCCTTATAATAACGCAAATAATCCCTACAACAACGGCAATAACCCGTATAATAACGGCAATCCTTACGGAAACGGCAATCAAAATCAACCTGCGCCAGATCCTTTTGAAGAATTTAGCGATAAAAAACAAGGTGGAAATTCTAACCCGTTTGAAGATTTTGATTCAAAAAACCAAAACGGACAAAACGGCGGAGACGACTTTTTTAACTGATTATGAGTAAAAATATTTCAGCAATTTCAACTGCTACGGGCGTTGGTGGCGTGGCGATAATACGAATAAGCGGAGACAATCCGCTTGATATAGCCGAGAAAATGTTTAAACCGCTCGGCAGTATTTTGGTACGCGATTTTAAGCCTTATAAACTCTACGTTGGCGAAATAGACGGCGGACATTTTACCGATTTTGGTATGTGCGTCTATTTTAAAGCGCCCAAAAGTTACACGGGCGAAGATATGGTCGAATTTCATTGCCACGGTGGAATTGCAATTACTCAAGGTATTTTAAAAAGGACTTTTGAACTCGGCGCTATTCCGGCAACTAAGGGCGAGTTTACGAAAAGGGCGTTTTTAAATGGAAAAATGAGCCTTTCTTCGTGTGAAGGGCTTATAGATATGATAAATAGCGAAAGCGTAGGCGAAGTCAAGGCAGGTTACTATCTTTATAGAGAAAAACTTACTAAAAAGATAATAGAGATGCAAGACAAAATTACCTACGCGCTCGCATACATAAACGCTGGAATTGATTACCCAGAAGAAGGGGTAACCGAAGATAATTACGACGAAATTATCAATTCTTTAAACTTAGTAAAGAGCCAAATAGAACTTATAATTTCTCGTTACGGCAAGGGAAGAAAGGTAAAACACGGTGTAAAAGTAGCCCTTTTAGGTAAACCTAACACGGGTAAAAGTTCATTGCTTAACGGTATATTAGATTACGACAAGGCTATCGTTTCTTCGATTGCAGGAACTACGAGAGACGTAGTAGAAGGCGAAATTGATATCGACGGAGTAAGATTTAACCTTTACGACACGGCAGGTATAAGAGAAAGTAGCGACGAGATTGAAAGCGTAGGCATAAAGCGTTCGGAAAATCTTTTAAACGACTGTGACGTTTGCGTGGTAGTTTTAGACGGTAGTAAACCGATAGACGAAGACGACGAAAAAGTTTTAGAGCAAACTAAAGACAAAGAGAGAATCGTCGTCGTAAATAAACTTGATTTACAAGAAAAACCGCATATAGACGGCGATATTTATATTTCAGCAAAAACAGGGCTTAATATCGACCTGTTAAAAGAAGAACTTTCAAAAAGGGCTTTCGGTGGAAAAATCGACTTAAACGCCGACTTTTTAACTGAAGAAAGGCATTTGTTCGCCCTTAAAAACGCATTAAAATCAATAGACGACGCGTTGCAAGGATTTAGTGTAAACACCGCAGATTTATGCGCAATCGACTTAAATTCGGCTTGGCAATATCTTGGCGAAGTTAGTGGCGAAACTGCAAACGAAAGAATTATCGACGAGATTTTTAGTAAATTTTGCGTTGGTAAATAGGAGGGAATATGATAGATTTAGATTTATATAGAGTGTTTTACGCAGTAGCCAAATGCGGTAGTTTGACTAAGGCGTCCGAAGAATTGTATATTTCTCAACCTGCCGTATCGCAAGCAATAAAACACCTTGAAAAGCAACTTGGCGGTAAACTTTTTAACAGAGTAAGTAGGGGTATGGAACTTACTGAAACGGGTGGAAGACAAATTTTTGAACTTGTTGAAAGAGCCATAAAATTGTTAGATTCGGCGGAGTCAAAGTTTAAAGAGAGCAAGAATATCGCAACGGGTGTACTTCGTATTTCGGCAGCCGATACCGTCGTTACCCATTTCCTTATGAGATATATTAAAAAATATCACGAACTTTATCCAAACGTCGTTATAACTTTTAAAGATTGTACTACAAAGGACACCTTAGAAAGAATAAAAACCGATAAAGCCGATATCGGCATGGTAAGTTTACCTATTGATGACGACGACGTGCTTTTGACGGGACAAACGGGCATAATTGAAGATATTTTCGTTGCGTCTGACAAGTTTTCAGACCTTTTCGACAGTATATTAGATTTGAGAGATTTGCCCGATTATCCTATAATAATGCTTGATAATTCTACGTCAACAACTAAGGAAATCAACGGATTTTTAGACACTCACGGCATAACGATTACTCCCGAATTTGAGGCGGGAAGTATTGAACTCGTTATTGAAATGGCTAAAAACGGTATGGGCATTGCTTGCGTTCCGCGTCGTTACGTTTTAGAAGAACTTGCGAGAAAAGAACTTTATGAAATTAAAGTTAGTCCAGCCCTTCCAACGAGAGCGACGGGCGTCGTGCTTAATAAAGATACGTCAACGCACACCTTTGCGGTTAAAGAATTTATTAAAATTTTAGACGTTGACCAGTATAATCAAAATAAGTAAACCGAATAAAAATAGCGAGCCCCGTAAGTCCGATTGACTTACGGGGCTCTTTCTCGGTTTTAGTAGGTAAAACCTGTATATAATTAAATTTTCTTTCTTCTTAAATCTTCGCCTTTTATTTGAATAAAAACGCCTTTTTTCTTGTCGTTTAATCTCGATAGCGTTCTATCGCCGTATCGGTCGAGCAGTTGTTCTTGTTCAAGGTTAGTCGTTATAATAAACGGGTTTGATTTTGTCATTCTTTCGGTAATTATCATCAAAAGATATTCTTCTGTAACGTTTTTGTATATAGGCTCGCTACCAAGGTCGTCAATAACTAACAAATCGCAATTTGTTAAAAGGTCTAAATACGCGCCCTTTTCGTCAATAGGCGAGACGTGGTATTTAAGCAATATAGAGTTTAATTCGCAAGCGGATAAAAATATTACGTTAAAATCTTTTGAAATGAGTTCGTTTGCAATACACCCTGCAAGATAACTTTTACCCGTGCCAACGTTCCCCGCGATAACGATATTTTTATCGGTATTTGGGAATTTTTCGCAGTATAAAGCCATTTTATCGTATATTTTTTGCAAGTTATTAAGGTCTTTATATCCCGCCTTTTTAAAAGAAGGAAGTTTTTTCTTTTCTAAACCTAACTTTTCTAAGGTCAGTTTACAAACGAGTTTTTTAAAACATTTACATCTAACGCCGTCAGCCGTTCTACCCGTATCTAAGCACGATTTACACTCGTATTTTGGTGATAAGGTCTTGTCGTCGTAGCCTAAACTTAGCCTAATTTCTTGCATTTTAAGTTTATAATCGTTTAGTTTTGCTTTCAAAACGGGCAAATTGTCATCGTCGCCCATAAATTTTGCCTTACTAATTTCAAATCGCGTTGCGTTGTAGCCGTTATACGCCGATAGGTAGTCGCTATTAGAAAAAAGCGCTTGTTTCAAAATTTCAACGGGTTGTTCGGCTTTTTTTCTCTTTTCTAAATATATTTTTTCAATTTCGCTAAGTAGCGCGTTGTCGTAATTCATAATTCACCTTAAAAGTCAACGTCGTCAATATTGTCGATAAGGTCGTCGAGTTCTTCTTTCGTATAAGTTTGCGATTTAAATGCGCTGTTTTTACTTTGTTTAATCGTAGGTATTTTGTCGGGGGAGAAAATGCCGTCGTTTTTCCAGTCGGAAAGTATTGCGTTTACGTATGCGAACGGATTGCTTTTGCCCGTTGATAACGATACCGCTTTTTCAATCATTTCGTCTGAAAAATTCCAGTTTCTCCAAATTTGCAAGTTTTGTCTATCGTAGTCGATAGGTTTTCTCGAAAGCCCTGCGATAGCGAGTAGATTTTTGATAAATTCGTCGTCTTTGGTTGAAGATTTAATAAAATCGGCGATAGCGTTTACAGTTATAAGCCCGTTTTGATAGAGTTTATCAACTATTTCGTCCATTTTTTCAAGCGAACGCCTATTTTTTCTAAAACAGTAATTTGCTATAAATACAAGCGCGTTTTCGTCGTAACCCTTGTTAAGCCAAGGTAAAACGTAATTTTCAACGACGGGCTCGATAACTTCAGTATAAACCGAAAGGGTTTTATTTACGTTATAAGCAATTTCAACGACTGCTTTTTTCTCTTTATAATAAGACTCGATTTCTTCGGGAGAAAACTTTTTAGCAGAGTACAATAAATTGAGTTCTTTATCGAGTTTTTGGGTAGTTTTTGCCTTGCTTTTTACAGCGGTAGTAATAATTGCGTTCTTGCTAAACTTCATATCCAAAGTCCACTTTTTGTATAAGTTCATATCTTCGATTTCGGGCTTTGAATTTGGGTTTAAAACTGCAAAAATTTCATATAAATCAGCAGATTTTATAGTGTAATCTGAAAGTTCTTTTTCAATTTTGCTCTCTGTCGTAACGCCCCTTGACGCAAAGTCGTTCGCCACTTTTAAAACGTATCTAAAACTGATGTTTTTGCCTTTTAAGTCAACGCAATATTTAATTATCATAAGCATTGCTTCGGGCTTTATAGAATGTTCTTCCATAAGTGAAAAATACGCAGAATATTCGTTAGGCGTTATCATCCTTTCGGGTATCAATACTTGTAAAGCCTTGTTAAATCCCGTGTATTTTTCGGGGTTGTACTTTTTAGGTTTATGAGAAGAAACGGGTAGGTAAGCAACTGTAAAAGGATCTTCCGTCAAAACGTTTAATACGCCGAATTCTTCCCAAAACTTAAAGCAGTTTTTAACTTCTTCTTCGGGTAAATTTAACTGTTTTGCAAATTTGTCAAGAGTAATTTCTTCGTCTTGTTTGCACGCAAAAAGACCGTAAAGATATACCTTTACGGCGTCGCCCGTTGCAATGGGCAAATACATATCGATAAACTTATTATCGACTAAAGTGTGCTCGCTATTTAAAAAATCTTTTGAAAAACTGCAAAATGACATAATTTCCCTGAAGAACTTGATTTTGTTGTTAAAATATATTATTATATTATTATAAAAAAATCAAGATATTTTAAAAGAATTTTTTTTGAACACAACATTTTGTGGTCAAAGGTCAAATTAGGAACTATTGTCTATGAAATTTTTACACACTTCAGATCTTCATATCGGCAAGAAATTAGACGGTGTTAGCCGTTTAGAAGAACAAAAAGCAGTATTAGATGAGATTTTATCTATTGCAACTGCTGAAAAGGTGGATATAATGCTCGTCGCTGGCGACGTTTACGACACTTTTATTCCGTCGTCAGAGGCAGAAAATCTTTTCTTTGAGTGGCTTGACGGTTTTTCTGAAAATAATATTACCGTAGTTTGCATAAGTGGGAATCACGACGACGAAGACAGGCTTTCCGCAGCGAGAACTATGGCTTATAAAAGGGGAGTTTATCTTTGCGGAAAAGAAAACGATTTTACGCCTAATAACAGTGGTAACGTTCAACTCGTTGACTGTGGTAAAAATCACCTTGTTTTTAAAGATAAATTTGATAATGAATATTTTATCGCCACGCTTTCGTTTTTTGGCGAAGCGCCGTACGGATACGTTATTGACAAGGAAAAGGACTATGGCGAAAGAGTAAAAGATATATTAGCCGATATTTTTTCTAAAAAGAAAGAAGGTCAAAGTGGCGTACTTGTAAGCCACTTGTTTATGGTAGGTGGAGAAAGTAGTGAAAGCGAAAGGCGAATTGACCTTGGCGGAGTAAAAGTTGTATCGCCGTCTGCTATTCCCGAAAGTTGCTTATATACGGCGCTCGGGCACTTGCATAAAAGACAAATTGCATCAAAGAGCAAAAACGTAATTTATTCAGGCTCGCCTATTCAATACGCTTACGACGAAGTGGGAAATCAAAAGTCGGTTACTGTTTTTAGCATTGAAAACGGCAAGGTTGAAAACTTAAAAACGGTTGACTTAGTTTCGGGTAAAAAACTTGCTAAAATAACCGTTGTCGGCACGGATGAATTAGACGTAAAACTTTGTAAATTTTCCGATAAATTCGTAGATTTAACGATAATTTCCGACCGTCCTTTAACGATGGAAGAGACGGCGAATATCAAAGGCAAATACCCAAACGTAACCAAGATAAAATTAGAGTTTTCGAGCGAGTTTGAAAGGGGTGGAATTAGTGGAAGGCGCGACCTTTCCGACGAAGATTTATTCGTTGAGTTTTATACTAAAAAATTTGGCGCAAAGCCAGACGACGACCTTTTAAAAGCATATCTTGAAATAATGGCGGAGGAGTAAGAGTGAAACCTATAAAACTTGTAATTGATGGAATACGCAGTTTTTCCGAAAGAGTTGAAATAGATTTTGAAAGCGTTTCAAGTAGTGGGCTTTTTGGCATTTTCGGTTCGACTGGAAGTGGTAAAAGCACTATTTTAGACTCCGTTATTATTGCGCTTTACGGTGAAATAAGTGGACTAAAAGCAGTTGAACTTATAAGCGCAAGGCGAAAAAATGCGTATATTAGTTTAGAATTTGAAATATTTGAAAATTCAGTAAGACAAAGATATTTAGTCGAACGCAGTTTTAAACTTAAAAAAGACGGAAGTTACGGTGGAGCAGTAGCGTCGCTCTATCAAACTACGGGTGGTAGCGTAATTTCGCTCGCGTCTTTAACGAGTGAAGTGAATAAAAAAATAGAGAGTATTTTAGGGCTCGGTCAAGCCGAATTTACAAAGTGCATAATTTTACCGCAAGGCGAGTTTGCTCAGTTTGTTAAAGCGCCTAAAGGCGAGAGAGTAAAGATAATTGAAAAACTTTTTGGGCTTGAAAAATACGGCGATAGATTTAATATAAAATTAAAGGATAAAATTGAAAGCGTGGACAGAAAATTAGAAGTTTTATATCACGATTTAAGTAGATATGAAAACGACACGAAAGAGAATTTAGACGCCTTAATTAGTCAACTTAAAGCCTACGAAAAAGAGTATGAAACTAAAAGTGAAAAACTTTTAAAAATCAACGAATATATCGAAGAAAATACGCCTTTTTACAATTTGTATAATAAGTGTGTTGAAGAGAGCGAAACTCTTGAACTTCTTAAAAAGAGACAAGTTGAAATCGATGCCTTAAACGGTGTTTTAGAAGTCTATGACGTTGCAAAAAGAATAGTTGATCTTCAAGAAGAATTAGATGAAAAATTAAAAGTTGAAAAAGTTGTTTTAAAAGAGTATTCCGACCTTTCGTTAGCCCTTTCTGATTTAAAAATTAAGAGAGAAAAAAGCGAAGAAGAATACCTTGCTATCGACAATTTAAAATTAGAAAAAGAAGACCTAAAAGCAAAAAGAGACGAATTGATTTCAATTAGCGCAAAAATAGTTGAATTTAAAACGTTGCGAAAAGAAGTTTTGACTACGGAAAGAAGCGTTGAAGAGAAAAAGTTAAAAATTAAGACTTTAAAAACTGAAATTGATAAACTGACGGATAAAAAGATTGATTTAACACACGAAATTGAGTATTTAATCACTCAAACGGACGTTACGAAGGCGTTTTCTTTCGTTTCAAACTCTCGTTTAAAAAATGAATACCTAAATCAAGTCAACTATTATTTAGAGCAGTCGAAGGCTATTGAGAATTTTGAAAGCGACGGCGAGTGTGGTTTGTATTTCAAAAATCTCATAGCAAAGAGATTAGACGAGTTTAAAACACTTTACGAAGAACTTTGCGACGGCGAAGAAATTGACGTTAATTCCGTTGTGGAAAATTTTAAAATTTTACTTTCTCAAAGAAACGAAAAGCAAAGTTTACTCGGCGCTATAAACGGCAAAATCGAGAGCGTTAAAAATGACGTAAAAGACGTTGAAAGCAGTTTAAAAGAGAGTGAAAATTCTTGTCGTATTTTACGTGAAAAACTCGATGCGTTAAACGTAAAACTTGTAAAAATCGTAGGAAATATCGACGATTATGACAGTAAACTTACTTTTTATTCCGACTGTGTGAACTCAATCGAAAAAAGAGAAAACGATATAAGAGAAAACCGTGAAAAAATCAGCCGTGAATACGCGACTATTGAAAAGCAGGTTTTTGAAAAAGAAGTTTTAAAAAGTACCGTAACAGCCGAGAGAGAAAAGGTTGATAAATTAGTTGAAGAACTTTTTAGCGATAAAATTTCACGCGTAGAAGACGCTAAAAAAATCGTTGAAAACGCAGTGGACGTTGAAAAAATAAAAAGCGATATAGAAAATCATAAAAAATCGCTCGTTTATTACGAAACGTCGGTAGAAAAAACTAAAAGAGAACTCGAAAAAGTAAAGTTTAACCTTGAATTGTACCACGAAAAAATTGCTGAAAAGACGAAATTATCGCAAGAAGTCGAAATTTTGAAAGAAAATTTGATAAAATATCAAAATAATGTTGAAATTTTGTCGCAAAATTTTAAAAATAGGTGTATAATAGAAAAAGATATAAAAGAAGCGTGCGCTCGTGCGAGCGTGCTTGCGCGACTTGAGCAAGTAGTATCTAGGCGCGCGTTTTCAGAGTTCATCTCTGCTGAGTTTTTGTCAGACGTTGCTTTGCAAGCGCGGAAAACGCTTTTAGAACTCACGGGCGGTAAGTACGACGTAGTGTATAAAGATTCTATCGAGAGCGGAAAAGACGGCTTTTATATTTGCGATAATCTAAACGGCGGAATTGAAAGGTCGGTAGCCTCGCTTTCAGGTGGAGAAACTTTTTTGGTTTCATTGTCCTTAGCGCTTGCCCTTTCTGTTGGGATTTATTCCCGTTCAGAAAAACCTATGGAGTTTTTCTTCTTAGACGAAGGATTTGGAACTTTGGACGAAACGTTGGTTGATACCGTCTTAGACAGTTTAGAAAAATTGAGAAATAAAAACTTTTCTATCGGGCTTATTTCACACCTTGCCGAAATGAAGAGTAGAATTGACAGTAAGATTATCGTTACGCCTGCAACTGAAATTTCAGGCTCTAAAGTAACGATTAAGTCTAACTGATATTTTGGAGAAACAAATGGAAAAAACCCCAACGACTAAAAGTCAAAACGTAACCTTTTTAACCAAAAACGCGTTATGGGCTAAGTTTGACCTTAGTAAAACTTTGCAACCGAGCAAAATTAAAGAAGTTAAATACGATAAGATTTCATATACGGAATATTTCTTCTCGGGCAGAGACGTCGGGGGTGAAAGAGTCCGTATATACGGCATTTACGCAACGCCTATCGAGCAAAAGTCGTACCACGCGATATTGTATTTGCCTGACGTTACCGAAAGTCCAGACTTTGATATGATAATCGAATACGCGAAGATGGGCTACGCAGTTTTAGCGGTTGACCTATGTGGAAAATCGCCGAATTCAAAGTATTGCACGACTTATCCGCAATCTATTGCATACGCAAATTATTACACTCGCGGAAGAAGAATGGACTACGTTGACGACGACGCGCACAATACTTGTTGGTACGAGTGGGTTGCCGTAGGAAGATACGCGATTTCTTTTTTACAATCGCAACAAAACGTAAAAAATATAGGCGTTATCGGCGCGAGATACGGCGCTAACGTGGCGTGGCAACTTTCAGCCATTGACGATAGAATTAAATGCTCCGTAATGATGTTTGGAGCAGGATGGCACGCATACAAAAATCATTTTAAATACGACGAAAGCGGTAAAGAACTCGTTTTAGACGAAGAGAGAAGGAGATTTATCGCTGCTATTGAAGCGCACGCTTACGCTCAAGACGCAAAGTGTCCGATACTTTATCTTTCTTCAACGAACAACGAAGATTTTGACTTTGACAGAAGTTTCGATACTATGCTTAGAGTTCCTAAAGAAACCGACTGTTTCTTTAATTACGCAACGGGCTACAACGAGTATTTGGACAACTATTGCAAAAAAGACGTCGATTTGTTTTTAAAGAAATATTTAAGTGGAAAAGACGTTTATTTTCCAAAAAGACCAAACGTTGAAGTCGATCAAGACGGAAGATATTTCAACGTAAAAGTTTATCCCGATAGAGAAAACGACGTTTTAGAGTGTAAAGTGTTTTTAAACGAGGGTGTGGTTGACCCCGCGCTTAGAAACTGGACTCCGTGCGAACTCGTAGGCGACGACGGTTTTGATTTTGAGTACGTTTTAAGCGGAGCGACGTCAAAAGTGTTCGTTTTTGCAACCGTAAGGTACAAATCGGGCGTTACCGTAGCCTCAAAACTTATATGTAAAAAAGCGACGTTGACTCACTCAAAGCGCTCGGGCGTAATATATTCGAGTAAAGACGGGCTTGAGGGTATAACCTTCTACGATAAAAACTCAAAGAGAGAGAGTTATTTCGTCGGGACGGAGCAATTTATCCAACTCGTAAAAGGCGCGGGGGACATATACGGCGCGTACTCTGAGTGCGGACTTATCAGTTATAAACTTGGCGAGCCGAGTTGTCATATCGACCGAAATTCAATAATAAGCATGGACGTGTTTACCAACGAATTTTGTGTTTTGAAATTGACGCTTTTGCAAAAGTCTGAAAACGGCGCTATCGAATTTTGTTTTTCAACCGATTTAAAAGCGAATAGCGCGTGGAAGTCGCTATCGGTTGGGGTGGACGCGTTCAAAACTGAAGACGGACGTTCGCTTAAAGATTACGACGGTATTTACGCATTGCGAATTGAGGGCGAGGGTAAATACGCGGTAAACAACATTTTGTTAATCTAAATTCAAATTTTAAAGGAGGATATAATGGTCAACGGCGCGATTGAAAGAAAAAATCTTTTAGGCATGCCTCAAGAAGAGAAATTTACGCTTTTTGACGTGCTACTTATCGTGCTTATTGCCTTGCTCCTTATAAACGTTTTCGTTCAAACCGTTTGGCTCTCTCCCGTAGAAGTTAGCGGAACTTCGATGGAAAAAACTCTCGACCATGAGGACTGGCTTTTGATTGATAAATTAAAAAAAGCAAAAAGGGGAGACGTCGTAGTTTTTAAAGCGACGAAAACGGACAACTATATAAAGCGCATAATCGCGATGGAAGGGGACGAACTGTATTCGGAAAACGGCGTAATTTATTTAAAAATTAGCGGAGCGGACGAGTTCGTTGCTTTAAAAGAAGATTACGCTTATTACGATCCTGATAAAATTGAATATATAAAAGATAAATTTTCAAATTTTGACGAAGAAAAATTCAAGGGTACGTATTTAAACGAGAAACTTGACGATATACCCCATACGGTTATTGAAAAAGGTCATATTTTCGTACTTGGCGACAACAGGTGGGGCAGTAAAGACAGTAGAAATCCTTCGGTTGCCCAAGTTGACGAAGAAACTATTATCGGAATAGTTCCAAAATGGGCGATAGACGGTAGGAAATCTTACGCTTGGTATTTTGAGTTTATTGAAAAAGTAAATTTATGGCTAAAAGAAACCTTTAACGGTTCTAAATAGAAAAATAGCGGTTATCCGCAATAGGAGTTTATATGGAAAAAATTAAAATCACCTCTGATAGCACTTGTGATCTTCCACAGTCGGTTATCGAAGCAAACGACATAGGCATTTGCCCTATCGCTATACTTTTAGGTTTAGACGAATATCACGACACCGTTGATATCGACGCTTACAAAGTTCTCGATTACGTAAAAGAAACGGGTAATCTTCCTAAAACTGCGGCAACTTCAATCGACGCATATAAAGAATATTTTGAAAAATATACGAGCCAAGGATACACGGTTATCCACTTTAACATTTCTTCAAAGTCTTCTTCTTGCAACAACAACGCGTCTGTGGCTGCAAAGGAAATGGAAAACGTTTACGTTATCGACAGTTTGTCGTTATCAACGGGACAAGGCATACAAATTCTTCGCGCTTGCGATATGTTAAAAGACGGCAAGTCGGCAAGGGAAATCGTTGATGCCATAAACGCAGATAGAGATAAAGTTCAAATTTCTTTCGTGGTCGATAAACTTGACTTTTTGCATAAGGGTGGAAGATGTTCGTCCGTGGCGGCGGTTATGAGTAAGGTGTTAAAAATTCACCCGTCAATCGCTATGAAAGACGGCGCTTTAGGCGTTGACAAAAAGTATATGGGCAACCTTGTAAGAAGTTGCACGCAATACGTAAAAGACTTGGCGGACAATTTTAAAAACTACGACGAGGCGAGATGTTTCGTAACTCACAGCCCAACCGACCAAGCAATCGTAGATTTAGTTAAACAAAAAGTTCAAGAACATTTCAAATTTAATGAAATTATAGAATCGGTTGCTGGAAGTACTGTAACAAGCCACTGCGGTTATAATACGATAGGCGTTATTTTCTACGTAAAGTAAAATGGTAAATTTATATAAGCAAAGCGACTACGAAAACGCTTTAAAATTAAAGAAAAAATTGCTTAAAATATATTTTATTTGCATAGGCGCGCTTTTAGTTCCTATGGGGGTATTGTTCGGATTATATCTCAGTTTACCGTTTGCGTCAACCTCAAATATTAAGTCGTTGGGCAATTTATATTTAGTGTTAAATTGCATAATTACTGCAATAGGAGTAATTTTTTCTTTTATATACTTGGGTATTCCGTACAAAAGGGCAAAGGCTTATTTTAAGATGTTAGACGATATAAAGGTCGGTCAAAAGGTCAAAAACGTAAGCACCTTTTTACAAAACGATATGAGCGTTACGGAGGTTGGCAACGTTGACTTTCACGTAATGGTCGTTTTAGAGTGGTCGGACAAGACTCAAGAATTTATGCGTAGGCACGTTTTAGTCGATAAAGAAAAACAAATGCCAAATTTAAAAAACGGAGATATAATTTCTTACGTTACGCATGCAAACGTCTTACTCTCGTACGGGTATAAAAACGAAGAAGACGTATTTGGAGAAAACATTTAAGGAGTATTATATTATGGCAAAAATTAGAAGTGAAGTAAGCGAAAATTTAAAATGGCGCTTGACGGATATTTTTAAAGACGACGAGGAATTTAAAGCGCTTTTAAAAGACGTTGAGGGAAGAATCGATTTTAGTAAATACGAGGGAAAACTTTCTGACGAGAAAGTTTTACTCAAATGCTTAAAAGAACTTGATAAAGTTGATTACGATATAGAAAAACTTGCGGTTTACGCTCATATGAAAAAGGACCTTGATACGAGAGATTCAAACGCAAACGCGTTAAACTCTATGGTAAGTAGCCTTTTCGTTAAATACGCGTCGAGCCTTTCGTTTATGACGCCCGAACTCACGGCTTTACCAGATGAAAAGTTACAGGCGATAATCGACAATCCCGAATTTTCTGATTACGATTATCAACTCAAAGGCATTTTAAAGACCAAACCGCACGTATTGTCAAAAGAAAGCGAGACTATTCTTGCAATGGGCGGTCAAGTTTTCGGTGGATTTAACGATATTTTCACTATGATTGACAATGCTGATATGCCGTTCCCTGAAATTGAAATCGACGGTAAAAAGGTTAAAGTTACGCACGGAACTTACGGACTTTTACTTCAATCTGACAACAGAGAAGTTAGAGAAAAGGCTTTTAAAGCGTATTATTCTGCGTATATTTCTTTAATTAACACGATTGCCGCAACTTATATCGGCAACGTTAATAAAGACGTATTTTTAGCAAGGGCAAGAAAGTACGACAGTTGTCTTTCTAAGGCGCTATCAGGCGAAGACGTAGAGCCTGCCGTTTATGAAAATCTTTTAGAGAGTATAAACGACGCTCTTCCACTCGTCCATAGATACGTAAAAGACAGAAAAGAAATTTTAGGCGTTGACGAACTTCATATGTACGATATTTACACTCCGCTCGTTGAAAATGCGGATATTAAACTCGATTATGAAGACGCTTTCAAACTCGTTAAAGAAGGCTTAGCGCCTCTTGGTAAGGAATACGGCGAACTTTTACAACAAGCGCACGACAACGGTTGGATTGACGTTGAAGAGACTGAAGGTAAGAGAAGTGGCGCGTACAGTACGAGCGTAAAGGCTCTTCCGCACCCATACGTTTTGTTAAACTACCAGCCTACAAGTCACGACGTGTTTACTATCGCTCACGAACTCGGACACGCAATGCACTCGTATAAGTCTGAAAGAGCGCAATGCCAAGCAAAGTCAAGTTATAAAATTTTCGTAGCAGAAGTTGCGTCAACGGTAAACGAAGTTCTTTTATTAAAACATCTTCTTAAAAAGACAGAAGATAAAAAACTTAAAAAATATCTTCTTTCTTACTATATGGATATGATAAGAACTACCGCTTTCCGTCAAACGATGTTTGCTGAATTTGAATATATTGCTCACGACGCAGCGGAAAAGGGTATGCCTCTTACTAAAAACTGGCTTAACGAACAATATCTCAACTTAAATAAAAAGTATTACGGCAAAGATATAATTTCCGACGACGAAATTGCGTACGAATGGGCAAGAATTCCACATTTTTATAGAGCGTTCTACGTGTATAAATACGCAACGGGAATAATCAGCGCGATTACTATTGCAGAAAGAATATATAACGAAGGGGAAAAGGCAGTTGAAGACTACTTTAAATTCTTATCTTCAGGCGGTAGCGATAGCCCAGTTGAACTTTTAAAACTTGCAGGCGTTGACCTTACTAAAAAGGATGCGTTTAAGTCGGCAATGAAGTCTTTTGAAGACGCTCTTTGCGAATTCGAATCATTATAAAATTAACTAAAGAGCGGTAAAGAAATTTTCTTTACCGCCTAAAAGGTGCATTATGCAACAAGCAAAAACCAACGCAATGCCGTACAATCTTGAAGCCGAACAGTCTGTTTTAGGTTCGGTTTTGATTGATATGGAGTTGCAATTTGAAATTATGTCAAAATTAAAAGAAGGGGACTTTTATTTGGAGTCTCATAAACTTATTTTTGACGCAATGTTTTCAATTATAAACAAGAATAACCCAATAGATATTGTAACGCTGTCCGACGAGATGGAAAAGAAAGCGACGCTTGAAAAAGCGGGTGGTATAGATTATATTACCGACCTTGCAAGAATTACTCCGTCCGCCGCAAACTACGAGTATTATTTAAATATCGTAAAAAGGGACAGTACGCTTAGAAAACTTATTCGTAGCGCCGACGAGATTGCCAAAGAAGCGAGGTCTTCTTCGGATTTTTTGCGTTCGGTGTCTTTTGCTGAAAAGAGCATATATGATATTTCAGAACAACTTGACAATTCAACTCTTTCAAATATAAATACTGCTTTTAACGGTATTTTGGATAAGTTTGAGAATATTCAAAGAGATAAGAATTTTTTACAGGGGTTAAGAACGGGCTTTACGGGGCTCGACGCTTTAACGAACGGTTTTCACCGCGGTAACTTGGTAATACTCGCCGCTCGTCCGTCAATCGGTAAAACTACGTTTGCAATGAATATCGTAGAAAACGTAGCGATTAGAGAGGGCGCGGTTTGCGCTGTTTTCGCTCTTGAAATGACGAAGGAAGAACTTGCTCAAAGAATGCTTTGCTCAGTTTCTAAGGTTTCGGGACAAGCCGCGTTAAAGGGTAAACTTCAAGACGAAGATTGGCAAAAACTTTGGCAAGCGCAAAAGATTTTAAACGATTCAAAGATTTTCGTTGACGACACGTCAATGACTACGTGTCCTGAAATTTTATCTAAGTGCAGGCGTTTAAAGAGTAGGCTTGGTAGGCTCGACCTTATCGTAGTTGACCATATTCAACTTATGAACGCCGTAAAATCAAGCGATAGCCGTCAACAAGAAGTTACCGAGATTTCCCGTGGGCTTAAAATGATTGCAAAAGAACTTGACGTTCCCGTACTTGCGCTTTCACAACTTTCTCGTTTGGTTACGAGTAGAAAGGGGCAAAAACCCGTACTTTCCGACCTTAGAGAATCTGGAGCGATAGAGCAAGACGCGGATATCGTTATGTTTATACATAGACCAGACCTTGCCGCAGAAGAAAAAGAACTCGAACAAGGTAAGGTTAAAAAGAACGTTGCCGAAATTATTTTGGCAAAGAACAGAGCGGGCGCGTGCGATAGTTTTGAACTTATTTTCCAAGGCGAAAAATCAAAGTTTATCAATCCTCCTCCGGGCTATGCAGAGCATATTGAAATTGCTCCAACCAAGCAAGAGAGAGAAGCGAGAAAGGTTGCCGAAGAAAACGACGACGGCTACGTTCCGCCGGAGCCACCGCCTGAAGAAGACGATATTTTTTAAACTATGTTTGACACAAAAGTTTTAAAAATCAACGATAAATCCTTACAAATTGCCAAAGATTACGTTTTGAGTGGGGAGGTCGTAGGCTTTCCTACCGAAACCGTTTACGGACTTGCTGGCTTTGCATTTTTAGACGACGCTGTTAAAAAGATTTTTATAGCAAAAGGCCGT
Organism: Clostridia bacterium; assembly: GCA_017396365.1. Classification (GTDB taxonomy): domain Bacteria; phylum Bacillota; class Clostridia; order Christensenellales; family Borkfalkiaceae; genus UBA10281. The sequence continues at coordinate 53,095 of JAFQMD010000030.1, read as the reverse complement.
CCGCAAGATAATCCGTTAATAGTGCATTTGCATAGAGATTACGACGTTGATAAAATCGTAAAAGTCGAACACGACTACGTATATAAACTTCGCGAGGCGTTCGTTCCGGGGCCTATTACTATGGTTTACAAAAGCCGTGGAGTTGTAAGTCCCGTGGCAACTTGTGGGCTTGATACGGTTGGGATTAGAATACCTATGCACGACGGAGCGCAAGAGTTTTTAAAGTCGGTTGACGTGCCGATTGCAGCGCCGTCTGCAAATGCGTCAAAACACACTAGTCCCGTTACCGCAGAACACGTTTACGAAGATTTAAAAGGCAAAATCCCACTTATTTTAGACGGTGGAAAATGTCAAGGCGGAATTGAAAGTACGGTTCTTGACGTAACTACGGAAACGCCGATAATTCTCCGTAGCGGTTTAGTAACCGCAGAGATGATTAAAAAAGTCGTCGGAAGATGCGAATATTCAAAGAATTTACCTACGGATAAAGTTCGCGCGCCGGGTATGAAATACCGTCATTATTCTCCAAAATGCCAAACGGCGTTGTTTGGGAGAGACGAGTTAGATAAGGCGATTGAGTTTTATAATCAATCTTTAAAAAGTGGCTTGACGCCGTATTATATGTGCGACGGAGAAATTGCTAAAAAATTAAATGGAAACGTGTTAAATTTGGGCAATACGGCAAGTGAAATAGCGTCAAATTTGTACGACGCCTTGCATAAAGGCGAAAAAATTGCCGACGTTTTGATTGCTTTTGAAGTAAAAACGGGTAGCGACGTTGACGTTGGTATAATGAATAGGCTTTCAAAAGCGTGCGAAAGGAGATAAAATGAAAATTGCAATTGGAAACGATCATGCAGGAATAAAATTAAAACCGACTCTTATTGAATATCTTGAAAAAAACGGATATGAATATAAAGATTTTGGTTCTTATACGACAGACTCGTGCAACTACGCAGAGTTTGGCGCAAAGGTTGCCGAGGCGGTTGCAAGCGGAGAATTCGATAGGGGAATTTTGATTTGCGGTACGGGTATAGGTATGAGTATCGTAGCGAATAAAGTCCCAGGTATCAGATGCGCGCATTGCCACGACACCTTTTCGGCAAGAGCAACGCGCCAACATAACGATTCCAACGTAATCGCTTTTGGCGAAAGAGTAATTGCAGCGGAACTTATGATAGATATCGTCGAATTGTTTTTGACTACTGAATTTGAAGGCGGTAGGCACGTTGCAAGGCTTGAAACCATAAGAGAAATCGAAAAGAAATATTCAAAATAAAAAATAAGCCGAAAGGCGCTACAAAATATATTTTAAGGAGAAACATATGAGTAAAGTTTTCGTACTTGATCACCCACTTATCCAACACAAAGTTACCTTGCTTAGAAAAAAGGAAACTAACACTAAAGATTTCAGAGCACTTGCTAACGAAATTTCGCTTTTAATGGCGTATGAAGTAACGAGAAATCTTCCGCTTTCCGACGTTGAAATCGAAACCCCAATGTGCAAAATGACTGGTAAAGAAATGGCAGGTAGAAGTTTAGGTGTAGTTCCTATTTTAAGAGCAGGTCTTGGAATGGTTGACGGTATTTTAACTCTTGTTCCAAATGCAAAAGTAGGACATATCGGACTTTATAGAGATCCCGAAACGCACATGCCGGTTGAATATTACTGCAAATTACCGGTTGACGCTGAAGAAAGAACTCTTATCGTCGTTGACCCGATGCTCGCTACTGGCGGAAGCGCAGTTGCCGCAATTCAATTCCTTAAAGACAGGGGTTGTAAAGATATTAAACTTATGAATTTAATCGCCGCTCCAGAAGGTGTAAAAGCGGTTACCGACGCTCATCCTGACGTTGAAGTGTATATCGCTGCGTTAGACGAAAAACTCAACGATCACGCTTATATTCTTCCAGGTCTTGGAGATGCAGGCGACAGACTTTTCGGAACTAAATAAGGAGAAAATTATGCAAAAAGTAACAAAAGCAGTTATTCCCGTAGCAGGTTACGGCACGAGATTTTTACCGTTTACAAAGGCTGTTCCAAAGCCTATGCTCCCAATTCTTAACAAACCTGCGTTACAGGTTATAGCAGAAGAAGTCGTAAATAGTGGAATAACCGATATTTTATTTATCGTAGGATATAAAAAAGAAATACTTGAAAGCCATTTTGAAAAGGCTGAAGAACTTGAAACTATGCTCGAAAGCAAGGGTAAGTTGGACTTTTTAAAAGAAGTTCAATATCCTACTGGCATGGCAAATATTAGATGCGTAGTTCAAGAAGTTCAAAACGGAACTGCAAGCGCAGTCGCTCTCGCTGAAGAATTCGTAAACGGCGAGCCTTTTGCCGTACTTTTCGGCGACGACGTTATGTATAATGACGGTCGCCCGGTAACAGGTCAACTTATTGACTTGTACGAAAAATACGGAAAGACCGTTTTAGGATGTAAAAGAGTTGGCTACGACGACGTTTCAAAGTATGCAGCAGTAGAATTCGACAAGGTTTTAGAAGAAGACGTTTACAATATGGTAAAGGTTACTGAAAAGCCTAAAAAAGAAGAGGCAAAGAGCGATTTAGCCCCACTCGGCAGATACGTTTGTTCGCCAAAAATTTTCGATATCATAAGAGATTTAAAGCCGGGCGCTAACGGAGAATATCAATTTACCGACGCTTTGGACGTAGAGGCTCATCAAAACGGCGCGCTCGCTTACGTTTTCAAAGGTACGAGATACGACATGGGTGATAGGTTCGGCTATTTAAAGGCAAATATCGAATACGGACTTAGAGATAAAGAACTTGGTGAAAAGTTAAAAGAATATTTAAAGGAATTAGTTTAATCTTAAAGTATGGAGAATATAAAATTCACCGAAGGGGTATTTCAGGCGATAAAAAACGCCAAGGCGCTTTCGCGTAAATGCAAACTAAATTACGTTGGGTCTGAGCATATTTTATACGGGCTTTTGACACTTCCTAAGTGCGAGGCTTGTAAATGCTTGGTCTCTTACGGCGTTGACCTTAAAAATTACGTTGAAATACTCAAAAAAACCTTTAATTACAAATCGAATTTGGGAGATTTTACACCTGAGGCTAAGGGCGTAATCGACGATGCGGGCAAGATTTCCGACCGTTCGAAAGCAGGGTTTGTTTCGACCGAACACCTTTTGCTTGCCATTTTGAAAAAAAGGGAAAGTAAGGCAGCAGTTCTACTTAAACATATGGGGGTTGATTACGACGCGTTTGAAAGCGAACTCACTGGCAAAGTGTTCAGTTTAGCAAACGCCGAAACGGACGATAGTCAAAATCAAGGTCAAGAAACAACGGATTCTCACGCTCCAAGCGTTTCGGGGGATAGTCCGCTCAATAAATTCGGTTACGATTTGACGGCAAAGGCAAGGGCAGGTAAATTAGACCCCGTTATAGGTAGAGATAAAGAAATAGATAGAATAATTCAATCTTTGTCAAGGCGTACTAAAAACAGCCCCGTTTTAATCGGTGAACCAGGCGTTGGTAAAAGCGCCGTAGTTGAAGGTCTTGCAATGCAAATTGCGCTTGGACAAGTGCCGGATACGTTGCGTGATAAAATTATATTTTCCATCAATCTTTCAGGATTACTTGCAGGAACTAAGTATAGGGGCGAGTTTGAAGAGAGATTTCAACAAGCCATTACTTACGTTCAAAATCAAGGCAATATTATATTATTTATTGACGAAATTCACAATATTATGGGCGCTGGTAATTCTGGTGACGGCAATATGGATTTAGCGGATATGCTAAAGCCTATGCTTGCAAGGGGAGAAATTCAAACTATCGGCGCAACTACGATAGACGAATATAGGCGTTATATCGAGCCAGACTCTGCAATGGAGCGTAGATTTCAACCGATACTCGTTGAAGCCCCCGACGTTCAAAGCGCCATACTTATTTTAAAAGGGCTTAGAGATAAATTTGAAGCCCACCACAACGTAATTATTACCGACGAGGCTATAAAGGCGGCTGTCGTTCTTTCAGATAGGTATATCACAGATAAAAACTTGCCCGACAAAGCAATTGACCTTATTGACGAGGCGGCGGCAAAGGCAAATTTAAAAATGAGAAGTATGCCTAACGAGTACAGTTCAAAAGTTCAGCAAATTATGAATCTCGTAAGCGAACGCGATTATAATAGAAGTATCGGAAATTACGAGCAAGTGGGCGTATTACAAGAAAAAATCAATAAATTACAAGATAAAATAGACGAAATTGAAAGTAAACTAAACGAAGTTAGAAGTTCGTCAATGCCGTCTATAAAAGAAAACGACGTAGCCGAAATTATATCCGAAAATACTAAAATTCCGCTCACTAAATTGACTGCAAGCGAAAGTGAAAAACTCTTGGCGCTTGAAGACGATTTAAAAGAAAGGGTAATAGGTCAAGATACGGCGGTAACCGCAGTTTCTAAAGCGATAAAAAGAGCGAGAGCAAGTATTAAAGATCCAAACCGTCCGATTGGCTCGTTTATTTTCGTTGGGCCTACTGGCGTTGGTAAAACCGAACTTTCAAAAGCCATTGCAAACGTCGTATTCGGCGACGATAACGCTCTTATAAGAATTGACATGAGCGAATATATGGACAAGAGTTCGGTGTCTAAACTTATCGGCGCGCCACCGGGGCTTGTCGGCTATGAAGAGGCTGGAGTTTTAAGCGATAAGGTAAGAAGAAAGCCGTATTCTGTAGTTTTATTTGACGAAATTGAAAAGGCTCACCCTGAAATTTTCAACCTTATGCTTCAAATTTTAGACGAAGGACGGCTTACTGATAACAAGGGTAAACTTATCAATTTTAAAAATACGATTATAATTTTAACGTCTAACGTCGGCGCAAATATTTCGGCAAATAAACCGACTTTTGGTTTTGCAGGACAGGAAAGAGAAGAAGACGAGTTAAAAGATAAGATTTTCAACGCCTTAAAGCAAAAGTTTAGCCCAGAATTTTTAAACAGGTTGGACGATATTATCGTATTTAAACCGCTTTCTAAAGAAGATTGTTCTAAGATTGCCGACATTTTGCTTGATAAACTCAAAAAACGCTTGAAAGAGCGCGATATCAAACTTACGATAGCGGCAAGCGCTTCTGACGTTATAATCAACGAAGGTTACGACGAGATCTACGGCGCAAGACCGCTTAGAAGGGCAATTCAAAGAAGAATTGAAGATATGCTTTCCGAAGAGATTATTGCAGGTAGGATTGAAAACGGAGATAGCGTTACAATCTACGCCGATTCGGGAAAAATTACTTATATAAAGAAGTGATGAAAAATGGAAATAGGCGTTTCAACAGCAACTTTTTTCTTGCGTATGTACAATGAAAATTCTATATCGCGCATAGACGATTTAGGCGCAAAAATTTGCGAAGTGTTTTTAGAGTGTCCGTCTGAATATACGACGGAATACGGCGAACTTTTACTTAAGAATAAGGGCGACTTAAAAGTGCATTCAGTTCACGTGGCGACTTTAACTTTTGAGACTGAATTATTTTCGCCTTTTGATAGAGCGTACGCCGACGCGGAAAGAACTTTTCAAAACGTTTTAAAAATTGCAAAAACGTTGGGCGCAAACTTTTATACTATGCACGGCAGGGCGAGAATTAAAAAGGGCGGAGATTACGACGATTATTTTAAAAACGGCAAAAGGATAGAAAGACTCTGCGATTTTGCAAGTAAGTATGACGTTCGTATTTGCCTTGAAAACGTACCTTGGGCGCTTTATAACAGGGTTGGATATTTTAAGGAAATTAAAAAGTACGCGCCTAGTCTTTTAGCAACGCTCGACGTAAAACAAGCGAGATTATCTGGGTTTAGTTACGCAGATTATATAAAAGAAATGGGTGAGAATTTAAAAACGGTACACCTTTCCGACGTGGATGAAAACGGAAAAATAAGACTTCCGGGGCAAGGCGTATTTGACTTTGAAGACTTATTCAAAAGATTAAAAGACGTAGGCTTTGACGGTGGGATGCTAATCGAAGTTTACAAAGACGATTTTAAAAGCGATATTGAAATCGTTGAAAGTTTAGAATTCTTAAATGAATTAAAATATAAAATATTTTGATAAAGGAGAATATTATGGCAAAACGTTATTTAAACAGAGAGTGGAGAAACTCAATGAGAATTCGCTTAGATTACAATAATATGATGAGTGAATTCGTAGGCGAAAAAGAGGGTTTTACACTCAAAATGATAAATTCTGAAAGGAGCAACGCTCTCCGCGCTCTTGAAAGAATTAAAAATTCAAGGGGCAAGGGATGGCTCGGTTGGATGGATCTTCCTTTTAATCAAGCAGATATAGTAAAAGATATCAATGAAACTGCTAAGAAAATAAGAAAAACTGCAAAAAATTTCGTAGTTTTAGGTATCGGCGGTAGCGCGTTAGGTCCGATTGCCGTATTCCAAGCGCTTTGTCATTTGCACTATAACGACCTTCCAAACAAGGTGAGAAAAGGTCCAAAATTTTACGTTGAAGACAACGTTGACCCAGAGAGAATGAAAGCCCTTTTAGACGTTATTAACGTTGAAGAAACCGTGTTTAACGTAATTACTAAAAGTGGCGCAACGAGCGAGACAATGACTCAATACCTTATCATTTACGACCTTTTAAAACAAAAACTCGGCGATAAGGCGAAAGACCATATTATTGCAACGACTTCTTCAAATGCAGGCAATCTAATAAAGTTAGCAAAATCCGAAGATTTTAAAACGTTTTATATTCCCGACGGCGTAGGCGGAAGATTTTCAGAACTTTGCCCCGTAGGTTTACTTCCTGCGGCTGTTTTAGGTATTGATATTGCTGAAATGCTCGCTGGCGCGGCTTATATGGATAAACTTTGTATGAACGATTCTTTCTACAAAAACCCTGCGCTTGTGAATGCAACGCTTCAATATATCGCAATGAAAAACGGCAAGAATATTTCAGTTATGATGCCGTATGCAGACGGGCTTAAATTTATTGCCGACTGGTATTGCCAACTTTGGGCTGAATCGCTCGGTAAAGAAGTTGACAACGACGGAAAAGTTGTAAACGCAGGTCAAACGCCAGTTAAATCGCTCGGCGTTACCGACCAACACAGTCAAGTTCAATTATACACCGAAGGTCCGTTTGATAAGGTTATAACTTTCTTGGCTGTAGATAAATATAGAGAAGAAGTAGTAATTTCCGACGGTTGCCACGATATCCCCGACGTTCATTTCCTTTGCGGACATACTATGAACGAACTTATCGACGCCGAAAGGTCTGCAACCGAATACGCATTGACTGTTAAAGAAAGGTTAAACCACACTATTTATCTTCCTGAAATCAACGCTTTTACTATCGGCGAACTTTTATATTTCTTTGAGATGGAAACTGCGTTTGCAGGCGAACTTTTAAACGTTAACACATACAATCAACCGGGCGTAGAAAACGGAAAGAACGCAACTTACGCTTTACTCGGTAGAAAAGGTTATGAAGCAAAGAAAGCAGAACTCAATTCTGCTCCCGCTAAAAAAACTGAATTTACTTGCTAATTGAATAATGAATACGGATTTGGTTATTTTAAATTTTTTTGAAGTAGCCAAATCCGTTTATTTTTTCAACAAAATTTACTAACTTTTGGTAAAAATGCCAAAATTTTTTAATTTGCTATTGAAATAATATATATTATATAGTATAATATATAAGTAAGGAGACGACTATGAGCGATTCTATTCCTAAATATTTATTCCACCAAGGGACAAACTTTAAATCGTACGAGTATTTCGGCGCTCATTTTGATAAAGTGGGCAAAAAAAACGGGGTAACTTTTAGGGTTTGGGCAAATTCCGCCGAATCTGTATTTTTAGTCGGCGATTTTAACGGATGGGACGTAAACGCTAATCCTATGACGAATATCGGCAACGGGGTTTTTGAAACGTTCGTTGAAAACGCTAAAGAACTCGATTGCTACAAATACGCTATTAAAACGAGCAAAGGGGTTGTATTAAAGGCAGATCCGTTTGCTTTTTATGCTGAAAAAGCGCCAAATACTGCGTCGAGAATTTATAAATTTAAAAAATTTAAATGGACTGATAGCGAGTTTTTAAGTGGTAGAGCCCAAAATGGCGAACACCACAATCTTCCTATGAACGTTTACGAAGTCAATTTGACTTCTTTCGTAAGAAAAGAAGACGGGAGTTTATATACGGCGAGAGAACTTGCAAAAATTTTAGTTCCTTACGTTAAAAAAATGGGCTATAACTTCGTTGAATTTATGCCCGTTACCGAATATCCTTTCGACGGTTCGTGGGGCTATCAAGTTACTGGATACTACGCAATAACTTCAAGGCTTGGAACTCCCGAAGATTTTAAATATCTTATCAACGCCTTTCACAGTCAAGGCATAGGCGTAATCGTTGACTGGGTTCCCGCGCATTTTCCAAAAGACGAACACGGCTTGTACGAGTTTGACGGCGCGCCACTTTACGAAAATCACGGGTGGGATAGAATTGAACATGCGACATGGGGGACGAGAAGATTCGATTACGGCAGAACTGAAGTTCAATCGTTTTTAGTTTCAAGCGCGTGCTTTTTATTCGACGAGTATCATATCGACGGAATTAGGGTGGATGCGGTTGCGTCAATGCTTTATCTCGATTACGATAAAAAACCGGGCGAGTGGATTCCTAACGAATACGGCGACAATAAAAATTTAGAAGCGATTGCATTTTTAAGGAAGTTAAACGACGCCGTACACGGAGCGTTTCCACGCGCTATTATGATTGCTGAAGAATCTACCGATTATTCAATGATAACAAAGCCTACGAGCGTTGGCGGTTTAGGTTTTGACTATAAATGGAATATGGGTTGGATGAACGACGTGTTATCTTACGTTCCGATTGACCCGTATTTTAGAAAATACGACCATAATAAACTTAATTTTTCGCTTTGTTACGCCTTTTCAGAGCATTACGTTTTACCTATTTCGCATGACGAAGTCGTACACGGTAAAAAATCGCTCCTTGATAAACAGTTTGGCAGTTACGAGCAAAAATTTGCAGGCGTTAGGGCGTTTATGGGTTATATGATGTCGCACCCCGGTAAAAAACTTATGTTTATGGGCTCGGAATTCGGTCAGTTTAAAGAGTGGGCGTATAAAGAGGGCTTGGAGTTTTTTATGAAAGGTTACGACAAGCACAATCGCCTTAGTCAATTTTTTAAAGAACTCAACAATTTCTATTTAAACGAGCCGTGCCTTTACGGCGACGACGACGGATGGGACGGTTTTAACTGGCTTGAGGCAAACGACGCGGACAACAACGTCTTAGCGTACGAGCGAAGATATAACGGCGAAACGGTTACTTGTGTAATAAACTTTAGTGGGGAAGATAAGGTTTATAAAGTAGGACTTGACAAGGGTAAATACGACGTCGTATTTAATTCGGATAGAGTTCGTTACGGTGGGAAAGCAAAATTTAAAAATAGAGTTTACACCGCAAAAGGTTGCGCTTGGCAAGGCAAAGAAAGTTCTGCAGATATAAAAGTTTCGGCTTTATCTTTTATCTATTTAAAAAGAAAATAATATATGAAAATATATAGTGGAGGAAATATATGATTAACAAAAAGGAATGCGTGGCAATGCTTCTTGCCGGCGGACAAGGTAGTAGGCTTTTTGCTCTTACTAATAAGATTGCAAAACCTGCTGTAATTTATGGGGGAAAGTATAGGATTATAGATTTTCCGCTTTCTAACTGTGTAAACTCAGGTATTGATACGGTTGGCGTTTTAACTCAGTATCAACCCCTTATTTTAAACGATTATATCGGAAACGGCGAGCCGTGGGATTTAGACAGGTCTTACGGTGGCGTGCATATTTTGTCGCCTTATCAGGCTAAACACGGCTCTGAATGGTTTAAAGGTACGGCAAACGCCATTTATCAAAATATTTCGTTCATTAAAAGATACAATCCTGAATACGTACTCATTTTATCGGGCGACCACATTTATAAAATGAACTACGGCAAAATGCTTGAAAGACATAAAAAATCGGGCGCAGACTGTACGATTGCGGCTATCAAAGTTCCGCTTTCCGAGGCGTCGAGATTTGGTATATTAAACGTTGACGAAGAAGGCGTCATTTATCAATTTGAAGAAAAGCCTGCAAAGCCTAAGAGCGATCTTGCGTCAATGGGTATTTATATTTTCACGGCTGAAAAACTCTATAAATATTTAGAGGCGGACGAGGCTGATCCAAACAGTTCTAAAGACTTTGGTAAAAACGTTCTTCCAGCTATGCTTGACGCAGGCGAAAAAATGGTTTCTTACACCTTCGACGGATACTGGAAAGACGTTGGAACTATCAATTCTTTGTTCGAGTCTAATATGGACTTGCTCGGCAATTCGCCAGAGTTTGACATTGCAGACCCAAGTTGGAGAATTAGGTCTCGTAACCCTATCGCTCCGCCACATTACCTTGGTCAAGACGGTAGAATAATAAACTCTATCGTTGCGTCGGGATGCGAGATTGAAGGCGTAGTTGAAAACAGTATTTTATCGCACGACGTAGTCGTTAAAAAAGGCGCTGTCGTTAAAAACGCTATAATCTATAGCGATACGGTAATCGGCGAAGACGCGCAAGTAAATTACGCAATTATCGACGAAAACGTACAAATCTGCAAGGGCGCGAAAGTCGGCGAAGAAATGGGCGAAGAACTTAAAATTAGCGTTTTAGGTAGAGATATAACCGTTTCTGATGGTAAAACCGTCAAAGCGGGCGAAATTATTGACGAAAACGTATAAGGAGGGGTAAAAGATGAGTAGAGCATTAGGTATTATATTTTCAAATATACACGACGATAACGTTCCTGAACTTACCGCGAAGAGAACGGTTGCGTCAATTCCGTTTTGCGGAAGATACAGACTTATAGATTTTGCCCTTTCAAATATGGTTAACTCCGACGTTGCAAAAGTCGGAATTATCACGAAGAGCAATTATCAATCTTTAATGGACCATATCGGCAGTGGTAAGGACTGGGATTTAGCCCGTCACTACGGCGGTTTATATATACTTCCACCGTTCGGCGTATTAGAGAGCAGTTCTTTATACACGACCAGACTTGAGGCTCTTAAAAATATCGTAGGCTTTTTAAGTAAATCTACTGAGGAATACGTTATTATGAGCGACTCGGATATGGTATGTAACTTAAACTTTAAGCCAATAATTAAAAAGCACGTTGAAACGGGCGCTCTTATGACTTTCGTCTGCGTAAATAAAAAGAGATGCGAAGTAGTTGGAAACAGTAACGCTTTCGTTACCGTAAAAGACGGGGTTATAACCGATTTTGCGTTCGATAGTAAAGATGAAGACGTTACCTTATACACCAATATTTGCGTAGTTGAAAGAAGAGTTTTGATAAACCATATTGTCGAGGCAATTTCTCACGGTAAAAAGCATTTCTTAAAAGACGTAGTTCGCCCTGAAATTAAAGCGGGTAGAATTCACGCCTATATACACGACGGATATTACGAAGAAATCACTTCGCTTTCTAAATATTATGACGAAAGTATGAAGTTCTTAGATAGAGACGTTAGAGACGGTGTGTTTAGAAAGGCGAACGTTTATACTAAGGTAAAAGACTCTGCTCCTACCAAATACGGCGACAATGCAGTAGTTAAGAATTCACTCGTTGCAGACGGATGCCAAATTGAAGGCGAAGTATATAACAGTATCATTTTCCGTGGCGTAAAAGTGGGTAGGGGAACTGTAGTTAAAAACAGTATTTTAATGCAAAATACTATAACCGGCGAAAATATCACATTAAACTGTGTAATCGCGGATAAAAACGTAGTTATAAAAGACGGAAGAAATTTATCGGGACATGAAACTCATCCGTTCTTCTTGTCAAAAGGTACGGTAATTTAATCGGAGGAAATATGGCAGTAAAAAAATCTACTGAAAAGGTTTCGAGAGCAAAAAAGGTAAGCGTAGAAATTTTACCTAAAAAATCAATTTTGTTCGTAGCAAGCGAAGCAAACCCGTTTGCAGGGACGGGTGGACTTGCTGACGTTATAGGCTCGCTCCCCAAAGCGCTTGCTAAAAACGGAAAATACGACGTAAGAGTTGCTATTCCGCTTTATCAAAACGTAAACGCTGATTTTAGAAGTCAATTTAAATTTTTAGGCAACTTTAACGTTCCGCTTGCTTGGAGAAATCAATATTGCGGTATATTTTCATATAAATACGAAGGGGTAACCTTCTATTTTATCGACAACGAATATTATTTTAAGCGCGTTGGTCTTTACGGACACGGCGACGACGGAGAAAGATTTGCATTTTTCTCAAAAGCAGTTTTAGAAATGCTTGCATTTTTAGACTATTATCCCGACGTTTTGCACGCTCACGACTGGCAATCTGCGCTTAGCGTAATTTACTTAAAAACTCTTTTTGCCGGTAAATACGGCTACGACGGTATCAAAGCCCTTTTTACTATTCATAATATTGAATATCAAGGTAAATTCGGTTTTGACGTTTTGGGTGACGATTTCGGGCTTTCGGACGACGTGAGAGATATCGTTGAATACGACGGATGCGTAAACCTTATGAAAGGCGCTATTCAAGTTGCTGAAAAATTCTCGACGGTTAGTAGAACTTACGCAAACGAGATTAAAGACCCTTTCTTTGCGCACGGTCTTAGCGGAGTAATATCCGACAACGAGTTTAAAATGACAGGTATTTTAAACGGTATCGACCAAGACGTATATTCTGCGTCTAAAGATAGTAAACTCTTTGCTAACTTTACCGCCACGAAACCCGAAAATAAAACAATTTGTAAGGCTGAACTTCAAAAGATGTTAAATCTTCCCGAAAGAGAAAACGTTCCCGTAATTTCAATTATTACAAGGCTCGTTTCTCAAAAGGGACTCGACCTTATTAAAGCGGTGTTTGAAGATATTTTGGCCGAAGACGTACAAGTGGTTATTTTAGGTACGGGCGATAGCGAATACGAAGAGTATTTTAAGTTTATCGCAGACAGATACGAGGCTAAATGTAGGACGATTATCGCATATAATAAAGACTTAGCAAGCAAGATATATTCAGGTTCTGACATATTCTTAATGCCGTCAAAACACGAGCCTTGCGGTCTTTCACAAATGATTGCTTGTAAGTACGGAACAGTTCCCGTTGTAAGAGCGACGGGCGGTCTTGCCGACAGTATTACGGCGTTTAACGACGAAAATCGCAGTGGCGGCAACGGCTTTAAGTTCTACAATTACAACGCGCACGAAATGCTTTACGTCGTAAAGGACGCAATTTTCACCTTCGGCGACAAAAAGCAATGGAAAAAACTTATCAAAAACGCAATGAAGACTGATTTTTCTTGGAAAAAGTCTGCTTGCGAATATGAAATATTATACGACACAATTTTAGGTTAAACCGCCGATTTTATCGGCGATTTTGCCTTGCTAAAACAGGAGTTATTAATGAGCACGATTGAGGAAATTACCCCAAAGGAAACAAAAGACGCTATTAGCGGAAAATTATCGAGATATTTCGGTGTAACGCTTAAAGACGCGACCAAAGAACAACTTTACAAAGCAGTAGTTATGACTGTTAGAGATATCTTGCTTGAAAAACGCAACAAGTATCACTACAAGATGAAAGAGCAAAAAGGTAAGAGAGTTTATTATCTTTGTATGGAATTTTTGCTCGGTAGATCCTTGAAAAATAACGTCTATAATCTCGGTATTGAAGAACAAATTAACAAGGCTTTAAAATCGAGAAATTTAAAGTTAGAAGATTTATACGAATTTGAACCCGACGCGGGTCTTGGCAACGGTGGTCTTGGTAGGCTTGCCGCTTGTTTTATGGACGCTTTAGCATCGGGTAATTATCCTGCAATGGGATATTCTATACGCTACGAATACGGTCTTTTCAAACAAAAGATAGTCGATGGTTGGCAAACCGAACTCCCTGATATATGGCTTCCGGGTGGCGAAGTTTGGCTTACTCAAAGAGCGGATATGTCCGTAAGAGTAAAATTCGACGGAAAGATTTTAGAAGACTGGACTGAAAACGGTATGAAAATTCGCCACGTGGATTGCCAAGAAATCGAGGCAATGCCTTACGATATGATGATTTCAGGTAAAAATTCAGAGGCTGTATCCGTTCTTCGTCTTTGGGCTGCAAGAAGCGTAAGAAATTTTGATATGAAATCTTTCTCCGAAGGGGATTATTTCCGTTGTATGCAAGAAGACAACGAGGCTGAACTTATTTCTAAAGTATTATATCCGTCCGATAATCACTCGGAGGGTAAGTCTTTAAGACTTAAACAGCAATATTTCTTAGTGTCTGCATCACTTCAAAACATTTTAAACGAGCACGTAAGAAGATACTGCGATTTAAGAACTCTTCCGGATAGAGCGGCAATTCACATAAACGATACCCACCCTGCGCTTTGTATTCCGGAACTCATGCGTCTTTTAATGGACGAACACGGCTTTACTTGGGACGACGCTTGGGATATCGTTATTAAAACGGTTGCCTATACTAACCATACCGTACTTTCCGAGGCTTTGGAAAAGTGGAACGAAGATTTAGTTCAAAGAAAACTTCCGAGAATTTACACTATAATTAAAGAAATCAACCAAAGATTTTGCGCTGATATGTGGAATTTGTTCCCAGGCGACTGGAATAAAATTGAAAGAATGTCTATTCTTTCGCACGGTCAAGTTAGAATGGCAAATCTTTCGGTTATCGGTTCGCACAGCGTAAACGGCGTATCGGCGCTCCATAGCGATATTATTAAAAATAGTATTTTCAAAGACTTTAACGACGCTTATCCCGATAGATTTACAAACGTAACTAACGGTATTGCGTATAGAAGATGGCTTTGTCAGTCAAATAAAGAACTCACGGCGTTACTTTGCGACTGTATAGGCGACGGATTTATTAGCGACGCGTCCCTTTTAGCAGGTTTTAAAAAGTTTGAAAACGACGAGAGCGTTTTAAAACGTTTGGCAGAGATTAAGGCTATTAAAAAAGGTCAACTTGCCGAACTTATGCTTAAAAAAGAAGGTGTTTCACTTAACGTTGATTCTATGTTTGACGTTCAAGCAAAAAGACTTCACGAGTATAAACGCCAACTTTTAAATGCAATGCACATTATTTATCTCTATAACGAACTTAAAGAAAATCCCGATAAAGAGATGATTCCAAAGACCTTTATTTTTGGAGCAAAAGCAGCGCCGGGATATTATATGGCTAAGAGAATTATCAAACTTCTTTGCTCGATTTCAGAAGATTTACGCAAAAATCCAAATAAAAAGATTAGAGATAAACTCTCAGTCGTATATATTGAAGATTACAACGTTACTATGAGCGAAACTTTAATGCCTGCAAGTGAAATTTCGGAGCAAATTTCAACCGCTGGTAAAGAGGCGAGCGGAACGGGCAATATGAAATTTATGATAAACGGCGCGCTTACTATCGGTACGCTTGACGGTGCTAACGTCGAAATGAGAGAGCAAGTAGGCGACGACAACATTTTCATATTCGGTATGAACGCAAAAGAAGTAGAGTGGCTTTGGAAACACGGTTACAACGCTTCGACTTTCTATAACGAAAACGTTATTCTTCAAAAGGTTATTGCAAGTTTAAAAGCAGGCTTTAACGGTCAAACTTTTGAAGATATAGCAAACTATTTATTGACAAATTCTCCAATAGCCGACCCGTATATGTGTATGGCTGATTTTAGTGACTATAAACGTATTCACGAAAAGGCAGATAAAACTTATTTAGATACTTTAAAATGGCAAAAAATGTCTTTAAACAACGTTGCGGGCGCAGGTGTGTTTGCCGCCGATAGAAGTATTAAAGAATACGCCGAGAGAATTTGGGGACTTAGACAAATAAAGTGATAAAAGTGTATTTTGATCCGTTAGATACGTCCTGTAAAAGCATAACGGGTGCTATATCTAATAGAGACAATTTAATATTTAGAATAAAACTTGGCGACGTAAAAACTTGTAATTTAGTTTTAAAAAGCGACGAAGGTCAAGAAAAGGTAATAAAAATGCGGAACTATAAACAGACGTTTCGCATTGAGTTGCCAAAACTCGAAAAAGGTCTTTACTGGTATTGCTTTTTGGCAGATGGTCAAAAAATAGGGAAAAACCACTTAGGTTTTGGCGAATACGGCGACTTTACGGGCGATTTTGAACTTTTAGTTTACGACTACGCACAAAGTTATCCAAAGTCTTTTTGCGGTGGAATTATGTATCAAATAATGCCCGATAGGTTTTGTAAAGCCGACGGCTACGGCGACGCTACGGGCAAGAGAATTAGAACCGACTGGGGTGGAACACCCGAGTATAAGGCAAGGGACGGTAAAATTCGCAACGACGACTTTTTCGGCGGTAATTTTGAGGGAATTAGAAGTAAACTCGATTATTTAAAAGAATTAAACGTTTCAAGAGTTTATTTAAACCCTATTTTTAAGGCTAATAGCAATCACCGCTACGATACGGGCGATTATATGCAGTTTGATCCGCTTTTAGGCACAGAGCAAGATTTTAAAAATCTTATTTCAAGCGGAAAAGAAAGGAATATAGAGTTTATAATAGACGGCGTTTTTAATCATACGGGCGACGATAGCGTATATTTCAATAAATACGGCAATTATTCGTCTATAGGCGCGTATAACAGCAAAAAATCGCCTTATTACGACTGGTTTACCTTTCAAAAATTCCCCGACGAATATACGAGTTGGTGGGGCATTGATATTTTACCGACCATAAATAAAAAAAGTAAGCAATACGAAGAGTTTATAACGGGAGAAAACGGAGTTTTAGACAGATGTTTAAAACTCGGAGTAAACGGCGTTAGACTTGACGTGGTTGACGAAATTCCCGACAGTTTCGTTAAAAAAATTACGAGTAGAGTAAAATCTTACGGCGACGATAAAATAGTTATCGGAGAAGTTTGGGAAGACGCTACGAATAAAATAGCGTACGGCGTAAGAAGAAAATATTTTCAGGGCGGTGAACTCGACAGCGTTATGAATTACCCCTTGAAAAATGCAATTATAAATTATATAATTACGGGAAACGCAAGCGCTGTTTATAAGACTGTCAGAGAGCAAATCGACAATTATCCTGCCCACTCGCTTAACTGTATGATGAATATTTTAGGCACTCACGATACGCCGAGAATATTAACCGTACTTGGCAAACGCGGTATTATTAAGCAAAACAGAAGTGAAATGGAGTTTGAATTTTTAACTCCTAACGAGTATGATTTAGGTAAAAAAATGCTAAAAATTGCGTCTTTACTTCAGTTTACTTTGTACGGCGTGCCTTGTATTTATTACGGCGACGAGATAGGTATGCAAGGTAATAAAGACCCGTTTAATAGGCGTTGTTTTGATTTTGCAAAGCGCGACGACGAAGTTTTAAACTGGTATAAATTTCTCGCAAAATTGAGGAATAAGATACCTGCTTTAAAAGAAGGAAAGGTAACTAATATAAAGTTTTATAAAGGCGTTTTTACTTTTACGAGAGAGTTTGAAAAATCATCTTTAACGGTATTTGTAAACTGTGGCGACGAAGTCGTGGATATAAAGGCTAACGGATACGAAAAAGAGATTATGCGAAACGTAAAAAGTTTAAAAATTCCTTTAAACAAGTACGATTTTGCAATATTTTACAAGTAGGACGTTATGCGCTTATATATTCAAACGTTAAATAAATTAAAAGAACTTTCAGACGAGAAATATAGAGAGTTTTCTTCAAAAATTGCAAACTCGAAAAAGCAGTTTTTGGGCGTTAAAATTCCAACTTTAAAAATTTTGGCTAAAGAGATTTTAAAGGTAAATTACGTCGATTATTTAAACGCTTGCGAATTTAAATATTTTGAAGACACTCTACTTTTCGGACTTATAATAGCAGGGCTTTCGTATGACGAATTTTTAAGTAGGCTACCGACGTATTTAGATAATATTGACAGTTGGTCGCACGTTGACAGTTTCGTCCCAGCGATAAAAAGCGTAAAAAAGAAAAAGGACGATTTTTTCAAAATTATTAAAAATCAAATTTTTACCGCTAAAGATTTTCATTTGCGATTTTTGATAATTTGTTTAATGGACTTTTATTTAAGCGAAGAAAATTTAGATTTCATCTTTTCGGCAATATCAAAATGCGACGGAAAGGGCTATTACGTCGATATGGCTATCGCATGGCTAATATCGGTTGCGTTCGTTAAATTTGAGGTTAAAACCTTTAATTTTATAAAAAATTGTAAACTTTCAAACTTTACTTTAAACAAGGCTATTTCAAAAATTAGAGACTCGTTTAGGGTATCCCGTGAGAAAAAAATTCTCCTACAAAACTATACAAGGAAAAATTAAAAATGGACATTTTAAAAACGATTACCGAAGAATTTAAACTCAGAGAAGAGCACGCGCAAAATATCGTGCAACTTTTAGACGAGGGCAACACTATTCCGTTTATCGCCCGTTACAGAAAGGAAATGACGGGGCATATTGACGATCAAGTTTTAAGAGATTTTGCCGACAGGCTCAATTATCTTAGAAATATTGAAAAGCGTAAGGCAGAAGTAACCGCGTCTATTACCGAACAAGGCAAGATGACCGAAGAAATTGCGCTCGCGCTCGAATCTGCGGTAACGCTTACTGAAGTTGAAGATATTTACAGACCTTACAAGCAAAAGAAAAAGACGAGAGCAACTATCGCAATCGCTAAGGGACTTGAACCGCTTGCCGATATTTTAATGGCTCAAGATGTTGCAGAAGGTAGCGTTGAAGATTTGGGAGCTCCGTTTATAAATGAAGAATTAGGCGTAAAATCGTCAAAAGACGCTATTGCAGGCGCTCAAGACATTATTGCCGAAAGAGTTTCAGATGACGCTGAACTTAGGAAAAAACTTCGTAGAATATATCTTAAAAACGGCGAAATTTCTTCAAAACTTACCAAAGAAGAGGAAGACGGAGCAAAAACCTACGAAATGTATAAAGATTACGCCGAGCCTGTTTCCGAGATTAAGTCGCACAGAGTTTTGGCGCTTAACCGCGGTGAAGACGAGGGTTATTTAAAGGTTAAAGTAACTATCGATGAAGAATTTGCGGTAAGAGTATGTCAAGTCGGTTTCGTAAAGGAAGGAAGTATTACAACTCCTTGCGTTCGCTTTGCCGTAGCAGACGCGTATAAAAGGCTTATTCACCCTTCGATTGAAAGGGAAATTAGAAATATTTTAACCGAAAGCGCGCAAGAGCAGGCAATAAAAATGTTCGACGTCAATCTTCGTCCGCTTTTGATGCAAGCGCCTGTAAAAGATAAAGTTACGATGGGTTTTGACCCAGCGTATAGAACTGGCTGTAAAATTGCAGTAGTTGACGGTACGGGTAAGGTTTTAGATACTACCGTCGTATATCCTACGCCACCGCAAAACAAGACTGACGAGGCTAAAAAGGTTTTGGGCGGTTTGATAGAAAAGCATAAAATTGACGTTATTTCGATAGGTAACGGAACGGCGTCTAAAGAATCTGAAATTTTCGTTGCGGACATGCTTAAAGCGTACGGTGGAAAAGTTAGATACGAAGTCGTAAACGAGGCGGGCGCTTCCGTTTATTCTGGTTCTCCGCTTGCCGCAAAAGAATTTCCACAATACGATTTAACTCTCCGTTCGGCGATTTCTATTGCAAGAAGACTTCAAGATCCGCTTGCAGAACTTATTAAAATTGATCCAAAGGCAATAGGCGTGGGTCAATATCAACACGATATGCCACCTGCAAGGCTCGACGAAGTTTTAAACGGCGTTTTAGAAGACTGTGTAAACAGCGTTGGAGTAGATTTAAATACTGCAAGTCCGTCACTTCTTTCAAAAGTTGCAGGTTTAAATAGCGGTATTGCAAACAACATCATAACTTATAGGGAAGAAAACGGAAAATTTAAGACGAGAAAAGAACTTTTGAAAGTTCCTAAACTCGGCGCAAAGGCTTTTGAACAATGCGCGGGCTTTTTGAGAATTAGAGACGGTAAAAACATTTTAGATAACACCGCCGTCCACCCTGAATCTTATCAAGCAACCGAAAAACTTTTAAAACTTTTCGGCTACACGGATAAAGACGTTGCGGATAGAAAACTTACCGACCTTCCCGAACAAATCAAAAAGTACGGCGAGACGAAAGTTGCCGAAGAGTGCGGACTCGGCGTTCCTACTATGAACGATATCGTAGTAGAACTTTTAAAACCGGGTAGAGACGTTAGAGAAGTTGAACAGCAAGTTGAACTCCGTTCGGATATAATGGACATAAACGACTTAGTCGTTGGCATGGAAATTACGGGAAAGGTAAGAAACGTTATAGACTTTGGCGCGTTTATAGATATAGGCGTTCACCAAGACGGATTAGTTCATATTTCGGAAATTTCCGACAGTTACGTAAAACACCCGTCCGACGTATTGAAAGTAGGTCAGGTCGTTAAGGTAAAAGTCTTGTCGGTTGACGTTAAGAAAAACCGTATAGGACTTACGATGCGTAAAAATCCCAAAAATAATTGACAAAGGCGTTTAAGTGTGCTAATATAATGCTTGGCATACGCCTTAAAATAAAATTCAACCTTAAAGGAGAATAAAATGGATACTTTTACTAAAGTTGCAGAACTTTTAGCATCTCACCTTGGTATTGATGCAAGCGCGATTACACCTGAAAGCGATATCGTTAAAGATTTGGGCGCTGACTCTTTAGACGTCGTTCAACTTCTTATGGAAATGGAAGAAAACTTCGGTATCGTCGTTTCTGAAGACGACGCTGCAAATTTAAAAACCGTAGGGGATATCGTAAACCTTATTTCAAAATAGTCAAATATAAAAGAACGGTTCGCCGTTCTTTTTTTTTGCAAAAAACGCATAGGTTGTGTTTTGATTTTGCAAAAAACACAAAATTTTGTATTTTTGATAAAATATATTTATCAAAAGATTGTCATTAAAGTTGAAAAATTGCAAGCGTTATGATATAATAAATTCAAGTAACGATTTTGGAGCAGTTTATGGCGGACAAGAAAAAAGAAAATAAAGTTGCAAATTTTTTAAATAGAGAATTTTGGGGAATGATTTTGACGTTGTTCTCCGCTTTTTCGTTGTTCTGTTTGTTTACTGGGGGTGCGGTTTTCTATCCTCTTGGCGCAAGTTGTCAACTCTTTTTCTTAGGCGTATTTGGTTTCTTTTCATATCCGCTCTTTTTGTTTGCGTTACTTTGCGGAATTATGATTATTTTCGGCAGAACCATAGGCAAGGGCAAAGCTACGAAACTTGCTATAAAACTTATCGTTCTACTTTTAGTTGCGTTTTGTTTTATTCATCTTATCGCTTCTCCCATTTTGCAAATGACTTTCGGCGAATACGTTTCTTTATCGTACGTAAGTCCGCAAACTTCAATTTGGTCGTCAACGTTTGGAGGAGCGGTTTTCGCAATGATAAATTACGGAATAGCATCGCTTATCTCAACGGTAGGCGCGTTTATTCTCTATATCGTCGTATTTATTTTGCTCATTATGATTTTCTTTAAAGACGCTATATTTAAAAAGGCTGAAAAAGGTAAGAAGTCTAACACCGAAGAAGACGAAGAAGAAATCGACGGTTTTGACATTAAAAGACCTTACGGCAACGCTGATAATCAACGTCAAACTCAGCAACCGCCCATAACTAACGTTTATTATGGTGGAATGCCGTATCAATACCAACCGCAACAACCTCAACCGCCCGTTACTCCAAACTACGCGCAAAACAGAAAACTCGTAGTCGGTAATTCATCTTTTGAACTTAAAACCGACGAAGATTACGAACCAAAGACGAGTTACGGTAGCCAAAACGGATATACTCAAGGCTCTGGCAGTTCTTACGATCAAACCCAAAAGCCGTTTTATTATAGCGACGTTTGCGACGGAGAAGTAAAAGGCGGTGGAGAATACGTTAAGCAAACTCAAAACGTAAATTACGAAGAGAAACCGTACGGACAAAACGCTACCGAAAGCGCTCGATACGAAGAAAAGACCCAGCCGTCTTACGACGAGTTTGATTCTCCCGACGTTTTTGACGATTTATATATTCCCAAAAATTATACCGAAAGTATGAATAGCAACTCCTACGACGAGCCTACGCCAAAAACTTCGCAAAGTGAAGACGAAAGCGATTTGACTGAAATCGTTAACGAGCAGGTAACTTCAGCGTCGGACGACAGTATAGTTGATTTAAGCGGATTAGAAGAAACTCCGTTTGATTTTAATTCTGAAGAAGACGACGAGCCAATCTTTGACGAACCTAAGGTAAAACCGTTCCGCTATGAAAGGCAATATCAAGAGCCTAAACGCTCCGAGCCTGTAAAACCCGAAACGAGAGATTATAAGTCGAGAGATAAAAAAGAAGAGCCCGTTCAACAAAATATCGACGACATAGAAATAAATCCTATCGACACTATGCCGTATAATTACAAATACAACGCTCCGCCTACTGACTTACTAAACTCTTACGATTCAAGCGTAGATTACGGTCAAATCGAAGCCTTTAAGATGGATAAATCTGCAAAGATTATGAACACCTTAAAGATTTTAGGTGGTATTGAAACAAAGGTTGTAAATATAGTTCACGGTCCTACGGTAACGAGATTTGATATCGCTATACCCGAAAACGTTTCGGTAAAAACGGTAATGAAATATAGCGAAGACCTGTCTTTAAGGCTTGAAACTACCGAAGATATACGTTTTGCGCCTATTAAAGGCACTCCGTTTATCGGTATAGAAATTCCAAATAAGACCAAATCTATGGTTGGGCTTAGAGACGTTGTTGAAAGCGACGTGTTTAAAAACGCAAAACCCACTTCGCTTACGTTTGCAATCGGTAAAGACTTAGTCGGCAATATCGTAGTAACCGATATTTGTAAAATGCCACACCTTTTGGTTGCCGGCGCAACCGGTACGGGTAAGAGCGTAGGGCTTAACTCAATGCTCGTAAGTTTAATGATGAAATATAGCCCAGCCGATTTAAGATTTATAATCGTTGACCCTAAATTCGTAGAATTCGCCGTGTTTGAAAACTCTCCGCACATGCTTTTTAACGAGATTTTAAACACTTCTGAAAAAGCCGTTGCAATGCTTGACTGGGCAGTTGAAGAAATGGACGCGAGATACGTTTTATTTAGAAAGGCTCTCGTTCAAGGTATTGACGATTACAACGCTCAAATCGACCCGAGAAAGCAACATAAGATGTATCGAATCGTAATTATTATCGACGAATTTGCCGACCTTATGAGTAAGAATAAAAAGCAAATCGAAGAGAAAATTGCGCGTATTGCTCAAAAGGCGAGAGCGGCAGGTATTTATCTTATTTTGGCAACTCAACGTCCGTCTGTAAATATTATGGAAGGCTCTATAAAGACAAACTTTACGTCGCGTATGGCGTTTAAGATGTCTAACGCAATCGACTCACAAACTATTTTAGGCGAGGCAGGCGCTGAAAAACTTTTGGGCGCAGGCGACCTTTTGTATAGAACGAGCACTATGAGTAGCGTTGAAAGAGCGCAAGGCGCGTACGTTTCAATGGAAGAAATTAAAAAGATAATGGCGTATATTAAGGAAAATAACGTTCCTTATTATAATGAATTTGCTCACAAGAAGATAAATCACGAGGACGAACCGCAAATTGAAAGCGTAAACGGAAAGAGCGATAATCCAAACGGACAAGTTTCCGAAGACTATATAAAGGCGCTTAGATTTGCAGTTGAAACTAAGAGTATATCTATATCTTTAATTCAGCGTAGGCTCGGTTACGGTTTCCCGAAAGCCGCTAAGATTTTCGACTGGATGACAAACCAAGGTTTCGTACTTAACTCGCAAACGGGCAAGCAAAAACAAGTAGTATTATCTCTTGAAGAATTTGAGGAAAAATTTGGCAAATATGATATTTAAACAAAAGAAAATCGGCGTTATTTCACTCGGTTGCGATAAAAACCGAGTGGATACCGAAAAAATGCTCGCAATACTCGGAGCGGAAAATATTACAAACGATATTGAAACAGCGGAAATAATCGTAATTAACAGTTGCGCGTTTTTAGAAAACGCGAGAAAAGAGGCTATTGAAACGGTATTTGATTGCAACGAGTATAGGCGCGACGGAAAACTTGAAAAATTAGTTTTGACAGGTTGTCTTCCGCAAGAGTTTATTTCAGAACTTTTTGAAGAACTTACCGAAGTTGACGTCTTTTTAGGTATTAACGATTACGAACTTTTGCCCGAGGCGATTGAACTTGCATATAATGGCGAGCGAGTAAATTTCGTAGGTAAAAAAGAAAAAGTTGAAAAAATCGAAAGGGTGGTAACGACACCGCTACATTACGCGTATTTGAAAATTGCCGACGGTTGCAATAATTTTTGTACTTACTGTTTAATTCCAAAAATTAGGGGTAGATACCGTTCGGAAAAAATTCAAACGCTTTTGAGCGAGGCGGAGAATTTGGGCGACGTTGAAGAACTAATTTTAGTTGCTCAAGACGTAACTAGATACGGCGTTGACCTTTACGGCAAACCCGAAATAACTCGTCTTATTCAAGAACTTTCTAAACTTGACAATATCAAGTCGATTAGACTTTTATATTGTTATCCCGATATGATAACCGACGAACTTATCGACGAAATTACAAAAAACGAAAAAGTTATAAAATACGTTGATATGCCACTTCAACACGCCGACGATACCGTTTTAAAACGCATGAACAGAAAAGGAACGGCGAGCGAATATTTGGCTTTAATTGAAAAGTTAAGGGCAAAAATTCCAAACATTGCAATAAGGTCAACCTTTATTGCAGGTTTTCCGGGCGAAACTGAAGAGCAGTTTTTCAATTTGGTTGACTTTTTAAAATCGGCAAGGCTAACAAACGCAGGGTTCTTTGCTTATTCCAAAGAAGAAGGAACGCCGTCTTATAACTTTGACGGTCAAATTGACGAAGAAATAAAAGTAAAGAGAGTTGAAACTCTCTACGCCGTTCAAAAACATATTTCAAGGCTTTATTTAAAATCTTTCATAGGAAAGACCATTGAAGTTTTAGCCGACGGAATTGATTACGAAAAACAAGCCTTTTACGGAAGATCGTATCTTTCAGCCCCCGAAATTGACGGCGTAGTATATTTCAATTCGGACGGAGATATAAATCAAGGCGAAAGATATCTTGTAAAAATAACTAAGGCGGACGCTTACGACTTATACGGAGGTGTAGTAGATGAATTTACCGAATAAACTCACGATAGCAAGACTTATTTTAATTCCATTTTTTATCTTGGCGTTTTATTTAAAGTTTACAGGGCATTATTTAGTTGCTCTCGGCATTTTTGCCGTAGCGGCTTTTACCGATTTTTTAGACGGATATATTGCAAGAAAATATAATTTAGTTACCGACTTAGGCAAGTTTTTAGACCCGATTGCAGATAAAGTTTTGGTTTTGTCCGCGCTCGTCGTTATGGTTGCCGATCCAAAAATAACTAACTTATTTTTCGCTGTAGGTGAATGGGGTTTTTATTTAGGCGGTGTCGGTATCGCAATAATTATCGCAAGAGAAATGGCGGTATCTTCACTTAGAATGCTCGCCGCTAAAAACGGAAAAGTTCTCGCTGCAGATAAATCGGGAAAAATTAAAACTTTCTTTACCGACGTAACCATTATTATAATGCTTTTTTCAGGCGACTTTTTAACGATTGCGCCAAAATTCGGATTTATCGTTGATTGCGTAGGTTTAGCATGTTTTGGAATTTCAGTTATTTTGACGGTTTTTTCAGGCGTGTCTTATCTTGTAAAAAACAAAGAAGTTTTTTCTGAAAAATAAAAAGACTGACAAGCATTTGTCATATTTAATAGTTTAAAATTTAATCGTAAAGAGATGGAAATACAATTTATTGAAAATTTTTATCCCGAAGAAATTGAACTTGCCGAAAATTTACTCGTAAAACTTTTAAAGGAAAAAGGGCTTACAGTTTCTACTGCGGAGTCGTTTACGGGTGGCGCGATAAGTAAAAAAATTACTTCGGTATCAGGCGCAAGTTCGGTTTTTTACGAAGGGATAATCGCTTATAACGAAAGGGCTAAATCGGATAGACTCGGCGTTAAAATTCAAACGCTTAACGACTTTAAACCCGTATCGTATCAAGTTGCGTTAGAGATGGCGCAAGGGCTTGTAAAAGACGGTAATGCAGATTTAGGTATATCTACCACAGGTATAGCAGGTCCAAATTCCGACGAGTCAGGTTTTCCCGTTGGGCTTTGTTTTATAGGTATAAGTTTTAAGCAAAAAACCGTCGTTTATAAGTTTAACTTTGACGGAAATAGACAAGAAATAGTTGAAAAGGGCGCAAAATACGCGTTACTTTTAGCAATAAATACAATAAAAACATATAAAGGGTGATATTATGTTAGAAGAAAAACAAAAAGCGTTAGATATCGTTTTAAAGGAAATTGAAAAGCAGTATGGCAAGGGCGCAATTATGAAACTCGGTCAAAGCGCCGCAGACAAAAGCATTGAAGTAATACCTACGGGTTGTCTTACTTTAGACCTTGCGTTAGGCGTTGGCGGTGTTCCAAGAGGAAGAATTGTCGAAATATACGGACCTGAATCTTCGGGTAAAACTACGGTTGCGCTTCACGTTATTGCCGAAACTCAAAAGTCAGGCGGTATCGCTGCGTTTATCGACGCTGAACACGCTTTAGACCCTGTTTACGCTGCAAAACTCGGCGTTGACCTTGAAAATCTTTACGTTTCTCAACCCGATACTGGCGAGCAAGCGCTCGATATTACCGACAGTTTAGTAAGAAGTGGCGCGGTTGACCTTATCGTTATCGACTCGGTTGCGGCTCTTACTCCAAGATCTGAAATTGAAGGCGATATGGGCGATAGTCATATGGGTTCTCAAGCAAGACTTATGTCCCAAGCGCTTAGAAAACTTACCGCTATTACCAACAAGGCTAAAACCTGCGTAATCTTTATTAACCAACTTCGTGAAAAGGTTGGCGTTATGTTTGGTAACCCAGAAGTAACTCCGGGTGGTAAGGCTCTTAAATTCTATTCAAGTATTCGTATCGACGTAAGAAAAGCCGACACTTTAAAAGACAGTAGCGGTATGTTTGGTAACAGAACTAAGGCTAAAATCGTTAAGAATAAACTTGCTCCACCGTTTAAAACCGCTGAATTTGATATTATTTACGGCGAAGGCATTTCACAATCGGGTTGTCTCGTTGACTTAGGCGTTGAATACGGCGTTTTAGAAAAGAGCGGTTCATGGTTTTCTTATAACGGCGAAAAGATTGCTCAAGGAAGAGATAAGGCGAAAGATTACGTGGACTCAAATCCCGAAGTTAAAGCCGAAATTGAAAGTAAAATTCGCGCGATTGCGTCAGGCAACGCAGAAGAAAAGTAATTTTGGAGAAAAAATGAATAGGGGAGAATTAGCGAAAAAATATTTTGACGACGGGTATAGTTGTTCGCAGGCTGTCGTTTTAGCGTTTTCCAATATCATTGCATTAGAAAAAGACGTTATTTTAAAAATAGCGTCTTCTTTTGGCGGTGGTTTTGGTAGGCTTAGAGAAGTTTGCGGAGCGTTTAGCGGAATGAGTATCGTCGTCGGCTATCTGCTTGGTTATAGCCAAACAAACGGTCAAAATAAAATGGAACACTACGCGTTAATTCGCCGTCTTGCCGAAGAATTTAAGGTTAGAAACGGCGGATCTATAGTTTGTAGAGACCTTATTGCAGGCACGGAAAAACTTTCTTCAGAAAATCCTGCTATAAGAACTGACGAGTACAAGGCAAAGAGACCTTGTAGTGAAATTGTAAAAAACGCGACGGATATTTTAGAAGAACTTTTAATTGAAAAAGGCGTATTATAACATGTACACGGTAATTTTAAAAAAGACCGAAGAGAAGAAAGTGTTAAACGGCTATCCTTGGATATACGCAAACGAAGTGTATAAAATTGAAGGAAAAGACAAACAAGGTAGCGTTGCTGAAGTTAGGTCGTTTGACGGTAGATTCGTTTGCTACGGTTTTATAAATCATTTGTCAAAATTGAGTATTAGGGTGCTTACCTTAAAATCTGAACAAATCGACAGAGATTTTTTTAAAAAGAGAATAGTTGAAGCAAATAATTATAGGCTTTCTTTGGGATATTTAGATAATTATAGGGCTGTTTTTTCGGAGTCAGACTTTTTGTCGGGGCTTATCGTCGATAAATACGGCGACGCTTTATCCGTTCAGTTTTTAAGTCTTGGTATGGAAGTTAGAAAGCAAATGATCGTTGATATTTTGGTCGAAGTTTTTAATCCTAAAACTATCTACGAGCGTAGCGACGTTTCTATAAGAAAAAAAGAAGGCTTAGAAGAGAAGAAAGGTCTTTTATACGGTGAGAATAAAACCGTAGTTGAAATTGTCGAAAACGGCTTAAAAATGCTCGTTGACCTTGAAAACGGGCAAAAAACTGGCTATTTTCTCGATCAAAAGGAAAATAGAGACAATTTAAAATGGTACGTAAAAGACAAGACCGTTTTAGACTGTTTTTGTAACGAGGGCGGTTTTGCGCTCAATGCTAAAAAACACGGAGCAAAGCAAGTTACCGCAGTTGACATAAGTCAAAGGGCTATTGATTTAGTTAAACAAAACGCAAGCCTTAATAATCTTGATATAGATTGTCAAACGGCGGACGTTTTCAAATACCTTAGCGACTGCAAGGAAAACGGTAAAAAGTTCGACGTTATAGTTTTAGATCCGCCTGCATTTACTAAGACCGTGGATACGGTTAAAGAAGGGTATAGGGGCTATAAAGATATAAATAAAAAAGCAATGAAACTCGTCGAAAAGGGCGGATATTTAATAACTTGTAGTTGTTCGCAACACATGACGGTAGAACTATTTATGAAAATGATCAAAGAGAGCATTGCAGAGTGTGGTTTAAAAGCAAAACTGTTAGAACTAAGAATGCAGGGAAAGGACCACGCTTCGCTAATAGGCTACGACGAGTGTTTATATTTAAAAGTTGCAGTAATTAAAATTTTGTGAGGCATAATGGCTAAAAGGAAAAACAAGAGTAAAAAATACTATTACATATTTATCGCAATAATCTTAATCGTAGTTTTAGTCGTTTCTTTGCTCGACTATAAATTTAGATTTGGGATAATTGACTGGGATAAAGTTTTTCAAGTGGAAACCGACTCTTCGGGCTCAAAAGAGAGCGTTGAAGTTGATGAAATCGGCAATTTAAAAATCACCTTTATGGACGTAGGTCAAGGCGACGCCATACTTATCAATTTTCCTGATGGAAAAAATATGTTAATCGACGCGGGTGAAAATAGCGCCGAGGACGTTTTAGATAAGTATTTGACGGTAAATGGCAAAAAACTCGTTTTAGATTACGTCGTTGCAACGCATACTGATGACGACCATATAGGCTCAATGGATTACGTTTATGAAAATTATCAAGTCAATTACTCGTATCGTCCGTACGTAAAATATTCAGGCGATTATACTTTCGGCGCAGGCTTTATTAACGAGGGTTATCACCCAAAAGCCACTCCAACATACGGCGATTATCTTAAAGGCGTTTCAAACGAAGGAACTAAAAACGTATTCTTTACAGACGATACGGACTTTTCGTTTACGGTAACGGCAGGGGATAAAACTTGCGAATACTCAATAGATTTCGTTATGCCGTACGTTAAAACGTTAGACGGATTTAAAGATTTTAGCAATTCAAACGACTTTTCGTCAGTAATGATTTTAGAGTTTGCAGGTAAAAAAGTTATGCTAACAGGCGATATGGAAAAGGATGCTGAAAAACTTTTCACCGATTATTACGCTAAAAACACAAGCGAAATAGCGTCGCTTGATTGCGACGTTTTAAAAGTAGCCCACCACGGTAGCGCGACGTCGAGCTCGATGGGATTTTTAAATTTAATTCAACCCGAGATATCCGTTATATCTTGCGGTGTATGCCACGGAAAGTATAAGCACCCGACAAAACAAGCGCTTGACAATTTAATAGCGATAGGTTCAACTATTTATCGAACGGACTTACAAGGCACTGTAACGCTCGTAATTACGCCGAGTGGAGAAATGTCTTTTACAACTCAAACGCACGAATTTGACGATTTGCTACTTTTAGATGCAGAATCTATTAAAGATAGAAAAAAAGAAATAGAAGATTTCAAAGAGAATTTATAATAAAAACTGCTTGCTAAAGAGCAAGCAGTTTTTATCTATTTAAATAAATCGTTTAAAATTTCGTCGATATTATTTACGTTGATTTCTTTTGCCAAAACTTCTTCTTGCGGTTTAAAAAAATTGCAGATAAAGTCTGACCTTTTTAACCTTGGCGGAGTAACTGAAGAAACCTTTTTAAAATAAAAATCTTGATTGTTTTCACAGACGTAAAAATGATTAAAATAAAACTCGTTGCCGTCAAAATCGGTTAAAACTCCGGTTGATAAAAATTTATTCGGTATTTTAGTGGGTATTTCATCATAAAGCCCGTCGACAAGAGCAAGGTATTCCCATTTTTCAACAAATCTTGAAAAGTCGCACAAAAGTCTTCTAATCTCTCTTATATAATCAACGATAAAAATTGCGTATTTTCCAGCGTTTTTCCCCTGTTTTATTTCATAGGCTAAGACGTCCCCTTCGGCGAAACTCGTTGAAAATTTATAACCGCTAATTTTATATAAAACAGAAGACGCAACGGGCTTTTTTATAGGAGCGAGTGGCAAGGTGAGTAATTCTTTGACTTTTTGTAGTTCCTTACGCCTTTTATTTAGTTTAAATTGCGCTGAGCCGTCTAAAAACAGTATTTGATTTATTATATTAGGTACGTTTGCGCTTTGCAAAGGGTAGTCGTCGTTATTTGGAGCGTCGGAAAGTAAAGACGCAATTTCTCTTGCTCTTTCTCCAAATTCACTTAATAAAACTTCGTTTAATGCGTTTACGCCTATTTTTTGGTAATAAACTGCGTCTTCCCAAGGGAAAATAGTTGACTCGTTATCAATGTATTCAATAGCCTTTTTAAACGTCTCTTCGTGATAGTAGCCGTGTTTTGCTAAATAATACGCTAATGAAATATAGGTTATCGGTAGGTAGTAGGAATATTCATAAGTAGAAAGGTAATTTCTAATATTAACAACGTAATAATTTAAAATTTGTTTACATGCGCAATCAACGTCGTCGTTTTGAGATAAAAGTAGCCTTAAATCGTCGCGCAAAAGAGACGTATATTCGCAATTAGCGATAGTTATACCCGTAATTTCAAACTTGGGTTTATTGTCGCTTTGTAAAAAATCAAACATATTTACCTACTTTTTTCAAAGTCAAACGTAACCCTACCGCCGACTTCGAGTTTTAATTTGCTTTCAAATTCCTTACCGCTTTTTGAAATAAATTTCATCTTTTCGGTAAAGCCTGTTGCGAGCAGTTTTTCAACTTGTTTTTTGGGGAGCAACGCGCTTAAAATTTTAAAGTTTACCTTAAATTTACAGCCTTTAGAATACGCCGAGCAACCGTAACTGTAAACGCCCCTTACGACGTCGCTACCGCAAAGCGGACATTCGCCAACTTTATCTCCGTAAAAGCCCGTTCCTTGATTAGGATCGCTTTTAAAAACTTCGGCAATTTCGTCTTGCGCCATTTTTACGCTGTCAAAAATAGAAATTTCTCCGCGATACACTTTTTTAAGCGCTTGACCTAATTGACTCGTTTTATATTTATCCATTGATATATTCATATCAATAAGTTGTTCAATTAAGTATCTTCCGCCGTTTTCTATTCTATAAACGTCCTTTTTAAGAGAAATATAACCGCTTTTTTTAGCGTTGTCTATAATTCCCGTTCTTGTAGCCTCAGTACCGAGTTCTAAGCCTTTAAAAATTGCTTTATAGTCTTCTTCGTCGTTTTCGTCGGCGTTTGCTTTATCTTCTTTAAACGGGTTTTTAAGGTAATTGTTAAGCGTTTCAATAGTGTAGTGTTTCGGCGGTTGAGTTTGTTTTTCTTCGGGGTGGAAATCTACGGTTATCTTGTCGCCGACGTTTAAATTTGGCAAAAGTTTGTCTTTTTTATCCGCGCCGTCGTATTTTGTCCAACCCTCAGTTATAATCATAGAGCCTTTTAAAACGTAGTCTTCTTTACCGCCTAACGAAACGGTAAGTTCGCTCTTTTCAATTAAACAATCTTCTTCGCAAAAAACCGCCACGAAACGTCTTAAAATGGTAGAATATACTAACTTTTCATCGTCGTTTAAAGCGTCTTTTTGCGGAATTTTATAAGTTGGCGTTAAAGCCGAGTGGGATTCGATTTTACTGTCGTCAAAAATTGTCTTTTTGTCTTTAAAAACAATGGGATAACCTAAATTTTTAACGTTAGAAATTATTTCTTTTATCTTGCTTTTTTCATTTGTTGCAAGATATTCGGAGTTAGTTCTAGGATAACTTATATAGCCGTTTTCATACAGTTTTTGAGCAATAGAAAGGCTCTTTTCCATCGGCATTTTATATTTTTTACCTAAATAGTTTTGAAGTTTTGTAAGCGAGTAGAGTTTACCTGCGTTTAAAACTTCTTTTTTAGCCTTTTTATCGGTTACGACTGCGTCTAAAAGGTTCATTCTTTGGCAACAAATTTCGGCTTTTTGCCTTTCATTTTCGCCAAATTTATATTTTGAAGTAAGTTCTATCTCTTCGCCACCCGTTACCGCTTTTGATACGAGAGCAAAGTAAGTTTCGGGCTTAAAATTTTCAATTTCAATATCTCTGTCGTAGATAGCCTTGACGATGGGAACGATAACCCTACCAACTCTAAGTAAAGTACCCGTTTTTATACTTGCGTATCTCGTCAAATTCACCCCGTAAAGCCAGTCGATATAAGTCCTTGAAAAACCCTCGTTGGCAAGGTTTTGATAGTGGCTTTCTTCCTTCATTTCGCCAAGCGCTTTTTTAACGGTTTTCGGCGTTTGGTCGGGTAGCCAAAGCCTATAAAACGGTTTTTTTTCAGTCAAAGCGTTTTCAACGCAAAGTCTAATTATTATTTCACCCTCTCTATCCGAGTCGCCCGCGTTTACTATTTTGTCAACGTCTTTGCGGTTTAAAATGGTTTTAATAATATTAAACTGGCGTACTATACCGTCGTCGGGCTTTCCGTTGTCGCCGAGTTTAAGTTTAAACTTAAATTCACCGGGGAAACACGGAAGATTAGAAAGCGACCATTTTTTATTTTCAACGGGGACTTTAGAATAATCTTCAACGTCGCAAAGAGAAAATAAATGCCCAAATGCCCACGTGACGATATATTCGTCGTTTTCAAAGTAACCGTTTTTCTTTTTCATTTCGCCTATTCCTGCAACGATATTTCTTGCAAGGCTCGGCTTTTCAGCAATTATAGCAATCATAAGATAAATTTTAACATTAAAGGCAAATAAAGTCAATTCATAATTGACAAATTACAGTTAAATATAGTACAATAAAAATAATACGATAAGTGGTAAAATGTATGTACGAAATTTTAGAAGTAAAAAAATTAAGCGATATAATAATTCAAATGAAGATTTTAGCGCCTTGGGTTGCTAAAAAATGTCTGCCTGGTCAGTTCGTTATTTTAAGAGTAGATGAAAACGGCGAGAGAATTCCTCTTACAATTTGCGATTACGACAGAAAAGCGGGTAGCGTTAGCATAGTCGTTCAAGTTGTCGGCGCGTCAACTCAAAAACTTTCTTTGCTTAATAAAGGCGATTTTATAAACGATTTTGTCGGGCCTTTAGGAAACCCGTCTGAACTTATATCGAGTTTTAACGACTTTAAAAGCAAAAAAATACTTTTTGTTGCGGGTGGCGTAGGTACAGCGCCCGTCTATCCACAAGTAAAATGGCTTTATGAAAACGGAAATAAAGCCGACGTTATTATCGGCGCTAGAAATAAAGATTTACTAATTTTACTTGACGATATGGAAAAGTTTGCAAAAAATCTTTACGTTTGCACCGACGACGGAAGTTACGGCTTTAACGGAAGAGTTACCGATAAACTGGAAAATCTCGTAATGTCGGGCGAAAAGTACGACGTTTGCGTTGCTATCGGTCCTGTTATAATGATGAAATTCGTCAGTATTCTCACAAAGAAACTACAAATTCCTACTATTGTCAGTATGAATCCGATTATGGTCGACGGAACGGGAATGTGTGGCGCTTGTAGAGTAACGGTTGGCGGTGAAGTGAAATTTGCATGTGTTGACGGTCCTGAATTTGATGGGCATAAAGTTGATTTTGACGAGGCAATGAAACGTCAAGCCCTATATAAAACGTTTGAAGGTAGAGCGTATCTAAAGGAAAAAGAAGGCGAAACCCATCACGGCGGTTGTGGTTTTTGTGGAGGGGAAAATGATTGACTTAACTAAAAAAATTCCCGTAAAAGAACAAGAACCAAAGGTAAGAGCGACTAATTTTGAAGAGGTTTGTTTAGGTTATAGCGAGCAAGAAGCCGTTTTAGAGGCAAATAGATGTTTAGACTGTAAAAATCCTCAATGCGTAAAGGGTTGCCCCGTACAAATAGATATTCCTGCGTTTATAAAAGAGATAAAAAACGGAAATCCACTAAAAGCGTGTCAAATTATAAAAAAGAGTTCTTCGCTCCCTGCAATTTGCGGTAGAGTTTGTCCGCAAGAGACTCAATGTGAAAGCAAGTGTGTTCGTGGAATAAAGGGCGACGCAATAAATATAGGAAAACTTGAAAGGTTTTGCGCAGATTATGCGTTAAATCACGATGAAAAACCGCAAAAAACACAAACGAACGGAATTAAAGTAGCAGTAATAGGCTCTGGACCTGCTGGGCTTGCTTGCGCTGGAGATTTGATAAATTTAGGCTATGAAGTAACGGTTTTTGAGGCTTTACACGAATTTGGAGGAGTTTTGGTTTACGGTATTCCCGAATTTAGACTTCCCAAGAAAAAAATCGTAAAAAAAGAAATAGAAAACTTGCAACTTAAAGGCGTTAAATTTATAAAAAACGTAATAGTCGGCAAATCTATTACCGTTGACGAACTTATTGACGAAGAGGGCTTTTCAGCAATATTTATAGGTTCGGGCGCAGGACTTCCTACGTTTATGAATATAAAAGGCGAGGGGTTAAACGGCGTATTTTCAGCCAACGAATATCTTACGAGAAGTAACCTTATGGGCGCTTTTTGTAAAGATTGCTACACTCCTATTAAGGAAGGTAATAAAGTAGTCGTCGTAGGTGGTGGAAACGTTGCTATGGACTCTGCCAGAACTGCGCTTAGATTTGGCGCTGAAGTCCACGTAGTTTATAGGCGAGGCGAGAGCGAACTTCCTGCAAGAAAAGAAGAAGTTATGCACGCAAAGGAAGAGGGTGTTATCTTTGATTTACTTGCAAAGCCGATTGAAATTCTCGGTGACGAAAATGCAAACGTGATAGGTGTTAAAGTTATAAAAATGGCTCTTGGTGAGATGGACCAAAGCGGAAGAAGAAAAGCCGTAGAAATTGCCGATTCTGAGTACGTAATTCAAGCGGACACCGTCATTGTTGCTATCGGAACGACCCCAAATCCCCTTATTTCAAGTTCGACGAAAGGTTTGGAAACTAATGCAAAAAGAGGAATTAAAGCCGACGACAATATGAAAACGACGAGAGACGGAGTTTTTGCAGGCGGAGATGCAGTTACAGGGTCTGCAACCGTAATATTAGCAATGGAAGCAGGTAAAAAAGCGGCTAAATCTATTGACGAATATCTTAAAAATAAATTTAATTAAATTGATAGCGCCGTGGCATTTTGCCACGGCGCGTATATTTTACGAAAGTTTTGTAACAGTTAAAGCAAGATTGTTTAAATTGTATGATGAAGTTCCGCTGTTTCTCAAATCTATAACCGTTGAACCCGTTACGCTTAAAGCCGTCGAACCGTATAGCGTTGCCGTGTCGGTCGCTTGCGCTAAGGTTGACGACGATTCGCTAGAAAATATCTGCGCTCCGTCTTGATATAACGAAAGTTCTACGGTATCTATAGCGCCCGTTGCAACACCCGAGTAATTAACGAGATAAGTTCCGTCAGTAAGCGTTATTTGATTTGTAGTTGAATCAATGGTAATATCGCCGTCCGAAGTGTTTAAAGTTTGTGTTAGTGGCGCAAGATCGTTCGGCGCTAAAGTTCCGCTTGAAGATGCAAGAGCAGTTGCAAGCGTAGGCGTTGCGCCCGTCGGTCCAGTAGCGCCCGTCGGCCCTACCGCTCCTGTTTCACCAGTAGGACCGGTTGAACCCGTTACGCCTTGAATGCCTTGTAAACCTTGTGGACCGGTTGCACCCGTTACGCCTTGAATACCTTGAATACCTTGTGGACCGGTTGCTCCCGTTGCGCCTTGAATGCCTTGTAAACCTTGCGGACCGGTTGCTCCAGTTGCGCCTTGAATGCCTTGTAAACCTTGCGGACCGGTTGCTCCAGTTGCGCCTTGAATACCTTGAATACCTTGCGGACCTGTTGCTCCCGTTGCGCCTTGAATACCTTGTAAACCTTGTGGGCCGGTTGCGCCCGTTACGCCTTGAATGCCTTGTAAACCTTGAGGACCGGTTGCTCCAGTTGGTCCAGTAGGACCAACAATCGTTTGTCCGTTTGTGCCAGCAGGTCCAGTAGGTCCTTGAATACCTTGAGGGCCTCTAGGTCCAACAGGTCCTGTAACGACTAATGGAACTCTAACGTCATTTTGTTGAAAGTTGTAATAACCGCCACAGCGTGGACATCTTCTTCCGCACCCTTTATTACAAAAATTGCGACAATTATTTAAATTGAAAAAATCGTTCAAAATTTAACTCCTAAGATATATTAAAGTCATTGCTAACTTCATTATATAATATGAAAAAGAAGTTTATATGTTTAACAAAATTTTAATTGTCAAAATAAATTATAATATGACGATATCAGTTTGTATTATAACTTTAAACGAAGAAAAAGTAATAAAAAGACTTTTAAATTGTGTCAAAAATTTTGCCGACGAAATTATTTTAGTTGACACGGGTAGCGTTGATAAAACTGTGGAAATTGCAAAAGAATTTACTGATAAAATTTATTATTTTAAATGGGTTGACGATTTTTCAAAAGCAAGAAACTTTGCGTTTTCAAAGGCTAAATGCGACTATCTGTTTTGGATTGATGCCGACGACGTTATAACAGATGAAAACGTTTGCAAAATCTTAAAATTAAAAAGCCAAAGTGACATATTAGTAGACGTTTATATGTTTAAATATTCGTGTGGTTTTGATAATAATCAAAAGCCGAGTCTTACGTTTTATAGAGAAAGACTTATAAAAAATTGCTCGCTTGCCAAATTTCAAGGATTTGTTCACGAAACGGTGTCCCCGTTTGGAGTCGTACGTTACGAAAATATTGAAATTGAACACCGAAAAAAGAGCGCGAGCAACCCTAAAAGAAATTTGAATTTATATAAAAAACACTTACCGATTAGTAATTTTTCTCAAAGGGACGTTTATTACTTTGCAAAGGAATATTTTTATTTAGGATATTATAAAACCGCAATAAAATTGCTTAAAAACTACTTAAATATGAAATATAAATACCTTCCCGACCAAAAAGACGCGCTTATTACGCTAAGTATTTGTTATAAAAGTTTGAAGATGAAGGGCTACGAAAAATTTTTGTTTACGGCGCTAAAAGTCGTTGGCGTTGATAATCAAATTTTGTGTTTAATAGGCGATTATTTTATGGATAACAACGACTTAATAAATGCTGAAAAATACTATAAAGTATGTCTTTGCTTGCAAAAAAACGATAATATAGGCTTTTGTTACAATCAATTTTATTATATTTATCCGCTTTTACAACTTACGTATTTAAATTATAAAAAAGGCAATTTAAGTCAGTCGTTTTATTACCATAAACTTTGCAAAAAAGACAGTCCAAACGATATAAGAGTAATTGAAAACGATAATTTCTTTGCAAAATTGCAAAAGAATAAATAAATTTTTAAAATCGCTTAAATTTTATTGACTTAAATTTAAATTTGGTGTACAATTACTACCGTTGAAAATATAGGGGAGTGGCTCAACGGTAGAGTAGCGGTCTCCAAAACCGTAGGTTGCGTGTTCGAATCGCGTCTCCCCTGCCAAAAGGTAAGCAATTATTTGCTTACCTTTTTCTTTTTGGTAGGGGGACGACAATTCGAAACGACGGCGTTATCGCCGACGTGTGACGCGATTTTTTAGTCAAAAATCGCTATTCCGTCACGGACATAAAGTCATTTGTATAATTACTGTTAGTTGTCCGTTCCTTACGAATCGCGACAAACCCTTGCAAAGAATAAAAACATTTGCTTACCTATTTCTTTTTTTTCAGGGGGACGACAATTCGAAACGACGGCGTTACCGCCGACGTGTGACGCGATTTTTGTTTAAAAATCGCTATTCCGTCACGGACATAAAGTTATTTTTATAATATTAGAGTGTATAAAATGATTTGCATTAAAGTAGTAGTTTTAAAGTGAGAAAGTAAAACGTAATATATTATTATGAAAGAGATTTTAAAGCGAGTAAATTTGAAGAGCATTCTTATAATAATATCCTT
The DNA here is from genome assembly GCA_017396365.1 of Clostridia bacterium. Taxonomy (GTDB): domain Bacteria; phylum Bacillota; class Clostridia; order Christensenellales; family Borkfalkiaceae; genus UBA10281. Next base: position 14,459 of record JAFQMD010000030.1, on the reverse strand, counting down.
ATTTTTGTTTGGACTTTGCGCTGTTAGTTTTGGCGTTTTATACGTTGAGAAAAGCGGTATAGAATTTATAAAAAACAATAAATTTTTAATAAAAATAGCAGTCGTTATCGTCGTTTCATTAACTACGATAATATCGTATTTATTTTCACAAAACGACGATTCGTTTATTTTAAAAGCAACGCTTTCATTTCTAATTTTAGCATCTTTATTAACTTTTGGGCTTTATTTTATAAAAGTGAGTGGGTTAGAAAATAAAATTGATAGCGTTGACTCGCTTAGGCGGTATATTTTATCTTACGGGCATTTAGTAATACCGGTTTTTATGGTTTTACAGTTTTTGCAAGTGATTATTTTACCTATTCCGAGCGCTATTTTATTAGGCGCAGGGATTGCTTTATTTGGAACGTTTTGGGGCGCTTTATTAAGTTATATTTCAATAGTTTCCGCATCAATTATTGCATTTATAATAGGTAGAAAATTCGGTGTTAAAGCGGTTGGCTGGTTAATTGGCAAAAATAGCCTTAAAAAAGGGTTAAACTTAATAAAAGGTAAAGATAAAGTTTTTTTGACTTTTATGTTGATTTTTCCGTTTTTTCCAGATGATTTGCTCTGTTTCATGGCGGGACTAACTACCGTTTCCTACGAATATTTTTTAATTATAATTTCTTTAACTCGACTTTTAAACGTAGGTTTTTTAGTTTTATTTTTAAGTGGAAAATTTTTGCAGTTTTATACTTGGTGGGGTGTTGCAATATTGTTGATTTTTTTTGCGTTAACGGTTATAATTTGTATATACATATACAAAAACGGCGAAAATATTGAAAAGAACGTAAAAAAGGTTTTTAAAAGAAAAAATGGAAAGAACTATACTTCACGTAGATTTAAATAATTTTTTTGCAAGCGTAGAATGTAAATACCGTCCAGAACTAAAGGACGGTTATATGGCAGTTTGCGGAAGCGTTGAAGATAGGCACGGTATCGTTCTTGCAAAAAACCAAAAAGCCAAAAATATGGGCGTAAAAACGGGCATGACGATAAAAGAGGCGGAAAGCCTTTGCCCAAATATCGTTTTCGTTGAGGCTCATCACGACAGATATATCGAGTGGAGTAAAAAGGTTAAAAAAATATACTCGGAATATAGCGATAGGGTTGAGTCTTTCGGTATTGACGAATCTTGGATTGACGTAACGAGCAGTTTAAAACTTTTCGGCTCGGGCAAAACGATTGCTGACGAAATACGAAAAAGAGTTCGGGAAGAATTTGATTTAACGGTGTCAGTCGGCGTAAGTTTTAATAAAGTGTTTGCAAAACTCGGTAGCGACATAAAAAAGCCGGACGCAACTACGGTAATTACCCGATTAAACTATAAGACGTTGGTTTGGAAAATGCCCGTTAGCGACTTGCTTTTCGTAGGCAGGGCAACGCTTTCAAAACTAAAAAGAGTAGGAATAAACACCATAGGCGATTTAGCCCAAGCAGATTTAGAATATATAACTAAATATCTCGGCAAATGGGGTGAAGTTTTGTGGGGTTACGCAAATGGTAACGACGAAACGCCCGTTTTAAAAGAAACCGAAAGCGAAGAGATAAAATCAGTTGGGAACAGCATAACTTGTTATAGAGACTTAACCGACGAAGAAGACGTTAAAATTATGTTTTCGTCACTTTGCGACAGCGTTTCCGAAAGAGTACGTTCATACGGACTTGGTAAGGCGTCGGGCATAAGTATAAGTATTCGCGACGGCAGTTTAAACTGGTTTACTCGGCAGGCAAAATTAGACCGTCCGTCTGTTCTTTCAGACGATTTTTTCCATAAGGCAATGCAACTTTTTAGGCTTAATTTTAGATGGGAAAGTTCTATTAGAAGTCTTGGGGTATCGGTGTTTGATTTCGTCGATAAAGAACAACTTAGTTTATCTACCGAAAGTGAAGAATACGAAAAAAAAATTAAAACTGCTACAAACCGTTGGCAATTTAAAAAACAAGTATGGTAGCGACGCTATTCGGCGTGGTATTGCATTTAAAGATAAACGGCTCACAAAAGAAGGCGAAGGGCACGGATCGAGCCTTCCAAACTCTCACGAAAACCCTTTAAAATAAAGGCTCTATCACAACTCGTGACTGATATTTAAAGGTTTATCTACTTCGCAATACTAGTCTTTTTACGGCTTTTTGCAATTCCGATTACCAACAAGGTAATTCCCTTGCAAAAATCTCGCAAAAACCCCGTCTTGCTCGTATCTAACCCTTTAAATTTAATCAGTCATACGTTGTGACATAGCCAAAATAAAAAAATGTGCAAGAAAATAGAAAAATTTAATTGTGTAATTAAGCGCTATATGATAAAATTTAACTAGTTAAATTAACTTTTTAAAACAATGGAGTGTTATGGTAAACGGAAAAATTCTTGTTGAAAAATTAATAACGTACGCAAAAGCCTTTCTCTTTTTGAACGATAACGACGAAATTTACGTCAGAAATACTATTTTGACTATTCTTCGTTTAAATTCTCCAGCGGAGGAAGTGCCAAATTTAAAATATATCGCTGAAATGACTGTTCCAGACGTTCTTTTTAACGAAATTAAAGATTACGCCAAAGAGACAAATATCGCTGAAGACGATTTGCAAGCCGAACTTTTCGCGTCGTTTTTAATGGGTATTTTAACTCAAAAACCTGCGGAAATCAATCAGACTTTTACTTTCTTAAAAGAGAATATGGGCTCGCAGTCTGCTTGTGATTATCTTTACAAGATAAGCGTTATGAATAATTATATTCAAAAGACGGCTATTTCAAAAAATATCGGTTGGGAATATGCGGATAAAGATAACGTTTTACAAATTACTATAAACCTTTCAAAGCCTGAAAAAGACAATAAGGATATTATGAAACTCGCAAAGGAAAAACCGTCTTCAGGTAAGTATCCAAAATGTCCTCTTTGTCCTGAAAACGAAGGTTATTTCGGCTCGTATACCCATCCGCCGAGAGCAAATTTAAGAACGATATCTTTAATGCTCGGTGGCGAGAAGTGGCAACTTCAATATTCTCCGTACGCTTACTTTAACGAGCATTGTATTATTTTCAACAGTAAGCACGTACCTATGGAAATGTCGAAAAGAACGATTTTTAATTTATTAGATTTCGTTGAAATGTTCCCTAACTATTTTATCGGCAGTAACTCTGATTTACCGATTGTCGGCGGTTCAATTTTAAATCACGAGCATTATCAAGGCGGTAAGCACGAAATGCCTATGCATAAGTCTAAGCCCCTTGCAATGCTTTCAAACGCCGATTTCCCAGACGTTGAAATTGCAATATTAAACTGGTATAATTCGGCTATCAGACTTACGAGTTATAATAGAAATACCCTTTGTGAACTCGGTGGAAATATCATTGAGGCTTGGAAAGCGTATAGCGACGAGTCGGTTGGTATCGTTAATTCTAAAAAAGAAAGACACAATACTTGTACGCCTATCGTAAGATATTTGCCAGACGGAAAATTCTGTTTGGAAATAATACTTAGAAACAACGTTACGACTGAAGAGTTTCCAGGTGGAGTATTCCACGCTCACCCCGAGTATCACAATATCAAAAAAGAGGGCATAGGTTTAATCGAGGCAATGGGGTTATATATCTTGCCGGGTAGGTTAAAAAATCAAATTGAAGAAATTGTAAAGGTAATTTGTAAAGAACGCCCGTTTGATTTGGAAAACGCCGACGAGAGCGATAATTTATTCGTACATAAAGATATGATAAAAACTCTTATAAAAGAGCATGGGGACGAAACTGATCCTGTAAAAGTTAGAGAGTACGTTATAGATTACGTCAATAAAACTTGCGTAAGCATCTTAGAAAATACTGCGGTCTTTAAAAAGGATGAAGTGGGGAATCTTGCGTTTAGAAGGTTTTTAAACACGTTGGGAATTAAATAAAGTTTTTATAAAATCTTTCATAAAAATTATACGATAAAAAATTTTTTAAAAAAGGCACAAGGAATTGTGTCTTTTTTATTGAAAAAAAATTTTACATGTATTATAATTATTATGATAATTATAATGGAGGAGTTTATGGACAAAATACATTTACTCAAAACACGTAGAGAAAAACTTTTAGCAAGTGGGAAAAAGGTTAGAGACCAAATTTCCGCTTTGGTTGACGAGGGTAGTTTCGTTGAACTCGACACTTACAGTTTTTCACGCAATGATTTCTACGGTGAAGACGCTGAAGGTGAAGGCGTAGTCACAGGTTATGCAACTATTGACGATATTCCCGTTTACGTCGTTGCTCAAAACGCCGAAGTGTTATCTGGTGGCGTAAGTAAGGCAAATTGTAAAAAAATCGTCAAATGTCTTGAAAAGGCTGAAAAATTCCGTTATCCAGTCGTTTATCTTTTGAATTCGTTAGGCGTTCAAGTTGGCGAAGGCGTAAACGTTTTAGAAGGTATGGCTGAAGTTTTAGCAGTATCTGCAAGACTTACGGATAAAGTAACTCAAATCTCTATAGTTACAGGCAACCTTTACGGAAGTTTTGCTCTTCTTGCAGCAAACGCTGACTTTAATTTTATGCTCAAAGATTCTTGCGCTTGCTATGCAAGTCCAAAGGTTATTTCCGCAGTTTCGGGCAAAAATCTTCCACAAAGCGAGGTTGGTGGCGCTATATCTTCTAAAAATAACGGCATTTCAACGTTTGCAGTTGACACTATTGAAGACGTAAGAAATACCGTATGCGATTTATTTAAAGTTTTACCTGCTTTTGGCGGTGACGTCGTAGATACTGAGGACGATCTTAATAGAACGGCAATCAATCTCAACGACAAGGTTTGCCCCGTTTGTCTTAAAAAGGCAATCTTTGACGACGGAAAGTGCATTGAACTTAAAAAAGACTATTGCCCAGAAGTCGTTACTGCAATCGGTAGAGTTGGTGGAATTTCAGTTGCAACGCTTATTTTCGGCGGTGAAGATAAAGGAGTTGAATTGACCGATAAGAATATTGAAAAAATTAACGATTTCGTAATTTTTGCAAACTCAAACGGTCTTCCGCTTTTAACCTTTGTAAACACTTTAGGTATCAAGGCTGACTTAGAAACTAACAACACGCCTATTATGAAAGAAGTTATGACTTTGGTATATAATTTAACTGACGTTCCTAAGGTTTCGGTAGTATATGGAAAGGCAATCGGTCTTGGCTATTCGCTTTTCGTATCAAAGGCAATGGGCGTTGAATATGCTTACGCTTTTGCAAACTCTCAAGTTGCGCTCTTTAGCGGAGCAAGCGCGTCCGCTCATTTTGGCGAAGTTAGAGAAGATAAGTTGCAAGAATTAGCAGATAGATACGCTGACGAAAACGCCGATCCTATCAACGCCGCAAAAGACGGATATATTGACAACGTTATCGAACCTCAATTCGTTCGTCCGTTTGTAATTTCTGCGCTTCAAACTCTCGTGAGGTAAAAAATGATGGTAAACGTTTTAGCATCTATATTTGAAAATTTTGGCGAAAACGCTACGTGGGGTGGATTTACGTTCATTCTCGGTATTGCCGTCATATTTTTGGGTATGTTGGTTTTAGTTTTGGCTGTAAGCGCACTCGGTAAAGTAATATCTGCGGTTACTGAAAAACCAAGCAAAGAAACTAAAATCGAAACGCCAAAAGTCGAAGAAAAGCCCCAAGGCGACGATATTCCCGAACACGTAAGGGTAGCAATTATAGCCGCAATTTCCGCATTTTATATGGAGAGCGGTTCTAAAAACGAATTTACAGTTAGAAAAATTAAAAAATTATAAGGAGTTTAACATATATGCGTAATTTTATAGTAACTATTGACGGAAAACAATATCAAGTAGGCGTTGAAGAAGTTGGAGCAAGCGAAAGCGTAGCGCCCGTAGTAACGAGCGTAAAAACTGCGCCAACTGCTCCTGCAAAACCTGCGGTAACAGGCGGAACTAAGGTAAACGCTCCAATGCCGGGTATGATTAAGGCTTTAAAATTTGACGAAGGCGCTCAAGTTAAGAAAGGCGACGTTATTCTCGTTTTAGAAGCAATGAAGATGGATAACGATATTACCGCTCCATGCGACGGCACTGTTTCATATAAAGTAACAAAAGGCTCGAACGTTGACACGGGCGCTTTAATGGCTGTTATCGGCTAAGGAGTTAAATATGAGTTTTTTACATAATATTTGTGAGGGTGGGCTTGACGTTGGCGCATCTCTCATAAGATTATGGGAAAGTACGGGATTGCACGAACTGTTTGCAAATTTCTGGCCAACGGGATTTCAAAGTCTTGTAATGGTCGTTATTGCATGCGTTTTAGTCTATCTTGCGGTTGTTAAAAAGTTTGAACCGCTTTTACTTCTTCCCATAGCCTTCGGTATGTTTATCGTTAATATACCGGGCGTATATAAGATTTTATTCGGAACGAAAGGCTATATCGTAACCGACCTTACGTCAAATACTGAAATCGCAAGGGGTAACGCTACTGAACTTATAGCGTTATTTGGAAAGGATTTGTCTAAAATTTTTGATATGTTAGGCGATGCTCCTACTAATTTAAGTACTGTTGACGTGCTTTTAGAGAGCGGAGCGTTTTATAATGCAGGTCAACTTTCAATTTCTTCCGAACAGGTTATAAGAGATTTCGGTCTTTTCTACTATATTTATAAAGGTGTTGACTGGGTAATTTTTCCACCGATTATATTCCTTGGAATAGGCGCAATGACCGACTTTGGTCCACTCATTGCAAACCCAAAGAGTATGCTTATCGGCGCGGCTGCTCAACTCGGCGTATTTATTACTTTCTTCGTTGCAATTTGTTTCTTAGGCTTTACCCCTCAAGAATCTGCCGCAATAGCAATTATAGGTGGCGCTGACGGTCCTACTGCAATTTACGTTACTAAAAAGTTAGCCGAGCACCTTCTTCCTGCAATAGCAATTTCGGCTTACTCGTATATGGCTTTAATTCCTATTATTCAAAAGCCTCTTATGAGACTCGTGACGACTAAAAAAGAAAGACAAATTAAGATGAAACAACTTCGTAAAGTTTCTAAACTTGAAAAAGTAGTATTCCCAATCTTAGTATCTTTCGTAGTAGGTATTCTTCTTCCTGACGCAATGCCACTTCTCGGCATGCTCATGCTCGGTAACTTATTAAAAGAATCGGGCGTTTGCGGAAGACTCGTCGATACCGCTCAAAACGGTCTTATGAACACGGTAACTATTTTCCTTGGCGTTATGGTTGGTTCAAAGGCAACGGGCACGCTTTTCTTAAATTTCCAAACTCTCGGAATTATAGTATTAGGTCTTTGCGCGTTCTGTATGGGTACGCTCGGCGGACTTTTAGTTGCAAAACTTATGTGTAAATTGACTGGTGGAAAGATAAATCCGCTTATCGGCTCGGCAGGTGTTTCAGCCGTTCCTATGGCTGCGCGTATTTCTCAAGACGTAGGTCGTGAAGAAGATCCTGACAACCATCTTTTGATGCACGCAATGGGACCAAACGTAGCAGGCGTAATCGGCTCTGCTATCGCTGCGGGCGTATTACTCGCGCTCTTTTTGTAATATTTAGGAGAAAAAATAATTATGGCAAAAAAAGTTTTAATTACTGATACAATTCTTCGTGACGCGCATCAATCTCAAGCCGCTACGAGAATGACTTTGGCTCAAATGGAGCCTGCGCTCGACGCTCTTGACGATATCGGATATTATTCTCTCGAAGCGTGGGGTGGCGCAACTTTCGACTCTTGCCTTCGCTTTTTAAACGAAGACCCGTGGGACAGGCTTACTACGCTTAAATCTCACCTTAAAAAGACGCCTATTCAAATGCTTTTAAGAGGACAAAACCTTTTAGGTTATAAGCATTATTCAGACGACGTAGTTGAAAAATTCGTAGAATATTCAATTAAAAACGGCGTTAAGGTTATAAGAGTATTCGACGCGTTAAACGACGTTAGAAATCTTGAAACTGCAATGAGAGCGATTAAAAAATTCGGTGGAATTTGCGAGGCTACTATCTGTTATACTACAAGCCCCGTTCACACAAACGAATATTTCGTAAAACTTGCTAAAGAACTTGAAGAAAAAGGCGCTGACAATATTTGTATTAAAGATATGGCAAACCTTCTTCTTCCGTACACCGCTTACGAACTCGTAAAGGCTATGAAAGAAGTGTTAAAGCCTGAGACTAAAATTCACCTTCATACCCACAATACGACGGGTACGGGAGATATGGTAAACCTTAAGGCAATCGAGGCTGGTTGCGATATCGTTGACACGGCGCTTTCGGCTCTTGGAAACGGAACTGCAAACCCTGCAACCGAGGCTTTCGTTGCAACTTTAGCGGGAACTGAATACGATACGGGTATCGACCTTACTAAACTCGTTCCTATTACAAACCACTTTAAAGGCGTTGCAACCGAACTTGAAAAGAGCGGTTCACTCAATCCGAACGTTAGAAAGGTTGACGTAAACACTCTTATTTATCAAGTTCCGGGCGGTATGCTTTCAAACCTTATGAACCAGTTAAAACAACAAGGTAAACTCGATAAACTCGACGAAGTTTTAGCCGAAGTTCCTAACGTTAGAAAAGACTGCGGATATCCGCCACTCGTAACTCCGTCAAGCCAAATCGTTGGTACGCAAGCCGTTTTAAACGTTATTAGCGGTGAAAGATATAAAATGGTTACCAAAGAATTTAAGGCTCTCCTTAAAGGCGAATACGGTAAACTTCCTGCAGAGCCAGACGCTGAAATCGTTAAAAAGGTTGTTGGCGACGAAGAAGTTATCACTTGTCGTCCTGCAGATAAAATTGAACCGGAGTATGAAAAATATAAGGCGGAAATCGCTGAATATTATACAAAAGAAGAAGACGTGTTGTCTTACGCGCTTTTCAACGAAGTTGCTATCAACTATTTCAAGTGGAGACTTGCTAACAAAAAGGCAGTTGATAAAGATTTAGCAACTTCAAAAGACGGCGTATATCCAGTATGACGATATTAGTCGTAAACGACGATGGAATTTACAGCGAGGGCATAAAAGCCCTCGCCGATTTCCTATCGGAAAAACATAGAGTAATCGTTGTAGCACCGGACGGTAATCGTTCGGCGTTTTCGCATTCCTTGTCTATTTTTAAAGACACAATTTTTAAAGAAGTGAAAATCACTGATAAATACAGGACTTTTTTAACGAGCGGTACGCCTGCGGACTGTGTCAAATTCGCTCTTCATAAATTTAACGATTACAAATTCGACCTTATTTGTTCGGGCATAAATTACGGGCATAATTTAGGTAGCGATACCGTTTATTCGGGCACTATTTCGGCTTGTTTAGAAGGGAATTTTTTTGGCGTTCCCGGCATTGCATTTTCAAATTTTGCTCATAAAAATTGTAATTTTAGCCAAAATATCGAAGTTTTATCAAGAATTTTTGATAAACTCGTAGCAATATCTTCTAAAGATTATACCTTAAACGTAAATTTACCAAACGGTCAGGAAAAAGGCGTTCGCCTTGCTCCGCTCGGCGTTCATTTATACAGTGATAATTACGTTTTAACGGGTGAAGACACTTATCAACTCGTAGGCGATCCATTAGAAGAATTTAACGACGAAAATTGCGACGTTGCGTTAGCGCATAACGGATACGTTACCGTAACGCCGATATTATATAATAGAACTGCGACTAAAATTTTAGATAAATTAAAGGATTTTAAGTTTTAATGAAAACGGTAGTAATAGGCGGTGGACCTGCGGGGCTAATTTCGGCGTATTTTAGCGCGCTTGGTGGAAACGATACGGTTTTAATTGAAAAAAATGAAAAACTTGGTAAAAAACTTTATATTACGGGCAAGGGGAGATGTAACGTTACCAACGATTGCACCGAAGAAGAATTTTTAGAAAACGTCGTTTCAAATCCTAAGTTTTTAATGGGCGCAATTTACAGATTTTCACCCGACGCCTTTATGAGTTTTTTAGAGAAGAAAACACCGCTTAAAACTGAGCGTGGAAATAGAGTTTATCCGCTTAGCGACAAGGCGAGCGATATAACCAAATGTTTAGAAAGTTATTTAAAAGAAGTTGGCGTTGAGATAAAACTTAGCGAAAAAGTCCTTTCGATTGACCAAAAAGACGGGCAAATTTGCTCGGTTACTACTGAGTTTTCTAAAATTCAATGTCAAAAAGTAATCGTTTGTACTGGTGGCGTAAGTTATCAGTCAACGGGTAGCACGGGCGACGGATATGCGTTTGCAAGGAGTTTTGGACATACAATAGTAGAGCCTAAGCCTGCGCTTTGCGGTATAAATTTAAAGGGTGATTTTTATAAGTCGTTACAGGGCATTTCATTAAAAAACGTAAAACTCAGCGTTTTTAGGGGAGAAAAAGAGATTTTTTCAGACTTTGGCGAGATGCTTTTTACTCATTTTGGAATTTCAGGGCCTATCGTTTTATCTGCGTCAAGTTATCTAAATAGATGTAATTTGTCTGATATTACGCTAAAACTCGATTTAAAACCCGCGCTGTCTTACGAACAATTAGACGCGAGAATTTTGCGCGATTTCGATAAGTATAAAAATAAACAAATTAAAAATTCGTTAGACGATTTACTTTTAAAGGGGCTTATTCCCGTCGTTATTTCGGCGTCGGGAGTTAAGGGCGATATTAAGAACAATGAATTCAAAGCCGAAAGCCGTAAAAAACTCGTCGAAGCGATAAAAGGGTTTGAAATGAGACCGTATTCGCTTAGAGATATAAACGAAGCAATCGTAACGGCAGGCGGAGTTTCGGTTAAGGAAATTAACCCTAAAACAATGGAAAGTAAACTCGTTAAGGGCTTATATTTTGCAGGTGAAGTTATCGACGTGGATGCTTTAACGGGTGGATATAATATAACTATTGCCGCGTGTACGGGGTACGTTGCCGGCAATTCTTAAGGAGAAAAATATGATTAATATTGCTTTGGACGGACCTGCAGGTAGCGGTAAGTCAACTGTTGCTAAAATTTTATCAAAAGAACTTGATATTTTATATCTTGACACGGGCGCAATGTATAGAGCGTGCGGTTTAAAATGCGTTAAACTCGGCGTTTCGGTTAAAGACGAAAACGCAGTTTCAGCATTTATCAATGACATAGACCTAAGAATTGAATATAAAAACGGCGCGCAAGTTACTATTTTGGACGGAATAGACGTTTCTACTGAAATTAGACGACCTGAAGTTTCTATGCTTGCGTCGGACGTTTCAGCGCTTAAATGCGTAAGGCTTAAAATGGTGGAAATGCAAAGAAAAATCGCAAATTCTTTAGACTGCGTTTTAGACGGTAGAGATATCGGTTCTTTCGTTTTGCCAAACGCAAACTATAAGTATTTTGTAACTGCCGACAGTTTGGTAAGAGCAGAGAGAAGATTTAAAGAACTTATTGAAAGGGGAACGCCTGTCGAGAGTTTAGAGGCTTTGCACGAAGAAATCAAACAGAGAGATTATAACGACAGTCATAGGGAATTTGCCCCGCTAAAACAAGCGGACGACGCTGTCGTCATCGATACGTCTAATATGACGATTGAACAAGTCGTTAACTTTATTCTTTCCGACGTAAGGAGTAGATAATGTTTCACGCAATAGCAAGAACCATTGCATTTTTCTTTTTTAAAATTTTATATAGACCTAAAATTTTGGGCAAAGAAAACTTACCAAAAGACGGAAGTTTTATTTTGGTATCAAACCATCTTGGCAAGGTTGACGTGTTTGCAATAGCAAGCCTTTTTAAAAGAAAAGTTTATTTCTTAGCAAAAAAAGAATGGTTCGACAAAAAATTAAAGGCTAAATTTTTTAAATGGGCGGGTGGAATCCCCGTTGATAGAGATAACGTTGACGTCAACTCAATAAAAAATTGTTTCGCCACTTTAAAAAAAGGTAACGTTTTAATTATTTTCCCCGAAGGTACGAGAAATAGAACGCAAGAAGTCCCTCTTTTACAATTAAAAGGCGGAGCGAGTATGATTGCTTTTAAATCAAAATCTAAAGTCGTACCCGTATTTATGTGTAAAAAATACAAAATTTTTAAGAAAAATTACATTTGCATAGGCGAGCCATACGATTATTCGATTTATAACGGTCAAAAATTGAGTCCTGAACTTAGCGAAACGATAACGCAAGAAATGACTCAAAAAATGCTCGATTGCAAGGCAAAAGTTGATGAGTTCGCTAAAAATAAGGGGAAGAAATGAAAGTTGTTTTAGCAAAGAGTAGCGGTTTTTGTATGGGTGTAAAACGCGCTGTTGACACGGCAAAATCAGTCTATGGCAAGGGCGTTTACATTTTGGGTGAAATTATACATAATGAAACGGTTGTTGACGATATAAAAAAACTTGGAACTACTGTTATAAACAGTATTGACGAGATTGATAGCGGTACGCTAATTATTCGCTCGCACGGGGTAGGGAAAGCCGTTTTAGATAAACTTGAAGAAAAGGGTGTAAACGTTATAAACTGTACCTGTCCTTTCGTTATAAAAACGCAAAAAATAATCGAAGATTATTATTCAAAAGGGTTTAAAATTGTCATAACCGGCGAAAAAAACCATCCTGAAGTTATAGGTCTTAACGGTTGGTGTGATAATCAAGCGATAATAATTGACGAGAATTATCAAGAAATTGACTTTCAAAACGACGAAAAAGTTTGTATAGTTTCTCAAACTACGTATTCAGTAGAAAAATTTGAAAAAATATTAGAGTTTTTTAGTAAAAAAACGTTAAAAACGCTTGAAATTTTTAAAACAATTTGCTATACTACTAGAGAGCGTCAAGAAGAGGCAGAAATATTGTCGAAAACCTGTGATGCAATGGTTGTAGTCGGTGGCAAAAATAGTAGCAATACTAAAAAACTGATGAGCATTTGTCAAGGAAATTGCAAGAACGTATATTTCATAACAAGTCCTGATGAACTCGATTATAAAAAATTTATAAATTTTAATAGTGTAGGTATTGTTGCTGGGGCGTCAACGCCCAACGAACAATCGATGGAGGTTTTCTTAAACATGAGTACAGAAGTAAAAAGCTCAAACGCAATGGAAGAGGCATTAAACGCAATTGATGAACAAAAGTTCAGAAGAGGTCAAAGAATTACCGCTACTATATCGGCGGCTAATGACGACGGTTTACAAGTTTACCTTGTAAACACCAAGAAAGAAATTGCGCTTCCTAAAGACGAAATTGACTGCGATAATTACGATAAAGCAGTTTACGCTGCAAAAGTTGGCGAAGAAATCGAAGTTATGATCGTAGGGCTTAACCCCGTTACTTTGTCCGAAAAAGCAATTAAGGCACAAAAGGAAGAAGAAGAAATCGTTGCTAAAATTAAAGACGGCGAAGTTTTCACCGTAACCGTAACCGGTTCAAACAAAGGTGGTCTCGTTGCTAAACTTGGTTCTTACGACGTTTTCGTTCCATCTTCTCAAATTAGAATCGGTTTTGTAAAAGACCTTGAAAAATACGTTGGTAAGCAACTTCGCTTAAAGGCTGAAAAAGTTGAATCTAACGGAAGAAGAAAACAAATCGTTGGTTCTCAAAGAGTTATTTTAGAGGCTGAAAAGGCTGAAAGAGACGCAGCAAGAGAAGCAAAAGAAGAAGCATTTTTCTCATCAATCAACGCTGGCGACGTAGTAACTGGTAAGGTTGTAAGATTTGCAGCGTTCGGCGCATTCGTTGAAGTTAACGAATTTGACTGTCTTGCTCCATTGTCTGACTTATCTTGGACTAACGCTAAAACCCCTGCTGAAGTATTAGAAATCGGCAAGGAATATGAATTTAAGGTGTTGAAGTGTGAAAGAGAAACTAAGAGAGTATCTCTTGGCTACAAGCAACTTCAACCAAAGCCATGGCAACTTGCCGCTGATAAATACGCTATCGGCGAAACTGTAAAGGGTAAAGTTGTAAGAATCGTAAGTTTCGGCGCTTTCGTTGAAATCGAAAAAGGTATCGACGGTCTTGTTCACGTTTCTCAAATTTCTCACGAATGGCTTGAAAACCCAACTTCTGTACTTAAAGAAGGCGAAGAAGTTGAAGCAAAGATTTTGGATATGGACGTAGAAAAAGAAAGAATGACTCTTTCTATTAAAGCGTTAACTCCTGCTCCTGAAGGCGTACAAAAGCCAAGAAGAGAAAAGAAAGAAGAAGTTGAAGGCGAAGAAAAGGTTGAAAGAAAACCAAGAAGAGAAAGAAAGCCTGAAGTAAACGACGACGAACCAAGAGAATGGAACGAAGGTGGTCTTGGTGGAGTTTCGTTAGGTGATCTTCTTAAAAAAGACTAATTTAAATATTTTAAAGGCTTGGAAAACTGAAGTGAACCCCATTTAGTTCACACAATAAAAAAGGCTAATAAAAAACCTTCTATGATATAATTTTCATAGGAGGTTTTTTCTATGGCAAAAAAAGGACAAAAATTCAACAAATACACACCCGAACAAAGAAATGAAAT
>JAFQMD010000029.1 GCA_017396365.1 Clostridia bacterium | reverse complement strand
CTTCGCAATACTAGTCTTTTTACGGCTTTTTGCAATTCCGATTACCAACAAGGTAATTCCCTTGCAAAAATCTCGCAAAAATCCCGTCTTGCTCGTATCTAACCCTTTAAATTTAATCAGTCATACGTTGTGACATAGCCAATTAAAAAAACTAAAGTTTTTTGATGAATAAGGAGAATAAAGATGAAAGCAATTGATTTTTTGAAAGAAGGTAAGGGAATATTAAGACTTAAGCCTACTTGGGTACCGAGAAGTTTTTGCCGTCCTGGTAAAAGAATAAAACTTCACCCAGACGATTATTACGTTTTGGGCTTAGAAAGGGGCGGTATTGACGAGAGATGGTTTGCCTCTACCACTTGGGCGGAAAACGGCCCGGGAACGCCTGCTGACGAAGGTCTTTCCTACGTCGTGTCGGCTGACGGAAGTAAGGCAATTCTTTTAAGAGATATGATAGACGAACTCAAAGGGGAAGTTATTGGTGAAGAACTTTGGAATAAATACCACAAATGGCCGATGTTCTCTAAGTTTTTCGACAATATGGGACCGCTTCCGCACCATATTCACCACCGTGACGAGCACGCTAAAAGAGTTGGCGCGGACGGAAAGCCCGAGATGTATTTCTTCCCAGCGCAAATGAACAACCACGAAGGAGAGTTTGGATACACGTTTTTCGGTTTAAACCCCGACTGTACTAAAGAAGAGATTAGGGCTTGTCTTGTAAACTTTGAAAAAGGCGACAACAAACTTTTAGACTATTCTCAGGCGTATAAAATTGAACTTGACACGGGTTGGGACGTTCCGCCGGGGGTTTTGCACGCTCCTGCAAGTATGTGTACGTACGAGCCACAGTTCGCGTCTGACGTTTACGCAATGTATCAGTCTGTTTTATACGGTGGACATTGTGTACCCGTTGACTTACTTTGGAAGAACTGTCCGCCTGAAGAAAAGGGCAATTTTGATTATCTTATGGACGTTATCGATTGGGAACTTAACGTTGATAAAGATTTTAAAAAGAATAGATTTATGCGCCCCGTAGTAATAACTGCGGACGAAAAGCATAAAGAAGAGTGGATTTGTTATAAATCTAAACTTGCGTGCGCAAAGAGATTGACCGTTTACCCAGGTCAAACGGTAACAATCAAAGATAGCGCGGCGTACGGCTTTATTCTCATTGAAGGTAGGGGTAAATTCGGCGACTGGGATATCGAAACGCCAACTCTTATTAGATACGGCGAACTCACGAGCGACGAGTTTTTCGTAACCGAATCTGCCGCTAAAAAGGGCGTAACTATAACCAACACGAGCAAGACTGAAAATATCGTAATGCTCAAGCACTTTGCTGAAAATCCAGATTTAAAAATCTAAAACGAAAAAGAGATAGATATGTGGTATAAGAAAAATTACGTAAGACACCTTATCGATATGCATATCGCCGATTGGAGCGACGAGTTCCTTTCGGAATTTAAGGTGGAAAACTATATAGAGGCTCTTAAAAAGGGTAGAATACAAAACGCAATGATTTATCTTCAATCGCACGTAGGTCTTTGCAATTTTCCAACCAAGGTAGGCGTAATGCACAAGGCGTTTAGGGGAAAAGAAGATACAATGAAAAGACTTATTGACGGTTGCCACGAAGAAGGGATTGCCGTTACCTTGTATTATAGCCTTAACTATAACACTTTAGAGCACGACCGCCACGAAGAATTCCGCGCGCTTACCGAACACGGCATGTCTGTAAGGGCTGGCGGTATGGCAAGCGATAGCCAAGCGAAAAACCAAATCTTCGCGTCTCCAAAGAGAGCGAGATACGGCATTTGTTGTCCTAACAGTATGCCTTATAGACAGTTTACCTACGAGCAAATTGACGAAATGTTAGAGTATGCGGGCGAGGTTGAAGGCGTGTTTTTTGATATGCCGTTTTGGGATCATACGTGCTATTGCGACAACTGCAAGGCGAGATTTTTAAAGGAAGTTGGCAGAGAACTGCCGTCAAATTATAACGATTTGACCTTTATGCAGAAAAAAGCCGAATGGATGGCAGAGTGGATACAGTCGGTTACCGACCACGTAAAAGAAAGAAATCCTAAAATTTCAGTTGAACACAATTTCTCGGCGGCAATTTCTCTCGATACGGGTTCGGGTTGCGCCGAGGGCGTTGCAAAGGCTTGCGACTTTTTAGGCGGAGATTTATACGGTGGAATTTTAAACCACTCTTTCTCGTGCAAATTCTTTAAAAACATCACCCCGAATATGCCGTTTGACTATATGTTTTCGCGTTGTAAACCGGGGCTTAGATATCATACTCTTACCAAAACCGACGACGAAATTCGTACCGAAATATTTATGAATACCGCCCACAACGGAGCAACGCTCGTAATAGACGCGATAGACCCCGTCGGCACTATGGATATGCGTTTTTATGATAAACTCGGTAAAATTATCGACGAAGAAATCGAATACGAGCCTTATTTAAACGGCGAAATGGTAGAAGATATCGGGCTTTATTTTAGCCTTATGAGTAAGCATAACGAAAGGGACGAGGCTTACACTAATAAGTCTGCTTTGGTTGAAGTTTCAAAAACTTTGATAGGCGAGCATATACCTTTTGGCGTTACCGGTAATTTCCATAGGTTAGAAGGTTATAAACTCTTAATCGCGCCTATGCTTTCCGTTTTAGAAAAAGACGTTGATAGAATAGTAGATTACGTAGAAAACGGTGGCAATATCTATCTTTCGGGTGGAGATAATCCAGAACTTTTATATAGGCTTACGGGCCTTAAAGTCGTTGGCGAAACGGCGGAAAAGGCTATATATATTGCGCCTGAAAAAGACGAAGGTTTTTTATATTTTAACAAGAAATACCCGCTTGCTTTCGAGGGAACTGCGCCGTACGTTAAAGCGACGAGAAAGATTGACGTGCTTGCCACTTTGACCTTGCCTTATACAAGACCAGACCAGTTTGAGTTTGCGTCAATACACTCAGATCCACCGGGAAAGAACACTAAATACCCGGCAATAATTAGCGCTACTTGTGGTAAGGGTAGGGTTGTTTGGTCGGCTCTTCCCATAGAGGCGATTGACTATTGCGAGTATAGAGAGATTTTTATGGGACTTTTAAAGCCTATGCTTTTAGGTTATGAGCCGTCGTTTAAATCCGACGCGCCTGACACGGTAGAAATCACTTTATTTGAAGAAAACGACGGTTTAAGGGTAAATCTCATAACCGTTGACGAAAAGCCATACGCAAAGGAAATTGCGCCTTTTACGGTCAGCGTAAAGATTGATAAAAAGCCTCAAAGAGTAATTTCTTTGCCACAAAAGGAAGAACTTAAATTTGATTTTGACGGTGGGTACGTTACCGTAAAAGTAGAGAATTTTAAAATTTATAATATGTTTAAAATTGAACTTTAATCATTTAAAAGGTAAATTAAAGGTTTTAAGCCCAACGCCAAACAAAGCGTTGGGCTTATTTTATACGGGGTATTGACAAAAAAAGATAAATATATTATAATAATACAAAGAGAGCGTTACGTATAAAAAAGAGCGGGACTTTCTTCAAAGGAGAAAAATGAGTATTTTTAAAAAACTTTTCGGCAAGAAAAAGAAAGAAAAGAAAAAAGAACAACAAGACGAGTGTTGGTATAATAACGCCCACGAAGATTCGTTTAGCGCAAAGGGAGAGCCTTTAGAAAACGTAATTGGAGGCACAGGTTTAGGGGGCGCTTATATATCTTCGTCTAAGGCTAATCAAAAACCACAATAAGATTAGGGCTTGGCACTTTTGCCAAGCCTTTTTAATTAAAAGTTTAGTTTTGGCTACACGTTAAAATCGTTGAAAAATATCACTTATTATGGTAAAATTACCTTATGAAAAACGAAATTTTAAATACACGATTTGTAAAAATTACTTTAAGTTCGCCTAAAAACGGCGCTCAATACGATAAAATTTCTATTCGCCCCGTTATTTTAAAAGGACAAGATTATATCCAAGCCGAAAGATTTAAGGAAAGCAAAGTCTTTCATTTAAACGTTGAAAAAACGGAGTTTGGCAATTTTTTAGATGAAACGTTGCCATTTTATACACAAATTTGCGTATTTACCGTTGGGAAAACGATTACTTTCTTTGTAGGAAAAGGGAAAATTAAACGTTCGGAGAGTAAAAACGACTTAAAAGGCGACGTAAACCTTTCAAATAATCGCGAAAAAGAGTATATTTTAAAAGAAGGTGAAAATATACCTGCGCTCGTAGATTTGGGCGTGTTTACTCAGGAATTTAAGGTGGTAAAGTCTAAGTACGACAAGTATAAACAAATAAACCGTTTCGTTGAACTTATCGACGACGAGTGCGGAAAGATTGAAAAAGACCAGATTACTATTTTAGATTTTGGTTGTGGAAAGAGTTATTTGACCTTTATCGTCTATTATTATTTTTCAATAGTAAAGGGTAAAAACGTAAAAATTATCGGTTACGACTTAAAGAAAGACGTTGTTTTAAACTGCAATAAAATAGCCAAAAAATATGGGTATAAAAACCTTGAATTCGTCGTTGCAGACGTTAAAAAAGACGTGCTCTATGATAAAGAAATCGACGTCGTTATATCCTTACACGCTTGCGATACGGCGACGGACTACGCTCTTTATTACGCGTTAGAAAAAGGTGTTAAAAATATTTTTTCAGTGCCGTGTTGTCAGCACGAGATAAACCTTTCTATTAAAAAAGGTGGCGAAATGGACGCCCTGCTTAAGTACGGAATTATAAAAGAGAGAGTTTCGGCTCTACTTACCGACGCTATAAGGGCAATGATTTTGGAAGATATGGGTTATAAAGTTGACGTCATTGAATTCGTTGACCTTGCTCACTCGCCCAAAAATCTTATGATAAGGGCAAAAAAAGTAAGGGGAGAGAAAAGAGTAAACGCCCCTGAAATTGAAAAGTTGCAAAAGGCATACGGATTTACTCAAACGCTTTTTAGTTTAGTGAATAAAAAAGGATAAAAGAATTGTTTTATAAAATTTAACGGCGAGCCGAGGAAAAACTCGGCTCGCCGTCTTTATGCGTGAAAAGTTGGTCTATAAGTTGATTATTGCGCTAATTTACCGTCGTCAAATAGCGTTTTTACAGCCTGATAGACGTGCTTTACAGGTATTATTTCAATTTTATCTTTATACTTTTTAACTTGCTCGTAATTTCTTGCTGGCAATACTATTTTTTTAAAGCCGAGCCTTATACTTTCGACAACTCGTTTTTCTGCTTGCATAACGGGGCGAATTTCACCCGTTAAGCCTATTTCCCCAAAGGCGCAAGTCGTTTTTTCAATAGGCGAATTTTTGTACGAACTCGCAAGCGAAAGAACGATTGCTAAATCTGCCGAAGGCTCTGAAAGTTTTATTCCGCCCATAGCCGTCACGTAAACGTCGAAAGAGTAAAATGGCATATACGCTCTTTTTTCTAAGACGGCAAGTAAAAACGCAGTTCTGTTGTAGTCAACGCCGAGGGGCATGCGTCTTGGCATACCGAAAACTGTTTTTGAAAGTAAAGTTTGTATTTCTACCGGCATACAGCGATTGCCTGAAATCGACGGGGTAACCACGCTTCCCGCTTCCGTTCCCCTATCTTCTGATACGAAAATTCCGTTATAGTCTAAAACCCCGAAAATGCCGTTTTCTCTCATTTCAAAAACGCCGACCTCTTGCGCAGAGCCAAATCTGTTTTTGACGGCGCGGAGCAGTTTGTAATTATCTTCGGGTTGACCTTCAAAGTATAGGACGGTATCCATAATATGTTCTAAAACCTTAGGTCCGGCAATCGCTCCTTCTTTTGTGACGTGTCCAACTATAAAAACGGTAGTTTTAGACGATTTTGCAAAGCGCATAAGTTTAGACGCGCACTCCCTTACTTGCCCGACGCTACCCGACGAACCGCTCAATTCTTCTAAATAGACTGCTTGTATTGAGTCAACTATCAAAACGTCGTAGTTTTCAGCCTCGTCAATTATATTATTTAGGCAAGTTTCGTTCATAATCATAAGGTTATCGCTTGAAATTCCAAGTCTATCGCACCTTATTTTTACTTGACCGTGGCTCTCTTCCGCAGACGCGTATAAAACCTTGAGTTTATTAGATAGAATGCCTGCGACCTGAGTCATAAGAGTGGATTTTCCTATACCGGGGTCGCCACCTATCAAAACGAGCGACGACGGGACTATTCCTCCGCCTAAGACGGTGTCTAGTTCGCCTATTCCCGTTTTAATTCTCGTTATCTTTTCGCTCCCTATATCCGAGAGTTTGACGGGTTTTGCGTAAGGTTGTCTTACTTTTTTTTCGCTTGGAGATAAAGTCTGTTCAATTTCTTCGATTATCGTACCGAATTTTCCGCAAGTAGGGCATCTTCCCATCCACCCGGGAGTTACCGAGCCACACTCAGAACAAACGTATTTAGTAGTAGTTTTTTGTTTAGCCATTTTTTATTCCTTTATGAGCGCGCAGTAAGACTGAACGGCAATTCCCTCTTCACGTCCTACCGTGCCTATTCCTTCTAAAGTAGTGCAAGTGATGCCTACCGAATTTACGTCAACGGACAAAGCGTTTGCAAGATTTTGCCTAATTTCGTCAACGAATTTTGCAAGTTTCGGTTTTTGAGCCATAATGACGGAACTTACGTTTTTCAACTTATAGCCCGACTTATTTACAAGTTTAACGACTTCTTCTAAGAGTTTCATACTAGAAATGCCCTTGTATTTTTCATCCGTGTCGGGAAAGTGTCTGCCGATATCTCCAAGGCATGCGCCGGAGAGCATTGCGTCCATAACGGCGTGGGTTAAAACGTCGGCGTCGCTGTGACCTAAAAGCCCTTTCGTGTGTGGGATTTCAATTCCGCCGAGTATGAGTTTTCTGTTTTCCACCAAAACGTGAAGGTCAAAGCCCGTGCCTACGAAGACGTTTTCCGAAATGGTAAAATCTTCGGGACGGGTGAGTTTTTTATTTAACGGAGAGCCTTCAACTATTTTAGGAAAACCTATATATTTTGCGTAAAGACCGCTTTCGTCTGTAAATTCTTCGTTGGGCTTAATCATAGCGTACGCCTTTTTTAAATTTCCCGAAATAAAGCCTTGTGGAGTTTGAACGGCGTATTTATCCTTTCTCGACGTCGAAACTATTTTGCCTAAGCCGTCCGTTTCTGCAATGGTATCCGTGGTGGGCAGAGCGACGACTCCGCTTCCAAATTCTTTAACCGACGAAATACATCTTTTAATTATATCTTCGGTAATAAAGCATCTCGCCCCGTCGTGAATTAAAACTATATCGTCGTCGTCGGTTTTTAAAAGGGCGTTATACACGGACTCCGTTCTGGTTTTTCCGCCGAGTACGAGTTCGGCGCTAATTGATAGCCCTTCGCATTTGGCTTTAAAAATTTCAAAGTCGCTATTTGAGCAGGTTATAATTATCCTATCTATTTCTTTAACGCCTTTAAATGAGGTCAGACATTTTTCAAAGGGGGTAATTCCACCTAAATCTTTTAAGAGTTTATTATATCCAAAGCCTGCGCGTTCGCCTTTTCCAGCGCAGGTTATTATAGCCGTAACTCTTTTCATTATTATATAATACTCCTTAGTTGATGATTTCGTATAGAGAAGAAGCGTCTTCTTTTTTTACAGTTTCTTTTAAAACCAAAACCTTGAATTTAAGCGAACCTTCGCCAAAGCGAATTTCCACTTGGTCGCCTACTTTTAGAGAGTACGACGGCTTTACGTCTTTGCCGTTTACCGACACTCTACCGCCAGAGCAGGCTTCGTTTGCAACCGTACGCCTTTTTAAAATTCTCGATACTTTTAAAAACTTGTCTATTCTCATAATACACCTAAAAACATAAAATTTCAACGATTTTTATTTTTTATTTAAAAATCCTTGACAGATTGAAAAATTAAGAATATAATTACATAATGCTATAATTTCCATAATAGCGCCTTTTTGCAGTTTTTTAAGAAAAACCAAGGGCAAAAATATGGGAAAAACACGTGTTTTCGTAACGATATTATACACCGTTACGTCAACAAAATCAAGGCGTTTTTGACAATAATTAAAAAAAGGAGTGTGCTTATGTCGCGCAATTTACCGATTCAAAAATTCGGCAACGTCGAAAGAAGAACTTTTTCTAAGATAGAAGAGGTACAGCCTATACCTTATCTTATTGAAATTCAAAGGGATTCTTACGCTGGCTTTATTGAAGAAGGCATCAGTGAAGTTTTTGAGGATTTTTCTCCTATAACGGACTATTCTGACCGTTTTGAACTTTACTTCCTTGACCACACGCTTTCTAATACTCCAAAGTATAGCGAGAAAGAGTGTAGGGATAGAGACGCAACCTACGCCGTGCCGTTAAAGGTAAAAGTAAGGCTCGTAAACAAAGTAACGGACGAAGTTATCGACCAAGAAGTATTTATGGGAGATCTTCCTAAGATGACCGATAACGGTTCGTTTATTATAAACGGAGCGGAAAGAGTTATCGTTTCGCAACTCGTTCGTTCTCCTGGTGTATATAACGGATTTAACTTTTCAAAAACGGGAAGAAAAATCTACGACACCACCGTAATTCCAAATAGAGGCGCATGGCTTGAATTCGAACAGGATGCCGACGGCGTTTTATGGGTAAAAGTAGATAGAACCCGTAAACTCACGGCAACCGTACTTTTGCGCGCTCTCGGCTTTGGAACTAACGAGTCAATCAAGGCAATCTTTGAAGAAGACGAAATGATTGGTCTTACTATGGCGAAAGACGTGGCAACTTCCGAGGCGGAAGGTCTCGTAGAACTTTATAGAAGACTTCGTCCCGGTGAAATTCCTACCGAAGACGCAGTTCGTCAACACCTTAAAAACGTATTCTTCGATCCAAGAAGATACGACTGCGCAAAGGTTGGTAGATATAAGTTCAACAAGCGTCTTAACATGGGCGTAAGACTCGTTGGATGTACCGCGTACGAAGATATTATCAACGAAGACGGTGAAATTTTAGTAGCGAAGGGCGAAGTTGTTACCGCTGAACAAGCAAAGGCTGTTCAAAACAGCGGTATAAACGAAGTTTACGTTTTAGTTGAAGGCGGTAAAAAGCATAAAGTTATCGCAAACAACGCAGTTGACTTCGAGGCAATTTCCGGCGTTTCGCACAGACCTTTCGGGCTTATTGAAACGGTATATTATCCAAACTACGCTTTTGCTAAAGAACTTGCCGACGCAACCGAAGACGACAGCATTGAAAACGTAGCCGACAGATATCTCGATAGAATTAACTCTATTTTCTACGTAAGCGAAGTAGTTGCTCCTGAAGGCGAAGAACTTAAACCTGAAGATAAGAAAAACGCCGAAAAGAGAAAGGAACTCCGCCGTCGTTTCGTTTTCGCATGTCGCGCGTTCTTTGAAATTTTGAAAAACGGCGTACCGGAAAAACTCACGGCTGAACAAAAGAAAAATATTAAGCCACTTATTGATAAACTCAACCATAAACACATTACCACCGACGATATTATCGCAACTATTTCTTTAAACGCCGACTTAAATTACGGTATCGGCACGGTTGACAATATCGACCACCTTGGAAACAGACGCGTTCGTTCGGTTGGCGAACTTTTACAAAATCAATTCAGAATCGGTATTACTAGACTTGAAAGAGTTATAAAGGAAAGAATGTCAACTCAAGACCCTAAGGACGTATCTCCACAAGGTCTTATCAACGTTCGTCCGGTGTCGAGCGCGATTAAGGAATTTTTCGGCTCGTCACAACTTTCTCAATTTATGGATCAAACCAACCCGATTGCCGAACTTACTCACAAGAGAAAACTCTCGGCGTTAGGTCCTGGCGGTCTTAATAGAGAAAGAGCAACCTTTGAAGTTCGTGACGTTCACTACACTCACTACGGAAGAATGTGTCCTATCGAAACGCCTGAAGGTCAAAACATAGGTCTTATCACTTCGCTTTCGGCTTACGCAAAGGTAAACGAATACGGATTTATCGAGTCTGCATATAGAAGAGTAGTTGACGGAAAGGTAACCGATATCGTAGATTATCTCACCGCCGACGAAGAAGACGCTTTCGTCGTTGCTCAAGCAAACGAGCCTGTTGACGAAAACGGATACTTAGTAAACGGACGTGTTTCTTGTAGAAGAAGAGATGAAATAACCGAACTTCCAAAAGAAGAAATTAACTATATGGACGTATCGCCAAAGCAACTCGTATCAGTTGCAACCGCGCTTATACCGTTCCTTGAAAACTGCGATACTAACCGTGCGCTCATGGGTTCTAACATGCAACGTCAGGCAGTTCCGCTTTTAAAGCCTGAAACACCTATCGTTGGTACGGGTATCGAAGCGAAAATCGCTTACGACTCTGGCGTTATGGTAATCGCTAAAGAGGCTGGCGTAGTTAAGAGCGTTTCGGGTAGCGAAATCGTAGTTACCGAAGACGACGGAACTTCAACCGGCTTTGACAGAGTATATACTTTAAAGAAATTTGAAAGATCTAACCAAGGCACTTGCCTTAACCAAAAGCCTATCGTAAAGACTGGGGATAAAGTATGCAAGGGTATGATTCTTGCCGACGGTCCTGCAACTTGCGACGGCGAACTTGCTCTTGGTAGAAATATTCTCATCGGCTATATGACGTGGGAAGGTTACAACTACGAAGACGCTATACTTCTTTCTGAAAAACTCGTTCAAAACGATATCTTTACTTCAATCCACATTGAAGAACACGAAATCGAATGTCGTGAAACTAAACTTGGCGAAGAAGAAATCACCAGAGATATTCCAAACGTCGGCGAAGACGCTTTAAAAGACCTTGACAGCGAAGGTATTATAAGAGTCGGCGCAGAAGTAACCAGCGGTGATATCTTGGTTGGTAAAGTTACGCCAAAGGGCGAAACTGAACTCACTCCAGAAGAGAGACTTCTCCGCGCGATTTTCGGTGAAAAGGCAAGAGAAGTTAGAGATTCTTCTCTCCGTGTTCCTCACGGCGAAGGCGGTATCGTAGTTGACGTTAAAAAGTTTACGAGAGCAAACAAAGACGAACTCTCTCCGGGCGTAAATCAACTTATAAGGGTATATATTGCTCAAAAGAGAAAGATTTCCGTCGGCGATAAGATGGCGGGACGTTACGGTAACAAGGGCGTTATTTCAAGAATTTTACCTGAAGCAGACATGCCGTTCCTTGCAGACGGTACGCCACTTCAGATAGTTCTTAACCCACTCGGCGTTCCTTCTCGTATGAATATCGGTCAGGTGCTTGAAGTTCACCTTTCACTCGTTTGTAAACAACTCGGATGGAAGATTGCAACCCCAGTATTTGACGGCGCAAGCGAAAACGATATTAGAGAACTTTTACAAGAAAATCATTTCGTAAACCCATTTGGCGACGTAGACGGTAAAATCCAACTCTACGACGGCAGAACGGGCGAACCGTTTGAAAACAGAGTAACCGTAGGTTACATGTATATGATAAAACTTCACCACTTAGTTGACGATAAGATTCACGCGCGTTCGGTTGGTCCTTACTCAGTCGTTACTCAACAACCACTCGGCGGTAAGGCGCAATTCGGTGGACAAAGATTCGGTGAAATGGAAGTTTGGGCGCTCGAAGCGTACGGCGCGTCTCATATTCTTCAAGAAATTCTTACCGTAAAATCCGACGACGTTGTTGGTCGTGTTAAAACTTACGAGTCAATCGTAAAGGGTAGCGATATTTCCGAACCGGGTATTCCAGAATCGTTCAAAGTTCTTTTAAAAGAACTTCAATCGCTTGCTCTTGATATGAAAGTTCTTACTGAAAACCACGAAGAAATCAACCTTAAAGACCTTACTGACGACGGCGACGATATGCCTGTACATCATAGAGAGAAAGAAAACATTGATATCGTTGATCTCGGTTTGGATACGGTTGAAGAAGACGAGTTTGGCGAAGACGAAGAATCTATTTTTGACGATTACGACGACAGTTTTGACAAGGACGACGGATTCCAGTCGAGCGACTTGTTTGATGATTTTGACGATCTCGACGACCTTGTCGGCGATGACGACGAAGATTAATACGGGAGGAATATAAATGTTTGAACTTAACAATTTCAATTCCATACAGATTAGCGTTGCGTCTCCCGAAAAAATAAGGGAGTGGTCTTACGGCGAAGTAACTCGTCCTGAAACCATAAATTACAGAACGCAAAAACCCGAAAAAGACGGTCTTTACTGCGAGAGAATTTTCGGACCTACAAAGGACTGGGAATGTCATTGCGGAAAGTATAAAAGAATTAGATATAAAGGTATCATTTGTGAAAAGTGTGGCGTAGAAATCACTCGCGCTAAAGTAAGACGTGAGAGAATGGGACATATCGAACTCGCCGCTCCCGTTTCACACATTTGGTATTTCAAGGGCGTACCTTCCCGTATCGGTCTTATGATCGATATGGGACCTAAGCAACTTGAACAAGTAATTTATTTTGCTAGTTACGTTGTTTTAGACCCAGGCACGACCGACCTTGCTTATAAGCAAGTTATCAACGATAGAGAATATAGAGAAGCGTGCGAACAGTTCGGCGAAAAGTCGTTTAAAGTTGGCATGGGCGCAGAGGCAATAAAAGATCTTCTCATGGCTATCGACCTTGAAAAAGAAAGCGCAGAACTTAAGCAACTTATTACCGAAAATCCTGACAGTCAAAAGAGCGCTAAGGCAATCAAGCGTCTTGACGTTATCGAAGCGTTTAGAAAGAGTGGCGCAAGACCTGAATGGATGATTCTCGACGTAATTCCTGTAATTCCGCCAGAACTCCGTCCTATGATTCAATTAGACGGCGGTAGATTTGCAACTTCTGACTTAAACGACTTATATAGACGTGTTATCAACCGTAACAACCGTCTTAAAAAACTTATGGAATTCGGCGCTCCCGAAATCATTATAAGAAACGAAAAGAGAATGCTCCAAGACGCGGTTGACGCTCTTATCGACAACGGAAGACGCGGTAAAGCCGTATCGGGCGCAGGCAATAGAGATTTAAAATCACTCTCTGCAATTCTTCGCGGTAAGCAAGGTAGATTCCGTCAAAACCTTCTCGGTAAGCGTGTTGACTATTCCGGTCGTTCGGTTATCGTCGTTGGTCCTGAACTTAAACTTTATCAATGCGGTCTTCCAAAGGAAATGGCTATCGAACTTTTCAAGCCTTTCGTTATGAAGAAACTCGTTGAACAAAACATTTGTCATAATATAAAGAGCGCAAAGAGAACGGTTGAAAGAATGAAACCGTGCGTTTGGGATATCTTGGAAAACGTTATAAAAGATCACCCAGTTCTTTTAAACAGAGCGCCAACCCTTCACAGACTTTCAATTCAAGCGTTCGAGCCTGTACTTATCGAAGGTAGAGCAATCAAACTTCATCCGCTCGTTTGTGGCGCGTTCAACGCCGACTTCGACGGCGACCAAATGGCAGTTCACGTTCCGCTTTCGGTAGAAGCGCAAGCAGAAGCAAGATTCTTGATGCTTGCATCTAACAATATCTTAAAACTTTCCGACGGTAAGCCGGTTATGTCGCCATCTCAAGATATGGTACTCGGCGGATACTATCTTACTATCACGAGAAGAGAAGACGGAAAGTATTACGACGAAAAATACAACGAATACGTTATCGGCGAAGACGGCAATTTCTACGACGAAAAGAAAATTCTTTTCACGGCGTCGGATAAAGTTTACGCTGAAAAGAGCGTAGTCGTAAAGGCTGATAAAAACGGTCTTTACGCAAGAGAAGAAAGAGAAATTAAGGACGTTATCGTAAGTTGTACGTTAACGAGAGCCGATACGGGTAAATCGTTTAAAGTAACCAGATACGAGCCAAACGTTTACATCTCTTGCGACGAAGCCCTTATGGCTTATCAAACCAAACAACTTTGGTGTCAAGACGAAATTTACGTTCGTAGAGAAGTAACTCTTCCCGACGGAAGTAAACATAGCGGTATAATCAAGACGACCGTAGGTAGAATTATCTTCAACGAAGGTATTCCACAAGATATTACGGGTAGCAAGTTTACCGTTAGAAACCCTGAAGATCCAGACAGTTATCTCCAACTCGTAATCAACTTCTTAGTAGGTAAGAGTCAATTAAAGAAAATCGTTGACGCTTGCTTTAAGTCAAGAGGTTCGGTATGTGCTGCTGAAACTTTGGACTACATCAAGGCTTTAGGTTATAAATATTCAACCGTTGCCGCAATCACTACGTCGGTATTCGATATGAAAGTGCCTGAAAAGAAGAAGGACATTATCGACAAGGCGAGTGAAGAAGTTATCGGCATTGAAAGAAAATATAAAAGAGGTATCTTGACCGACGACGAAAGATATAAAGCAGTCGTTGATATTTGGACGAGAGCAACTTCCGACGTTACCGACGTTTTGAAACTCAACCTTCGTAAGTTTAACCCGATTTGGATGATGGCTGACTCGGGCGCGCGTGGTTCTATCGACCAAATTAAGCAACTTGCAGGTATGCGTGGTCTTATGACCAACCCTAACGGTAAAATCATTGAAATTCCCGTTAAATCTTGTTTCCGTGAAGGTCTTACCGTTTTGGAATACTTTATTTCTTCACACGGTGGACGTAAAGGTCTTGCCGATACCGCGTTAAAGACGGCTGACTCGGGATATC
Organism: Clostridia bacterium; assembly: GCA_017396365.1. Lineage (GTDB taxonomy): Bacteria > Bacillota > Clostridia > Christensenellales > Borkfalkiaceae > UBA10281. The sequence goes on along the minus strand of JAFQMD010000029.1, from coordinate 6,979 downwards.
TTACCCGTCGTGTAGTTGACGTTTCGCACAACGTAATCATCAGAGAAGAAGATTGCGGTGACAGAAAGGGCTTGGAAATCGAGGCAATTCGCGGTCTTAAAGGCGAAATTATCGAGGGATTAGAAGATAGAATTAACGGTAGATTTGCGTCGGTTGACGTAGTTCACCCAGTAACTGGCGAAGTAATCGTTCCTGCAAACGAAATGATTACCGAAGAAAAAGCAAAGCAAATTTGCGACGCTGGTATTGAAAAAGTAGTAATTAGAAACGTATTCTCTTGTAAGTCTAAATACGGCGTATGCGCTAAGTGTTACGGTAAGAACATGAGTAACTCGCTCCCTGTTCAAATCGGCGAGGCAGTAGGTATTATCGCTGCTCAGTCAATCGGTGAACCGGGTACGCAACTTACCATGAGAACGTTCCACACCGGTGGTATAGCGTCAACGGGCGATATAACTCAAGGTCTTCCGAGAGTTGAAGAACTTTTTGAAGCGCGTAAACCTAAGGGCGAGGCAATCGTTTGCGAACACAGCGGTACGGTAACCGTTCAAGAAAAAGACGGTATTCGTCACGTTTACGTAAAATCTGACGAAGACGGTTCTACCAAGGACTACGCTATTCCATTTAGCGCAGATTTAAGAGTTAAGACTGGCGACGTTGTAGACCCAGGTACGATTTTGACGGGTGGTTCAGTAAACCCACAAACTATCTTAAAAACGAGAGGATTTAAGGCAGTTCAAGACTATATTTTGAAAGAAGTTCAGTCGGTTTACCGTAGCCAAGGCGTTGACATTAACGATAAGCACATTGAAATTATCGTTAACCAAATGCTTAGAAAAGTTAAGATTTTATCGAGTGGCGACACCGAATTTTTACCAGGCGAAACCGTTGACCTTTTGGCTTTGGACGAAGAAAACGGAAAAGTTCTTGCAAACGGTGGCAGACCTGCTATCGCAAAGAGAATTCTTCTCGGTATTACGAAAGCCGCTTTGGCAACCGAATCTTTCCTTTCTGCCGCATCATTCCAAGAAACTTCAAAAGTTTTGACGGACGCTGCAATTCACAACAAATACGATCCTCTTATGGGACTTAAAGAAAACGTTATTATCGGTAAACTTATCCCTGCGGGCACGGGTGTTAAAGATTATAAAAACCTTACTCCACAGTACAATAGCGTACGCCCCGTTGACGATTTAGTAACCGACGTTTCAGAAGACGACGAAGAAGACGTAATTTAATAGCAAACCCCACGGCAGTCGCCGTGGGGTATTTTTTTTGTAAGAAAAAAGCGTTCGATTCCTTTTGCGAACGCTTTAAAATTATAAAATAGATTTAATATTCGTCAGTTAAGCCAAGTAAATAATCGGCAGACGTTTCTAAACAAAGACAAATTAGACAAAGCGTCTGTAAAGACGGGAAACTTTTTCCTGATTTGTAATCACTTATGCATTGTTTTGATACTTTTATTTCGGCTGCAATTTCAACCTGTGTTTTTTCGCTTAAAGCAATTAACTCGTTAAATCTTTCTGTAAATTTCATACCTTAAGTATATGAAAAAAAGTACGTTAATACTTGACAGTACGCTAATAACTTACTAAAATATATAAAAGATATCGTTATAGAAATGAAAAACAAACGCTAAAAATAATGAAATACAGTAAAACAAGTTCTTATTGAGTGGTTGAAGTTAGTCTATTTCATCAAAAAATTCGTCAAAAGATAAATCAAAAGTTTTTACAAGAGCAATAACGTAACTCGATTTTGGCTCGTTTACGTTTCTTTCCCAGTAGTCTATTGCCTTTTGACTTACCCCTATTGATTTGGCAAGTTGCATTTGTGTCAATCCTGCCGATATTCGTAGTTCTTTTATCTTTTCACCTATTTTCATAATGATATTATAGAAGAAATCTTCTCTTAAAAGTTTATAAAGAAGAAATCTTCTTATATAATAAATTATTTACGCAGGTTGTTATGGAAAATAAAATTTGTTCGTTTTTTGGACATAGAAACGTAGAGTGTAAAGAAGAAGTTTTTTATAGAGTTTTAAACTTAGTGAAAAAACTCATCAAAGATAATTACAGTATATTTTTATTTGGTGGTTTTGGGGAGTTTGACGATATTTGTTACGCTGTTGTAACGCAGTTGAAAAAAGAGTATCCTTATATACGTAGGGTGTATTGTTATTCTGATGAAAAGCAGTTTCTTAGAGAAAAGCGAAGGGGTTTAATCTTAGATACCGATTACGAAAAGTTTGAGTTTTTATCGCTTGATTACGATTACTGGTATACCCGTATTTATTTTCGCAATTGCAAGATGGTTGATTTAAGCGACGTTATCGTGTTTTATGCTGAGGAAAAAGAAAGTAGCGGAGCGTTTAAAGCTTTAAAGTCTGCGGTTAAAACAAAAAAAGAAATTTTTAACGTATATAAAGAATAGGTATATTTAGTCTTTTTTCCGTCAAAAATAACTGAAAAACTTTAAACTTAAGAGCAGTTTTTCTTGGTTTAAAAAAGGTGCTTAAACAACTTGTAAAAATGCACAAAAATTCTGGTATAGCATTGACATAACGGGTTAAAAGTAGTATAATTACTGTGTACGACTGGCTCGTAGTCTATTTTGTTATGGACAAAAATCGAGCAAATACACATTCTACTTTAAAGGAGGGGCTACTATGGCTCATTTACAAGAGGCGGCTGCAAAAAAGATTAACGAAATCTGCGATAGATACGTTAACGAAAGAACTCCGCTTATGATGATTCTGAGCGATATTCAAAAGGAATACGGCTACATTCCTCTTGAAGTTCAGGAACTCGTTTCTGAAAGAACGGGTATTTCGGTTGCTGAAATTTACGGCGTCGTTACCTTCTATTCTTTCTTCTCGCTCAAACCAAAGGGAAAATACGTAATCGGCGTATGTCTTGGTACGGCTTGTTACGTAAAGGGCGCGCAACAAATTATTGACAAATTCTCTGAAATTATCGGTATTAAACCGGGTGAAACTTCGGAGGACGGATTGTTCACGTTAGACGCTTTGCGTTGTATCGGTGCTTGTGGTATTGCTCCAGCCGTTACTATTAACGGTAAAGTTTACCCAAAACTTACCGTGGACGTTGTTCCTAAGATAGTTGACGAATACAAGGCTTTGGAGGCGTAAACTCATGATAAAGAATTTTAATGAACTCAATGAAATGAGCGCAAAGTGCTCTGCTTGTTTAGACGCTAAATTTACTGGTAACGACGGTAAAAGACATATGGTTTTATGTGGTGGTACGGGCTGTCTTTCTTCAAGATCGGACGAAATCACCGCTGAACTTAAAAGATTAGTTGCAGAAAAAGGACTTGAAGATAAGGTTACTATCAACCAAGTTGGTTGTTTTGGTTTCTGTTCTCAAGGACCTTTCGTAAAGATTTATCCTGAAGATACTTTGTATAGACTCGTTCAGCTCGAAGACTGCGCAGAAATTATCGAAAAAGATATTATCGGCGGAGAAGTTATTGAAAGACTTTTATATGTTGATCCTACTACTGCTGAAAAGGTTGCTAAGCAAGACGATATCAACTTCTATAAAAAGCAAGTTCGTATTGCATTGCACGGTTGCGGTAGCATAAACCCAGAATGTATTGAAGAAAGTCTTGGCGCAGGCGCTTTCAAGGGCTTGGCAAGAGCGCTTCAAATGGATAGGGCAGACGTTATTAAAGAAGTTTTAGATTCAGGACTTCGCGGTCGTGGTGGCGGTGGTTTCCCAACCGGTAGAAAGTGGCAATTTGCTTACGCTCAACCAGACGGTGAAAAATACGTCGTTTGTAACGGTGACGAAGGCGACCCCGGCGCATTTATGGATAGATCAATTCTCGAAGGTAACCCACTCGCAGTTATCGAAGGTATGATGATTGCAGGTTACGCTATCGGCGCTCAAAACGGTTATTTCTACGTTAGAGCAGAATATCCTATCGCTGTAAACAGACTTAAGATGGCTATTAAGCAAGCTGAAGAACTCGGTCTTTTAGGCGACAATATTCTTGGTACGGATTTCTCGTTTAGAGTTCATATCAGACTCGGCGCAGGCGCTTTCGTTTGCGGTGAAGAAACTGCGCTTTTAAACTCTATCGAAGGTCAACGCGGTATGCCAAGACCACGTCCTCCGTTCCCTGCTGTTAAGGGACTTTGGAACTGTCCTTCAATTATCAACAACGTAGAAACCCTCGCTTGCGTACCTTACATTTTAAGAGAAGGCAAAGACGCTTTTGCTAAAAACGGTACTGAAAAATCAAAGGGAACTAAGGTTTTCGCTCTCGGCGGAAAGATTAATAACGTTGGTCTTGTAGAAGTTCCTATGGGAACTACTCTCCGTGAACTTATTTACGATATCGGTGGCGGTATTCCAAACGGAAAGAAATTTAAGGCTATTCAAACTGGTGGTCCATCAGGCGGATGTTTAACTGCTGATGATTTGGACGCTGAAATTGACTTTGATAACCTTGTAGCAAAGGGCTCAATGATGGGTTCTGGTGGCGCAATCGTTATGGACGAAGACAACTGTATGGTTGACGTTGCTAAGTTCTATATGGAATTCATTTGCGACGAATCTTGCGGTAAGTGTACTCCTTGCCGTATCGGTACGAAGAGAATGCTTGAAATTCTTACTAAGATTACCGACGGTAAAGCAACTATGGACGATTTAGCAGAACTTGAAGAACTTGCTGAAAACGTAAAGAGCAACTCTCTTTGCGGTCTTGGACAAACTGCTCCAAACCCAATTCTTTCAACTCTCGCTCACTTTAGAGACGAATATATCGCTCATATCGTTGACAAGAAGTGTCCTGCTCATATTTGTAAAAACCTTATGCAATACGTTATCGAACAAGATAAGTGTTTCGGTTGCGGACTTTGCGCAAGACAATGTCCTGTTGGCGCTATCGTTAAGACTGATTACGTTGCTCCAGGCAAAAAACTTCCTGCTTACGCTATCGACCAAGATAAGTGTATTAAGTGCGGTATGTGTATTGCATCTTGTAAGTTTAAGGCTATCGTTAAGAAATAATCGGAGGGTTTAAAATGGCTAAAGTTAATATTAAAATTGAAGGCGTACCTTTCGAGGTAGATGCCGGCTTGACTATATTAGAAGCTGCAAAAAAGTGTGGTTTTGAAATCCCTTCACTTTGCGCTTTTAATCACGGCGAATGTTCAAAGGGTTCTTGTAGAGTATGTCTCGTAGAGGCTACCGGCGCAAGAGGACTCGTTGCATCGTGCGTATATCCAGTTGCTGAAGGTATGGAAATTACTATTTCTTCTCCAAAGGCAACCGCAGCAAGAAGATCTTCTGTTGAACTTCTTCTTTCTAACCACAACAAAAACTGTCAACAATGCGATAAGAACGGCAAGTGCGAACTTTTACACGTTGCTAAAATCACAGGCGCAAGAGACGATATGTATCAAGGCGCTCAAACTCCTGTAACCGTTGACAGACTTACTCCATCAATCTATAGAGATACTTCTAAGTGTATTCTTTGCGGAAGATGTGTTGAAAGATGTAAAAACGCTCACGGCCTTGGTATTTTAGGCTTTGAAAAGCGTGGCTTTAACACTATCGTTGCTCCTGCTGAAGACAGAAGTTTTGCAACTTCTCCGTGTATCCTTTGCGGACAATGCGTAAGCGTATGTCCGACTGGCGCGCTTATGGAAGTTTCTGAAATCGACAAGGTTGACGCAGCGATGAAGGCTGGCAAATACGTAGTTGTTCAAACTGCTCCTGCAGTTAGAGCAGCGCTCGGCGAAGAATTCGATATGCCTATTGGAACTCGCGTAACTGGTAAAATGGTTGCAGCCCTTCGTCGTCTTGGCTTTAAGAAAGTATTTGACACTAACTTTGCGGCAGACCTTACCATTATGGAAGAAGCAACCGAACTTTTAGGTAGAATTACCAACGGTGGAAAACTTCCTATGATTACTTCTTGTTCTCCAGGTTGGGTAAACTACGCAGAACTTAACTATGGCGACCTTCTTCCTCACCTTTCTTCTTGTAAGTCTCCACACGAAATGTTCGGCGCAATCTTAAAGAGTTATTATTGCGAAAAGAACGGCATTGATCCAAAAGATATGTTCGTAGTATCTATTATGCCTTGTACCGCTAAAAAGTACGAAAAGGAAAGACCAGAACTTTCAGTAAACGGACTTAAAGACGTTGACGCAGTTTTAACTACGAGAGAACTTGGTAAACTTATCAAGCGTTCTGGTATCAACTTTACTAAACTTCCTGACGAAGAATTTGACAACGACGTAGTTGGTGAATACACCGGCGCAGGCGTTATCTTCGGTACGACAGGTGGCGTTATGGAAGCAGCGCTTAGAACTGCCGCTTTCAAACTTACCGGCGAAGAACTTAAACGTGCTGATCTTCACGAAGTTCGTGGATTTGAAGGTATAAAAGAAGCAACCTATAATTTAGCGGGAACAGAAGTTAAAGTAGCAGTTGCTCACGGTATGAAAAACGCTAAAGTTCTTCTTGACCAAATTAGAGAAGGTAAGAGCGAATATCACTTTATCGAAATCATGGGATGCCCAGGCGGTTGCGTAGCAGGTGGCGGACAACCATACGTTAAACCTTGTTTCCTTCCTAATGAAGACGACGATATTTTAGATACCTATAAAGCAAAGAGAGCGGGCGCTTTATATAGCGAAGATGAATCTAAAGAACTTAGAGCGTCTCATAAAAACCCACAAATTGCTAAACTTTACGAAGAATTCCTTGGCGAACCAAATTCTCACAAGGCTCACGAACTTTTGCATACTCATTATCATGCAAGAGAAAGATTTTTCAAAAAAGGCTAATAGTTAGTAAAGATGAATTGTCAAACTAAGTGCAACACTTGGCAAGATTTTCATTAAATAAATCTATAGGTTTTTTAAAATTTAAAACTTTCTTAGGTCTGGCGTTAATTAACGCCAGATTCTTTTTTAGCGTTTTTTCGCTTACTCTAT
>JAFQMD010000028.1 GCA_017396365.1 Clostridia bacterium | reverse complement strand
ATTTAGTTTTTGTGAGAACTAAGCAGGGCCGTTATACTCGCTATCGCTCGTGGCGTTCGCTACGCTCGGCTAAAGACCACTTCGCATTTGCCATCGGCAAATTTCGACTCAGTCGAAATAACTTCCATAATTTTTATTCATTTAGTTTTTGTGAGAACTAAGCAGGGCCGTTATACTCGCTATCGCTCGTGGCGTTCGCTACGCTCGGCTAAAGACCACTTCGCATTTGCCATCGGCAAATATTCGACTCAGTCGAAATAAATTCCATATTTAGTTTACTTTGCAACTTGCCATTGTATTTTATACAATAAATGTTTTTTTGTCAATCGTTTTTTTGTCTAATTCTTTAATTTTCAAAATTTATGATTTTAGTTGTATTTATTTACGTTTTATGTTATTATATAGTATATATTTATTTAAAGGAGAATTCTCATGGCTAAAGATAAAGAAAAATCATTAGGCGCAACCTTAGAAGAACAACTTACTTTCAAAAAGAAAAACTTTTTTGAAGAGTCAGACGATAAAAAGATAAAAAAGGCTTTTGACTATGCAGTTGGATATATGAAATATCTCGACGAGTCAAAGACCGAAAGAGAAGCGGTTAAAACGTCAATAGCATACGCTGAAAGCAAAGGCTTTACCGAATATCATTTGGGCGATAAAATTTCCGTTGGCGATAAAAAATACTATAATAACCGCGGAAAAAGTTTGGTTTTGTTTAAAATCGGTAAAGACGATATCGGCGCAAACGGTATTAGAATTTTAGCGTCTCATATCGACTCCCCAAGACTTGACGTAAAGCAAGTTCCACTTTATGAAGATTGCGGAATGGCGTTTTTAAAAACCCACTATTACGGTGGAATTAAAAAATATCAATGGACTGCAATTCCGCTTGCTCTTCACGGACCTGTCGTTTTATCTTCGGGCGAAGTCGTTGACGTTTGTATCGGCGAAGACGATAACGACCCTGTATTTTACATTAACGACCTTTTACCACACCTTGCAAGAGAACAAGTTTCTAAACCTTTGGCAACGGCAATCGACGGTGAAACATTAAATATTGTAGTAGGTGGTCTTCCATTTAACGATAAAGACGTAAAAGATAAGATAAAACTCAGCGTTTTATCAAAACTTAACGAAAAATACGGAATGACTGAAAGCGACTTTTTAAGCGCGGAACTCTCGCTTGTTCCAGCGTTTAAATCTCGCGACGTAGGTATTGACAGGGCGCTTATCGGCTCTTACGGACACGACGATAGAGTTTGTTCTTATCCTGCGCTCACGGCAATTTGCGAAGACGACGGCGACAAGTTGACTTCAATGGTAGTTTTAGCAGATAAAGAAGAAATTGGTAGCGAAGGCAACAGCGGTATGCAATGTGGCGTTTACGAAGATATTATAAACGAAATTGCTATGGCGTTTGGCAAGTCTTCGGCGCTTGTTAGAAGAAACAGTAAGTGTCTTTCTGCGGACGTTACGGCTTGTTACGATCCTAACTTTGCCTTTGCTTATGAGAGAAGGAACTCGAGTATGCTTTCTTGCGGAACTGCAATTTGCAAATTCACGGGTTCAGGCGGTAAGGGCGGTTCAAACGACGCTAGCGCAGAATTTATGGGCTTTGTAAGGAAAATGTTGGACGATAACGGTATTATTTGGCAAACTGCCGAACTTGGTAAAGTTGACGCTGGCGGTGGTGGAACGGTTGCAAAATTCATTGCAAAACTCAATATCGACGTAATAGATATCGGCGTTCCCGTAATTTCTATGCACGCTCCTTACGAACTTATTTCAAAGGCAGACCTTTATTCAACTTACGAAGCGTTCGTAGCGTTCATTAAATAATTATGACTGCAAAAGAAAGATTTTTAAAATACGTAAAAATTGATACGACTTCTTGTGAAGAAAGTCCAAGTTGTCCAAGTACGAGTGGTCAAACAATTCTTTTAAAAGTTTTACACGAAGAACTTTTAGCAATGGGCGTTGACGCTAAAATGGACGAAAACGGTTACGTAACTGCAAAAATTCCTAAAAATACCGACGCAAAGGACGGCGTGTGTTTTATAGCGCACGTCGATACTTCGCCTGCGGTAAGTGGAAAAGACGTAAATCCTAAAACGATTATTTATAGCGGTGGAGACGTCGTTTTGCAAAACGGGTTGACGATAACTTTAAAAGATAACCCAGACCTTGAAAAATATCTTGGTAAAGAACTTATAGTAACCGACGGCAACACTTTACTCGGCGCGGACGATAAGGCGGGCGTCGCTGAAATTATGACGGCAGTTGAAATTTTGGTCAGCAACCCGTCGATTAAGCATGGCGACGTTTATATTGCGTTTACTCCGGACGAAGAAATCGGTAGGGGAACGGATAAGTTTAACTTAAAAGATTTCGGCGCAGATTTCGGGTACACGATAGACGGGGGTGCGCTCGGCGAAATTGAATATGAAAACTTTAACGCGGCGTCCCTTTCGCTTACTGTAAACGGTGTTAGCATTCACCCCGGTAGCGCTAAAGACGTTATGAAAAACGCCGTTGATTTGTTTTGCGAATTTCACGCTCTCTTGCCCGAAAAAATGCGTCCCGACGCAACGAGCGGATACGAAGGTTTTTACATGGCTGACGAAATTAGCGGTGGAATTGAAAGCCTTACTTGTAAGTATATTATAAGAAACCACGATATGAAGAAATTTAACGAGATGAAAGCGTACGTCGTAAGCGCTGTTGAATTTCTTAATAAAAAACATGGCGAAAACACTTTTGTTGCTACTATAAAAGACAGTTATTTTAACATGTCTGAAATTATTAAAGATAATTTCCATTTGATAGACAACGCCAAGATTGCAATGAAAAAAGCAGGCGTTGAGCACAATATTATTCCTATAAGGGGCGGAACTGACGGAGCGAGACTTTCGTTTGAGGGTTTGCCGTGTCCAAATCTATCGACGGGCGGATACAATTTCCACGGAAGAAAGGAGTTTATTCCTTCGTTCGCCCTTGAAAAAATGGTTGAAGTTATTTTAAATTTAGTTGATATTTACTCAAAATAAGGGGAGTTATGGGGTTATTAGACACCGTAAAAACGTCTGCTGACGTCAAAAAATTAAAGATTGAACAACTTCCTATTCTTGCAGAAGAAATAAGGCAAAGGATAATATCCGTCGTTGAAACAAACGGCGGTCATTTGTCGTCTAATCTCGGCGCTGTCGAGGCGATTATTGCCTTACATTACGTCTTTGATTTTCCTAAAGATAAACTCATTTTCGACGTCGGGCATCAAAGCTACGCTCATAAGATTTTAAGCGGAAGAAACGACACTTTTACGACTATAAGAAAAAAGGACGGACTGAGTGGTTTTCCAAACGTTTTTGAAAGCGAATACGACGCTTTTTGCGTTGGACACGCAGGCAATTCAATTTCGGCAAGTTTGGGCTATTGCGCTGCAAGGGATACCTTAGGTCAAGATTATTCGGTAATAGATTTCGTTGGCGACGCGTCGTTTTTTAACGGCGAAAATTTAGAGGCTCTTATATCAAGTGATAATAAGCCAAAGAAAATGCTTATCATTTTAAATGATAACGGCATGTCGATTTCAAAGAACAACAACGGTTTATATAGGTTAATTTCAACTTATACGACTAAAAAGTCCTATCGAAGACTTAAAAGAATTGCTCAAAAAGCGGTTGGCTGGAATTTTATTGGTCGTGCGTTAAAGAAAATAAAAGATTTCATCAAAGTAAGTTTAAACCACAAAACTGCCGCTGAATCGTTGGGTTTTAAATATTTAGGCGTTTACGACGGGCATAATATAAAGGGTTTAATTAAAATTTTAACTAACGTTAAAGACTCTTGCGAAACCGTTTTATTGCATTTAAAAACCGTAAAGGGAAAAGGTGTAGCAGACGCCGAGCAAAACCCATCATATTATCACGGCGTTGGCAGTAATTTAAAAAGTGGCGTAAGCACCTTTTCTTCGGCAATAAGCGGTGTATTGCAAAATGCGGTTGATAAAGGCGAACCTATAACTGCAATTTGCGCTGGTATGAAAGACGGAACGGGGCTCGTTGATTTTGCCGATAAAAATCCAAGTAGATTTTATGACGTTGGAATTGCCGAGGAACACGCCGTTACTTTTGCCGCAGGACAGGCTATAGGTGGATTAAAGCCGATTGTTTGCATTTATTCTACGTTTTTACAAAGAGCGTACGACCAAATTATGCAAGACGTTTGTTTGCAAAATCTACCCGTTATATTTATGATTGATAGAGCGGGCGCAGTAGGGGCGGACGGCGCAACTCATCAAGGACTATTTGACTTATCGTATCTTAGAAACATGCCAAATATGAGCGTTTTTGCGCCTAAGGATACGATTGAACTTGAAAACGTATTTAATTATTGTTTAAAACTCGGAACTCCTTGCGCTATAAGATATCCAAATGGAACAAACGCGGAGTTTGAAACTCACACGGATATAAACGAGTCTTTATGGGAAACGTTTGGTGAGGGTGAAAACGTTATTTTAGCAGTTGGACCAAGGATGTTAAGGCTTGCTTTCGAGGTGCAAAAAGAGTATGGCGGCAAGGTGCAAGTTCTAAATGCGAGATGTATAAAACCCCTGTATAAGTCGATTATCGACAGTTTTTCGGGTAAAAACGTCATTGTTTTAGAAGAAAACGTAAAGTCGGGTGGCTTTGGTAGTTTCATTGCGGAAACTTTAAGCGAAAATAAAATCGTTTGCAATTTAACGATAAAAGGGTTTGGCGATAAATTCGTATCGCACGCAAGCGTTTTAGATCAACTTGAAAGCGTTGGGCTAACAAAGAGCGAGATAGTAAAATTATTAAAACTTTAAAGGGTGGCTTGCCGAAAAAATTTTCGGTAAGCCCTTATTTTTTTACAAATTGTATTGACTTTATATTTAATATAAGTTAAAATATATAGTGTATTAGGCTATTTTAGAAGAAATTCTTTTTATAGATTTTACAATTATTAAATTTACGGGAGGATGCGAAATGTACGCACACGTCAACTCCCTGCTTTTAGCATCAACGTTTGATCCGCTTGCAATTATAATTGCAGTTGCATGCGCAGTCGTTGGTATCGTTTTAGGTATTGTATTCGGATATTTCCTTTGCAACAAGATAAGAAATGCAAAAATCGGTTCCGTACAAGAAATTATTGCCAAAATGAAAGAGGATGCCGAACAAGAGTGTAAAGCAATAAAAAAAGAAGCGGCGCTTGAGGCTAAAGAGCAGGAAATTAAACTCCGCCACGATTTTGAAAGGGAAACCAGAGAAAAACGTAGCGAATTACAAAAAATTGAACAAAGGCTTGACCAAAGGGACGAACTTTTAACTAAAAAAGAAAGCAACAACCTTAAAAAAGCCGAAGAACTTGAACAACTTAAAAAAGACCTTGATAAGAAGATTTCGTCACTCAACGCAAAACAAGAAAAGATTGACAAAGAGTATGAAAGCGTTATTGCAAAACTCGAAGAAATTTCAGGGCTTACCAAAGAAGAAGCAAAGAAACAACTTACTGATTCAATTATTGACGAAACTCGTCGCGACGTAGCAATTCAAGTTAGAAATCTTGAACAAGAGGCGAAAGACGAGGCGACTAAAAAGGCAAAAGACATTATAAGTCTTGCAATTCAAAAATGTTGTACCGACCACGCTTCAGAAATTACCGTATCGGTCGTTCCTCTTCCAAACGACGATATGAAAGCGCGTATTATTGGTAGAGAAGGAAGAAATATTCGTACCCTTGAAAACGCAACGGGTATCGAACTTATTATCGACGACACTCCGGAAGTCGTTATTCTTTCCGGTTTTGACCCCGTAAGGCGAGAAGTTGCAAGGTTATCGCTTGAAAAACTTATCGCAGACGGTAGAATACATCCAGCAAGAATTGAAGAGACCGTCGAGAAAGTTAAAAAGGAACTCGACGTTCAAATAAAAGAAGCCGGCGAGTCCGCAATGTTTGAGGCAGGGCTTTTCGGTATTCACCCCGAACTTATTAAACTTTTAGGTAGGCTTAAGTTTAGAACGAGTTACGGTCAAAACGTACTTCAGCACTCTTTAGAAGTTGCCCATTTAGCAGGTCTTATGGCTGCCGAACTCGGCGTTGACGTAAACCTTGCAAAGCGCGGAGGACTTTTACATGATATAGGTAAGGCAGTTGACTTTGAAGTTGAGGGAACTCACATTCAAATCGGCGTTGACCTTGCTAAGAAGTATAAAGAAAGCAAAAACGTAGTAAACTGTATTCAAGCGCACCACGGCGACGTAGAGCCTAAGTGTATTGAGGCGGTATTAGTTCAAGCGGCTGACGCTATTTCGGGCGCAAGACCTGGCGCAAGACGCGAAACTAACACCAACTATATCAAGCGTTTAGAACAACTTGAAAACATTTCAGCAGGATTTGCAGGCGTTGAAAAAGCGTACGCAATTCAAGCGGGTAGAGAAGTCAGAGTCGTTGTTAAACCAGAACAAATTTACGATAGTCAAGCAAAGTTCCTTGCAAAAGATATCGCTAAGAAGATTGAGAGCGAACTCGAGTATCCGGGACAAATTAAGGTCAACGTTATCAGAGAATGGCGTTGCGTAGAATACGCTAAATAATTAAATTACTGCCGTTGCCAAGTTGCAACGGCAGTTTTACAAATTTTATGGAAAAGAAAGTTATAAACGGCATTGAAGTCGAAATTTACAAGAAAAAAGTAAAAAATTTAAGAATTAAAGTAAGTTCTTTCGGTAGCGTCATAATGACCGTTCCTTTTTTAATGCCTGAAAGTAAATACGTAACGTTATTTAAAAGTAAAATCGACTGGGTTAAAAAACATTTAAAAAACAAAAGACCAAATAAGCCTTCGTTTAGTTATGAAAGTGGAGAAGAGTTTTATCTTTTTGGCGAAAGGGTAAAGTTAAGGGTTGAAATTTCAACTAAAAAGCAATTTTACCTTTACGACGGCGAATTTATTTTATTCGTCAAAAATTTAAAAAAACAAACTGTAATATCCGATTTTGAAAATGCTTTAAAGAGCATTTTATTAGAAAAGTCTAAGTTTTATTTTGATAAATGGTCAAAACTTACGGGTTTAAAATACAATCAAATTCGCATACACAAAACTACGAGTAGGTGGGGAAGTTGCAACGTAAAAACCGCTAATATAAATCTTTCTATTTACCTTGTAAATTTACCACTTATTTGCCTTGATTACGTCGTTTTGCACGAACTTTGCCATTTGCGCCATGCAAATCACGGCGCAGAATTTAAGGCGATGCTTTCAAATTATATGCAAGGATGGGAACTTGTCAAAACGTACATGAAAAATAATGGCGAAAAGTTTAAAATAAACTTTTAATTTTGCTATTAATCGACTTATAGACCGACTTTTTATTAAATCTAAACGACTTTCCAAATCGTCTAATCAAAAAAAGTCTTAATAAATTGCTAAAGAGAGATGAATTTGCTATAATTTTGGCAAAAGATTTAGGAGTGTTAAGATGAGCGACTACGGTTTAGCCATAAAAATTTTAAGAAAGAGATTTTCGCTTACGCAATCAGAACTTGCCGAAAAAGTTGGCGTTTCTAATCACGCGGTAAGCAAGTGGGAAAACGGAGTAAATCAGCCCGATATAACCACGTTGCAAACTTTGTGCAAATTGTTCGACTTAACTATGGACGATTTTTTGCGTTTGGCAAACGGAGAGCCTGAGGACGAAGTTTTTTCAAAGAAAGAAGAAAATAGCGAAAGACAACCTGACAAAAAATCGGGAAAAGGTTTTAATTTAAAAGTTTTCTTTATGGTTATAGCGAGCGTTTGTTTGGTTTTTGCTATCGTAGGCGTGGCGATAGTAATTAAAGGCTGTGCAAAAGGTAAGCCTAGTAGCGAAAGTTCGTCATCTTCAAGTAGCGAAAGCGATAATTCTTTAGATTTAGGTGAAGAAATATCTGGTTCTCAAACTGAGTTTTTAAGCAAAATCAATTCTTCAATTACTTTAGGCGACGGCATTAGCGAATACGACGTCGTGGGTACGCTTAAACTTGGAGAAGAAACTAAAACGTCCACGTCGTATAAGGTCGTAGTTGATAAAAAGGACGGAGAGATTGTAAAATATTACGTTGACTGTCCTTACGAAAACGTAAACGCATATACCGATTTTAACTACGTTTACACAACTAAAATGGATGAAAAAATTCGCCTTAGCGCGAGCGCAATAGACCTATCCAAGTATATAGAAGATATTGAAGAAAAGTATTTAAAAGAAAATATAACGGAGATTAAGGCATACAAAAAAGGATATACCACGAAGTACGTTTTCGGCTTTACGCAAGAATATGCAAATAAAGAGTTAGAAGAGTTTTTCGAAGAACTTGACGGCGCGTTTTTAAACGATTGCGAATGTGTATTTACATTATCAAATAGCGGAATTAGCGAAAGAATAAGTTTGACTTTTACCTACAAAGGAAACGAGTATGATTTTATAGCGTCAAGACAACTAAAAAGTAATTCTACGTTTGTTTTTCCTGACTTTTCTAATTATAGACAAAGTGAAAGCGTTTGCTCAGAAATTGATAGCGTTTTGACAAAAACCAAAACATTAAAGACCTATTCGAAAGTTTTGTTATCCAACGATTACGAAGTTATTAGAATTGAAACAGAAGATAGTTCAACGAAAAAGGCAAAGATAAAAGCAAGCGCAAAAGAACCGATATATTATTTCGACGGTAAAATTTACGACTATTCTTCAAATTACGAAGGCAGTTTCCCATATTATAAAAAGTTAAGTTACGAGCAGTATTACGCGCTAGCGACAAGTTCATCGAGATATAAGTCTTTGTTTAATTTAGATTTTACTATTTTAGAAGATTACGTTGAAATTTCGTTTAAGGAACAAAATGGTGTAAATACTGATTTCGTAGTTTATTTAAATGAAAACGGCATTGATTATTTTGAAAATAAGATAGGATTTTACTTATATAATTACGGAATAGTTAAGGTTATATTCAGTTCAAACGGTGATACGCTTGAAAAAATTGAAATTATAGATGAAGAAACTATCTATAAGTTGCAAATTAGCCAAGACGCAAACGTGATTTTACCCGATTTTTCTTCTTACGGCGCGCTAATTGACGGAACGAACGTTATTTCTGACGTAAAAACAACTAAGGTAGAGCAATATGAATTTTGTTCCGAAGCCTTAGTTGATAAAGAGACTGGCGTTGTTTATACGCTAAACGGCTCTAAAGTGCGAAAATATGATAAAAATCACAACTTAATTAGTGAATACACGCTTTCTTATCCGTCGAGTTGGTGTATTGAAAAAATGCTCGGTTATGACTGGAATTATATCTATTATTCAGTGTTTGAAAACTATTATTGTGATTTTTCTGACGACAACGCTGTTTATTCGTTAAATTTGACAACGGGAGAGTGTTCGCGTATGGCGACTAACTATTCATATACTCAAATACCAGTTTGCGCCGTAAACGGTGTTATTAAGTATGAAAGTTACCATAACGGACTTGTTTTTGACGGCGAATACGACTGGAACTTTGTTTATTTCGACAGCGCTAACAATATATTAGTTGTAGAAAATATAATTGACGGCGACGTATATATCGGCGCTTACGATTACGATACGGGTATTTTCAAAAAAGAAAAGAACGATTTTATTCCGGAAAAATGGTTATGTGGCGAAGGGTATTACCGTGAACAAGGCGAAGGCGATATTGTGGGCAAATATTTTTCTTATGTAAACATAGGCAATTCGAGTGCTAATTTTGAATATCTAAAAGTTGTTGACCGCCACCCAAACAGATACTACGAATCTGAAATTGACGCAAAGTGGCAAATTGTAAAGGATACGGCAAAATACACCTTTACAACGTATGGAGTATATGAAAAGAGTACGGGTAATTTCGTTTATTTTCCACGAAAGGCGGAGTATAGATTTTTTGACGGTGGAGTTCACGTTTGGGACTCTGGATTAAACTTTTCCTTTGACGACATGTATTGGTACACCTTTTATTATTGATAAAAACAAGTAAAAAACGGAGCAAGGGCGACTTGCTCCGTTTTGAATAAAAATTATAAAAAGCAGTTTTAAACAGTTGAAAAAAATTTGATAATGTTGTATAATACAAAAAGTCGTCGAGGTGTAGCGCAGTTTGGTAGCGCGCTTGGTTCGGGACCAAGAGGCCGTGGGTTCAAGTCCCGTCACCTCGACCAAAAAAATGACAAGGAGTTTTTCCTTGTCATTTTTTTTGGTGTAGTGAAGTGAGCGTGAGCTTGTGTCCTAATGCCAAGCGCGCTATCGCGAAAAGGGCTCCCAAAAATACTTTTGGTTACAAAAGAAATTTTGGGAAGAGGAGAAGATTGATGAAAAAAGAGCCGTATCTGAATACGGCGATAGAAAAGTCAAATCTTCGACGAGGTTCGGGACCAAGATGCCGTGGGTTCAAGTCCCGTCACCTCGACCAAAAAAAGGCAAGGAATTCCTATTCCTTGCCTTTTTTTTATTCTTTGGTTATAAGATGGGACTTGAACGGCTGGGTAGTCGCAAACTGAACGCAACTAAAATATTTAACAGAAGTTTGCGACCAAACAACCGACGGAACGGTTGTTTGCCAGACAGGCGTACAAGGAGTAAGTGCGTCAGTAATAGAGATTATTACTGACGCACTAGTTATATTTGCCTTTTCAAGCAAGTTATATTGCTTTCGCAGTTATATTTTGCTACGCAAAGTTATATTTACCCATAGGGTAAGTTACGGCAAATATAATATAACTTTGACTGTAAGTCAAAATCTAACTTTTAGACTTGCTCTAAAAATATAACTGTTTGCTATGCAAACAATATCACTTTACTTAAAACTTGTAGTATGCTATAATAAATTTATGAGTGAAAGTATTTTAAGAGAAAAAGCAAAAGAGTTTGCTAAAAAATAAGAACTTATCTAACAAGTTTTCACTGCGCCGTCGCAACAAACTAAAATTAAAATTATAAAAACGCAAAGGAGAATAATTTTGAATAGAAAAGAATCTAAGCTTTCTAACGTCAAAACCGTGGCAGTCGTATTGATTGGACTTTCATTAGCGATGTTTTCAATTATCGCAATCATTACAATGATCAATGGATTTGCACTGAAAAAAGAGATACCGTATCTTTACAGGAGTTATACTCCATACCGTGAGATTCTTATTATTTGCGTTTGTATTGTCGTTTTTATTTTAATGCTTTTGTTCAATATACGCATTACACGCAAATGGCTTTCTGCATTGGTAAATATAATCGTTATCATATCACTATTCAATCCGTATACTCTTGTTTTAGGAATCTTTGAGATTCCTAAAATTACGAATTATTATACGATTGAATGTGAGACTGACTTTAATCAATGTGCAGATGATATGGAAATCGATTTTAACTATTTCCCAAAGTACAACGAATTTGATAAACAGAATGTTCGATTTGTCGGTAAGGTTGATTCCGGGTTTTTCTTTTATCAGTCTATCACAGCAATCGTAAAATACGATAGCATTGAACTATGCGAGGCAGACTATAAGTCTTACATAGACTCGCATCAGTTTTTAACAGATCCTGTTATTGGAAACGATGGAGAGTACATTATTGCCGCACCTGAATTTCATTACGAAGAAATCTTTTTCAAGGTTGTAACTGCGGGGGAAGAAGATGATTTCCCTAAACGAATATACTTGATTGGTATTGATAGAGAAAACTCCACGCTGTACTACCTTTATCTTGATGACCACGATTTAGACTATATAGCAGGTGCGGATGTGCAAGACCTTGAAGGCGAGATGAGAAAGCGGATTGCGGACCAGTTTAATTTCGGACAATAAAACACATTTAACGTATAAAAACAAATTCCAATTTATCGAGTTGTAAATATTTGTGGGCAAATTTTTGAAAGTGTAGCACACTATACTTTGCAAGCAAAGTCGTGTGTTTTGCAAAGCAAAAAATAAAGAGTAGCAAAATTTTTGCTACTCTTTTAAAATGTCGTAAAAAATCCCTAAGGGACGCGCCCATTTTTCCTTGTCATTTTTTTTGGTGTAGTGAAGTGAACGTGAACTTGTGTCCTAATGCCAAGCGCGCTATCGCGAAAAGGACTCCAAAAAATACTTTTGGCAAAAACGTAAATAAATAGCAAAAATAGTTCAATAATAAATGTAACCCTAAACAATTTTGTTTTACGCTTGAAAAGTAATAGAGTTTATGGTATAATTCATAAAAACGTAGGAAAATTTAAAGTAAAATAAATCCTTTAAACCAACGAATAGGGTATAAAAAATTATTAAAGAGAGGATGTTAGATATGAAAAGAATAATCGCTATTTTGTTTGCTTTTTTAATGGCGTTTTGTCTTTACGGATGCGCCTTTTTAGAAATGTTTAACGATAAAAAGAATATCGTTGATTTATGCGATGGCGAAAATTATGTAAAATGGAATCTCGTTTGGAATAATAATGAATATAGACCCGTCGAGTCTGCTTATTTTGAGTTCAGTAAAGATAAATTTAGATATTATGAAAACGGTGTTTTAAAAAAGGAAGGTTCGCATAGAATTACATATTACGGGCTTGAAAACGAAATAAGCCCATTACATTTAAATTTAGAGTTTGGGAAAGATAGTACGGGTTTATCCATTTTCGATTATATAGACTGTTATACTGAAGACTTAAAAGACGAGTTTCGTCAGTTTACTATTATGAGCGAAGGTTATCATATAAAGCCGTTAAGACAAGGTGGAGTTCCCGTAAGAAGTTATCATTTATCTGAAATGCCTTACGCTTTCGGCACTTACGTAAAAGAGGGCGCTGAAAGTTATACTTATAAAAACGGCAAGGCAAATTATTTAAATAGCGCAAAATTAGACGGAACTTTTTGCGACGAAAACGGAAATAAGTTTTATTTTGCCAACAATTCTTACTCAGCAAATGCGCAGAGCGTAAGTTATACCGTTTATATGCGCTATGAAAATAACCAAAACGATACGTTTATTGAAGGGACGATACGCGTTAGTTATTTTAATGATTTCTATACTGACGAACGCCACGACGTCGCAATGATTTACGTAATGCACGGCGAAAACGAGCCTTCTAAAGAAAGTGGAATTTCGGTTGACGCGGATTTTCAATTAATGGATTTTATCATTAGTGAAGATTGTATTACTTTTGCAAGCGCGAACTATTTTTACGAAAATAGCGAATGTGAGTATAATCCAAGTAATTTTATATGCGGAACTTATAAAAAAGTAAATGCAAATCAATAATATAAGTAAAAAAGCCTTGCTTTTTGCAAGGCTTTAATTATGTACAGTTTAGTTATTATTTGCAACATCCGCCGCCGAAACCGAAGTCCATACCAGGTCTGTCGTGTCCGCCGTTACAGCAACAACACCAAACTAAAATAAGGGGTATAAGGCATCCGCAGTTGCAAAGTTTATCAAAAATGCCGTTTAAACAGCCGTTTTTGCAAACGCAGAGTATTAAAAGGATAATGAGTATCCAAAGGCAACAGTTGTCGCCACCGCCAAAAGTGTTTAGCATGTTTTATTCCTCCTGTATTATTTTGACAGCCATCAATACATTATATTTTTTCTAAGAGCAAAGTGTGAATTTTTTGGCGGTTAAAAATTTTCACCTTATAACCGTTTTAAATTGATTTTTTAAAACAATTATTATATAATAAATGGAGCGAATACCGTTTTTTGGATTCGACTTTAATTTTTTATTTGTCTTACGGGTATCTTTTTAGAACTCGATTGGAGGTTTTTCATGGAAAAAAGTAATGCTAAAAAAATTGCTTTTTACGGTGTAATGGCAGGGCTAATGTTTGTCTTTTTGCTTATCGAAACTTTTGTTTTTTCTGCATTTTTCGGTAATTTTACACCTGCAATTTTAACTTTACCGCTTGCAGTTGCGCTTTCGCTGTTTAACGGCAAAAAGGGTATGTGGGTTGGAGGAACGATATTCGGTTGCTGTTCGTTTTTTCTTGCTATTTGCATAAGCAACGTAATATTTTTAAATCCGCTTGTGTCAATTTTGCCGAGAATATTTATAGGTATTGTAGCCTATTTCGTTTATTATTTTGCAAACAAATTGCTAAAAGACTCTCAAAATGAATTTGTAAGTGAAATTTTACCTTGCGCTTTGGCTGGCGCTTTTGGAATACTTACAAACAGCGTTTGTACGATTTTTATGATGTGGGTGTTTAATTCTGCTGAACTTGCAATGGTTTTATCTGTAATAATTTCTGTAAATTTTATTGCTGAGATAATAGGCTCGATAATTTTAGCGCCTATCTACGTAAAAGTATTTAAAAAGGTTCATGGAAAATTATGATTTTTTGTATTGATATAGGAAATTCAAATATTAAATACGCTATTTTTGACGGTAGCAAAGTAAAGGGAACTTTTAGAGTAACTTCTAAAAGAGACGCAACGAGCGACGAATACGGCGTTATAGTTAGAGATTTACTTCGTGAGGCAAGTATTCCTAAAGAAGAGATAAAAGGCGTTATTATGTCGTCGGTTATTCCGTCGCTTAACTACACGATGGAACATATGTGTAGAG
This sequence comes from Clostridia bacterium, assembly GCA_017396365.1. Lineage (GTDB taxonomy): Bacteria > Bacillota > Clostridia > Christensenellales > Borkfalkiaceae > UBA10281. The sequence goes on along the minus strand of JAFQMD010000028.1, from coordinate 83,644 downwards.
ATTATTTAGGCGTTTCGCCACTTATCATAGGACCGGGGGTAAAAACGGGTTTAAATATTAAAACCGACAATCCAAAGGAAGTTGGCTCGGATATTATAGTTGACAGCGTAAGCGCTATTAAAAAACTCGGCGTGGGTACGCCTATAATTGCTATAGATTTTGGTACGGCTACTACTTTTGACGTGATAAACGAAAAGGGCGAACTCGTGGGAGTAGTTATTTCCCCAGGTATAAAATCGGCTCTTGATTCGCTTACTTTAAGCACGGCGAATTTACCTAAAATTGAACTTGAAAGACCTAAAACCGTAATAGGAAAAAACACCGTTTCTTGTATGCAATCGGGCATTATTTACGGCTTTGCAGGGCTCGTCGATAATATTGTAAACAACATAAAAAACGAACTAAAACGCCCAGATACGAAAGTTATTGCAACGGGCGGTTTGGGTAAAGTAATTTATAAAGAAACTAAAACTATAGAGTATTTTGACGATATGCTTACCTTAAACGGGTTAAGGCATATTTACGAAATGAACGTCAAGGAGTAAAATGAGTAAAGTCGTTAAAGTTGGAAATAGATTATTAGGTGGGGGAAATCCCGTTTTAATTCAATCTATGGTAAACGTAAAAACTTCCAAAATCCCTGAAGTTATCTCACAAATTAAAGAACTTGAAGAAGTTGGTTGCGATATAATTAGAGTTTCGTGTAAAGACGGAGACGACGTAAAAGCAATCGCCAAAATCAAGCGTGAAATTTCAATTCCACTCGTTGCAGATATTCATTTTAATTATAAGTACGCGCTCGGCGCAATCGACGGTGGAGTTGATAAAATACGTATAAATCCCGGTAATATCGGTAGCGAACAAAACGTAAGCGAAGTTGCAAAAGCAATCAAGCAAAACGGCGTTGCGGTAAGAGTTGGATCAAACAGCGGTAGCGTTGAAAAAGAACTCTTGGCAAAATACGGCAAGAGCGAAATTTCACTTGCGGAAAGCGCCCTTAAAAACGTCGCTATACTTGAAAAATACGGCGTTGAAGATATTGTTATTTCCGCAAAGGCAAGTAGCGTTCCTTTGACTGTAAAAACTTATAGATATTTAAGTCAAAAAACCGATTATCCACTCCACGTAGGCGTTACCGAAGCAGGCACGGACAATATGGGAACTGTTAAAAGTAGCGTGGGTATAGGTAGTCTTTTATTAGACGGTATCGGCGATACTATTAGAGTTTCGCTTACGGCTCATCCTAAAAACGAAATTATAGTAGCCAAGAGAATACTCAGAAGTTGCGGATTAGATAAAAACTACGTTGAAGTTATATCTTGTCCGACTTGTGGAAGAACTGAGTACGACAGTATTTCCCTTGCAAATAAAGTGGAACAGTTAACTGCAAATATTAAAAAACCGCTTAAAATCGCAGTTATGGGTTGCGTTGTAAACGGACCAGGTGAAGCAAAGGACTGCGACTTAGGAATTGCAGGCGGTGGTGGAATTTGCGCTTTTTTCAAAAACGGAGAAATTTATAAAAAAGTTCCGTTTGCAGTCGCAGAAGAAGAATTTATAAAGGAAATTGAAAATCTTGTCAAATAGTGTTTTAGACCAGTTAAGAGCGGTATCTGCCGACCTTGCTAACTTAAAAATTAAAAATATTACTTTGTCAAAAAACGGTGTGGCAAGTTTTGATTTAATTTGCGATAGGGCTATATGCGACGAAGATAAAATCGCTATCGAAAAAATAATTCAGAGAAATTTACCGCCTTATTTTAGTAGATTGAACCTTTCTTTTGCAAAAATCGTTGCGGACGGTGAACTCGTCGCAAGAGAAATCGTTGCGTATTTACAAAATTCGCACATGTCGGTTTCTCACTCGGTATCTTTAGGCGACGTTTCGTTTGCTCAAGAAAACGGCGTATACGTTTATACGCTTGCGCTTGATTCGGATATTTACGGCTATTTTTCAGATAACGACGTTTGCGCAGACGTTTCAAGGCGTTTAGAAGAGTGTTTTTGCGGTAAATTTCAAGGGAAAATAGTCGATACGGGCAAGACTAAATTCGACTCGTCGATTTTAAAAGATAAGGTCAATTCCGCCGACTACGAAACGATAAAATGTAGGCATTTTGACGTTAGCGACGTCGTTAAACTTTGGGGCGAAGATATATCGGGTAGGGCTATTTACATTGCTGACTCTGAACTCGTTAGTGGAAACGTTACTTTTGCAGGTAAAATAGTTTCTATCAATCAAAAACAAACTAAAACGGGTAAAAATTTTTATTTGCTTGAAATCGACGACACTACGGGCGTTATTGCAGGCAGAGTTTTTATGACCAAAGAAAAAGAAAAGAAAATGGAAAAAATCAACGTCGGCTCGCAAGTTATCGTAAGGGGAGATTTAAGTTCCTTTAACGGCGCGCCGAGTTTTAAAATCGACTCGCTTTCGTACTGTGAATTTCCGTCTGATTTTAAGATAAAAGAAAGGGAAAGTAAGTCAGTTCCGTCCGAATACTCCTTAGTTTTCCCCGAAGAACTCGTCGAAGTTACTCAAAGTTTTCTCTTTTCAACCGAAAAGGAAGTCGAGCCGTGTATGATAGGAAAAACTTTCGTCGTTTTAGATATCGAAACTACGGGTGTTCATTACACCGAGGGCGATAAAATTACCGAAATCGGCGCGGTTAAAATAATTGATGGAAAAATAGTCGATAAATTTCAAACGCTTGTCAATCCCGAGATAAAAATTAGTCAAGAAATTACCGATCTTACGGGAATTGACGACGAAATGGTAAAAGACGCTCCTACGTTTGAAAAAGTTGTTCCCGATTTGTTTAAATACGTGGACGGCGCGTATATCGTTGCGCATAACATTGAATTCGACTATAAATTCATTAAATATCAAGCAAAAGACACGGGCTATATTTTTAAAAACAAGGGCATTGATACTTTGGCTTTTGCAAGAGACGCAGTAAAAGGACTTAAAAACTATAAATTAAACACCGTTTGCGGTCATTTTGGCATAGAGTTTTTGCATCATAGAGCGCTATCCGACGCTCACGCAACGGCAAAAATGTTTTTAGAACTCGTTTCAATAAAAAAAAGTTTTCCAAATTCTTAAAAAACACTTGCAAACAATAACATTATATGTTATTATATTAGCGTAGAATATGATTTACTTGTATTTGAGAGCGACCGAGTCGCTCTCAAATTTTTATGAGGAGAAAATGAAATTCAAATCTGTTGAAGAGATTAGCGCAGTTCTTTTGAATACTGCCGAGGCGATGGGTATAGAAATCGTCGAAGTAGAGGCAAAAGTTACTAAAAATTCCTATATAACCGTCTATATCGATACGGAAAGCGGAGTTGATTTGGACACTTGCGAGAAGTTCCACAACGCTATTGACCCGATTTTAGACGAGTTAGATCCGTCTTACGGCGCGCCTTACACTTTAAACGTTTCAAGCCCCGGGCTTGATAGACCGCTTAAAACGGAAAGAGATTTTTTAAAGAGAATCGGCAAAGACGTTGAAGTTAAACTTTTTGCGCCGATGAAAGGCAAAAAGTATTTAGAGTGCGAACTTATAGGTTACGACGGTCAAAACGTTACGCTTAAAGACGGAGACGAAGAGTTTAAACTCCCACTAAATAAAATAGCAAAAATAAACGAAGCGATTAAATTCGATTGATAAATAAGGAGAACGAAGATGATTAACAAAGATTTCTTTCTTGCGATTGAAGATCTCGAAGAACAAAAGGGTATAAAGAAAGACCTTTTACTTGAAACCCTTAAAAACGCGCTCGTATGCGCTTACAAAAAGCATACGGGAGACAATAGCGACGTAATTTTGGATATCAATCCAGAAAAAAACTCTATCAAGTTTTACGCTGTTAAAAAAGTCGTTGAAGTAGTTGAAGACAAAGATAACGAAATTTCTTTGGAAGACGCAAAGGCAATTAAAAAGTCTTATAAACTCGGCGATATGGCTAAATTTGACTTTACGCCAAAGGAATTTGGTAGAATTGCCGCTCAAACTGCAAAGCAAGTAGTTTTCCAAAAAATTAGAGAAACTGAAAGGGACAATACCTTGGCTGAGTTTGAAGACAAAGAAAACGAAATTAAGGCTTGTACGATTAGAAGAATTGAAGATAAAAACGTTTACGTAGAAATCGGCGCGGGCGAAATTGAAGCGTTAATGCTCCCGCAAGACCAAGTTACTACCGAAACGTATAACGTAAACGACAAACTTATGGTTTACGTTAAAAAGGTAAGGAGCGTTGGTAAAAACGCTCAAATTCTCGTTTCGAGAACTGCTCCAGGGCTCGTTAAAAAACTCTTTGAAAACGTTGTTCCTGAAATGGCTCAAGGTATCGTTTCCGTTAAGGCTATTTCAAGAGAGGCAGGTCAAAGAACTAAAATTGCAATTTACAGTAACGATCCTAACGTTGACGCAGTTGGCGCTTGCGTAGGTAACAAGGGTATGAGAGTTAACGAAGTCGTTAAAGAACTTTGCGGAGAAAAGATTGATATTATTCCATGGAGCGAAGATCCGCTTGAATTTATTGCAAAGGCGCTTTCTCCTGCAAAAGTATTAAAAGTTAGCGCGTTAGAAGGCGAAAAAGTTGCAAGAGTAGTAGTTCCAGACGATAAACTTTCACTCGCTATCGGTAAAGACGGTCAAAATGCAAGACTTGCGGCTCGTCTTACCGGTTGGAAAATTGACGTAAAGAGCGAAAGCAAGGCTCGTTTAGAAGAAGAAGCGCTTTTAGGTAACGAATAATATAATTTAGATTTGGAGCAAAAATGACGGAAAAAAGACAACCTGTAAGAACTTGTATTGCTTGTAGGGCTGAATTTGCAAAAAAAGACCTTCTCCGTATCGTAAAGGATAAAGACGGTAATTTTTCCGTTGACGTAAGCGGAAAAGCAAACGGCAGAGGCGCTTATATTTGCGGTAAGGCGGAGTGCGTAAAAAAACTTAATAAAGCAAAACTTTTAGACAAGGTTTTCCAAGTTTCCGTTCCGACAGAAATTTATCAATCAATCGAGGAGGAACTCCTTGCTAAACAATAAGATTTTTTCTTACGTTGGGTTTGCCAAACGCGCGCTAAAATTAAAGGCGGGTACTAACGCTATCAAAACTGTTAAAAAGGGCGTTTATTTATTGATTGCGTGCGAAACGGCATCTCAAAACGCTATAAAAGAAGCAAAAAAATTGTCCGAAAGATTTGGTTGTCCGCTTTATAAAACTTGCGGATTTACCGTTGAAAATCTTGTAAATAAAGAAAATTGCAAACTCGTGGCGATTTTAGAGCCCGAACTTGCAAAAGCCATTATAAATAACTCGGGTGAAGATTTAAAAGATATTTCGGGAGGCATAAATGAGTAATATGGAAGAAAGAAAAGAAGAAATTAAAGAGAAAGACAGTTTAAAAAATTTAAAAAAGATAAACTCAATTTTAAGTGAAATTGAAGAACTTAAAGAAAAGATTAAGGCTGTAAAATCTACTTCAGTTGCAATCACTAAAAAGATAAGCGCAAAGGAAAAAGAAATTAAGGCCCAACAAGAAGAAGCGCTTAAAAAAGAGGCTGAGGCAGAAATTGCTAAGGAAAACCAAGATAAAGTCGTTGAAACTGTAAAAGAAGAAATTGAAGTTTTACAGGCTGAAGACAAGGTTAAAGAAGAAAAGCCAAAGAAATCTTCCAAGAAAAAACAAGAGCCGACTGAAGAAGTTCAGCCTGCCGATTTGCCAACTGAAAAATTTGAAGAAACACCTGCGGTAGAGCCCGAAAAACCCGTAGAAGAAGTTAAACCCGAAGAAGTTAAAGAGCCTGAAAAACCTGTCGTTATGGACGAAAAGGCTATAAAAGAAGCCAAGAAGAAGGCAATCGAAGACGCTCAAGCAAGGGCGCTTGCCGAGGCGAGAGCAAAAATCTTGGAGCAAAAGAGAAAGGAAGCAATCGCAAGGGGTGAAGATCCCGACCTTGTTAAACTTCCAAGCCAACAACCGAGAGTTTACGAGCCGAAAAACGATAGAAAGCCGTATAATAAGGACGCAAAGCAAGGTCAAAAGAGGGAGTTCGTTCCGCAAGATAGAAAACCGCAAGGTCAAGCGCCTCAAACCCGTCAAGGACAAAAGCCTTTCGCGCCTTCTGGTAGTCAAAGTAAAAAGCCCGTTGAAGTTACTTTTATTCCTAAAGATACGGGTAAAAACTTTGGAAATAAGAAAAAGAGTTCTGATAAAAACTACGACGAGAAGAAAGTCGTTAATAAAAAATTGCTCAGTAAAGGTCAAGTTAGCGTAGATGATTTTGACGAAAATAAGACTGGTTATAGAAAACTTAGAACCAAAAAGGACAAAAAGCAAGGCGAACAAGTCCAAACTATTAAAATTGAAAAGGCGGTAATAAACAAAGAAATTATTCCGCTTAAAGAACTCTCTGAAAAACTTGGTATTTCGGCAATAGAAATTACCAAAAAACTTTTCAAAGAAGGAATAATGAAAACTATAAACGACTCTATTGACTACGATACTGCGGCGATTATCGCGTCTGATTTGGGTATTGAACTCGAACTTAAGATGGATAAGACGGCAGAAGACGTATTAAACGAGGCGTTTGATAGCGTTGACGAGGCTAAAGATCTCGTAAAAAGAGCGCCAGTCGTTACCGTTATGGGACACGTTGACCATGGTAAGACCTCGCTCCTTGACAGAATTAGAAATGCTAACGTAGCCGACGGCGAAGCGGGTGGTATTACCCAACATATCGGCGCTTATACGGTTACTATAAACGGTGAAAAAATAACCTTCCTCGATACTCCTGGACACGCGGCGTTTACCGCAATGAGAGCAAGAGGAGCGCAAGTTACCGATATCGCAATTATAGTTATTGCGGCTGACGACGGCATAATGCCTCAAACTATAGAGGCTATTCACCACGCGCAAGCAGCAGGCGTTTCAATTATCGTCGCTGCAAATAAGATGGATAAGCCACAATCTAATATCGAAAAAGTTAAACAACAACTTGCCGAACAATCAGTTCTCGTAGAAGAATGGGGTGGTGACGTTGCTCTCGTTCCCGTTTCTGCAAAGACTGGTATGGGCGTTGACGAACTTTTAGAAACGGTTATCTTAACCGCTGAAGTTAAAGAACTTAAAGCAAATCCGAACAGAAAGGCTAAAGGCGTTATCGTCGAGGCTAAACTCGATAAGGGTAAAGGCCCTGTTGCAACCGTTCTTATTCAAAACGGTACGCTCAAAACGGGTGATAATCTCGTTGCAGGCACGATTACGGGTAGAGTAAGAGCAATGATTGACGATAAGGGAAGAACTGTTAAAGAGGCAGGTCCATCAATGGCAGTTTCTATTCTCGGTTTAGAAGAAGTTCCTAACGCAGGCGACTCGCTCTTTGCAGTTGAACAAGATAAACTTTCTAAACTCGTTGCTCAGGAAAGAAGAAATAAAGAAAGAGAAGAAATGATTAAGCAGTCGCAAAAAGTAACGCTTGACGATTTATTCTCTAAGATTTCGGACGGAAACCTTAAAGTGTTAAATATTCTTATTAAAGCGGACGTTCAAGGTTCGGTTGAGGCGGTTAAGCAATCGCTTTTAGAACTTTCTAACGAAGAAGTTAAAGTAAACGTTATTCACTCGGCAGTCGGCGCAATAAACGAAACGGACGTTATGCTTGCTGATTCGTCAAATGCAATTATAATCGGATTTAACGTTCGTCCTGATACGAAGGCAAAGACTTTAGCTGAAAGAAGTAAAGTTGACGTAAAACTTTATAGAATTATCTATGAGGCAATCGACGACGTAACCAACGCAATGAAAGGCATGGTTACTCCAAAAACTCAAGAAATTTATATGGGTAAAGTTGAAGTTCGTCAAACCTTTAAAATTACCGGCGTCGGTATGGTTGCAGGCGGATACGTTACCGAAGGTAAAATCGTTAGAAACAGTAAACTTCGTATTTACCGTGACGACGTAATGATTTGTGAGGGTAACGTAAATCAACTTAAACGTTTCAAAGACGACGTTAAGGAAGTTTCACAAGGCTTTGAATGTGGTATTTCTATTGAAAACTTCAACGATATTAAAGTCGGAGACTTTATCGAAAGTTATATTATTGAAGTTAAACCCGTTTAATTTTATGCCGACACCGATAAGGTGTCGGCTGTTTTAAAAAAGGAGAGTATATGAAAGGTAAAAGAGAACAAAGACTAAACAGCGAGTTTCAAAGAGAAATATACGATATTTTAAAAAATAAAGTCAAAAATCACGATATTACAGAAATGTTTAGCATTTTAGAAGTAGACGTAACTAACGACTTAAAGTACGCTAAAGTTTTCGTTTCGGTTTTTTCTACTAACGAAGATAGAAAACAAAAGACCTTTAACGCGATTTGCGATAGCGCAAAATTCGTAAGGGGCGAACTTGCTAAAATTATGAGAATTAGAACTGTTCCCGAACTTAAATTTGTAATGGATACGTCATCCGACTATGGAAACAAAATTGACAAAATTATAAGCGGATTTACTTATAATACGCCTGAGGGAGACGAAGATGACGCTTAAAGACGTTGCGATTGAATTAAAAAAGCATTCAAAAGTATTGATTTTTTGCCACAATAGACCTGATGGAGATACGCTCGGTAGCGCTTTTGCGTTAAAACACGCGTTAGAGCAAAAAGAAGGTAAAATTGCCGACGTCGTTTGCGCGCAACAAGTTCCAGAAAAATACGGTTCGTTAGAATTTATCGGAAAGGTTTATTTGCCTACTGAAGTTACAAAATCGTACGATTGTCATATCTCGGTTGACTGCGCGTCGGAAATGATGCTTGGGGACAGTTACGGTCTATACGTTAAAAACGCGAATACCATTAACGTTGACCACCACGTTTCTAATGAAAGATACGCTAAAATCAACTACGTAGAAGATAGAGCGTCATGCGCGGAAATTATTTACGGGCTTATAAATTATTTAGACAGAGATAAAACCCAAGACGTCGTCAATTCATTGCTTTTAGGAATAGTTACCGATACGGGTAATTTTATGCATAGCAACGTTACTGAAAGCACTCTTCAAACTGCGTCGGATATGGTAAAATACGGCGCGTCGCTACATAAAATATCTTATGCAATGTTTAAAAATCAAAAGATTGAAAGGGCAAAATTATACGCTCACGTAATAGACGGAATGAGATTTTTTGAAGACGGAAAAATTGCAATAATTTCAATATTTAAAAGCGATTTTGAAAAGTTTTCTGCTACGCAAGATATGACCGAAGGCTTTATAGACTTTCCACTTTCAATCGAGGGCGTAGAAGTTGCCGTGTCGCTTATGGAAACAAAAGACAAGGCGTTTAAAATCAGTTTAAGAAGTAAAGGCAAAATAAACGTAAATGAGGTTGCGTCTTCTTTTGGCGGTGGCGGACACGTAAACGCAAGCGGATGTTTAATTCACGGATTTTACGAGGACGTCAAAGAAAAGATAATAAGGGCAATATCAATAAATTTTTAACTTATAAGGTGCAAAGTGAACGGATTTTTAAATTTGTTTAAACCCAAAGGGGTAAGTTCGGCGTACGTTTTAAACGCCGTTAAAAGATCAATAAGGGGAGAAGTTGTCGGGCATATGGGTACGCTCGACCCTTTGGCGAGCGGTGTTTTGCCTGTCGCTATAGGTAAATCTGCCAGACTTTTTGATTATTTGTTAGACAAAAAGAAAGTTTACGTTGCAGTTTTTACTTTCGGATATCAAACGGATACTTTAGACTTAGAGGGTAAAGTTGAACAAACTTGCGATTTTATTCCTGATTTAGAAAGGGTTAAAAAAGAAAGCCAAAAATTAGTCGGAGATATAATGCAAGTTCCCCCCGTATATTCGGCAAAATGCGTAAAAGGAAAAAGAAGTTACGAACTTGCAAGAAAAGGTGAAAAAGTTAAACTTCCACCCAAAAAAGTTACTATAAATAAAATAGAAGTTTTAGAGCAGATTTCTAAATCCGAGTTTAAACTTAAAATTGAATGTAAAGGTGGAACTTATATCCGTTCGATTGCAAGAGATTTAGGCGTTCTTTGTTCTTCATGCGCTACTATGACGGCGTTAGAAAGGGTAGAATCGGGTATTTTTAATATTGAAAATAGCGTAAACGCTGAAGATTTTGTAAAATCTAATGATAAAGAGAGTTTTTTAATTGCGCCTGAAAACGTTGTAGATTTTCCATCAATTTTCTTAAATGAAAAGCAAACCGAAAGACTTTTTAACGGATTGTACGATATTTTTGATTATAAAGACGGAACTTATAGAGTTTTTTGCCCAAGCGGTTTTTACGGAGTAGGTGAAATGAAAGATGGGAAATTAAAGGTTAAGGCGTACGTAAGAACATGATAGAATTTGATTTTTATAAAGGCAGTAAAACTGAAATTGTGCTTGCGCTCGGCTTTTTTGACTGTATTCATTTAGGGCATTTAAAACTAATTGAAACTACAAAAAGTTTAGCAGAAAAATACGGCGCAAACGACTGTATATTTACTTTTAAAAACCATCACGTTAGCGATTTTAAAGGTTTAAAAGGGGTAGTAAATACATACGAGGAAAGAGTAAAAAAACTTGAAAAATTATCGGTAAAATCTGTAATTTTTTCAGTTTTTACAAATGAATTTTCCCGTGTTAGCGCGAGTGAATTTTTAAAACTGCTTATTAGTAATTTTAATATTAAAGCAATAGTTTGCGGTAGGGACTATAAGTTTGGTTACGGCGGAGAAGGAAAAGTAACCTTGCTTAAAGAATTTTGTAATAAAAACTCTATTGAACTCGTGGTCGAAGACGACGTTTATTTTGGAAACGTAAAAGTTTCAACTACGCTGGTAAAAAAACTGCTACTTGGCGGTGACGTAAAAACGGCTAATTTGCTTTTAACTTATCCTTACGAGATGTGCGGAGAAGTTGTAAAAGATAGGCAAGTCGGTAGAAAACTGGGTTTTCCGACTGCAAACGTCCTTATCAATAAGCAAAAAGCCCCACTTAAAGTTGGCGTTTATAAAACTTACGTTATAATTGAAGGTAAAAGATATAATTGCATAACTAATTACGGTTCAAGACCTACTTATTCGCTTGATAGCGTTTTGATTGAAACTTATATCGACGGTTTTTCGGGCGATCTATACGGCAAAGAAATAACCGTTTATTTTACTGACTACATACGCGATTGCGTAAAGTTTGATAGTGAAAAACAACTTATAGAGCAACTTAATTGTGATTTGGAGAAGATAAGATGATAAAATTCGGTCCGAGTGGAAACAGCGAAAGTTTCTTACTTGAAAAACATAAAGGCACGGAAGACGCGGCGAAGTGGTGCGCTGAAAGAAATCTTGATTATTACGAGTATTCTTTTGGACGCGGAGTTAATATGAGCGAAGAAAAGGCCGTTATTATAGGCGAAGCGTTTAAAAATTACGGGGTCGGACTTAGCGTTCACGCGCCGTACTTTATAAATTTTGCTACTACTGAAGAAGAAAAAGCGGAAAATTCGTATAATTACGTGTTAAATAGCGCGAAGATGATGAGACTTATGCAAGGTGAAAGGGTGATTTTTCACCCTGCGTCGCAAGGCAAGTTATCGAGAGAAGTCGCAGTAGAAAAAACGTTGGATAGACTTAAAGTTTTAAGAGATAAGATTTATCTTTTAGGTTTTGAAGATATGAAATTTTGTCCTGAAACAATGGGAAAACTCGGTCAAATAGGCACGATTGAAGAAATAGTCAAATTTTGCAAGGTTGACGAGTGTTTTATTCCAACCGTTGACTTTGGGCACGTAAACGCAAGGGAACAAGGCAGTTTAATAACCGTTTCCGACTACCAAAACAGGTTGGAATATATGATTGAAAACTTAGGATATGAAAAGATGAAACATTTTCACGTTCATTTTTCTAAAATTCAGTATTCGTCAAAGGGCGAAGTTCGCCATTTAACTTTTGACGACGACGTTTACGGTCCTAATTTTAAACCGCTTGCAATCGCGCTTAAAAATCTAAACTTAGAGCCCGTTATAATTTGCGAATCGGCAGGAACTCAGGCAGAAGACGCAAAGGCGATGAAAGACGAATATTTTGCTTTGTAAAAAGTTCACAAAATTTTCGCAAAATCAAGGGAAAACTCATTTGACTTTATAATTTTACAGTAGTAAAATTTATTCATACGACAAATTAAAGGAGCAACTATGGGAGTTATAAAGAAACTTGCCAAAAGCGTAAGGGAATACAAAAAACCTGCGATTTGGACATTGCTTTTAATGGTATTTGAAGCAATGATTGAGGTTACCATTCCGTTTATCACGGCAGGGCTTATCAATAATATTCAAGCAAAAGACGGCATTGATATGCCTAAGGTGCTAATTCTTGGCGGGATACTTATTTTAATGGCGTTTATATCACTTCTTTGCGGAGGTTTGGGCGGTTACACTTGCGCAAAAGCGTCTTCTGGTTTTTCTAAAAACCTAAGAAGTGATATGTTTAAAAAAATTCAAGGTTACAGTTTTGAAAATATAGACAAATTTTCGTCGGCATCGCTCGTTACGAGACTTACGACCGACGCGTCTAACGTTCAAATGTCGTTTATGATGCTTATTCGTACTGCGATTAGAAGTCCGCTTATGTTTATATTTTCAATAATAATGTCGGCAGTACTCGGCGGATGGCTCGCTGCAACTTTCGTAGTAGTTATTCCCGTTTTGGTGTTCGGGCTTTTGCTTATTTCTAAAAAGGCAATGCCCGCGTTTAGACGAGTGTTTAAAAAATACGATAAACTCAACGAATCTATTGAAGAAAACGTTAGAGGTATGAGAGTAGTTAAAGGTTTTTCGCGTGAAGAACACGAAAGCGATAAATTCGGAAAAGCGTCCGAAAATATCCGCGTAGACTTTACAAAGGCAGAAAGACTTATTGCGCTCAACACTCCGCTCATGCAATTTTGCATGTATTTCAATATGATTTTCATACTTTGGGTTGGCTCGTATATAGCGCTTAAAACTTCGGGTACGGTAGTTAATATCGGTCATATTTCGGCAATGCTTAACTACGGTATGCAAATTCTTATGTCGCTTATGATGCTTTCTATGATTTACGTTATGCTAACGATGTCGGCTGAATCGGCAAAGCGTATTTGCGAAGTTTTAGACGAAAAGAGTGTTCTTACAAACCCCGAAAATCCTGTAATGGAAATTAAAGACGGCTCTATTACTTTTGAAAACGTCAATTTTAAATATTCTAAAGACGCTAAAAGATTTGCCCTTGAAGATATTGACCTTGAAATTAAATCGGGCATGACCGTCGGTATTATAGGCGGTACGGGTTCGAGTAAATCTACGCTTGTTCAACTTATCCCAAGGCTTTACGACGTAACAGAAGGTTTAGTAAAGGTCGGAGGGGTTGACGTAAGAAATTACGATATAAAAACTTTAAGAGATTCAGTTGCAATGGTGCTCCAAAAGAATTTACTTTTTGCGGGTACAATCAATGAAAATCTTAGATGGGGTAACGAAAACGCAACGCAAGACGAGATAATCGAGGCGTGTAAACTTGCTCAAGCGCATGAGTTCGTAAGTTCTTTCCCAGACGGCTATGAAACTCATATCGAACAAGGCGGAAATAACGTTTCGGGCGGTCAAAAACAAAGACTTTGTATTGCAAGGGCGCTTTTAAAAAAGCCTAAAGTTCTTATTTTAGACGACTCGACGAGCGCAGTCGATACCAAAACCGACGCATTTATTAGAGAAGGATTTAAGTCTTACATACCCGAAACTACGAAAATTATAATTGCTCAAAGAATAAGTTCAGTTCAAGACGCAGACCTTATTATCGTTATGAATAACGGTAAAATTGAAAGCGCGGGAACTCACGACGAACTTTTAAATAACAGTCAAATTTATAGAGAAGTTTACGAGCAACAAGTAGGAGGTGTGAAATAATGAGTAACTCTAAAAAACCCCCTATGAATGCAAAGAGACCTCCTATTAAAAAAGGTGTGTTAAAAAGGGTTTTGGGCTTATTATTTAAGTCTTATCCCGTTCTTTTACCTATTTCTATTGCTTGTATAACGATTTCCGCAGTCGTTTCTGCAATACCAGCCGTGTTTTTACAACAAGTAACGAGTTTAATTGATAATTCGTTAAAAGCAGGGCTTAGTTGGGAAATTATCGGCGGAGAAATAATTACTAAAATATCTTTGCTTATCGTTTTCTACGTATTATCGCTTATAACTATAACTATTGATTCTCAACTTATGGCGTACATTACGCAAGGTTTCCTTTGCAAAATGCGTAGAAAGATGTTCGACGGAATGCAAAAACTTCCTATAAAGTATTTTGATACGAACAAGCACGGCGATATAATGAGTTATTATACGAACGATATCGACACGCTAAGACAACTCGTTTCGCAATCAATTCCCACGCTTATTAGGTCGTCAATAATCGTTGCAACCGTTTTAGCGGTAATGCTTTCGTACAGTTTATGGCTCACGCTTATTCTTCTTTTCGGCGTATTTTTAATGTTTTTAGTTACAAAAAAAGTTGGCGGTGGCTCTGCTAAATATTTTGGTAAACTTATGAAATCGGTAGCCGTTGAAGAAGGTTATATTCAAGAGATGATGAACGGTCAAAAGGTCGTAAAGGTCTTTTGCCATGAGAATAAAGTAAACGACGAGTTCAATCGCATAAACGACGAGTTGTATGAAAACAGTTTTAGGGCGCACGCAAATGCAAATATGCTCGGACCTATTCTTATGAATATCGGTAACGTATTTTACGTTATAATCGCAGTTATAGGCGGACTTTTCTGCCTTATGGGCGAGTCTTTCCACAACGTAAGTTTGTCTGGTATGGCGTTTGAAGTTAGTATAGTCGTTGCCTTTTTATCAATGACTAAGCAGTTTACGGGTAACGTGAACCAAGTTTCGCAACAAATAAACTCAATCGTTATGGGACTTGCAGGCGCGTCGAGAATATTTAACCTTATCGACCAAAAACCTGAAGTTGACGAGGGCTACGTAACGCTCGTAAATGCTGAAATAGACGAACAGGGCAACGTTATGGAAGTTGAGCATCACACGGGCAAATGGGCTTGGAGACATCCTCATAGCGCGGACGGTAGCGTAACTTACACCGAACTTAAAGGCGACGTTCGTCTTAGCGAAGTTGACTTTGCTTACGAAGAAGGAAAACCGGTTCTTCACGATATAAGCGTTTTTGCCGAGCCTGGTCAAAAAGTTGCGTTTGTAGGAGCAACGGGCGCAGGAAAAACTACGATTACTAACCTTATCAACCGTTTTTACGATATCGCTGACGGTAAAGTCAGATACGACGGTATAAATATAAATAAGATAAAAAAGGCAGATCTTCGCCGTTCGCTTGGAATAGTTTTGCAAGATACTAATCTTTTTACGGGTACGGTTATGGAAAATATCCGTTACGGCAAACTCGACGCAACCGACGAAGAGTGTATAAACGCCGCAAAACTTTCTGGCGCGCACGATTTTATTTCAAGACTGCCAAACGGTTATCAAACTGAACTTGCTAATAACGGGGCGAACCTTTCTCAAGGTCAAAGACAACTGATAGCAATAGCGAGAGCGGCAGTTGCCGATCCTCCAGTTATGATACTTGACGAGGCGACTTCTTCAATCGATACGAGAACAGAGGCAATCGTTCAAAAGGGTATGGATAAACTTATGGAAGGAAGGACTGTTTTCGTTATCGCGCACAGGCTTTCAACCGTTATGAATTCCGACGTTATTATGGTTTTAGACCACGGTAGAATTATAGAGCGCGGAAATCACGAAAAACTAATAAGCGAAAAAGGTACGTATTATCAACTTTATACGGGCGCTTTTGAACTTGAATAATAACCGTATGCGTAAGGCAATTTGCTTTACGCATATTTTTTACGTTTGACATAGTTTTAAATTTGTCGTATAATTAAGAAAATACAACCAAAATTTCCGAGGGGATATGAATAAATTACTACTTGATAAACTGTCTGAAATAACTAATGAAGAACGTTTGATTTTAAGCGGTGGGGTTATTGATAAAACCATTTACACCGATAGCGAAGACTTTACTGTAAAAAGCAGTAAAATGCTTGGATATCAGCGTTTTATTGAAATGCGCCCTCATACGAGATTTGTCAATTTTCCAAAACATAAGCACAATTATATAGAAATGATATATAATTGCAAGGGAAAGACCTATCACGTAGTAAACGGAACTGAAATTTGTCTTGAAGAGGGCGAAATTTTGTTGCTTGGAACTGACGCCGTGCACGAAGTTAAAATTGCGCAACAAGACGACGTTGCAATAAATTTCATAATCAAGCCTGAATTTTTTAATTTGGTAGTTGGCGGTGAAAATCAGTCTAACGCAATTTATAACTTTATTATGACCGAACTTTCCGAAAAGGGTGGCGCGAGTTTTTTAAGATTTGACGTAAGGGGAATTTTACCTGCAAAAAACTTAATCGAAAACCTTATTTGGTCGTTTATTTTTCCCGAAGAAAATTCGCAAGGTTTACAAAATATGACGATGAGTTTACTCTTTGCAGAACTAACTCAAAGGTCTGGGGTTATTACAAAGAGCGTTTCGTCGTCATACGAACAAGAAATTTTGCTTAAAGTTATCAATTATATAGAATCGTCGTATAAAGACGCAAAACTTTTAACTATTGCAAAAGAACTTAAATTTTCGGTTGTAAATTTAAGCAAACTTATAAAAAACTATTCTGGCAAAACTTTTAAAGAAATGCTACAAGAAAAAAGACTTGACGAGGCTGAAAAACTCATTTTAAATACCGAAATACCAGTTACAGAAATTATTTTTTCCGTCGGATATGAAAATACAAATTTTTTCTATAAAAAATTTAACGAAAAATACGGAGTAACGCCGAGAGAATACAGGCTTAACAAAAAAGGTTGAAAAAATTACGAGTGTAAGAAAATTCGGTCGTAAAAAATGTTATTAAAAGTCGTTGTAATGGCGTTATATATAAGTTATAATAAAGGGGAACTTTGGCGGTAGAACCGCAAATGGAGAAAATATATGGATAAAAAGATTTTACAAGGTTACGAATATGCAAAATCATATTTTGCGCGTTACGGCGTTGACGTTGATAAAGCCATTGAAATTGCAGATAAAACTCCGCTTTCAATTCATTGTTGGCAAGGTGACGACGTAAACGGGTTTGAAAAGAAAGAGGGGGCTTTAAGCGGTGGTATTCAAGCAACCGGTAATTATCCCGGTAAGGCTAATACTCCTGAAGAATTGAGAGCCGACTTAGAAGTTGCTTTAAAACATATTCCGGGCGCAAAGAAAATCAATATACACGCTTGCTACTTAGAGGCGGACACTTTTGTTGACAGAAACCAAATCGAGCCTAAGCATTTTGAAAAATGGGCTGACTGGGCAGTTGAAAACGACCTTGGAATTGACTTTAACCCAACTTATTTCTCGCATCCGCTTTCTGATAACGGTACTTTGTCTGCAAGAGACGATAAAGTAAGAGAATTTTGGATTGAACACGGTATTAGATGTAGGCAAATCGGCGGTTACTTTGCAAAGAGAACGGGTAAGCCTTGCGTTATCAACCACTGGACTCCAGACGGCGATAAAGAATTCCCAATCGACACTTTATCTCCAAGACTTCGTTTGAAAGATTCTTACGATAGAATTTTCGAGGCTACGAAGGACGTTGAAGGCGTTATGGACGGTATTGAATCAAAAGTTTTCGGTATCGGTCTTGAAAGTTTTACCGTTGGTTCACACGAATTTTGCATGGGTTACGTAATGGGTAAAAACGAAGACCATATTATGCTTACCTTAGACTGTGGACACTACCATCCAACTGAAGTCGTATCTGCAAAACTCGGCGCAGTTTACGCATTTAATAATCATTGTTTATTACACGTTTCTCGTCCTGTAAGATGGGATAGTGACCACGTTGTTGCATACGACGACGAACTTAAAGCAATTATGGACGAACTCGTTCGTCTTGGCAAGGTTGAAAATACTTATATTGCTACCGATTATTTCGACGCTTCTATCAATAGAGTTGCAGCGTGGGTTATCGGTCTTAGAAATACGAGAAAGGCTCTTTTAGGCTCTTTACTTACTCCTGTTGACCTTTTAAAAACCGCTGAGGCTGAAGGTGACAACACTTCGAGAATGGCTTTTGCTCAAGAATTTAAGGCTGCGCCCGTATCTCTCGTTTGGGATTACTATTGCGCTCTTAAAGGCTCAAGCGTTGGTCTTGACTGGCTTGAAGACGTTAAGACTTATGAAAAAGAAGTTCTTTTAAAGAGATAATCTTATAAAATTACTAAAGCGAAGTGAAAATTCACTTCGCTTTTTAAATTTCTTGTGAATTATATTTTTAAGTGTAACACTTTAAGGAATTTCGTTTGCAATACTGTTTAAAAAGGTGTATAATTGTTATAATAAATAATCGGAGATGATATTATGATTAAAGTTGACGTAATTTCAGGTTTTTTAGGCGCTGGTAAAACAACGCTTATCAAAAAACTTTACGGCGAAGTATTCAAAAATGAAAAAGTTGTTTTAATTGAAAATGAATTTGGCGAAATCGGTATTGACGGCGCTTTTTTAAAGGAAAGTGGTATAGAAATCAAAGAAATCAATTCTGGATGTATCTGTTGCTCGCTCGTAGGCGATTTTTCAACGTCAATGAAAGAAGTAGTTGACAAATTTAGCCCTGAAAGAATAATTATCGAGCCGTCTGGCGTTGGTAAATTGTCTGACATTTTAAAGGCTATTGAAAAAGTTGACGAAGATTTGAAAGTAAACGTCGTTTTAACTGTAATTGACGGTGGAAAATGCAAAATGTATCATAAAAACTTTGGCGAATTTTACAACGATCAAGTTGAAAATGCTAAAGTCGTAGTTATGACTAAAACCGAAAAATTATCTCAAGAAAAGATTATTGACGGCGCGTCTTTGATTAAAACGTTAAACGGCGAGGCTCTTATCGTTACGACGCCGATTGAAGATTTAGACCCCGTTAAACTTTTGCAAACGTTTGAACGCATAACAGATTTTAAGCAAGAATTAATGAACGAAGTTCATTCTTGCCGTTGCGGACGACACCACGATCACGACCATCACGACCATCACGACCATGATTGCGGTTGTCACCACGATCACGACCATCACGATCACGACTGCGGTTGTCACCACGATCACGACCATCACGACCACGATTGCGAATGCCACCACGATCACGACCATCACGATCACGACTGCGGTTGTCACCACGATCACGACCATCACGATCACGACTGTGGATGTCACCACGATCACGACCATCACGACCACGATTGCGGTTGTCACCACGACCACGACCATCACGACTGCGGATGTCACCACGACCACGACCATCACGACCATGATTGCGGTTGTCACCACGACCACGACCATCACGATCACGACTGCGGATGTCACCACGATCACGACCATGATCATCACCATCATGCTGAAGATACTTTTACTGCTTGGGGAGAAGAAACTCCTAAGGCGTTTAGTAAAGACGAATTAAACAAAATATTAGAGGCTCTTTGCAATGAAGAAAGCGATTTGGGGCTTATTTTGCGCGCAAAAGGTATAGTTAAGGCTACAGACAATGAAAAATGGTATTATTTTGACCTTGTATCAGGCGAATACGAAATTCGTCTCGGCAACCCCGATTATACTGGTAAACTTTGCGTTATAGGCGCAAAATTAAACCAAGAAAAAATCCGCGGTTTGTTTTTTAAGGAGTAATTTATGGCGAGAACTTTTCCCGTTGTAATAATTAACGGTATTTTAGAAAGCGGAAAGACGACTTTTATAATTGAGTCGCTAAAAAACGGCGATTTTGGCAATATCGGTAAAGTTTTAATTCTATCAACTGAGGACGGCGAAGTAGAATACGACCAAAAAGAACTTGCAAAATGCAACGCTTGTTTCCACTATTTTTCTTGCGAAGAAGAATTGACAGTTCAAAACGTTAACGATTTGATTAAAAAGAATAAACCGCACGCCGTTTTTATTGAAATGAACGCAATGTGGGACTGGTCAAAAGTAAAATTTCCGCCGTATATGGTTATTGAGCAAGTATTTACTATCATAGACGGAACGACTTTTAAGTATTATTTCAATAACATGCGCCAAAAATTTACCGATATGGTTAAAGAGTCTGGAATTGTTATTATGAACCGCTGTCAAAACAATAGCGAATTTGCAGGATTTAAGCGCAATTTAAAACTTATAAATAAAGACGCTAATTTGTTAATGCTTGACGAGACTGAAAGACCGATTAGTTTCGTCGAAGATTTGCCTTATAAACTCGGCGAAGAAATGAAAATCGGCGACGACGATTTTGGCATTTTTTATATCGATACTTTTGAAAGTCCGTCAAGGTATGACAATAAAATCGTTGAGTTTAACTGTATGGTAATTAAAAATAAAAAATTACCGCCAACGACCTTTATTGCAGGAAGACTTGCAATGACTTGTTGCGCTGACGATATTCAACTTATAGGTCATTTGTGCGCTTGTAAAACACCGGTTGAACTCAATAATAAGGACTGGGCTAAAATAAGGGCTCGCGTTCACTATTTGCAGGAAACGCCAAACTCTGAACCTGAAATTATTTTTGAACTTCTTAGAATTTCTAAGATTGAAGAAATTAAAAATCCAGTTGTTTCTTTAGTTTAAAAAATGCCGTTAAAAACGGCATTTTTTTGTTGTTTTAAAAGATTATTTAACCTTGTATTTCATTGACAAAAAAGTAAATAAAATATATAATTTATAAGACAGTAAAAATATGGCAAAGAGGTTACGGGCATGAATTATTACGAGCGTCGTTTAGATGCGGAAAAATACTGTTATTTTGTTAAAGTAGGAGCAAATTGCTTTGACGATGAAAATAAAAATATAGGCAAATACGTTCATTTTCATAAAAACGTGCAATTTCTGTTTTTAAAAGAAGGTCAAATTACTTTACAAATCGGCGGTGAAAACCTTGAAATTAAGCAGGGACAAATTGTTTTTATCGATAGTTTAGAGCCTCACGTTTTTTCTCCCGATAAAATCGACGGATATCTTTTGGTTTTAGGCGTTTGGTACGTTGATGCGTTTAAAACTTTATTTGCGGATAAAAGATTGCCAAGAATAATGGGCGATAACGCTAAAAATAAGCAAATTTTTGAATTTGTAGAAAAATGGCATAATACTTTACCGCGAGTTGAAAGCGAAGAAATGTGTTACGATACTTTTTTAAAAGCAAATCAACTTTTTAAACTGCTTAAAAACGGTTACGGAGTTGTAAGTAAATCCGAAGTTTTAAGCGACGTTGCAATTTCTAGTATTTTAGCATTTGTTAACGACCATTTTCAAGAAAATATTACGATAAAAGAAATCGCCTCAAAACTCGGTTACGCTAAAGAATATTGTTCTCAAATATTCAACAAATATATGGGGGAGAGTTTTAGAAAATATTTAAACCGAAAGAGAATAGAAAAATTCCAGCAATTATATTTACTTAAAAAGGATAATGTTTCAGTTGCTGAAATTTCAAAAGAATGCGGTTTTGAGTGTCAAGCAACTTTTTATAGGGCTTATAAACAGATTTACGGAAAGACGCCAAAAAATAAAAAATTATAAAAATAAGGCGCAGTTTAGCAAGATTTGTCCGCTTTGGAAATCGAGTTAAACTGCGCCGTTTGTTTTATTCTTTTGTAAAATATTTTCCAGTTGATAAAAGCGAATATTTTAAAATGAAATAAAGCGGAATATTTATTGCTAATATAAACGGCAACAAAATAAACGTCGTTACTTCTTTAAAATTGTTAAAGTCAACTGAAACGAAAAGCGCTACGCATAAAATTAAAATTGCAAGTTGGAAAGTAATTATAAGAGCAACGCTCATAGCGTCTTTAAACGAGGCAATTTCATACACGCTACGTTTTTTATTGATAAGGTACGCGATAAGCGCTACGATAGGAAATACGGCTAAACAACCTAAAATGATAAGTTTAACTCCGATTTTCCAGTTTAATATCGAGCCTAACGCAAAGTTTAAAATTAAACATTCAAGCGCAAGTATTATGAAAAATACCAGCGAACTGTGCATTACGAGTTTGCTTAAAAGAATTTCGATACCAACAAATTTATTCGTATTGTACGACGTTCTTATTTTAAAGCCCTCTCTATTTGCCATTGCGTACAAATCGGAAAAGTCAGACGGGTCTTGTTGCGAATATCTTGCAGGCTTTTCGTGCGTCTTATCAGTTTGGGTTTCAGTTTTGGGCTGAGTTTCAAATTTTGTAGAAGATTTATCTTCTTGGTAAATTTCTTCGTTATTAACTGTTTCCGTTTTGTAATAAACGGGCTTTTCAGTCTTTTCGGGTGAGTCTTCAGTTTGAGTATTATTCGCTTCTTTTGGTAAAATTTTATTCAAAATTTGCTTATATTTGTTTTTATTAGTCGGCGAATAATCTTCTACGATAAGCAAGTCGTCGTCTTGTTGCTTTTCTTTGATAGCGGGTTTTTCTTCAACGACTTCGAGTTCTTCTTCTAAGTCTTGATAAAATTCCTCATAGGCTTTTGGTGCGTTTTCTTCACTTGGAATTTCTTCGCTTATTTTTTCATCAATTTCAGGTTCAACCTCTTTCACTAAGTCGTCGCCATATAAATCAAAAGCAAAAAGTTCTTCTTGACTTTTGTCTGAAACTGTTTCATAATTTTCTTCAAAATCGCTTGATTTATCGTCAATTATTTCAGTTTTTTCGTTTTTCGTTTGGGGGAGTGATTGCTCTTGCTTTTCAAGTTCCGCGTTAAGATCGGATAAAACGTCCGCGCCTATATCGTCAAAATAAGAGTATCCGTCGTCTGCCGTTTCAACCTTAAAGTCTTCGCCGTTATCGTCAACAAACGCTTTATAACTGTCAAACTCGTCAACGTAAGGTTCTTGCTTTTCTTGCTGAACAGGCTTTTCAGGTGTTTTTTCTTCTTCGGTCTCAAAAAGACTGTCAACTAAGGACTTTGAGGCAGTCCATTGTTCACGGTTTTTGTCAAGGAATTTATTGCCTTTTGGTGTAATACTGTAATATTTACGCCTAATACCGTCCATTGCGCTAGAACGGTATTCTTTTATATATCCTTGCTTTACGAGGCGTTGCATTGCGCTATAAAACGTGCCTTGCTTAATGCTATATTGATTGTCAGACTTTTCTTCAATAGCCGTACGGATATCGTTAGAATCTTTATCGCCTTCAAGTAAAGCAAGCAAAATTACGGTATCAATTTGTCCACGCAACATTTCGCCTTTAATAACGTCAGCCATTTTAAACTCCTTGCTAAAATTTGCTTTTTATATAAATATTATATCATTTATAAAGCAAGGTGTCAATGTTTGTTAAAAAATAAAGAATAAAATTGTAAAAAAATTTAAAATTCGTTGTAAAATCTAATAAAACAAATGAAATTATTAAATTAAAAAAATCCCTAAACCACTCCTAAAAAGGCTTATCATTGCGTAAAACTTGTGTTTTACGCAATGATAAAGTTAATGACAGGGTGTTGCGCATTTTAAAATTTTATTATACTCTTTACAAAAATTTTGCTTTTTTAATATACATTTACTTATAAGTATGGTAAAATTTAGATAGATACGTTTGAGGTGTTGTATGATTGACAAAAATAATTATTACGCAACGAGAAATCAAAAAACTGACGAGAAGATTGAGTTATTACTACTCGACCTCCCTACTTTTTGCATGGACTTTATTTATGGAACAAGCAACAACACTACTTCGCTAACCCGTCTTAACTACGTTTATGATTTAAGGATATTCTTTGATTATCTATCTAAAATTAAAAAAATTAAAATTTCGGATATGAAAATAGATATTCTAAATTCTTTAACAACCTTTGATATTGAGAGATTTTTAAATTATTTATCGAGTTATAAGTACGGAAACCGCTGTTTATCGTGTGACGAACGTGGAAAAGCAAGGAAATTATCAACGATTAGGGCTATGTGTCGTTACTTTTTTTCAAGAGATTTAATAACGTCTAACGTAGCAGCAAAAGTCCCTACCCCAAAAATTCACGAAAAGGAAATTATTAGACTCGAGGGAAACGAGGTTGAAAAACTACTCGACTACGCAGAGAGTGAAACGGCGTTTTCAGGTAGAAAAAACACCTATCATAATAAATTAAAAGTAAGAGATTTTGCTATTTTATCCTTATTTTTAGGTACGGGAATCCGTATAAGTGAATTAGTTGGCTTAAACGTAACCGACTTTGATTTTGCAAATTTGAGTTTTGTCGTTACGAGAAAAGGCGGAAATAGGACTATACTCTACTTCAACGAAGAAGTTAGAGACGCTTTGGAGGCGTGGCTTGATTATCGTTACGACTTAAAAGACGTGCCTAAAAATGAAATGGCAATGTTTTTATCAATGAAAAATCAGAGAATTTCCACTCGCGCTGTTCAAGTACTTGTTAAAGAATACACTAAAGAAGTTACTCCACTTAAAAAAATAACACCGCATAAACTCCGCAGTACGTTTGGTACGGACCTTTATCGACAAACGGGAGATATATATGCGGTAGCCGATTTTTTAGGTCATAAAGACGTAAACACCACGCGTAAACACTACGCTGCAATTAGCCAAGATTCAAGAAGAGAATCTGCCGGAATTGTAAAATTAAGAAAAAATAACGAAGAATAAAAATATTTAAAATTATGGATAAAAACGAAGATTTTAATACTTTTTATGAAAAGGCATATTTGCTTTTTCCTATCTTTAATGGTAAAATTGAAGAACTTGAAAGTCGCATTGCCGAAATGAACGAACTCGTAAAAACTGCAGGCGCAAAAGTAGTAGGATACTCCTTTCAAGTTTTAAGAGAAATATCCCCTGCAACTATATTTGGTTCTGGTAAAATTGAAGAAATGCTTATTGATATGCGCGAAAAGAAAGCCAACTTAATTATTTTTGACGGCGAACTTTCTCCTTCTCAAGCGCAAAATTTATCCGACCTGTTTGACGGGATGAAATTTATTGATAGAACTGCTCTAATACTTGATATCTTTGCTTTAAACGCAAGGACGAAAGAGGGTAAATTGCAAGTTGAACTTGCTCAGCACGAATATATTTTATCAAGGCTAAAAGGTCAAGGAAAGGCTCTTTCAAGGCTTGGCGGTGGAATTGGCACTCGAGGTCCGGGCGAAACGAAATTAGAAACGGATAGGCGTTATATAAGGCTCAGAATTAAGAATTTAAAAGTTCAACTTGAAGAACTGACGAGAAAAAGGAATTTGGCTGTAAAACGTAGAGAAAGAACTAATACTTTAACGGTAGCGCTTGCAGGATATACAAACGCAGGTAAATCTACTCTACTCAACGCCCTTTCAGGTAGCGACGTCTTGGCTGAAGATAAACTCTTCGCTACTTTAGATCCCACACATCGCAAAATTAGCGTAGGAAAATTCGACGTGCTTTTAATCGATACGGTAGGGTTTATTAAAGATATTCCAACGAAGTTAATCAATGCTTTTAAATCTACGTTAGACAGCGTTAAAAACGCCGATTTAATTTTAAACGTTTGCGACGCGACTGGCGATTGGGATAAACAAAACGCCGTTACTGAGAGTGTTTTAAAAGAATTAAATGCAAATGCGCCTATCATAAAAGTTTTCAATAAATGCGAAAATATCAGCGATTTTACAAATTTTCCCAAAGACGCTTTATTTATTTCTGCAAAGTGTAAAATAGGGCTTGATGGGTTAAAAGACGCAATTTATAACGTCTTTAAAGACGAGTTTATAAATTGTAAATTAAAACTTGATTTTAGTGAAATAAACGATTTTTACAAAGTTAAGGATTTTATAGAAAACTACTCTGTTGAATACAAAGACGAATACGTAGAAGTTGACTTGTGTATTAAAAAAATTCATCTTTCAAAACTTTCGTCACTTCTAAAATTATAATAAAAGCACCCAGACAAACGGGTGCTTTTATTATAATTTTAGAAAATCGTCCAAAACGACGCGACGTCTTTTATATAGTCGAAATACGTTTTTCTATCAACGTCACAGTTTATATACGCTTTTACCGTTTTATATTCAACGCCGTCTTTAAAGATTTTAAGTTCGCCAACCTCGTCGCCTTTTTTTAGTGGCGCTTTAACTTTATATGGGGTGAAATCAATAGTTATTTTTGCTTTTTCATCTCTTTTTGAAAAGATATAAACGTCGTCTTTTGGCATTATTTCAACCGTTTTATATTTGCCGTTTTCAATTTTAACGTCTAAATTTAGCGGTTTTTTGCTGTCAACTACTAATTTGCTCGTATAGTTCTCAAAACCGTAATTAAACATATTAGAAACATCGGCAAATCTCGATTTGCTATCGCTCGCGTTGATTACAACCGAAATAAGCCTTAAATTGCCACGTTTTGCAGTTGCGCCAAGACAAAATCCCGATTCGCTCGTATAACCCGTTTTTCCACCGTCGCATCCGTCGTAAAATTTAACGAGTTTATTAGTATTTGTAAGCGAGGTTACCCTGCCTTCTGAGTGGGCTATTTCGTCAGTCCAAATTTTTGAATATTCAAAATACTCTTTATGTTTAATCAATTTTGAAAGCATAATGGCAACGTCGTTTGCCGACGAATATTGAGTTGGTTTAGGTAGTCCCGTACAGTTAGAAAAGAGCGTATCTTTAAGTCCCCAAAGCCTACATTTTGCGTTCATTTCGTCAACGCAGTTCGCTTCGCTTTGATAAAGTCTTTCACTCATAGCAACTGACGCGTCGTTTGCAGAGGCTATAATTATGCTCTTTATTAGGTCTTTTGCTAAATATTTTTTATTCGCTTCAAGAAAAACTTGCGAACCACCCATACCGCTTGCATTTTTGCTAATCGTAATTTCTTCGTTTAGGCTTAGATTTCCGTTATCAACGTTTTCAAAACAAAGATTTAAAAGCATAATTTTAGTCATACTTGCAATGGGTAGTCTTTGGTTTTCGTTTTTTGCGAAAATTACTGAATGCGTGTCGGCGTCAATCAAAATTGACGATTTTGAATTGATTGTAAAGTTTTCTTTAGCGCAAACTGAAAGCGCGCTACTCGTGGTTAAACATACCGTAAATACAGTTAAAATTAAAATCAATAACTTTTTCATAAATACTCCTTACAAATATTTTTTGCAAGAAATATAAATTTATTCAAAAAAGTAGGTTAATAGGACGAATAACGGTAATCAATAAAAAAACAAAATAAATAGATGCAATTATTGTAAAAATAATACTAATAACGGCGTGTAAAAGCACTTTCTTTAGTTTTAAATTAAAATCGCAAATTGTAACGCTGTCGTAATTTAAAACGTTACAAAGTATTAGCCCCGCAGTAATTATTAAATTTGTTGGCAGTGATAAAATTAAAAAAACGATTACACCGCTTATCGACGATAAAGTGAAAAATAAAATTAAACTCGTGCCTAAAATTAAACCACGATAAAATATAATTACTAAAAATAAAAATATAGTTATTGAAGTAAATCCAAATATAGAAACGGCTATTGTCAATAAAAAACCTGTTAATAAACAGTTAAAAAACGGTGTGAAAACGCTTACGTTTACGTCAAAAATTAGAAAATAATAGTTATTTAAGTTTAGTCGTAGTACGTTATTGCAAAGATTTTTATTTGAAAATATAACGCCTAAAATTATTCCTAAAAGGTAAATAATTGAAAAAATTACAACGAATTTTAAATTTCTTTTAATAATTTTAGCCATTTTTAAAATGAAATTTTGCATAAATAAACCCCATAGAAAAATCTATGAGATTTTAATTAAAAAAATGTTAATTGTATAGCATTTTGTCAATTGCAATTCCAAAACCACGCGTTGGATCGTTGATAAAAACGTGCGTTACTGCGCCAACGATTTTACCGTTTTGAATTATTGGGCTACCGCTCATTCCTTGCAAAATACCGTTCGTTACCGATAAAAGTCTTTTATCTTTAATTTTTATAACAAAATTTTTATTATCTTTATTACTTTCGTCGATTTTAATAATGCTAATTGAATACTCTATCGGATTTGCGCCGTCTATACATGTAAAAATTTGCGCGTCGCCCATAATTGCTTTTGATGTTTCCAAAAGTGGATAATTATCAAATTTATAATTTTTATCAATTTTACCGTAAATGCCCGTGTCGGTGTTTTTCAAAATACAACCGATTTTTGTATCTTCTAAAAAAATGCCTTTAAGTTCGCCAGCCTTTCCTTTTTCGCCTTTCTCGATACCTATTATCGAACACAAAAATGAAGTTCCGCATTTTACGTCTAATTTATTGCCTTTATCATTTAATATAGGATGACCTAACGCAGCAAAATTTCCGTCTTTTGTAAAATAAGTAATAGTTCCTATCCCGTGAAGATCGTCTCTTATAAATACGCCAAGTTTATAATTTCCATCTAAATCTTGCTTTGGCGTTAAAAATTTCTTTATTTTTTCGCCATCTCTTACGACTAAAATTTCAATCGGATTTCCATTTGATTTTTTTAAAATTTTTGAAATTGATTGCATATCTGAAATTTCGTTATTACCTATTTTGGAAATTATATCACCTATTTTGATATCGGCGTCTTTTGCAGGCGAAAAAACGCCGTCTTTTGTTACGATTTCATTTAAACCTATTACTAGTGCGCCGTTTGTTTTTATAACAAAGCCTGACGGAATACCGCCTAAATATAGGCTTTCACTTGCAAAAGCATTTGACGGTGTAAACGCGTTTACCACAAATAATAGAGTTAGACAGTAAATTAAAATAAGTAATTTTCTTTTCAACTAATTATTCCTCCACCCATTACCGTTTTGAGTATGAGCATTGAAATATAAATTATTCGCTATAAAAGAAAATGCGCTTAAAAAGCAAAATACTTTAAAAGCGCATTTATCGTCAATTATTCTTTTTATAATTTTCAGCGTATTTTATAATCTCTTTTGCGTGAAGCATTGCCCCGTCTAAACTGCCTGCTCCACCGATTATTCTTACAATTTCGGATATTTTTTCTTGCTTGGAAAGTTTGTTTACGTTAGTCTCCGTTTTTCCTAAGTTAACGCTTTTAATTATAGCGTAAGACTGGTCGGAAAACGCGCAAATTTGTGGAAGATGAGAAATTGCTATAACTTGAACTTTTTTTGAAAGGTCTGCAAACTTTTCAGCAACGGTGATTGCCGTATTTCCACTAATACCAACGTCAATTTCGTCAAAAATATAAGTCGAAACTTCTTGATATTCGCAAGTTATTGCTTTAAGAGCAAGCATAAACCTACTCATTTCGCCACCGCTTATAATTTTAGAAAGCGGTTTTATAGGTTCGCCAAGGTTAGCCGAAAACATAAATTCTATTAAGTCGTTGCCGTTTTGAGAATACGAACTGTCGTCAAATTCGGCATTTTCAAAACAAACTTCAAAAGACGCGTCTTTCATACCGAGTTGTTTTAAATGTTGTAAAACTCTACTCTCAAAAATTTTCGCGCTCTTTTTTCTAACTGCCGTAATTTTATCATAAACTTTTTTAAGGTCTAAAAGCAACGCTCTCTTTTTAGTAGATAATTTTTCGTATTCGACGTCAAAATTGATAAGTTTTTCGTATTCGATTTTAATCTTGCATAAAAACTCTTGTATTTCTTCAACGGTATTTCCGTATTTACGCTTGACCATTTTGATTTTATCAAGGCGGTTTTCAATTTCGTCGGCTTGACTTTCGTTAAAATCAATTTCCGAAAGATAGTCGTCCGCGCTGTCGCCAACGTCGGTTATTTCCGCGCTTACGCTTTTTAGTCTTTGATATAAATCTTCGTATCTATCATCAAGAGAAACTATTTGACCTAAACGGCGTATTCCTTCGCCTAAAATATCTAAAACGCAACCGTCGTTTGAAATCGCTGACTTTACAGCCGAAAGCGACTCAACGATTTTTTCAGCGCTTTGAATTTTTTTCTTTTGTAAAATTAAAGAGTCCTCTTCGCCTTCTTTAACGTCCGCTAATTCAATTTCTTCAATTTGAAATTTTAAAATATCGGCTCTTATCGCCCTTTCAGATTCGTTACCACCAAAATCTTCAAGTTGCAAATCAACCTCTTTAAGCGACTTAATTACTGTTTTTAACTCGTTTTTAAGAGTTAAAAGTTCTTTGTCTGAAAATTTATCTAAAACGTTTAATTGTTCGCTCTTTTTCATAAGCGAATAGTGTTCGCTTTGCCCGTGAACGTCAACTAAAAGACTTGTAAGTTGACGCAACATTCCAAGCGTAAAAGGCGAGCCGTTAACTCTTATCGTACTTTTTGAATCAGACGTAAACTTTCTACTTATAATAATTTCATCTTCAACTTCTAAGCCTAAATCTTGCAAAATTTGATAAACGGTTTGATTGTTAGATACGTCAAATAAAACGGATGCAAAACACTCGTTTTCGCCGTGTCTAATCATAGACTTGTCCGCTTTTGCTCCAAGAACGAAATTGATAGAGTCAACGATAACCGATTTACCCGAACCCGTTTCACCGGATAAAACGTTTAACCCCTTTTCAAAATCTATGATAGCGTGATTTATAAGCGCTATATTTTTTAATTCAAGTCTTTTTATCATTTATAATAATTTCTCTAATTCATTTTTTACGAAAAGAGCGTCGTCGTTTGTTTTCGTTACGATAATTACCGTGTCGTCCCCTGCGACGCTACCCACGATTTCTTCAAGATTTAATTTGTCAACCATAACGCCTGCCGAGTTGCCGTTTCCACCGAGCGTTTTTAAAACGACGATATTTTGAGCAACGTCGATTTTGACTACGCAGTTTTTAAATAAATTTAGCAGTTTTAGGTCGTTAAAGTCAGAAACTTTTTTTTCGCACGCATATTTAAACCTTTTAACCTTGCCGGAAACTTTAATTAAATTGAGTTCTTTAATATCTCTTGAAACTGTGGCTTGGGTAACGTTTAAATTAAATTCGTTAAGCGCTAATACAAGTTCTTCTTGTGTGTCAATTTCTCTTGAATTTATTATTTCAATTATTTTATTTTGTCTTGCTTGTTTATTCATTTTATTTACCGAGTTTTTTTACTAATCTACTAAAGAAATTATCGCAACAATCGGCGATTTTTAAAGTTTTTTCATGTTTAGAAACGGTTACCGTATCTCCGCTTTTTAATATTTTTACAGGTCGTCCGTCAACGCTTAAAATTGAACTGCACGAGTTTTTCATTACGCTTATAGAAACTACGCTATCGTCTTTAAAAACGATAGGACGAGTATAGAGCGAGTGCGAACAAATCGGCGTTGCGATAAACGATTTTAAATCGGGCGTTAGAATTACACCGCCGGCAGAAAGCGAATAAGCGGTCGAACCTGTCGGAGTTGAAACTATAAGCCCGTCGCAACTCAACTTATATACCGTTTTTGCGTCGATTGCAAAATTTAGTTTTGCAACTACGGTAACGTCTTCGCTGTTTTTTTGCCTTTCAATAACCGCATCGTTAAGAGCGAAAAATTCGTCGCCGTCTGACGAAGTAATTTTAAGCGCAGTCTTTTCAGTTAGTTGTAGATCGTTGCTTAAAATGGCGTTTAGCGCTAATTCTAAATCTTTTTCTTCATAACTACTTAAAAATCCAACCGTACCTACGTTGATTGCAAGAATAGGAATTTGATTTTCAGTCGCGTATTTAGCGGTTGCTAAAATAGTTCCGTCCCCGCCGAAAACAACTATTAAATCAGGCTTATGCGTAGCGTTTTCAAGGTTAAAATATTCAATTTTTTTACTGTCCAAAAGACCTTTAAATTTGCTTATTACTAAACTGCAACTTTCATCGGTCTTTCTCAAGTTATACGTTATTGCTATTTTCATAATGTTTATTATACGATATTTTATAAATTTATGCAACGTAAATTATATTAAGTTTTCAATATTTGAAAATTTTATAATTTCTGCGTTTAATTTTGATAAAAATAGGAGATATTCTTTGTTTTTGTCGGGTTTTATAGGCGCAAAAGTGAATTTAGTCGGATAAAAACCTATTGCTGATGAGTAATCAATTATCTTCTTTACGCATTCAACCCTTGCTTTTTTATCTGTAACTATACCGTTTTTATTCAGTTGTTTTTTACCGCATTCAAATTGAGGCTTAATTAAAACTACTGCAAAACCGTCGTCTTTAAGCGCGTAAAAAATTTGACTTAAAACGTACGTTAGCGAAATGAAACTGACGTCGCAAACAATCCCGTCAACCTTTTCGCCTATAATTTCCGCCGTTAAATTTCTAGCGTTAAAATTGTCTATAACGGTTACTTTTGGGTTGCTTTTAAGTTCGTTTGAAAGTAAACTTTCGCCGACGTCTAATGCGTAAACCTTGCTCGCACCCCTTTTTAATAGACAGTCTGTGAAACCTCCCGTGCTTGCCCCGACGTCAATAAAAGTCAATCCGTTTGCTGAAAATTTAAAATCTTCAAATGCTTTTTCAAGTTTATAACCGCCGTTTGAAACGAACGATTTTTCACTTTCGTCTAATTTAATATCTTCGTTTCCGTCAACTGAAAAAGACGGTTTTAAAATTTGTTTGCCGTTTACAAAAACGACGCCCCTTTCAATCGCTTCAGTCGCTTTGTTTCTTGAAACAAACTTTTTTATTTTAAATAAAAATGCGTCTAATCTCATTTTGTTCTTTCCGTAATTTCGGTTAAAAAACATTGCAAAAATCCAGTTTTATCAAGAGAATTTGCAATTTCTATCGCGCTTTTATAAAAAGATGAAATTCTATTTTGAGCGCCGTCTAAACCAAACAATTTTATCGACGTAAATTTACCGCTCGAATCGTCTTTCCCAACTGTTTTTCCCAACTCGTCGTCATTACTTAAAACGTCTAAAACGTCGTCGGTAAACTGAAAAATTAAGCCTAATAAATTGCCGAACTGCTCGCAAAGTGAAATTTTTTCGCTACCATACTTTATAGCCGACATAACGAGTGGGGCTATTAAAAGCTTACAAGTTTTTAAATAGTGAATTTTATATAGCAAATCTTCATTGCCATCAACTTTTTCACTTTCAATATCAGTTTGCTGACCTAAAAGCATTCCCTTATAGCCCGAACTTTCTGCAAGGTACGAAAGCGCTTGTACGTCTTTTTGGCCATTACAGTTTTTAAGAGCGTGTTCAAAAGCAAAGTTTAAAAGACCGTCGCCTGCTAAAATGGCCGTTGACTCGCTATATTTAACGTGGCAAGTAGGTTTTCCACGCCTTAAAACGTCGTTGTCTAACGCTGGTAAATCGTCGTGAATTAGCGAATAAGTATGTATGCACTCGATTGCCAAAGCAAAGGGCAAAATTTGGTTTAAATCACCGCCCAAAACGTCCGCAAAGGCTATACATAAAACGGGACGAACTCTTTTTCCACCTGCAAAAAGACTGTATTTCATTGCTGAAAAAAGGGTGTCGTTTTCTTTATCGCTATAAAAGACCTTTTCGCAATATTGATTGAAAAGGTCGAGATAATGGTTATATTTAACTTTATATTCCGCGTAGTCATTGTTCATACCCGCAAGATACGTATTGTATAAAAGCATAGTAATAGTCATAGGTCCAACGCCACCTGGGACGGGAGTTATGTAACTTGCTTTTTTGCTAACTTCTTCAAAATCAACGTCGCCGTAGATTTTGCCGTCAACCCTATTTATGCCCGCGTCTAAAACGACAACGCCGTCTTTTACCATATCGGCAGTTATGATATGTTTTTTACCGACTGCGCAAACTAAAACGTCAGCATTTTTCGTAAAATCGGCAAGATTTGGGGTTTTTGAGTGGCAAACGGTAACAGTACAGTCCTTTTTTAAAAGCATTAAAGACATAGGTTTGCCAACGATATTACTTCTTCCAACTACGACTGCGTGTTTGCCTGCAAGTGGAATATCGTAGTGCTCTAAAAGTTTAATCATGCCAAAAGGAGTGCACGAAAACAAAGCGTCGTTTGAAAAAAGAGTGAGTTTACCTACGTTTCCGTCTGAAAAACCGTCAACGTCTTTTTCGGGTGGTATAAGTTTTAAAGCCGATTTGCTATCCAAGTGTTTTGGGAGTGGTAACTGAACCAAAATACCCGTTACGCTACGGTCGTTTACCCTGTCCATAATTGCTTTTTCAAGTTCTTCTTGTGTAGTTGTTTCAGGCATTTTTACCGTTTCGGACAATATGCCGACTTCAGCGCAACCCTTTGCCTTATTGTTTACGTAAATTTCAGACGCAGGGTCGTTTCCTACGATAATTACTGAAAGTTTAAAGATCTTTCCGATACGGTTTTGTTCTTCAATTTTTAATTTTAACTCTTCTCTTATAGTTTTTGATACGAGTTTTCCGTCGATAATTTGCATATTACACCTCAAGGCTCTTTATATAACCTGCTAAAATTCCGTTTACGAAATTAAGACTTTCTTCAGTTGAATATTTTCTAACCAAATAAAGCGCTTCGTCGATAGAAACGACGTTTGGAATATCTGAAAAATATTTCATTTCGCAAATTGCCAAAGTCAAAGCGCATTTGTCCGTTGAATAAATGCGGTCGAAGTTGTAGCCTTTTGCAAAGGTTGAAATAATCTGATTGATTTCTTCTTTATTATCTCTTATTTTGTTTAAAAGTTGTTTGGCAAAAGATACGTCTTCGCCAATTAAATTTTGTTCAGAAAACATAAAATTGTCAAAGTCTTCACTATTTTCGTCGTTAAAAAGTTCGGAAAAAAGAATTTTATAAACTGCTTCTCTTGCATCTCTTCTCATAAAAACCTCGTAAGTATATGCGTTAAAAATTTGAAAAATAAACTGCGATAGCCCTTAAAATCGGGCTATCGCTGAAAATCAGTCGTTTATATTATGTTCTTCGGGGAAAATAACACCGTTTACCTTGACGTCAACGTTTGCAATCTTGTATTTAGACATAGATTCAACGCTGTGCTTTATGCTTCTTTGAATGTTGTACGCAACGTCAGGAATACTAAAACCGTAATAAACGTCAACGTTTACGACTACGTTAATATTGCCGTTTTGAACGTCAACTTTAATACAGTCGGAATTTTTTTTCGACGACTTTTTCTTGTTTTGGATAGCAACGCCTTCTACGTCTTCGACTGCAAGACGTACTATGCCTTTAACTATGCCGACGTTATAAACGATTTTACCTTTAGATTCGTCCGTATTATGCTTATAAACAGTCATTTCACACCTCAAATGTTACTTTATACTATTATTATAGCACATAATATTTAATTTGAAAAGTGTTTTTACGAAATTGCTTGGATATAAACGTTATCGGGTGTAACGCTTATTTCGTCGGCGCAAAGCGAATATATCATAACTGCGTCGTCTTCGCTAAAATCGGCGTCTTTAACGATAATACTAACGTTGTCCGACGTCATGCCGATAGTAACGGCAACTTCTTCGTAGCCTTTTGCTTTAATTAAATTTTCTAAAAGATTTTCGTGTTCGATAATTTCCGAAAGTTTAAGTTTCATAGCAAGGGCTTGCGCTTTTGTTTCAGAACCGTCTTCACTCGTTTCGATAATCTCGTCAATTTGAGCAAGTTGCTTGTTTCTCGACGTGTTTCTCGTCGTTTTTACTTCGGTAAAGTAGTTTGCTGTCGGCGTTGCGTCTTCAGCGCTTGGCGAAACGCTTGACGAAAGCACGAAGTTTAGCACTGCCGTAGTTACGAGTAAGGCAATCATGCAAGATAAAATAATTACTTTTTTCTTTTTTGACATAGTTAAAGTCTCCTTTAAATTATTTATTGTGTTAATATCCTGATTTTATCGCAGGAAATATCCAAAACGGTCGTTAATAAATCTAATACGTAAGAGTTTACGATAAAGTTGTCTTCGCAGTTACAAACGACGACTACACCCGTTATATCGGGATAAATCTCCCCCAAAATTATAGGCTCACCACCTACTAAAACAGGCGACGAAGCGTAAGTTGTCTTTCCGTTTTCTTCTGTCTTTTTAACGTCTTCTGCGATAACCGTCGTAATTCCGCTTTCAACGCTTAAAATTACCGTCGCGCTATTTACCCCTTCTATTTGTTCTATACTGCGCTTTA
The DNA here is from genome assembly GCA_017396365.1 of Clostridia bacterium. GTDB lineage: Bacteria > Bacillota > Clostridia > Christensenellales > Borkfalkiaceae > UBA10281. Next base: position 47,465 of record JAFQMD010000028.1, on the reverse strand, counting down.
GTTTTTGTTCTAATATATCGACGTAATCGTTAGCGTTTTGCGTTGTATCTCGCGAGTTATTATTGTCATAAAAAGTCGAAAAAACAATTATAAATACTGTAATTATACAAATTATTACTATTATGTATTCTCTCTTTAATTTTAACTTTTTAAATTTTTCAAACATAGATTTCAACCTTTTCTTTATCAATACTTATTAGGTTTGAAACGTAACTTTTAATCACGTTAATATTTATATGCTCGTTTTCGCTTGGAATAACTAAATTACTTAAAAAAACTTTAACTTTTACAATTTGTAAATTACAAATTTCGACTTCTATTCTCTCTGCAATTAAATCGTTTTCTTTAAGTTTGTCAATATATAGCGAGTTGTAGTATTTTTCGGCATGCTTGTCAAAATGCTCGCTTATATAATTTAAGCCGTTGAAGTTTTGCGTTTGTTGGTTAAATACTGCTTGATAGTCCGTTTCGTCAACGTTGCTTAAAGAAGAAACTACGGCTAAAAGTATGGTTATAGAAAACACCGTATTTACAACTATTTTTAGTTTTCCGCTTGGTAAAATCATTTCGGCAAGCGCTACGATTATCGACGTTATTACTACGGTTAAAAGATATGCTTTCATAATTTAAAAAATCATTTGAGATGAACAAATTGCTAATATTATTAAAACGACGTACATAAGCGCCACTATAATTACAGATGCGATTATAAAGTTTACTACCGAACTTACTGAATTTATAAACGAAACTACTCTCGCGTCGTTTAAAGGCTCTAACACGGCAGAAACTAGTTTTAATGCAAGCGTAACGCTTACGATTTCCAAAATTGGTTGAATTATAACCCCAAAAATTATAAATATTGCCAAAAAGCCCAAAGCGTTTTTTACGAGTATGCCAGACGCTAAAATTAAATCTAAACCGTCGCGTAGTATTCCGCCGACGAGCGGAACGGAACTGTTTACCGTATATTTAAGCGCCCTAAGCGATATGCCGTCGTAAACCCCTGAATTTAATCCTTTTACAGTTAAAAAGAGTGAAAAAACAGTTGCAACCAGTCCTATAAGCCATTTTAATCCACTTGAAGAAAAGTTTAAAAGTCCGTTTAACTTTATGGTTTTGCATACGTTTGAAATAACGCTTATCGCAAGCATCGAAAGTATTACGGGAAATACTAATTTATTTATTATTATTACTACGAAATCGGTTATAAAAAGCATTGCAGGGTTATATACTGCAACCGACGACGAATTTCCCGTAACGGTCATTAAAGTTAGCATTATCGGAAAAATTGATTGAACCGCTTTACTCGTTTTTTCAATGGTATTTTGCGCTGACGAAACGAGCGAATAGGCAACTGACACAACTATACATACTACCACCGAAAACGTTGCAAAATGCACAATCTCGTAAACGCCGTCGCCTATTTTGTTAGGCTTTATTGAATTTACTATTGCGCATATAAGTAAAAGCGCAAAAAGCGAAATAAAAGTAGGCAGTTTTGCCTTTAAACCGCTAAAAAATAGTGATAGTATATAATTTGATACGCTTGAAAAATCTACGTCAGACTCCCCTTTAAGCATTGAAAGAAGTTGAGATTTTGAATTTTTGTCTCCGCTTAACTCGTTTGGAAGTTCTTTGAGATACTTTTCAAATTCAGATAGATCTAAACTTTCAATAAGTTCTAAAATATAGTCGTCTAAATTTTTTTGCTCGTCGTCTTTTGCTTTGACGTCAAAAGGTAAAAAACAAGAAAAAAGCAATAAGACGAGAACAAAATATACTAATTTTTTTCTCATAATAAACCGATAACAGTTTCAATTAAACTTTTAATTATAGGCGCGGACATTGTTAGAATTACTATTTTGCCTGCAAAAACAACCTTGTCCGCTATGCTTTTTAATCCGAAATCTTCAATTAAAGTTGAAGAAAATTCTATCAAATAGGAAATTGCAACGATTTTAAGTATAATTTTTAAAACCGAACCGTTGATATTAGACAATTTTGCTACGTCGCTGAAAATCGTAATAAAATCCGTAACGTATGAAGCCGTCATTATTAAAAGTAAAATGCCTGAGCAAACTGAAACGGGAATGCAGAATTCGGAATTTACGCTTTTTAAATATACGATTATTATTGCGCATATAATGCCAACGACGATAATTTTATAAATATCCATTTAATATAAATTAAATATATTTTTTATTGACTCAAAAAGGTCTGCAATCATACTTATAACAAAGGTCAAAACGATAATAAGCCCTGCTAAACTTACGAGCGTTGCAATGTCGTCCCTATCCGATTTTTTAAGAATTTGACATATAACCGTTATTAAAATACCTATTGCCGCAATTTTAAAAATTATATCGATATTCATATTATTATAACCACTAAACCTACGCCGAAAATAAAGCCGAGTTTTTGACCAAGATTTGCAAATTTCCTTTTATCTTCTTTAATTTTTAAAAGTTTTTCATCAATAATTTCTTCGTAAGAATTTATAAAATCGAGTTCGGACTGACTTCCGTTTTTTCCTACGCCTTCAATATAAGACTTCAAAAAATACTTGTCGTCGTTATCTATCCATTTTGGATAAAAACATTCTTCATCACTTTTTGATAAGACTTTTAACTTGTAACTTGATAAAAAGCAATTAAAGTCTTCGTCATTTGACTTTAAGTCAAGTAGTTCAATTAAATTTTGCCTTCTAAACTTTACGTTTCGCTTTAAACTTGAGTTAAAATCTTTGAGTAAAGAAAAAAAAGACAGTTTTTTAGCGTGCTTGTCGGTAAGAGATTTCCCTATTAAAGTTGACGACACTATAACCGCTATGCAGATAAATATTTTAACCATTGACTCTCCTTTAAAAGCGTTGGCTTAAAAGCGTCTAAAACTATTATATCGTCAAATAGTTTATTTTTAAAAATTGCAGATATAAACTGCTTTTTTAAAAGGTTTTTTATATTGTTAGAGTGTATTGATGCAATTACTTTTACACCTGATAATAGTGCAAACTGCACTGCTTGCAAATCGTCGCTTGACATAATTTCGTCGCATACGATAACGTCGGGATTGTAGGAGCGTACGCCGTTATAAAAACCGAATTTTTTAGTTGAGTATCTTATAACGTCTGCGTTTTTGCCTAAATTAAATTTACCACTTGCAGACAATTCGTCTCTTTCGTCAATAAACAACACGTTGTACTCGTTTGCATAATTTCGACCTAAATCTCTTATAAAAGTAGTTTTACCTTCAAAAGGTTTTGCAACGACGAGACAACTTCTTATGCCCGAAAACAAATTAAAATACGAATTACTACAACCTTTGACGTCGTTAGGAATTCTTATGCAAAGCGAAGAAAAATCTTTAATAGTTACGACGTTATCTAAACTTAACACGCACGAACCGCAAACGCCTACCCTTTCGCCGTCGTTAGAAGTTATAAAGCCGTTTTTAAGACTTTCTTCAACCGAGTAAACTGAATAGTTACAAAGCGAGTAAATTATCTTTTCTAAGTCGTTTTTAGTCGTTGAAGATGAAAGATATTTTACGCTTACCTTTTCGCCGTCAAAACCCTTTACCGCAACGGGCTTATCCTGCCTTAAACGGACTTCGAAAATTTTTGCAAAAAGTGAAATTATTTTATTTTTTAAATTGTAGTCTAAAAAATCAAGCATACTTGTCCGTTGTCTATACAATATAATATTTTCAATTTTAAAATTTTAGAACAAAAAAACCCGACCTTTCGGTCGAGTTTTAAAAACAATCAAATTATATTATTTTTCGTCAAACGTAGAAAAGTTCGTGCCTATAAAATCTTCAACGGGCATACTAAAACAGATGCCGCGTCCTGGGGTGTTTAAGCCTACTGATTTGATAATTGACTGCATAATATTCTCTTTATGCTTAATTTCCGTCAAAATCAAAACGACTTCCTTTTCCTGTTGAATAGTAAGACCAAAGAGTTTTTCGACGCTGTGATCTCCCGTTCCCCTTGCGTTTAAAATCGTACCGCCCTTTGCGCCTACTTCGCGAGCGGCATCCATAAGCGCAGTTGCGTAATCTTTATTTACAATCGTTATGATTAGTTCAAATTTTCTCATGATTTTCCTCCTGAAAAACTCATTCCGCTAAGTATTTGTAAGGTTGCAGGACCGCCTACGCTACTAATAGGAATAGTAAAAGCAATTCCGTTGCCTTTTTTAAGTAGATCGAACTCGCTCGTTAGTAGGTCGTTAATTTTTAAAACGTCATCGCTCGTAGTCGTAAAAAAGACGATACTTTTTTCGCTATGTCCTATACCTAAAACTTCTAAAACGTCGGACTTTGCCGTGCCTTCCGCTCTAAAAACGTGAGGAAAATTGATGCCTAAGCGATTTAATTTGCTAAGTAATTTTTCAGTTTTGTTTCTATCGATTATAATAATCATTACTTTTAAAACGCTTTTATTCATTATTTTTCCTCCTTTTTAAAGTTGCTCATTTTTTTCATATAGCGGGATAGTTTTGCTCTCTTTAAAGCAAGTTCGTGTTTTAAATCGTCAATTTCAGTTTTTAAAGTTTTTATCTTCTCTTCCAAGCCTACTTTTATGTAAGATTTTACGTTTTTACCGGTTTTTAAGGCGCTAAGGTCGATAATTTCGCCTTCATGGGCTAGCATATCTGCAAAATAACCGCTTGCAAGACGCCTTTCGCTATTCATCTTAATTTTATAAACTAAACCTATAATTTGAACTGCAAGTAGCGGAGTCATTGCAACGAGCGCAACTACGCCAAAAGTTTGTTCTACGCCTGTCTCACCGTTTAAAAATAGTGACGCTCCTGCAGTAAACGGGAGCAAGAAAGTCGCCGTCATAGGTCCTGAGGCTACTCCGCCCGAGTCAAACGCAATACCCGTAAAGACTTCGGGTACGACGAACATTAAAATAAGCGCTACTACGTATCCCGGAATAATAAACCATAATAAATTTATCTTTGTGATTACCCTAAGCATTGCAAGACCGATTGCAACAGACATTGCAACAGCCAAGGTGAAAAGCATGGTTTTTCTTTTTATAACACCGTTGGTAAGGTCTTCAACTTGTTTTGTAAGAACGTGAACTGCCGGTTCGGCAAATATAATAAATAAGCCGATAAGCATGCCTATTGGAATAATACTCCACTTATTTACCGTAGAAAGAGCGTTTCCAATATACGCGCCCGTTTGCATAAAACCGACGTTTACCGCAGTAAAAAATAGGGTTAAACCTAATACCGAATATATCAAACCGAAACAAATTTTAAGTAAAACTCTAAGCGATAGTTTTAATGCGAAAATTTGATAGATTACGAAAAATAAAATGATAGGCGCAAACGATTTTAAAACGTTTAGAATTTGTAAAGGTATAGACGTAAAATAGTGGCTAAGCATTTGCCCTATCGACGTGTAATTTGTGACGTCGTAGTGTTCGCCAGACGGCGTCGTACCGCTAAACACCGAAATTAAAAGCACCATCAAAATCGGACCGACCGAACAAATACCTATCGTGCCGAATTCGCTATCTTCCTGTCCGCTACCGCCCAAAATACCTGTGATACCCGAACTCAAAGCCATTATAAACGGAACGGTTATAGGGCCTGTAGTAACTCCGCCTGAGTCAAAGGAAATAGGAATTGAATTTTTATTGATAAAAAGCGCAAAGATAACGATTATGAAAAGAGCGCCGTATAAAATTAAAAATAAAAATTTAAGTTTTATTCTTAAAAATATTCTAAGTATTGCAATTAGCATAAAAACGCCTATGCCAAGAGCAATAATAAGAGTTAAATTTTTAATTCCCGACTGCCCTTCTAAAACTGCAAGGTCCGGCTCGGCAATGGTTATAATAACGCCTAAAATAAAACTTATTAAAAGTATGTACCAAATCTTTTTTGATTTAGTTACGTTAGAACCGATATGCGTACCGATAGGAGTCATTGCCGTGTCAACGCCAAGCGTGTAAAGGCACATACCGAGAATTAAAAGAACTGAACCGAGTAAAAACGATACCAAACTAAGCGTGTTCATAGGTACGGTCAAAAAATTTATGACTATAACTATACACGTTATGGGAAGAACCGATATGAGCGATTCTTTTAGTTTGTTAAAAAATACTCCGTTCAATTTAAGTAAGCCTCCAGTCTATAAATGGGTTTGCCTTGTGATGAGAAAAGTTTTTCATATTCAGTTTCAACGTTGCCTAAAAAGTCGGAGTTATGTAAGTCCAAACTCACGTTTTTGATTTTAAAACCGAATTCGGAAAGTGATTGAATTGAAAACTCGAAAAAACCTGCGTTATCGGTTTTTAAATGAATTTCACCATTTTTAGTTAAAAGTCTTTTATAAACTTCTAAAAATCTGTGATAAGTAAGACGCCTGTTTCTATAAGTATATTTAGGATATGGGCAAGAAAAGTTCAAAAAAATCTTTTCTACCGATTGATTTTTAAAATAGTAACAAAGATTTTCCGCTGAGCAGTTTAAAAACTTGCAGTTTTTAGGCTTTTCGATTTCAGCCCTTTCGCAAGCCGTTAAAATTACGTTGCTTATTTTTTCAACTGCAATTAAATTTACGTTTGGATTGAGTTTTGCAGTTTCCAAGGCAAACTGCCCTTTACCGCACCCGATTTCAAGCCACAAAGGATTTTCGTTAGAAAAAATCTCTTGTAGGTCAAAAATATGGAATTTTTCCTCTTCAGTTTTAGTGAAAAATTCTTCGTTTTCAATATAAAGCAAACTGTCGTTGCATTTTTCTAACCTTTCAAACAGGTTACTTTTTCTACGCATTCTCATTATACTTATATAATAAAGTATAATGATAAAAAAGTCAACTAAAAGCAAATATAGAAAAAAGCCCTTAAGGGCTTTAAAGTAATGATTTTAATTTGCTTATAATCTTGTTTTCAATACGCGAAACTTGAACTTGAGATACGCCTAACTCCTTAGCAATTTCACTTTGAGTATTATCTCTATAATATCTCATAATTATAATTTTTCGTTCTCTCTGAGGTAAATTTTCAATCATAGTTTTTAACAGAATTTTATCAACTAAATCTTCTTCGCGCTCGTCAGACGGTATTCTTTCGGCAAGTTCAACTCCTTTTTCACCGTTTTTATCGTCAATGGTTTCCGAAAGAGAAATCGGCATTTTTGAACTGTCAAGCGCTATTACTACGTCCCCTTCGTCGATTGAAAGAGCCTTTGAAATTTGTTCAATAGTGGGCGTGTCGCCGTGTTTTCTATTATAGTCGTCAATAAATTTATTTATCGTAATTGATTGAGTTTTTATAATTCGAGAGACTTTTATCATTCCGTCGTCTCTTAAAAAACGCTTTATTTCGCCGATAATCATAGGAACTGCGTAAGTTGAAAAAACAACGCCAAAACTCTCGTCGAAGTTTTTAATTGCTTTTAAAAAACCGATACACGCAAGTTGATATAAATCGTCGTATTCTACACCCTTACCTTTAAACCGTTTTATTATACTTTTTAAAAGCAAAACGTTGTTTTCAAGTAGATGAGAAGACGCGTTTTTATCTCCTTCTTTTGCTCGTCTTAAGTAGAAAAGGGTTTCTTCTCCGCTGAGCATAAATTCTCCTTATACCGCTTGCTTTGATATCGTCTTTATCATTTCAATTTTCGTTCCGCTATTTACTTTTGAAACGACTTTTACTTCGTCCATAAAGGTTTTTATAATAGTAAAACCCATACCCGAACGCTCGTCGTCGGGCTTAGTCGTAAAAAACGGTTCTAACGCTTTGTCAACGTCGTCAATTCCGATACCGCTGTCGGTAATTATGATATGTAAATCTCTATCGCAAATTTCTGCGGTCATAGTTACTTCTCCAACGCAGTCCGGATAGCCGTGAACGATTGAATTAGTTACGGCTTCGCTTACAGCAGTTTTTACGTCGGATAGGTCGCTTACGCTTGGATTGAGCGGTAAAATAAAAGATGCAATAACGTTTCTTGCAAAGCATTCGTTTTGAGATACGGAATCAAATTTAATGGTCATTTTATTTTTCATTTTAACCTCTTTTATATTTAGGCATTACGTCGTAAATGCCTGATATTTGTAAAATTTTATCTACTTGAAAACTTGGGTTATAAACGTAGCCTTTTATACCTAATTTTTTTAGTTTTTTATATCGCCCAAGCAATACGCCAATGCCCGTACTGTCCATAAAGGTAGTTTGAGAAAAATCAAAAAAAACGCTTTGCCCCGTCGCTGTTTTGTCGATAATGCTATCGACCGTAAATTTTACGCCCGACGAAGAATATTCGTCGAGTTCGCCAATGAAATATATGTAGATTTTGCTTTTTTCAGCCTTACACGTTATATCCATGTTTCACCTCGCTAAAATATTGTAACACGATAAATTTGTAGAAAAAATATAGATTTTTTGTTATTTTATAAAAATTTGGAAAAGAAAAACCTTAGTCTTCAAATGAAAACTAAGGTTAATTTTTTATATTGTTTACTTTGTATCGTCAGTTTTAGACAGATGAATTTTTGAAAGGTAGTAATTTAAAATCATTACCGCTAAAATAATTGAAAAAACTATACTAATCACTTTAAGAGTTAGGTTAAACACCCAAATCGTCGATGGAAATTTTGCTCCCAAATGCAAAACGATTGTAATTAAAAATAATAGATAAAAAGACCACTCTTTGTAGCGTTCGTCTTTAATCGGCGATACGTTAAGTCCTATAACTCCACCGTTTACTATGGCGTAAGCGCAAGTTACAATAGACATATATAAAACGTCGATTGAAAGCGTTTTAATAAAAGCGGTTATAACGTATTTAAAACTTTCTTCACCAAGAATTATCGCTCCCGTTGAAATGACGTTTTGCCCGTTAGAAAGTTCTACGTTAATAAATAAACTGTTAATTAAAACGTCGAGCGAATTTGCGAATATATAACCTGCGTAAAGCGAAACGGTTAAAAGCATTGCGTCGAACAAACTGTCTTTTTTAGCAATTTTAATAAAGAAATTTGCAATTATAAATAACGCGAAATCTCTAACTATTACGTTTAAAATTTCATATAGCCAAACAGACGATATCAGTTTGCTAAAAAACACGTCTAGAAAGTTAAGACCAACGAAAGAACTAAGTCCTAAAACTATACCCATTATAACTTCGATAATGCTTGTGTTTTTAGACTTGTTAAAATTGTAGAAGAATATAACCATAGTCGTTGGTACAAGTAGCGACGCAATCGCAACGTTAAACATAAGTACGGTTACGTCGTTTGTTAAAAACGAAATAAGCGTCAATACTACGACTACGAATATGTGTAAGAAGAAAATAAAGGAAATATTGCGAATATTAGGCATATTTTCTGCTCGCATTTCCTCTTTAAACTGTTTGGAACGGCTAAAATTTAAAAGTGTTGCTAAAGTTAATTTCTTGGGAACTTCGGTTTCGTCAACGGCTTTTTTGTTTGAAAATTCACTCGTTGCAATTTCGCTTTCGTCTTCTTTAGAATTAACTCGTAAATAGTCGTTATTCATTTTTCACCCTGTTAAATTCGACGTAGAAATTACTTCCGCAGTCTTTTTTACTTCTAACTCCAAAGCGCAAATTGTGCGCTTCTAAAATAGTTTTTACTATAGATAGACCAAGTCCCGTTCCTTTAACCGGTCTCGTGTTTGTCTCTGAAAAACGGTAGTAACGCTCCCAAATCGTTTCGATTTTCTCTTTAGAAATACCCTTACCCGAGTCGATTATTTCTAAAATTATTTTATCGCTTTCGGCGGTTAAATACACTTTTACGGTTTTGTCGTCTCCCGTATAATTGATAGAATTGCCCAAAAGGTTATAAATTACCTGCTCGATTTTTTGCTCGTCAACTATCGTCAATAGGTCGGGAGCAACGTTATTTTCAATGGTGTATCCTTGATTTTCAACGTAAGGAGCAAATCGTCCTATTACCCTTTCGGTTAAAAGAGAAAGGTTTACTTCTTTCGGCTCTAAAGAGTCAACCGACGCTTGCAATTTTGATAAGTTTAAGATATCGTTTACAAGCATGGTAAGTCTGTCAGCCTCGTCCATTATAACCTTCGTGTGTTTGTCTCTTTTTACCTTATTATCGCCCGATATGTCTCTAATCATTTCGGCGTACGCTCTAATCATAGTTAGCGGAGTTTTTAAGTCGTGCGATACGTTTGCAAGTAAATCTCTTTGAAGTATGCCAGCCTTTGAAACGGACTGTTTTGCATAGTTTAGTGTGTCGGCAAGTTCGTTTAGTTCGGCGTAGTGTTTGCCACCGTTAAAGGTAACGTTTTCGTCACCGTCCGCCCATTTTTTAGCAGTTTGAGACATTTCTACAATAGGCTTAGTCGTTCTCGTTGCTAAAAACCACGCTAAAACGACGCCTATAATTACTACGATTACCGTAGTATAGATAAACTGAAATCTAATAACTGAAATAGTTTCTTTAAGTTCTGCGTGGGAACTTGTAAGTACCGTATAACTACCGTCGGTATTTTTTATAGCAGAATAGAAAATTCCAAGCGCTCTACCGTTTGGTTCAATACCGGTAACACACTCATTTGAACCGCTTTTTACACATTGAATTAAGGCTTTTTTAATAAGTTCGCCGTCGTTTTCAGAAATAGGTCTATTTTGTGGAAAAACTAAATTATCGTGAGAAATAACGAAAACGTCAATGCCTATGTCGTCGCAAAGATTTTCTAATTCTGTAAACTTGCTATCTCCTACTTTCGTCGATTTAAACTGTTCGCTGTAATTTATCATTGTTTTGAATTTTTGGTTTTGATAAAACCCTTCAAAAAACGCCATTTGGAATACCCATAGCGAACAAATGATAATACTTGCGAAAAGCAGGAAATATAGTAGCATATTAAACTTTAGCCTACCGTATTTTTTCATGTTTCGAATTTGTAACCCATACCCCTTAAAGTAATTATGAATTTTCTATAATCTTTTAAATTGCTCCTAAGCATTTTTATGTGCGTGTCAACCGTTCTGTCGTCGCCGTAAAAATCGTAGCCCCATACGTCAGACAAAAGTTTTTCTCTTGAAAGCGCTATGCCCTTGTTGTTTACCATATAAAATAAAAGTTCGTATTCTTTTGGCGTAAGTTCGGCTTTTTGACCGTCAACGTAAACGTTTCTACCGAGCATATCAATTTCAAGTCCGTCAAATTTAAGGGACTGATTTGTATTTTTTTGATTTTTTGAATTGCAATTTCTCTTTAAAATCGCGTTAATTCTCGCCATTACTTCTTTTGGAGAGAAAGGTTTTACAACGTAATCGTCCGCGCCTATTTCAAAGCCGAACAACTTGTCGTATTCTTCCCCCCTTGCCGAAAGCATAATTACGGGGACGTCCTTTACTTTTCTTATCTCTTTTACAGCCGAAAACCCGTCGAGTTTAGGCATCATTACGTCCATTAAAACTATATCGTAATCGTTTTGTTTGCATTTTGCAACCGCCTCCATACCGTCGGCAGCCTGATCGGGCTCAAAACCTTCAAATTCAGCGTATTCAGCAATAACTTCACGGATTTTCGCTTCGTCGTCAACAATTAAAACTTTGTACATAGTAACCTCCAATCTTGATACATTTTAATATAGCAATATTATAATAGTAATAAAAGGCAGTGAAAAATTTGTGAAAATTAGTGTTATTTAATTCCAAACGTGGTTTTAACCGTGTTAAACACTAATCTTTCGCTACCGTTACACGTCAATTTTTCTAAAAACTCACCGTTTTTATACACCGCCGCGCAGTTGTTGTCTATGCCTATCCACTCGCCGTCTTTTACGGGACTATTATAACGTAAGAAGTCTTTTTCTCTCTCGTTATAATGCGGACACGCGCCACCTTTTAATACACCCAAACCGCTAAAAATACAATAACTGTCGCTTTCGCCGTTTAAAATATACGAGTCGGAGAACATTTTTTCAAACCAACAAATCGCGCCCGCAGATAAACCGCTTATTATAACTCCGCGTTCGTACGCGTCTAAAATAAGTTTATCCACGCCCGTTTCTTTCCATTTATTAAGCATAAACATCGTGTCGCCACCGCCAACGTAAATCACGTCTGCTTTTTGAAATTTTGAAGTGATTTTTTCAAAGTTCATTTCGCCGTAAACGGTTAAAACGCAGTCGGTTTTCAAACCGAGTTCGCCCGTATAAGTCTTATGAAACGTATTGTAATAAGGCATTGAATCGTGACTTGCCGTACCTATAAATAGAGCGACGGCTCTTTTTTCGCCAGCCCTAAATTTTGCCATTTCGGCAATTTTTCTATCAATTTCTAAAGTCTCTTTACTGCGGAGTTCACCACCGCCGATTGCAATTATATATTTATCCATAAATTTATTATACAACATTATCTTTAACTTTTCAAATATTTTTTTATTTTCACAAAAAATTAGGGTAAAATTTATTAACAAAATTATAACTTGTGTGCTATAATAGAAAAAAGTGAGGTACAAAATGAAAGTCAACTCTTATATCAATCAAGTAATTGAATCAGTAAAGTTAAAAAATGCAAACGAGCCTGAATTCGTGCAAGCCGTTACGGAAGTTTTGCTTTCGCTTGCTCCTGCCGTTGAAAAGAACGAGGAATTGTATAGAAGATATAGCATTTTAGAAAGAATGGTTGAACCCGATAGAATTATTACCTTTAGAGTCGTTTGGGAAGACGCGCAAGGTAATTACCAAGTTAATAGAGGTTATCGCATACAATTTAACAATGCTATCGGGCCTTACAAGGGCGGTCTTAGATTTCACCCTTCTGTAAACCAAAGTATCTTAAAGTTTTTAGGTTTTGAACAAACCTTTAAAAACAGCCTTACTTCTCTTCCTATGGGCGGAGGTAAAGGCGGTTCTGATTTTAATCCTATAGGCAAAACCGACGTTGAAATTATGAGATTTTGTCAAGCGTTTATGACTGAACTCTACCGTCATATAGGCGCGGATATGGACGTTCCTGCCGGCGATATCGGTGTTGGCGGTCGTGAAATCGGTTATCTTTTCGGTCAATATAAAAGAATTAAAGGCAACTACGAAAACGGCGTTTTGACTGGTAAAGGGCTTTCTTACGGCGGTAGTTTAATTCGACCAGAGGCAACGGGTTTTGGCGCGATTTATTTCTTAGAACAGGTTTTAAAGCATTTTGGCGAAGAAATCAAGGGAAAAACTTTTGCTCTTTCGGGCTTTGGAAACGTCGCTTGGGGCGCTTGCACTAAAATTGCCGAACTTGGCGGAAAAGTCGTTACTTTATCAGGTCCTGACGGATATATTTACGATAAAGACGGCGTTTGCGGTGAAAAGATAGATTATCTTTTGAAAATGAGAAGTTCGGGCTCGGGCAAAATTAAAGATTACGCGGATAAATTCGGCGTTGAATATCACGAGGGAGAAAAACCTTGGGGTAACGTAAAAGTTGACGTTTGCATGCCTTGCGCAACGCAAAATGAAATAACTTTAAAAGACGCTGAAAAGATCGTTGCTATGGGTATTAAAATAGTAAACGAAGTATCTAACATGCCAACTACTCTCGAGGCTATGGAATTCCTTCACAAAAGCGGAGTTACAGTTTGCCCAAGTAAAGCGGTTAACGCAGGTGGCGTAGCGACTTCAGGTCTTGAAATGACTCAAAATAGCGAGAGACTTTCTTGGACGAAAGAAGAAGTTGACGCTAAACTTAAAGGAATTATGCAAAGCATATATAAGCAAATCGTTGACGCTTTAAACGAGTACGGTCTTGGCTACGATTTAGTAGCAGGCGCAAATCTTGCAGGCTTTAAAAAGGTTGCAGACGCAATGATTGCTCAAGGTATTTATTGATATAAGGCATAGAAAAAGGCTAACGGAAACGTTAGCCTTAATTTTTTAACTAATTTTGCAATTTTCTTTTAACGAAGTCAATAACTCCCTTTTTTAAGTCTTTTGGCAAGTCGTTTGACAACAATTCGTCTTCTGTGAACGGATATTCTTTTTCTCTTTGTGGCTCTACGTCGTAAATTGAACTTAAACCTTTTAGGACTTGATTGTAGTCGTTTACGATTTCAGATAGTTTTTCAATTACTAAAGACTCTATTTTTTTGTCAACGTCATCAAAAAAATCTTTGTTTTCTTCTTGAGTTTTTTCAACGACAACTTTCAAAATTTCAAGTTCTTCCCTTAACTTTTGCGTGCGATTTTTAATGGTAACGTTAAGTGTTTCTATTTTAGAAAGAGCCTTTTTTATATCTTCTTCAACTAGTTCTTTTTCTGCATTCGAGCAAGTTAAAAGTTTTTCGTTTAACGTAGCGACGGTATTTTGAGCGTCTTTGTAACTTTGACTTTGATAAAACTCGTCAAAAGCGGTGTCAATTTGTTCTTTAGTTTTGAAATACAATTCTCTACCGACTAAGAAATCTTCGCCAAAACGCTCGATAATTAACTTGTCTTTTTGGCGTATCGACAAATCGACGTACTCTTTAAAACTGACTAAATATTCATTTTTTAACCAGTCTTTTAACTGGCTATAAGTCGCATTTTCAAATTCTATAACTAAGTTACACATTTTTAAGATACTCAACTTCTTCTGCCGACAGTTTTCTACACTCGCCTCTATCTAAACCGCGAAGGGCTAAATCGCCTATTTTTATTCTCTTTAAAAAGTCAACGTTTTTGCCAACGGATTCAAACATTTTTCTAATTTCTCTGTTTCTTCCTTCGGTGATAGTAACGTGCATTTTTGTAAAATCTTTAAACTGGTCGATAACCTTTATCGTACATTTCTTTGTCTTAACGCCGTCAATAACAACGCCCGAGCGGAGTTTTGCTAACAAACTCTCTTCAATAGTTCCTTCAATTCTTACTAAATAAGTCTTTGGAATTTCGTTGCTTGGATGTGTAAGTCGGTTAGCCAAATCGCCGTCGTTTGTAAAAATTAATAGACCTTCTGAGTCATAGTCAAGCCTACCTACGGGATAAACTCTCGTAGATAATTGTGGAAGAAAATCCATAACAGTCTTTCTGCCTTTGTCGTCTTTTACCGTGCAAACGCAACCCTTTGGCTTATTCATAACGTAATAATCGTATTTTTTAACTTTACCAAGTTTTTTACCGTCAAAGGTTACGCTATCTTTAAATTCGTTTACTTCAGCGCCTAAAGAACAAACTTTTCCATTTATTTTAACTCGACCTTCTTCAATGATTTTGTCGCACGCTCTTCTGCTACCGACACCGCACTCGGCAAGAAACTTATTGATTCTCATAAATACCTACTTTAATTAAATTATACTTTATTTAAGTGTATAGATATTTTGATAAAAAATCAACTGTTTTTGAGTGTAAATTTTAATTTCACCAACCTTTTCACCTAAAATATTTTGCTTATTTAGGTATTTTGGCAAGTTTAACTCTACTTGTATTTTATCGTTTTTACTAATAGGGTAATAAAAATCTTTTTCAACGCGCAGTTTATAATAGTTTAAGTTTTCGTCTGGAATTTTATAATCGAATTTATCTTTTGAAAAAAGTTTTACGAGTTTATATTCGTCAAAAGCCTTGTCTAAAAGCATTTTAGACCTTTCAAACATGTCGTAAACGTTCAAGACTACGCAAATTACTTCCATACCGTCTCTTTTAGCGGACGACACTAAGCATCTACCTGCTTTTACGGTATAACCCGTTTTAACCCCCGTTGCGCCGTCAAACGAATTTAGCATTTTGTTTTTATTTAGCCATACTCTATTTTCATTTTTAGACAGTTCGGTTGCAATATATTTTTTAGTTGAAACGATTTTTTTAAAGATTTGATTTTTAAGCGCGTAGCAAGTAATTTTTGCTAAATCTTCGGCGGTGGTATAATGCTCGTCGTCGTGAAGTCCGTGCGGATTTGTAAAATGAGTATTATTTGCCTCGCAACGCTTTGCAGTTTTATTCATTAAGCAAATAAACTCTTGCCTACTACAAAATGCCGAAGATAAAATTTCCGCGCAATCGTTACCCGACCGCAACATAAGCCCGTATAAAAGGTCAATCGCTGAAAATTTATCACCGCCTTTTAGATAAACGCTACTGCCTTCTACTCCTTTAAAATCACTCGGAATTTCCACAATTTTATTTACGTCAAAATTATCTAAAAAAGTGATTGCCGTAACTATTTTAGTTGTGCTTGCCATAGGTAATTTTGCGCTGTAATTTTCGCCGTATAAAATTCGTTGGCTTGTTTTTTCCATTACGATTATTCCGCTGTTTGCGCTTGCGTTTGCTCTTTGCTTAAAATTAAGTGAAAACAAAATTATGAAAATCGTAAAACATAATAAAATTACTTTATTTATCTTCATTTTTAAAACTTTTTATAAAATTGTCAAAACTTTCTATTACCCTTGAAAAAAGGTCGTCTGAAACGCTTAAAACGGAAACTTGACTGCCGTTATCGACTAAAAAACCACTTGGTTTTAATGACACGACTGCGCCACTACCGCCTGCAAACGGAATACTTTTATCCTTTTTAAAAGGCTTAACTTCGCCGTATTCGCCACCACCCGTCATAAACCCTAACGTGACCTTTGAAACGGGAATTACCGTGTTGCCGTCTTCGGTTTTAAAAGGTTTTCCAACTACTGTATTTACGTCGATTAAAGAGTTTAAATCTTTCATTGTTGACGCCATCAGTTCTCTAATTTTGTTGTTTGACTTTTCCTTTGACATAATTATAAATTCCTCCGTATAATTTTTTAATAAGCGATTTAGTTAAAGAAAATAAATTTGTAACCGCATCAATCATTAGCGCTACTCCGCTCGGCTCGTTTTCTTCGAGTAAAAACACGTCGTTTTTATAATTTAAATACGGTTTACGTTTTTTTAGAGCCGTATAAACAGTTTTGTTTAAAGAGTTTATAAATATACATAAAAACGCCTTTAATTCGTTAAATTCTCCGCCTAATAATATAGCCGAACGAAAATTTATCACGTTAAAACACTTGATAAAATTCGTCTTTACCTCGTCTGGAAGTAAATCAATATATTTTAGCGCTTTAGCCTTTTTATTTTTCAATCGCATTATAAGCCTGTTGTTAGTAAAATCTATATATCCGCTTAGTAAACTAATTACGCTATAAATTTTACTTGCAAAAAATATCTTCTTATCTTTACTACTTATAAAACCTTTTAGGTTAATTTTAATCGGGATAAAAAATATAATTGCAACTATTGATATTAAGAGTAAAATCATAGCCACAGTATAGGCAACTAAAATTTGATTATACAAAAAAGACCTGAAACGCTTTTTGCATTTCAGGTCAAATTTCTATTAAATTTAAGCGATTACGTCAACGTCTTCCCCAAGTAAAAAGTCTGGTAAGTCTTCTTCGCTTGCAGGGGTTAATTCTTCGTCAAAGTCGCCAAGCAGACCGTTTTCGGTATCTTGTAAATACGGATCGTTTGACTCGTCGTATTCGTCTTTTCTAAATAAGTAAGTATCGTCGTCGCCTGCGTGAATTATCTTAATCTTTGCCATGAGTTCGTCGTAATCGGGAAGTTCGTCTAATGAAGATAATTGAAAACGCTTTAAAAAGTTATCTGTAGTTCCAAAAAGTACTGGTTTTCCGATTGCGTCTTTTCTTCCTATTACTTCAATTACGCCGAGTTTTAAAAGGATTTGAATTGCATATTCGCTATTTGAACCCCTAATTTCTTCAATGTCGAGCCTTGTAACAGGTTGTTTGTATGCAACGATAGCCGAAACTTCAAGCATACTCTTTGAAAGTTCTCTCTCTTTTATCGGGTTTAAAACAGCCTCAACGCTCTCAACGTTTTTAGGATTTGAGCAAAATTGCAATTTATTGTTGAAAATTAAAAGGTTAATACCGCTGTCTTCACCGTATTTTGACTGAAGTTTTTTTGCAGATGATAAAACTTCTTTATTAGTAATGCCGAGTTTTTCAGAAATATCTTTTACTGCAACTTCTTTACCCGAAATAAATAAAATTGACTCAATTATACTCGCTAAGGTCTCCAATTTCTTCACTCCTATCTTCTCTAAGCGTTATAGTTATATCGCCGTAAACCCCGTCTTGAACGGCTAAAATATACTGAACTTTTAAAAGTTCAAGCATTGCTTGAAACGTAGTTATAATCTCGGTGCGCGACGCGCTTTCCGAAAACAAATCTAAAAAGTTACAAGTTTGTTTTTCAAGTAAGGTTGTTTTAATATGGTTTACTTTATCTGCAACGGTAAAAATTTCCTTAGGAATTTCCTTTTGAGCGCTTTTAATTCTTCTTTGTAAGTCCGACCTAAGCAAAAGGTCGCTAAACGCCTTAATAAGCCCGTCTAAATTGAAATCTTTATAGATAATTTTAACGTCGTTTGCCTTGTCGTCAGGCTCTTTATAAAACCTTGCAGTAGTTTCTATGTCCTTTAACTTCTCACTCGCCTCTTTCATAAGTTTATATTCTTCGAGTTGTTGATAAAGTTCTTGCTCTGGGTCGTATTGATCGAAATCTTCGTCAAAAGTAACGACTGGAAGTAAAGACTTAGACTTGATTTCCAAAAGCGTTGCAGCCATATTTAAATAGTCGCTTTCCTTTTCAATGTCAAGGTCAACTGCATTTTCGACGTAGGCTACGAACTGCTCGGTTACTTGAGAAACGAAAATTTCTCTAATTTCAATTTTTGCCCTATTTACTAAAAACAGTAAAAGGTCTAACGGACCTTCAAAGTTAGAAAGCCTCGTGTTATAGTCAACCACCGATTCAAAATTCGGAGCAATCGACGAATAGTCAACCGTAGATTTTTGTTCGTTTTCTACGCCGACAGTTTCTTCGTTTTCAGTTTTTAAAATTTCTTCTTCAACCATATCTAACTCCGAAATATTTTAACTTTTATTATTATATAATAAAAAGTCAAAATTTGCAATGATTTTTATTAAATTTAGCCCAAATTACTTGTTTTTTGTTTTTAATTCAACTTTTATTGACGCAACGTCCTCAAAATTTATGCACTTACCACAGTTGTCGCAAACTTTAAGCGGATTTAAATCGCACATATCGCACTCACCACAATCGGTGCAAGGGCCGTCACGCAAAACGCATTGTTTTTCTTTTTTCATAAACTTCTCCTTATTATAATTACATTATACTACTATTTTTTTAATATATCAACAAAAAAATATGAACAAATGTTTGATTTTTATAAAAATATATGTTATTATTAATTTGGAAATTAAAATTTTTTACTAAAGCGTTTAAAAAACTAATGCAAAAGGGATAAAAATGGGAAAAGTTCAAGAAAAAATCAATAGAGTTTTAGAGTTTACTCAAAACTACGTATCTGAAAACGGTTTTCCACCGTCTGTAAGAGAGATTTGCTCGGCTGTCGGCATTAAATCGACGGCTACTTGCCACACTTATTTAAAAAAGTTGGAAGAGATGGGAGCAATTACGGTAAACGGCAATAAAAAGCGCGCTATTATGGTTACAACCCCTCAAAAAGCGCCGTCGATTAGCGTTCCGCTTATAGGTACGATTACTGCAGGTACGCCTATTTTTGCCTATGAAAATCTTGAAGAATACTGCCCGCTCCCAAGCGAATTTGGCGATGAAAAACAACTTTTTATGCTCCGAGTTAAAGGCGAAAGTATGATTGACGCGGGCATTTACGACGGGGACAGAGTTATCGTTAAAAAACAGGAAAACTGTAACAACGGTGAAATTGCAATCGCGTACTTTGACGAATGCGCAACCGTAAAGCGTTTTTATAAAAAAGACGGGCATATCGTTTTGCATCCCGAAAATAAGACTATGGAAGATATAATATTGCCTGACGTTACTATTTTAGGCGTTGTAGTTGGGCTTATTAGAAAATATTGATGGAATATCTTGTAATTGATACTGAAAGTTGCACGGGGCGTGACAACGACGGCAGTTTGTGCAGTTTAGGATATGCCATCTGCGACGAAAATTTAAACGTTTTAGAACAAAAAGACTTACTTTTTAATCCCCTACCCAAAAGATTTTCAGTCGGCGACGAAAAACACTATCAAAAGACTGGTATTGCATTTGCTTATACCGTTGATGAGTTTAGAAAAGCGCCGAGATTTAGTGAACTTTACGATAAAATCGTTGACCTTTTTAAAGATAGAATAGTCTTAGGCTTTGCAATGGGAAACGACGTAAAATACTTAAATAACGCATGCGATAAGTTTAATTTACCGAGAATTGAGTATAAATTTTACGATATTCAATTCGTTTATCAACTTCTCCATCCCGACGAAAAGTCGGTTGGTTTAAAAACTTTAAATGCAAAATATCAAATTGATTACGTTGCGCATAGATCTGACGAAGATGCGGTTGGCTCGGTTTTACTCTTAAAAAAGTTTTTAGAGAGCGACGGATACACTTTTGAAAAAGTTATAAAAAAATATAAAATACATAAAGGTAAAAATACTAAAAAAGGCTATCACGTTTGTTACTCTGGCGCTATGATTGAAGAACTTTACGGGCTTAAAGTCAGCAAGAGAATACAGTCTTTCGTCTTATCCGACCATATTAAAAATTTAGTTAAACCTAAAGGTAACGCAAACCGCCTTTGTTTTTCGTTTAAAATTGAGAAGATGGACGTAAATTTTGTAAGAACACTCATTGATTTGGCTTTGCAAAAAGGGCTCTACTTCGACCACGATACCGATATCGTAAACGTTTACGTTTCCGACGAAGGTATTGATAAAAGAGTTTCGCATCTTAACCAAAAGAAAAAAGACAGTTTAAAAATTTACACTTTAGAAGAGTTTTGTAAATATATAAATTATACCGAAAACTTGCGTTACGACGATAAAAAGTTTTTAACAAAATTTTATACGCAACTTATAATTTAAAATGAAAAAAGTCAAAGCAATTTCGCTTTGACTTTTTGTAATTTGTTTAAAAATTCAAGAAATTATCAATGATTTTGCAAAGTTTTTCAAATTCGCCGTCAAGTAACGGATTGTATTTATAAAGGTTTTCGTTTCTTTTAAAAAATGTTATTTGCCTTTTTGCATATCTTCTCGAATTCATTTTAACGAGTTCGTACGGGAAAGGTTCACCTCTTGTAATACTTTCATAAACTTCTTTGTATCCTATTCCTTGCATACATTGATTTTGAATAGTAACGCCCTTGTCAATTAAGCTCTTTACTTCACTTTCAATGCCTTTTTCGACCATTATATCAACTCTTTTATTTATCCTATCGTATAGGGTTTCTCTCGGCATGTCGGTCATTATTGAAATAAAGTCGTAACGCGGTGTTTTTTCGTCTTTAATATCCGATTTTTTTACCCCCGTACTCTCGACGATTTCTAAAGCGCGAATAACTCTTACTAAATCGTTTTCGTGTAAAATTTGCGCAGTTTCAGGGTCTTTATTTTTCAAAACTTCAAAAACTGCTCGGTTACCTAGATTTTGAGCCATCTCTTGATATTTTTGCCTTATTTTTTCGTCGCCCTTTGTTTTTCCGTAACTCATTTTATATAATATTGAATTTATATAAAAACCAGTTCCACCGCAAATTATAGGGAGTTTTCCGCGTGATAAAATATCTTCAACGGCTTTAAGCGCCATATTTTCGTAATCTGAAACTGAAAAATCGTCAAAAGGAGTAACGACGTCAATCATGTGGTGAATAACGCCTTTCTTTTCTTTACTATCGGGTTTTGCCGAGCCGACGTCTAGGCCTTTATAAATTGCTACGGAATCGGCGGAAACGACTTCTCCACCGTATTTTAAGGCAAGTTCGACAGAAAGCGCCGATTTACCCGAGCCCGTAGGTCCACAAACGACTAAAATTTTGTTTAAACTATTCTTTTGAACCATTTGTCTATTTCCGTACGAGAGATTTTTACGGTTATCGGCCTACCGTGTGGACAACGGAGAGTTACGTCGTTTTTAAGCATTTTTAAAAGGATGTCAATTTCGTCTCCCGATAAAACTTTACCTGCTTTAATTGCTGCTTTACAAGCCTTTTGCGAAAGTTTTTCTCTAAGCAAATCGGAAATTTCTATTGATTTTAAAGCGTTCATATCAGATAAAACGTCGTCAAAGAATTTCTTTAAATCAATATCCCAAAGCGTAAGCGGTACGGCGTAAACTGCAAAAATGTTGTCTTCATACTCTACGATATCTATACCCATATTCCTAAAATCTTGGAACTTTGAAAGTAAAAATTCACTCTCTTTTTCGTTCGTATGAACGAGATGGGGAATAATCATAGGTTGATCTGCTACGCTACCCGTTTTAATTTCGGCAATAAACTTATCGTAAAGCAACCTTTCGTGAGCGGCGTGTTGGTCTATAAAATACACGTCGCTACCTTTTTCTAATATCAAATACGTTGATAAAACTTGACCTATAAGTTTAAAATCAAGGTCGATATCAAGTTCTTCTTGCTGCGCTTTTACTGCGTTCTTTTCCGCCTCTAATTCTTCAATATACCTTTTATTTTCTGCAAAAATATCGTCAACTGAACTCTTTTTTTCACTATTTTCAGTTTTTGAAATGTCTTTTTCAATATCTGCAAAAGTAAAAGTTTGTTTTTTAGCCTGTGGAAAAGAAGTAACGAACGGTCTTTCGCAAGAAACGGTTTTAAGTTCGTCAGGGCTTACTACGGTTTTTTTAACGATAGGTTTATTGCTTGGCTCAACTGGAATATATGAGTTGCTCTTTACAATGTCAAGGGCTTGCGGTGCGCCGTCTAAAACGCTTGAAATAACAGAAAATAACGTGCCGTAAACAACTTGATTATCAACAAATCTAACGTCGGTTTTATTAGGATGAACGTTGACGTCAACAGTTTCGGCAAGCATTTCGATATTTAAAACGTAAAAAGGATATTTGCGTTTCATTAAATAGTTTGAGTAAGCGTTGTGAATTGCTGAAGACACGGTATTATTAACTACGTATCTGCCGTTTAAAATAACCGTTTGGTAAGTTCTGTTTGGCTTAGTAAAATAATAGTGCCCGATATAACCGCTAATATAAATTCCGTTTTTCTCAGTTTCAATTTTAATACAGTCGGATATCGTTTCGTAGCCGTAAATTTCAATAATAGCCTCGTCTAAACCTCCGCCGTAAGTTTGCAAAACTGTTTTTCCGTTTGCTACGTACTTAAACGCAATTTGTGGGTTTGCAAGCATTAGCCTTGTCAAAATATTTGTAATATCCGCTTCTTCGTTTTTACTCGGTTTTAAAAACTTTGCTCTTGCAGGAGTATTATAAAAAAGGTCTTTTACTGTAACGACAGTTCCCTTTTCAACAGGAGAAACGTCAACTTCCCCTATTTCTCCACCCTCGCAGTAAATTTCGTATCCTATTTCCGACTCTTCAGTTTTTGCAGAGACCAAAGTTTTTGAAATAGCAGAAATAGAAGCGAGCGCCTCGCCTCTAAAACCTAAAGTAATAATTTTATCAAGGTCTTTTGCCTCGGATATTTTACTCGTCGCATGTGGCAAAAAGACTTTTTTTAGGTCGTCTTTATGTATGCCCGAACCGTTATCGCTAACCCTTATAAGATTTTTACCGCCGTCTTCGATAGTAACCGTAATTTCGTCAGCGCCTGCGTCGATTGAATTTTCGACGAGTTCTTTAACGACTGAAAACGGGCGTTCGACTACTTCGCCTGCGGCTATTCTGTTATATACGCTTTTATCTAAAACGTTAATTCTCTTCATTATTTGTTCACCTTATTTTTTAAATCTGCTAAAAGCGAGAGCGCCTGCATAGGAGTAATTGAATTTATATCGGTATCTAAAAGTATTTCTTCCACTTCACTTAAATTCTCGTCTTGTTCAAATGCAAACGATTCTTGGTCAATCATAGTTTTAGTAACGTCGTTCTTTTCAAGTTTCTTTAAGATTTGTTTTGCTCTTTGAGTTATGTTAGACGGAACGCCTGCAAGCGACGCAACTTCAATACCAAAACTTCTATTTGCGCTACCTTTCATAATTTTTCTTAAAAAGGCAATGTGTCCACCGATATCTTTTACTGTAATTTTATAGTTGTTTACGCCTTCTATCGAGCCTTCAAGTTCGGAAAGTTCGTGGTAATGTGTTGCAAATAACGTCTTTGCCTTAACTACGTTAGTTAAATATTCAACTACAGCCCAAGCAATGCTAAGCCCGTCGAAAGTGCTCGTTCCTCTGCCTACTTCGTCTAAAATTAAAAGGCTGTTTTTTGTTGCGTTTAAAATTATTGACGCAACTTCCGTCATTTCAACCATAAACGTGCTTTGGTCAAATATAAGATTGTCGCTCGCGCCAACTCTCGTAAAAATTCTATCAATAATAGGAATTTGCGCAGATTTTGCAGGGACGAACGAACCTATATGAGCCATTATTGCAATCAAAGCGTTTTGGCGCATATAAGTGCTTTTACCTGCCATATTTGGACCTGTAATAATCATCATTCTGTTTTCTTCGGTGTCTAAATAAGTGTCGTTTGCAATAAACGGATCACTTGAAACAGCTTCGACAACAGGATGCCTACCGCCGACGATATTCATAGTTTGTTTTTCGTCGTTTGAAGTAATTTCAGGTCTTACGTAGTTGTTTTTCTTTGCAACGGTTGCAAATGAAGTTAAAACGTCTAAGCAAGCGATAGCCCTTGAAGTTCTCTGTAGTGACTTAATATTGTCAATTAAAACCTGTTTAATTTTATTAAATATTGCAAGTTCAATTTGTTTAGCCTTTTCACTGCTCGTTAAAATTTCTTCTTCTAAAGTTTTAAGTTCGTCAGTTATGTATCTTTCAGCGCCTGTCAACGTCTGTTTTCTTACGTAGTGATACGGCACTAAATCTTTAAATGAATTCGTAACTTCAATGTAATAACCAAAAACCTTATTATAACTTACTTTTAAATTTTTAATACCAGTCGCTTCTCTTTCTCGCGCTTGAATATCCAAAATCAATGTGTCTGCTCTTTGGGTAATCGTTCTAAGTCTATCGAGTTCAGAGTCAAAACCTTTCCTTATGTAACCGCCGTCTTTAGTGGTTGTAGGCGCGTCGTTTACAATGGCTTGTTCTAAAAGTTTAACTATATCTGAAAAGTCGTAAATATTGTCGTTGACGTCGTTTAAAATCTTACAACCTGCGCCTAAAAGTAGCATTTTAATATTTGGAGTAGCCGAAAGCGATACGCCTAAATTAAAGCAATCTTTTGGCGTTACGTTGCCGTTTGAAATTTTACCCGATAACCTTTCTATATCTTTAATCGACTTTAAGTGGTCTGAAATACCACCTCTTATCAAAGCGTTTTTGTAAAGTTCGTCAACGCCGTCAAGCCTATAATTTATCTTGTCAACGTCGGTAAGTGGCGTTGAAATCCAAGACGAAAGAGTTCTCGCTCCCATCGCAGTACTCGTTTTATCTAAAAGCCACAAAAGCGTGCCGTAACGCTTTCCGTCTCGCATATTTTTTACAAGTTCTAAGTTGCGAAGAGCAACCGAGTCGAGCATCATAAAATCGGATGGATTTTCAATCGAAATACCGTTTACGTTGACGAGCGCGTGTTTTTGGGTTTCGCGAAGATAAGCAATAAGCCCACCTGAAGAAGAAATAAGTTCTGCGCTATCGCTAATTCCGTAAGCCTCTAAACTTTTAACTTTAAACTGCTCTTTTAATAAATTTTCTGCAACTTTTACTTCAAAATCGCGTTCGCCGTAAGGGGTAAACGCAGGCACTACGTTGTGTTTTACTATCGAAAAATCCTTTGCTAAATTAGCAAGTTTTGCGTTTGCAATAATTTCTGCTGGAGCAATTCTCACAACGTGGTCGCAAAGTTCGGCTATAAGGTCTGTTTTTACGCATTTTCTCGTGTAAAATTGCCCAGTCGTTATGTCGCACCAAGAAAAACCGCATTTTTCCCCGTCGTAAAATGCAGACAAAATATAGTTGTTAGAGTTAGAGTCGATTAAAGATTCTTCTGTTAAAGTTCCTGCTGAAATTACCCTAACGACGTCCCTATCTACTAATTTTTTGCCCTTGACGGGAAGTTCGAGTTGCTCGCAAATAGCAACTTTTTCGCCGTGTTCAACGAGTTTTGCAATATACGCGTCCGCCGCGTGATACGGAACGCCACACATAGGCGCGCGCTGTTTGTCCCCACAGTCTCTTCCTGTCAACGTTAAATCAAGAATTTTAGAAACTCTTTCGGCATCTTCAAAAAACATCTCGTAAAAATCGCCGAGACGGTAAAATACTACGCAGTCGGGATACTGCTCTTTTATTTGTAAATAATGTGCCATCATTGGTGATAACGCCATAATAAACCTCTTAATCTTCTACTTTTACTACTTTGCCGATAAGCGACATACCGCCGGTTTTGGTAATTTCAACGGTAACGAATCTACCTACAAGGTTTCGACTAAATTCAAAGTAAGCCATTCTGCCCCTTTCGTCCCTACCCATATATGCGTTTTTCTTTTTGTCGTAATCTTCAACTAAAATTTCAACTTGTTTACCTACGTACTTAAGAGAATCTTGCCTATTTCTCTCGTTTTGTATATCTACAAGGCGCATAATTCTATCTTTTTTCACGTCGGGGGAAACTTGGTCGTCCATCTTCGACGCGACAGTCCCTTCCCTTGGCGAATATACGAAAGTAAACGCGCCGTCGTAACCAACAGTTTCAACCAAAGAAACGGTTTCTAAAAAATCTTCTTCGGTTTCGGTTGGAAAGCCTACTATTATATCCGTAGTAATAGCGCAATCGGGAATAATTTTCCTTATCATTTCTACTTCGGATAAATACTGCTCGCGCGTGTATTTTCTGTTCATTAACCCTAAAATTCTAGAACTGCCTGACTGAACGGGCAAATGAATTGATTTACATGCGTGTTGATTGTTCGCAATTGCTCTAACTACGTCTTCGGTAATGTCTTTTGGGTGATTAGACATAAATCTAAGCCTAAACTTGCCTTCTATCTTTGCAATTTCATCTATAAGATGAGCAAAACTCGAGCCGTCGCTTAAATCTTTACCATACGAGTTTACGTTTTGACCTAAAAGAGTAATTTCTTTATAGCCGTTTTCGACCAGTTCTTTAACTTCTTTTAAAACGTCTTCGGCTTTTCTACTTCTTTCCCTGCCCCTTACGTAAGGAACGATACAGTACGAGCAAAAATTGTTGCATCCGTACATAATGTTTACCCAAGCGTTAGGAAAACTCGACCTAAGCGGAATAATGCTCTCGCAAATGGGGTTTGGAGAGTCTAAAACTTCTACGACTTTTTTCTTTTGAGATAATTTTTTGTCTAAAAGTTCGCCGAATTTATCTACGTTAAACGTGCCGATTACTATATCGACGTACGGGAAAGTGGACGATAATTTCTCTGCAAATTCCTTTTGCTGAGTCATACATCCGCAAACGGCAACGATTAAATCTTTTTTAGCCTTTTTTAGTTTTTTAATCATGCCGATATTTCCGAACGCGTGTTGTTCGGCGTTTTCTCTTACGCAACACGTATTATAAACGATTACGTCTGCATTTTCAACGTCGTCGCAACAAGCGTAACCTTTAGCGCTTAAAATACCTGCTATTTTTTCCGATTCGTGTACGTTCATTTGACAGCCGTACGTGTAAATAATATAATTCTTACTCATAAAAAATATTATACTAAAAACAAGTAAAAATTTCAAGCGTTTAAATGTTATGAATATTATTTTATAATATTTTGCATACTTATTGTGCTATGAAAAAGACTGTTAAAATTATCTCTTTTATTTTACTTATCGCTTTAGCGTTAACTTTTTCGCTTATCGCATATTTTTTCGTTGTTACAAAAGACGTTACGCTTGACGAAAATAAGTTAAAGGCAAATGCGTCATACCCTAAAATTTATTACGAAAACGGCGTAGAAATAAAAAATGAAAGCGTTTTTTCATACGTTACGATAGACGATATTCCTTCTCACGTTAAAAACGCGCTAATTGCCATTGAAGATAAGAGATTTTATTCGCATAAAGGCGTTGACGGGAAAAGCGTTTTGCGCGCTTTAAAAGAAAATTTGTTTTCAAAAAGCGTAAAGCAAGGCGCTTCAACTATTACCCAGCAACTTGTAAAAAACACGTATTTAAGCGGTGAAAAGACTTTAAACAGAAAGTTAAAAGAAATAAAACTTGCGTTACTTCTCGAACAAAAACTGTCAAAAGACGAAATATTAGAAAAGTATTTTAACACCGTTTATTTTGGTGAAAATTCGTATGGCATATATTCTGCATCTAAGAGATTTTTCGATAAAGAACCTAATGACTTAACTCTTTTAGAAGGGGCTACGCTAATAGCGTGTTTAAAAGCGCCGTCAACTTATAATCCATATAAAAACAAGGAAAAATCTAACGAGAGAAAAAACTTAATAATAAGCGAAATGTACCGCCAAGGCTACGTTGATACTTCACAATATGAAAACTGCAAAAATCAAGAAATAATCTTAAATTATAAAACAAATTACGATTGCGAGAATAACTTGTATAACGAGATTTTAAATCAAGCCAACTCTATTTTACAATTTGAAAACCCGTATGAAATAGGCGACGATAAAATATATACAAAACTTGACGAGCAACTCTGTTTAGAAATTAAAAAGTCTTGCAATTACGATATAAAAACCGATTTTTCGGTTATAGTTACGGAGAATAAAACGTCGAGTATAGTCGGTTACTACTCTACGATTGTAAATCAAAAAAGAATACCTGCATCAACGGTAAAACCGTTTTTAATTTACGCGCCCGCTTTTGAAGAAAATTTAATTTGCCCCGCAACGAAAATATTAGACGAAAAAACGTCCTTCGACGGATATTCACCGTCAAATTATAAAGAAAAATATTACGGCTACGTAAGCGCTAAAGACGCCTTAATGAAAAGTTTAAACGTTCCGTCGGCTAAAATATATAATTCTTTGGGTGGCGAAAAAGTAAAATATTACGCAAAAAAAATGGATATAGACTACACTAATAACGACACTTCTGTTGCGCTTGGCAATTTAACTGGCGGAATAACCCTAAAACAATTAAACGACGCGTATAGCGTGTTTTTAAACGACGGATATTTTATAAAAAGTAGTTTTATAAGTTGTATAAATAATAAAAACCAACAATCAATTTATAATTATAAAGCAAATAAAGTCGGCGTTTTTAGTTCGAGTACGGCTTTTTTAATAAACGACGTTTTAAAAGACTGCGCTAAAACGGGAACGGCGTCTAAACTGTCTGCATTAAGTTTTCCCGTATGCGCTAAAACGGGAACTAACGGAAATGAAAACGGTAATTTAGACGCATATTGCATTGCTTACACTCCCGATTATATAATTAGCGTTTGGCTTGGAAACGCAGACCAAAGTTATTTTACTAATCAAATAAGCGGTGGTAACTATCCAACGGCAATAGCAAAAGACGTTCTTTCATATCTATACCCTAACGGCGACGCAAAATTTTTTAGCGCGCCAAGTACCGTAAAAGAAATTGAAATAGATAAAAACGCTTACGAAAACGACTGTGTAATTTATAAAAACGCAGGCAAAGATTGCGACGGCGTTAAATTCTATTTTAAAAGTGATTTTCCTATAAAAGAACTGCCAAAAAAAGAAATTATACCTTTCATAAAAGATTACAAAATCACTTGTTTAAGCAGGGATATTTCAATTTTTATTGAAATAGACGACGCGTATAATTATAAAATATTCGACAGCGATAATAATGAACTTTTCGACTCTAAAAACGGCGGAAATTTGACCGTTAAAACCGAGCAAGACGGAGAATATACTTTTTTTGCTCAACCTTATTATTTAGATAACGAAAAATACGTTTTCGGTGAAAAAATAAAATTACCCTCCGTTTTAGTGGAGGGTAAAAAGCAAATATTAGATACTGAGTGGTGGGAAGATTAAAGGTGAATTATTTCAACGTCTGAAAGCGCTTCTTCAATTAGACTTTCAACGTCAAGCCTTGCTTCTTCTTTTAATATTCTATCCATTTTAGGTTTGATTGCGGGATATTTAGGAAGAAATACCGTGCAACAATCTTCATAGGGTAAAATCGAAGTTTCATAAGTGCCTATTTTTTCTGCAATCTCGATAGTTTCGAGTTTATCAAACGCAATGAGTGGTCTAAATACAGGCATTGAAACGACTGAATTTGAAGACGTAATACTTTCAACGGTTTGACTTGCAACTTGACCTAAACTCTCACCCGTTATGATTGCTTGTCCGCCGTGTTTTAATGCAAGCCTTTCGGTAATTCTCATCATAAACCTACGCATCATGGTAATCATAAGGTCTTCGGCGCACCTTTCGTGAATAGCCTCTTGAATTTTAGTAAATTTAACCACGTAAAGAGTCATTCCAGCCGAGTATTCGCTTATCATTTTGCCTAAAGTAACAACTTTTTCTTTAGCGGCTTCCCCCGTGTACGGATAACTGTGGAAATGAACTGACGAAAGTTTCATCCCCCTTTTACAAATCATATAACCTGCAACGGGACTGTCGATACCGCCCGATAACATCAAAAAGCCGTGTCCCGACGAGCCTATCGGCATACCGCCTACGCATTTTATTACTTGAGTATAAATAAGAGATTTTCCGTTTTCTCTCATATCAATTTTGACTACGTGTTCAGGCTTTTTTACGTCAACCGTTAAATTTTTACCGTAAACGCTTAAAACGTCTCCACCAAGCATACGGGAGAGTTCGACGGACGGAATAGGGAAACTCTTATCCGCTCTATTCGTTTCGATTTTAAAAGTGCCGAACAAATTTTCACACATAGGAATAACGCACTCTTTGATTTTTTGGTAATCGCTATCAACGACTACCGCTGGGCTAATCGTATGAATTCCGCATACTTTTTTAAGTTTTTCGACTATTTTTTGGTAATCGCTTTCTAAAAAGTCTTCAACCAAAAATCTCATTTGCAGTTTAGACAAATTAAATTTAAAACCAGTCAAAGCCTTTTTTATATGTTCTTCAAGTAAATTTACAAAATAAAATCTATTCTTACCTTTTAAAAATATTTCGCAAACTCTAACGATAATTATTTTTTTCATTTTCTCATTATTCCTTTAAGTTTTTTTACGCACTCGTTAAGTTTTTCTACTGCAAACAAAACGTCGTCTTTAGTAGTAAAATTAGAAAAACTAATTCTTAAAGCGCCGTCTAAAGTTTTAGCGCCAAATCCGCATTCTTTTAAAATTCTACTATGAGGATTTTTAGACGAACACGCAGACCCCGTACCGATTATTACACCGAATTCTTCCATCATATGAAGAATCACCTCGCCCCTAAGCCCCTCAGCCGAAAGACTTAAAACGTACGGCGAACAAAATTCGGTTGAAATAACTTTAATAATTTCAGTATTTAAGTTTTTTAAAAACAACTCTTTTAAACTTAAAGCGTAATTAAAATTTTCAGTTATTTTATCTCTTTTTTGTTTATAAGCGCTTGCAAAAACTGTTATTCCGAAAACGTTTTCAGTTCCACTACGAAGTCCGTTTTCTTGTCCACCGCCAAAAAGATAAGGCGTAAGCGTTAATTTTTTCTTTTTAATAAGAGCGCCCGTACCTTTAAGTCCGCCTATTTTGTGGGCGCTTACCGAATACAAATCAATATCGTCAGTTAAATTATAGGGCAACTTTCCAAACGCCTGAACGCCGTCCGAGTGAAAAATTACGGACGGATTTTTTCTTTTTATAGCGTTTGCCAAGTCGCAAATGTCGTTTATACCGCCCGTTTCGTTGTTTACGTGGACGATTGAAACAAAAGTCGTTTTCTCGTCAACAAGGCTAAGTAAATGCTCTTTATCTACTCTACCGTCTGGTAAAAGTTTTGCAAACCTAACTTCAACGCCTTTTATTTTAAGTTGGTTAAAACACTCGTAAACTGCAGAATGTTCGCCCAAACTCGTAATCACGTTGCCCCTTTTTGCAAATGAAAAAATCGCAGTGTTATCAGCCTCCGTTCCGCAAGACGTAAAAACGACGTCGAAATTTGAGGACAAATCGTCCAAAAACACCTTTCTTGCTCTTTCAATAACCTTTTTCGTTTCGATACCCTGCTTATATTTTGCCGACGGGTTAAAATACTCGTCGTTTAAATATTTTTCACATTCTTTAATCGCGTTAAAAAGCGGCTTTGTCGTAGCCGCGTTATCTAAATATATCATTTATAATCCTTTTCAACGACCTGTTTGCCCGTAAAACTAACGAGATGCAAAAGGTAATCTTCTTTACATTCTAAAATTACTACGTAAGGTTGTCCGTTTTGATTTAAATAGACGTAATAGCCTTGCTCTAAGTATTTATTAGGAGTTGCGTAAACCTTTTTAATATTTGGCGTATTCCAAACTTTTTCAAAAGAGGCGCTAGTAATTTTTCCAACTTGCAATACTTCTTTTGAGTCAAATATTATAATTTTTTTACGCTTTTTATAATTGACAACCTTAATAACCCTTGTAGAACCGCTGACGAAAATTAAGTCAACGCAATAATAAATTTTACTTCTTATAAACCAAAATAAAATTGCAGGCGGAACTAAAAAAAGCAATAATAAATCAAATCCAGTTATAAAAAACTCGACAAAAAACACGAAAAGGCTTGAAATAATTAGCGCCCAAAGAAAAATTGAATAGACTATATATATAATTTTTTGTATTTTTAAATTGGAAGGGTTTGCAGATTCTTCGTATAAAACCTCTCTCATTTGCATCTCCAAAATAGTTAATGTACATATTATATCACTTAAATTAAAATAAATCAATTATTTAAGTTTAACAAAAGTAACTCCGCGCTCGCCTTCGCCGTATTTTCCAAAACGATAACTTTCAACACGCTTATTTCTTCTTAAAAAGTCGTGAATTGCGGTGCTAAGAATTTTAAGCCCTTTACCGTGAATAATTTTAACTTCTTCAAGATTATTTACAATCGCTTGGTCAATAAAACTTTCAATTTCTGGAATAGCCTCCAAAACGGTTAGACCTATTACGTTGATTTCCATAAGCGGACTTATGAAAGACTCGCGTTTTACGGCAACGGTAGTTTTTTGCGTTTGCTTTGCTTTAGATACGAAGAAAAGGTCGGAAAGTTTTGCTTTTATTCTTACCGTACCCATAAAAATTTCGCACTCGCCTTTCTTTTCGTTTATTGAATTGACTTTACAAATGCTTTCAGTCGGCTTATAAAATACCTCGTCGCCAACTTTTAAAATTTTAGCGTTGACAAGCGAATAGTTTACGATTTTTTCTTCAACTTCGTCTAAATCGTACTTTTTATCTTCAAGTTTATTTCTTAAAGTCCTTGCTCTTATAAGGTCTCCGCTCGTCAATTCTTCTTTATCGAATAAAACCTTAATTTCTTCAATAATATCGTCGGCTTCTTGTAATTTTTCACTTACGATTCTTCTACTTTCAGCCTTTGCTTTAGTATAAAATCTCTCTTTTTCAACTTCAAGTTTTTGCCTTTCGTCGTTGATTTCTTTAAGTTTTTTATCTTCTTCAATCTTAATAAGTTCAAGTTTAGTCTTTAAGTCAAGGGCTTCTTGCCTTGACTTTTCCGCCTCTTTTAAAACTTTTTCGAAAG
Organism: Clostridia bacterium; assembly: GCA_017396365.1. Lineage (GTDB taxonomy): Bacteria > Bacillota > Clostridia > Christensenellales > Borkfalkiaceae > UBA10281. The sequence continues at coordinate 13,879 of JAFQMD010000028.1, read as the reverse complement.
AAATTTTATTTCCGCTTAAAAATGAGTAGGCTTTTTCGGCAATTTCGTCGCCAAGACCTAACCTTTTTGAAATTTCTATGGCGTTAGAACTACCCGGCATGCCGATATTTATTTTGTAAAGCGGAGCAAAAGTTTGACTGTCAAATTCCATACCTGCATTTTTAATACGTAGGTCTGAATACGCAAATTCTTTAAGCGCAGAATAGTGAGTAGTTATTATGCCGTAACTACCCCTATCGAGCAATTTTTCAATAATTGCCCTTGCAAGAGCGCTACCCTCGTCCGGATCGGTTCCCGCGCCTATTTCGTCAATTAATACGAGTGAGTCGCCGTCAACGTTATTAGTAACGTCAATTATATTTTTCATGTGAGAAGAAAAGGTGGATAGGCTTTGCTCTATGCTTTGTTCGTCCCCAACGTCGCAAAAAATCTTTTTAAAATAGGAAATTTCACTGCCCATTTCGGCTTGAACGAACATTCCGCACGTTGCCATAACGGAAAAAAGACCAACCATTTTAAGCGTTACGGTTTTACCGCCCGTATTTGGACCTGTTACAAGTAAATAATTATAGTCGTAACCAAACTTAACGCTTACCGGAACTACGGTTTTAGGGTGAATTAAAGGATGTCTTCCCCTTACGATATTCATCCTTCCGTTTGAGTTAAAATTTGGCTTTATTGCGTTGGTTTTGTATGCGTAGGTAGCCTTGCCGTACGTTAAATCAATATCAACGGCGATTTGCTCGTTTGCTTTTAATTGCTTTGAAATTACGCCGACTTTTTGCGATAAGTCAGCCAAAATTCTCTCAACTTCGAGTTGTTCTTCCAAAGTTGCAGTTTTTAGCGAGTTGTTAAGTTCTAAAACGGCGGTAGGCTCGATAAACACGGTTGCGCCCGTTGACGACTGGTCGTGTATAAAACCGCTAATTTGCCCACGATATTCGCTTTTTACAGGCAATACGTACCTATCTCCACGCATCGTAATTATGTTTTCTTGCAAATATTTATTGTTACCAGCCCTAATAAAAGACGAAAGTTTCTCTTTAATTTGTTCGTTTAGCCGTTTAATCAATTTTCGCAAAGAATACAACTTGTCCGACGCATTGTCACTCATCGTATCTTCTGAAATTATTTTAGCGCGGATTTCGTTTTCAAGATAAGCGTCAATAAAAATTGCAGACGCTTGCGCTTTTAAAATGGGAGCGTCTATCGTTGACGACAGTATCGAAGAACTTAAAATTCTACTCGATTTTAAAAATCTTGAAATTCTTAAAAGTTCGCCCATAGATAGAGTCGAGCCCTTTTCTGCTCTTTCGGGAGCGTCTTCTACGTCGTCGAAAAACTCAATACCGCTAACTCCACCCGTGTATAAAAGTTCAAACGCCTCGCTCGTTTTATCTTGCAAGTGCTTAGCGTCTAAAAAATTCTCTTCGGGCTTTAAGTTTATCGCTAACTCTTTAGTTTTGCGCAAAACGCAATATTCGCTTAATTTTAGAGCAACTTTATCAAATTCAAGCGCTTTAAGCGATTTATCTGTAATCATTAAAATACTCCTCTTTTAAGGTTTCCCATTGTTACTTGACTTTTTGCTTTAATTTGACCAACGTCTCCTAAAGTAAATGCGTCGTATAGGGATTTGTCAACTCCGATTAAATTTACAAATTGCATTTCCTCTCGGTTTGAAAGTAAAATTTGTTCGTTATAAAGTTCAAATTTGCAGGTTTTTCCTATTTTATAACGCCTTAATTTAAAAGAGTGACCGAGTTTATCCGTCAATCTGTAAAAATCGTTCGTCCTTTTACAATTTTTACACTCTTTTCCAAACGGACAGTATATAAATTCCATAAGGCGAATACTTCCAAAAGTAAAAAGATTCGTTTTAGGCAAAGAATTTCTTTCAAAAGTTGCAAGTTCAACGGACGATACTACGCAGTCGGAAATCTCGTAGAGCCTAAGAATATCAATAGAATTAAACGCATTTAGTCCAACTCCACAAATAAGTTTTTTATCGTATTTTTTACTAAGGGCAATGCCAGATAGTCCGTCCGCATACACTCCGTCGAAAAACGGCAACAAGTTTTCAACTGACTTTTTACTTTCGCTTGGTAAAAACGACGGCACGAATAAAAACTTATCGCAGTTGACTTTATCTAAAATCGCATTGACGCCACGTAAGTCGTCGTAGTCGTTAGGATGCAAAACGAAAGCGTCGAAAGGAGTTGTTTCAACGTATTCGTCCGTTAAAATAACGCAGTTATACTTTCTTTCGTAATTTACTCTATTATTTATGATATGTTCAGGGATTTTTAAAGGTTTTACGTCTTTATAAAACACCTTTTTATAAAGTTCCGAACGCAAATTATTTAAAACTTTTTTAGCAATAAAGTATTCGTTTTCAATTTTTATTTCGCACTCAACTAAAAATGGATACACGTCGGTTTTATTTAGATTTGCAACTATTTCCGCTCTATCCGTCGGGCAATTTTTAGCCTTTTCAATAGGCTCGTTTGACTTAACTAAAATACCTTCGCTTTCCAAACAAAGTTTAGACTGCTCGTCTAAAAAAACGTTAACTTTAATTACTTTCTTTCTGTGTTCGGCTTTAGCGTCTAAAAGTGAAACGTCTTTGGTTATTCTAAGTTCGTCGCCAACTTTAGCGTTACCTTTGAATTTTAGAACGTTTCCATTTTCTTCACAAATTGCGTTTGCAACTTCTTTGCCGTTTGAAATAATTTTAAAAGCGTCGCCTTTAAGATTTTTTCTATCGGTAAAAAGTGACTGCCCTTTTATTTTGGTAACGACGCCGACTTTTTCGCCCAAATGATTTTGTACTTTATCCGAGATTATATTCTTATCAACGCCGAAAACGTAGCCTTTTGTATAATCGCCACGGTTAAAGGCTCGCTTGACTTCACCAAGCGAATAAGGCTTACCGTCCAACGCGTTTCTATATAACTTGACCGAAGCGCCCACGTACTCGGGAGATCTCATTCTACCTTCGATTTTAAAACTTTTCACCCCTGCCTTTATAAGCCTATTCAAATCGTCAACTAAGCATAAATCTGCAAGAGAAATAGCGTATTCGCCACTATTTTTACTACTTTCTAATTGATATTCCTTTCGACAAGGTTGTTTGCAAAGCCCTCTATTTCCGCTATTGCCACCTATAAATGAACTCATATAGCAATGACCAGAAAAACAAGAGCAAAGAGCGCCGTGAACAAAAACTTCCGTCTCGATAATTTTAGTTATCTTTTCAATTTCTTCAATAGGTGTTTCTCTTGCGAGAATAACTCTCGAAAAGCCTTCTCTAAGAGCAATTTCTGCTCCACCGACTTCGTTTACTCCACCTTGAGTTGAAAGATGTAAAACTATATCGCTAAATTTTTCTTTTAAAACTTTTGCAAAAAAAACGTCTTGCAAAATAAATGCGTCAACGCCTGCGCTATAAGCAGTTGCTACAGTTTTTAAAAAATCGCTTATTTCGTCGTCTTTAATAATCGTATTAACGGTAAGATAAACCTTTACGTTTAAAGCGTGAGCGTAAGAAACGAAATAGTTAATATTGTCCGAATTGAAATTTTCGGCGTTTTTTCTTGCCGAGAAATCGCTAAGCCCTAAATAAACGGCGTTTGCTCCGCTATTTATTGCAGAGTAAAAACTCTTTTGACTCCCGACAGGCGCTAATAATTCTATCATAATTATATTTTAGCAAATATAATTGATTTTGAAAAGAAAAAACGGAAGAAAATCTCCCGTTTTTATTATTTTTCAACGCCAGAACCCAAAAGTTGACTCGTAATGAACACTTCTGGAACTTTTCCTACTATTAAGTTGTCGTAAACGAGCACGTTTATTTTGTCAGAAACAGTTTTTGTCGTAGTTTTAGTTACGAGTGAAACAACGCTAATAATATTAAGATATAATACGTGTCGCACTTGGTTTATCCCAGCGCTTCTAAATTCGGATAATATATCGCATTTTACCGACGCTACGCTAATTAACGGCATCTTTATTTTAGGCCCGAACCCACTAAAAAGCCTAAGCCCAGTAAACGCTCCAAGCGGAACTTCTACACCTTTTTCTATTTTCTTTTTTAAAAAATTATAGGTGTCGGTCGCAATGCTTGAAGAAACTTCGTTTACCTTTAAACTGTTTGTAATAATCATCGTAACTTGACCGTTACTATCTAGGCAAATTTTAGTTAAATCTTCATAACGGTAACCGCTTTTTACCATTTTTTCTATCGCGTTGTAACTTGTATTTGAAATTGCAGAAGAAAACGTTTCCAAGGCTAAATCAACCATTATTCTATTTGATGAAAAATATAAGCAGGTTGCAAGAATTATTACTGAAATTATAAACGATAATAATTTTAGTGAAAATTTTTTCTTCTTATTTTTCTTCATAATAACAATATATGAAGATTTTATTGTAAAATTTACTAATTTTTCTTAGATTTTGCTTTAAAAATTAATGCGTTTAAATAACCGAAAACAATCGCTGCGGTAACACCTGCCGAGGCTGATGCAAGTCCACCCGTAAAAGCGCCGAAAAGTCCCGCTTTCGCGCCTTTTATAGCCCCTTCAGCGAGTAAATAACCAAATCCGCAAATAGGAACTGTTGCCCCTGCGCCTGCAAATTCAACTATATATTTATAAACTCCGATTGCTTGCAAAAAAAGTCCGGCAAGTAAAAAATAAACTAATATTTTACCCGAAGTAATTTTAGTATAATTTATGAGTAGTTGCGCAATCGTACATATTGCCCCGCCAACTACGAACGCTTTTAAAAACATCAATAATACGTCAATCATCTTTCACCCCGTTTTCAATGCTCACCGCGTGCGCTATCGATGGAATAGTCTCCCCTTGTTGTGTCGATAGCGTTGAAAGTAGCGCCCCCGTTGCAATGAATAAAACTTTATTAAATTTACGCTTTAAAAGCCTTTTATACACGTAAGAATTAAATACGACTGCGCTACAACCTGCGCCACTTCCACCTTGATATTCTTTTTCGTCAATGTTATATATCATTTCACCGCAATCAACGTGGTTTTTGTCAATATTTATACCTTTATCGTCGCAGAGTTTTTTAAGCAATCGACTGCCAAGCGCTCCTAAATCCCCCGTTAAAATCAAATCGTAATAATCTGGATTTCTGTTAGTATCTTCAAAATGATTAACGAGCGTTCTAAAAGCAGCAGGCGCCATTGCTGCGCCCATATTATTTGCGTCCGTTACTCCAAAATCAGTAACTTTCCCAACGGTTGCAGTCGTTATTCTTGGCAAAAGACCGCCTTTTGACGAAACTATTGAGCAACCTGCTCCCGTTACCGTCCATTGCGCTTGTGGTGGTCTTACCGAGCCTAATTCAAGGGGATAGCGGTATTGTCTTTCCGCGGTTGAAAAATGACTACCCGTTGCGCACGCTACGTTTTTAACGTATCCACCGTCAACCATTACCGCAGATAAAAGTAAGGATTCGCTCATTGTAGAACACGCGTTATATACGCCTAGATACGGAACGTCTAATTTTCGTGCGCTAAAACTTGAAGAAATTATTTGATTTAACAAATCGCCCGAAATTAAACAGTCGATTTCGTTTAAGTTAAGTTTTGCATTTTCGACTGCTTTCTCAATGACGAACGAAAGCATTTTACACTCGGCTTTTTCATAAGTTTTTTCACCGAACGTATCGTCTAATAGTTTGGTTTCTATATACTTGGCCAAATTTCCTTGACTTTCTTTTGGCCCACAAATTGTTGAAGTTGCAATTATGGCGGGTTTATTTTTAAAAAACATAGTTAAACTCATTATAAAAACAACCCCACGATAAAATATATTACACCAACGCCAACGCTACCGAGTACGCCGAATACGATTATAGGTCCTGCTATTACAAACATTTTTGCGGCAAGCCCGTAAATATAGCCTTCAGTTTTAAAATCCATAGCAGGCGATACGACGGAGTTTGCAAAACCGGTAATGGGCACGATAGAGCCACCGCCTGCGTACTTGCCTATCCTATCGTATACTCCAAGCCCTGTTAAAAACGAGCCTATTCCTATTAAAATTATCGACGTAGTACCCGCCAAAACGTCGCCGTATAGCCCGAAGAAAAATTCTAACGCAAAGCGAATTACTTGACCTGTTAAACATATAGTTCCACCAACCCAAAACGCTCTGAAAAGACTTCTCTTTTCGTTCGTTTTAGGCGAAATTTTTGAAACGTATTCTAAGTATGCAGGATTACTGTTTTTTGCGTTCATTTCTAACTTGCTCCTTAGGTTTTTTATAAATACAGTCTTGCTTATCTGAAATTGTTTTCCACGGTTCGTAAGGTTTCATATATTTTATTATGTCAAATTTTTAAATCGTTAAACCCAAAAATAAAAATTTAGGCAAAAACAGTAGATTTTAACCTTAATTTTATATATAATATGTCTATGGAAATAAAGAAAATTGCAACGATTTATACGTCTTTCAAAGAAAAATTTGGAATACCAAGACAAAGTGGACGTGGAAAAAACCTAATAGGTAAAATAGTTTTTGAGCCTGAATTTAGAAACGACGACGCATTGCGCGGTATTGAAGAATTCTCTCACCTATGGCTTATTTTTGATTTTTCACTAAACCATAGAGATTGTTTTTCTCCAACGATTAGACCACCGAGACTTGGTGGAAATAAGCGAGTCGGCGTGTTTGCAAGTCGCTCGCCTTTTAGACCTAACAATTTGGGGCTTTCGTCTGTAAAACTTTTAAAAGTTGAAAAAACTGCGGAGTTTGGTACGGTTTTGATTGTTGACGGCGTTGACATTTTAAACGAAACGCCTATCTACGACGTAAAACCATATCTTTTATCCGACGTGCACAGCGACGCAAAAGTCGGATACTCTAACGTTGAACATAGGCTTGACGTAACTTTTAAAGACGAAATTTTTGAGAATATTGACGACGATATAAAAACGGCAATCGTTTCTTGCATAGAAGACGATCCGCGCCCGTCTTATCAAAATGACGAAAATAGAATTTATAAAATGAAATTTGACGATTTTGAAGTTTGGTTTACGGTTTCAGGTAAAACGGCTAATATTTTAAAATTGATAAAATGATTAAAGGGGCGAACGCTTTAAAAAAGCGTTCGCCCCTTTTAGTCTAATTACTATTTATACAACTTCTTGAGAATTTCTTTCAGAGTTTAGCAATACTATAATTCTAATAAACGCGTCTAAGCCGTATAAAACGTAGCCGTATTTAAACGAAGTGAATATCGTTAAAACTAATGAAATTAAAATGAATAAGACTTTGAAAATTAAAGTGAAAAACTTATTAAAATTTAAGATTTTATCTGTTCTTTTTGAAAGTTTTATGATAAACGGAACTCGCTTTACTTGCCCGTCTAACACAGTTACGTCGCCTAACGAATTAAAGGCAATCGCCTTTTTAGTTTTACTTAAAACGTCTTTATCTAAATCTCCGTTTGACACGTAAATTGAATCCGTTTTTTCAACGTGCTCTACCTTGTATTTATCCGACGCGCCTGCTATTGCGCCGTTAAATTCGTAGCCTTTTTTAACTTGCGAAACCTTATCCGACTTTTGTGAAGAAAGTATTTCAGAAGTTACGTTTAAGTCGTATTTTAACTCTTTAAGCGCTCCGTCTAAATCATTTTTTACGTTGCCGTCCTCATTTAACAAAACGCCGTCGATTTCAAAACTTAACTTATTTATTTTAGCAAAAGAAATAAACTTGTCGTAGTCGTTAATTTGAACGCCGTTTTCATTTGCAGTAAAAAGCGAAAATTTTGCGCAACTGAAACAACTGAAAAAATATTCCCCTAAACTCGAAAGAGTTAAAACGGTCGCGCCGAGATACAGCCACTTGTCGCTGAGCGTTGTCCAGTAAGTTTTGATTGAAAAAAGCGGTGGAACAAATACGGTTAAAACTGCTAAAACGACAAAAGCAATGCTAAATTTTAATTTATTTGAATATAATTTTAAACTTTTTAAATCGCAAATTTTATCCTTACTTTCAAAATACTCTATTTTTTTTGCAAGTTCTTGTTTAAGATTTTCGTCTTCTGAACTTTCTTCTTCAAGTTTTAACTTCTCTAATTTTAAAGCGTTATTGTGAGTTGATAAAACTTTTATAAACGAAATTCCGCTATATAAAATCATTATCGTTGCAGAAAGTTCGGTGTAACCTAAATACATAAACAATAGAGCGCCTGCAAACGTTAAAACTTCGTCTAAAAAGTATTCTTTTACTGCAATTTTTACTACTACGTCGTATAAAGTTTCATAAGACGCCAAAGTAAAGGCAATCATTAAAATCCAAGGCTTTATAGCGCCGTTTACAAAAATTCCAACAAAAGTTACTAAAAGCGCAAGTCCAAAAATTATTGCTTTTTCAATAAAATCGGCTTTACTCAACTTACCCTTAACTTTTTCTTCTTTTTCATCAAATTCGTCGCCTTCTTGAATTTTTGATAAGTCTTCTTCGGTTTCTTCTATCTCTTGAGTTTTGTCGCCATCCGATTTTTCTTGACTATCAATTTCTTCTTCATTTTCCGACTCGTCGTCATCAAAAGATAAATCAAGCCCTTTGTCACCGCAAATTTCGTTGAGTTTGCACAAAACGTCGTAATCACTCGTCCACTCGTCGATTGCGTAGGTGATTTTTGAGTTATCAAAGTCAAATTTAACGCCTAAAACGCCTTTAACGTTAGAAAAATCTTCTTCAAAAGCCTTTAAAACGGGCTCTTTAACTGAATTTAAGTTGTTAATTTTATATGATATTTCTCTAATCTTATCCATTTTTACTCCTTAAAACACCCAGTCTCCGTTTTCAAAAACTTTCAACTCGTTTCCATCAACGGTTTTTGCAGTTATAGTTAAATCGGCAGTTCCTATCATAAAATCTACGTGTTCGAGAGAGTCGTTAAGTCCTTTTTGTAAAAGTTCTTCGGTTGACATATCCCCACCACCTTCAACGCAAGTAGGATAGCAAGCGCCGATTGCAAAGTGGCAACTTGCATTTTCGTCAAAAAGCGTCTTATAAAATAAAGTGTTTAAATTTCTTATCGGCGAATTGTAGCCTACGAGCGCAATTTCGCCTAAATAGTGCGAGCCGTCGTCAGTTTCGACGATATTTTTAAGGTTTTCATAACCTTCTTTTGCCCAAAAATCAACAATTCTACCGTCTTTAAACTCAAAACCAAAGTCGTTTACGATAGCGCTGTTTACACAAAGTGGCATACTTGAATAAACTTTGCCGTTTACCCTATTTCTATCGGGACAAGAAAAAACTTCTTCGGTTGGGAGATTTGCCGTAAAAGCAATACCGTCTAAAGCGCCGTTTTCCGCCCCACCGCAGAAAATGTATCCCTTAGGCATGCCGACAGTAAGTTCAGTTCCAAGTGAATTTTTATAGGTAAACGAATCAATTTTAGCGTCGTTTAATATTTTACAACGATTTAATATTCTTTCTTGATGTTTTTCCCACTCTAAAACAGGGTTTTCCGTGTCAAGTCTAACCGATTTCATAATATATTCCCAAAGTTTGTCCATCGCTTGCTTTGGAGAGAGATTTGGAAACATTTTTTTAGCCCACGCCTTATTTGGATACGCGCCGAGCGCCCATCTTATTTTGTTTGAACTAGTATAATCGTGGAATTTTTTAAGCGCTTTTCCCGACGCTCTTCTTGATATTGCCAACTTTTCGGGATTTATACCCTTTAAGGCTTCGGGGTCGTTTGAAGAAATGCCCAAATACACAATTTTTTTATCAATAAAATATTCTCTTTGCTCGACAATCCAATCTGGAACTTCGGCTAAACTCTTTTTAGAGCGATATTTATAGCCGAGTTTTGAAATTTCGTCGTCGTTCCACAAGACGTTAACGTTTTCCGCGCCGTGTTTATAAGCGCATTTTACGGTCGCTTTAACAAGGTCAACAGCGCTAATCGGCGCAGAGATGACGAGCATCTCGCCTTTTTGAAGATTTACGCCGATTTTTACAAGCAATTCGGCATATAAATTTAATTGTTTTTTTGTCATAAAATACTCCTTTATTTGATTTTAGCAAATATGCCGTTTTTTGTCAATTTATTATAAGTTTATTGCGTTTGTTTTATAAAATTAAATTATATCGTTTGTTTTTTTTATTTATATGTGATATAATAAATTCGTATATGCAAAAAAGCATTGCAATTAACTTACAAGGAAAAATAAACGAATATTTTTTCGTTTAAACGCTTAAAATGTTTAACAAAAATTCAAAAAATAAAAAGACGACTGCTCCCGTGCCAGTACCGCCCGAGCAAAGATTTACCCCTGACGCTCAAAACGGCTTGTCCGCCGATCAGGTTGCAACCAGAGTTTCACAAAATCAAATCAACGCAAGAAGCAACAACTCATCTCGTTCGGTAGCAAAGATTATTTGCTCTAATTTGCTCACCTTTTTCAACTTCTTGTGTCTATTATGTTTAGTAGCGTTAATCGTCGTTGGCGAGCCGTTCGGCGCAAATTATTTCTTCGTTATAATTTACGCGGCAAACCTTTCGATTAGTATTTTCCAAGAAATTAGGGCAAAAAAATCAATAGAAAAACTGTCGATTTTAAACGAACCTACTGCAAAAGTGCTCCGTGGCGGAAAGCTAATTGATATGCCTGTTACAGATATCGTTTTAGACGATATAGTAAGTTTTTCAATAGGCAATCAAATTTCAATCGACGGAACTGTGCTTAGCGGAACTATTGAAGTAAACGAGTCGATGCTTACGGGCGAATCAGTTCCCGTTAAGAAAAACGCAGGCGATAAGATTTTATCGGGAAGTTTCGTAGTAAGCGGTTCTGCTCTTGCCGTAACCGATTCGGTTGGCGAAGAGAGATATATTCAAAAACTTTCTTCTAAAGCAAGGAAATTCAAAAAGCCGAAGTCAGAAATAATGACTACGCTCCGTTGGATAATCAAAATAATCGGTATCTTGATTATTCCTATAAGTATAGGAACGTTTATCACAAACTATAACAACGTATTTAGAAACCCAGTTAACGACGCAGGTATTCAATTCGTTATAGATGGAAAGTTGACTGGCGACGGCGTTAGAGAGATTGTTACAAAGACCGCTGCGGTTATTATAGGTATGATTCCTGCGGGAATGTTCCTTTTAACGACCTTAGCGCTCGCAGTCGGCGTTTTACGACTTGCAAGTAGAAATACTTCAGTTCAAGATATGTTTTCACTTGAAATGCTTGCAAGAGTTGACGTTTTATGTCTTGACAAAACGGGAACTATTACCGACGGCAAGATGAAAGTTGCAAACTGTGTAATATTTAACGGCGATTTCCCAGTACCGATTAGCGACGTAATTGCGTCTATGCAATACGCGCTTAACGACAACAACCAAACTGCCCAAGCGCTCAGAACTTATTTCGGATCTGAAAATAAAATGGTTGCGTCTAAAACTATTCCGTTTTCTTCAGATAGAAAGTATTCAGCAGTAAGTTTCTTACTTAATAATAAAAACGCAGGAACGTTTGCGCTCGGCGCGCCTGAATTCGTTTTAGGTAAGAAAAACGTTTCGACGTCTCTTCAAAACCAAATTAACAACTACACTTCACTCGGTCAAAGAGTTTTAATTTTGGCGCATTCGGATAAGGAAATCAATAAGGACTCTATTCCAAGCGATATGAAACCTTTTGCGCTTATCACTTTAAGCGACAATATTCGCCGAGAAGCAATTAAAACCATTGACTGGTTTAAGCAAAATAACGTTACGGTAAAGGTAATTTCGGGAGATAACCCGCTTACAGTTTCAGAAGTTGCGCGTAGAGCGGGCGTTGAAGGCGCGGACAAATACGTAAGTTTGGAAGGAATGAGCGACGAAGAAGTTAGAAGTATTGCTAACAAATACAACGTTTTCGGACGTGTTTCCCCCGAGCAAAAAGCCCTTTTAATTCAGTCAATGAAGTCTGCTGGGCATACCGTTGCAATGACTGGTGACGGCGTAAACGATATCTTAGCAATGAAAGAAGCCGACTGCTCTATTACCGTTGCCGCAGGTAGCGACGCTACTAAGAGCATTGCCCACATAGTTTTGATGGACAACAATTTTGACTCAGTTCCGCTCGTCGTTGGCGAAGGAAGAAGGGTTATTAACAATATTCAAAAGTCGTCTGCTCTTTTCCTTATGAAAACGCTGTTTACAACGACGTTTGCTATTATTTCAATTTTAAGAAAAGAGTTGTTCCCGTTTACAAGTTCAATGATGACTATGCTTGAACTTATGGTAATAGGTATAGGCTCGTTTGCTTTGTCAATGGAATCTAACCATAACAAAGTAAGTGGAAAATTCGTAGGATACATATTCTCGCACGCAATTCCGGGCGCATGTATATTGATTTTAAATATTCTCGTTTACGAACTGCTTGCAAAACACGTTACGACTCCCGAACTTCCAACAGAGATGAAAAACACCTTTATGGTTGCGGCGCTTACGCTTGGCGGTCTTTCGTATATGCACATAATTTGTCAGCCTTACAACCTTTACAGAGGCTTTTTAGTATTTTTCTTAACCGCCGCAATACTTCTTCTTTTATTCTTTGGAATGAGCATTTTTAAACTGCCTAATATTCAAACGGATATAGTTACGCTTTGGCCGTACGCTGTGGTTTTGATTTGCTTAATTCAATTTGACTTAACGCTTGGAAAAGCGCTTACAAAACTAATACAGTTTTTCAATTCAAAACTCGTTAAAAAAGACGATAAGATTTAAATCATGACCACCAGTTGAACTGGTGGTTTGCTCCAGCCCTTCAAGGGCATGTTACTGGCAACGTCTTAAGACGTACTGAATGAGTTTGCCAACCGCATATAATTTTCAGGCGGCCACTGAAGTGGCTGCCTTTTTATGCCTTGGTATTCTTGTCTCCCGTAAACGGGTCAATATACTCCTTAAGTGACATTTGATCATACACTATATCTTCTTGTGTTTGATTTTTTACATACTCTGCTATTACCTTTTCATTTCGACCGACTGTACTTATGTAATACCCTCGACACCAAAAATGTCTATTCCCATATTTATACTTTAAATTTGCATGTCGGTCGAAAATCATCAATGAACTTTTGCCTTTCAAATACCCGATGAACGCTGCTATATTTACGTTTGGCGGAATACTAACATACAAATGTATATGATCTGGACAAGCGTTCCCTTCGATTATTTCTACATTTTTCGCTTCACACAGTTTTCTTAAAATCTTGCCTATATCCGCTTTTATTTTACCGTAAATTTCTCTTCTCCTATATTTAGGAGCAAACACTATGTGATACTTGCAATCCCACTTCGAATGTGATAAACTATTAGTGTTCTTCATGAACTAATTCTCCTATGTTTTTATTTTGTGGTTGGCAAACCCACTCTATTTTAACATAGGAGAATTACTTTTATCTAAAGATTTTTATACCACCACTTCAAGTGGTGGTTAATTTTCGCTAAAGGCTACAATTTAAAGACCGTTTTCAATAACGAAAACGGTCTTTTCTTTTATGTGTTTTTATTAGGTCAAACATTAAATATTAAATTTTTAAGCCTTAGATGCGAGGTAGACAAGGCTCGCTTTAAAGGATAAGATACGATAGACCTTTTTGGTCATCGTAGTTTAGACTTTAAAGCAGAAACGCAGTATACCAAAGTATATAAGGCTTAAAAAAATAAAAGGCTTGGACAGTTTGAACTGCACCCCAAAAAGTGCACAGATAAAAAAAGGCCAAACAGGAAGGAATTAAGTTTTCTTCCTGTTTTTTAATCTTTTAGTATTGTAAAAGTCTAACCAATCTTCAACAATTGCTATGTATTCTTCTAAACTTGT
>JAFQMD010000027.1 GCA_017396365.1 Clostridia bacterium | reverse complement strand
CACCAAAAAGCACGAGGCGGGACACGCGATACAAAACATTATCCTCGGCGTGTTTATGCCCTTTGTTGTTTGTATCCCCTCCGCCGTCCGTTATTGGTGGCGCGAGTGGGTAAAGCACCGCGGACGCGGCGCGACGCTCCCGCCTTATGACTCGATATGGTTTGAAGGTTGGGCGTCCCGACTCGGTGAAAAATACTTTAATTGAATAGCAAAACACCCTCCACGTCGGAGGGCGTTTTTATATCAAAAAAATATTTGAAAAAATCAAAAGAAATTTGCGAAAAACTATTGACATATCGTATGCAATATGATATAATATAAGAGGAGTTAAGGAAAGGAGGTAAACGTTATGAAGAACATAACAAAAGCCTTGCAAGACTTGGCAAAAGCGGTTGAAAGTAACGACACCGTCGCAAGTGTAAAAGTTACAATCACCCTCAAAAAGCCGAAGGCAAGCAAGGCAAAAGCAAAACCCAAAGGCGATAAATAATCGCCGATAGGCAGAGCGGGCGGGTGCAACCGCCCCTCGTAAGTCCTATTATATCAAAAACAAAGTGATTTGTCAATAAGGAGGACAACAAAAGTATGATAGGATTTGAAAAACGAAACGTAAACCCCAAAAACCGCAAAACCCCCGATTGCGTCGTCCGCGCCCTCACGGTTGCGACGGGCAAGGCGTACGCCGATGTGTACCGCGAATTATTCGACGTATCCCTCGCGACGGGGTATATGCTCAACGAAAAGCGCGTTGAGGATAAAGTGCTTGCGAGCAACGGTTTTATAAAGCACAAGCAACCCCGCAAGGCGGACGGCACAAAGTACACAATCGGAGAAGTGGACGAACTAACGGGCAAGCAAGGTATCGTTGTTATACGGTGCGCGCACCATTTAACCGCCGTTATCGACGGAGTGTTGATTGATACGTGGGATTGCCGCGGTAAGTGCATATCGAATTATTACACCTATGTACCGACGAATTGGTAAAGGAGGATAAGAAAATGACAAAAAAGGCTTTGGAAAAAATCGAGGGTACGCCCTTTAAGACCGCGCTTGACTCTATGAGGGAAACTCGCAAACACGTCGAAAAAATAGACGAAAAGAGCGCAAACCAAACAAAATACTCGATTATAGGTTATTTGAAGGCTATGCGCGATTTTGGTGTTATCACCGAGAGGGAAAGACAAGCACTCTTTATTTATTACGCAACAGTTTAAGGTTATCGGAGGGGCGGCAACTCCCGCCATTCACACCAAAAGGAGGTATAATATGACTATCGAAAAAAACGGGACGGTTTACATCGTCAACGAAACCCCGACGGGGTGGACGCTTACAACGTCGCTCGGAAACGTCGGCGTATCGTTCAACATCACAAAGGCGGATTGTCCGACCTTTGAAACGCTGAAGGAATTTGTCGCCGAGAGCGACGCAATATAAAAAGGAGGTTGCAACCGTGGCAAGGAGCGAGGCGCAAAAGGCGGCGGACAAAAGGTACGCCGAGAAAAACAAGGGCAAATACGAGCGTTTTGTCGTACCGTTCAAACCCGACGAACTCGCCCGAATAAACGAGGCAATCGCCGCGTCGGGTATGTCAAAAGCGGATTTTGTACGTTGGGCGGTCGAGCAATTAAAGAAGTAAGAGAATACGAAAAAGGCAACCGTTTTATTGGTTGCCTTTTTCTCTTGTAATGACAATGCCCGCGACGCCACGTACGAAAATATACCGTATTGTCGGCGTGTTCAAACATTGTCGCTCTTGGCGGAGAAGACGAGATTTGAACTCGTGCCACGATCACTCATGCTACTCCCTTAGCAGGGGAGCCCCTTCGGCCTCTTGGGTACTTCTCCAAAAAATATTTAATTTTTGCTTATAGCCTAAACATAATAACACAAATTTTTGTTTCGGTCAACGATTTTTAAGCCTTTTTTAGTTTTTTATTTTTTTTCAAATTTACTTTCGCTAAGACAATCGGTCTTATTGCCCTACTTATTTTAAATAACGCCTAAAATTCGGGGAGCAAAACGCTCCCCAACTTTTTTTAAATTTCTTTTCTATCTAATATTGCTCGCGATAAAGTTATCTCGTCGGCGTATTCAAGTTCACTACCGATAGGAATACCGTGCGCAAGCCTTGATACCTTTATTCCCAGCGGTTTTATAAGCGAAGATATATACATAGCCGTCGCCTCACCCTCAACGTCGGGGTTGGTCGCCATAATAACTTCTTTTACTCCACCTTGGGCTATTCTCGCCAAAAGTTCCTTTATCTTAATATCGTTGGGCGTAACTCCTTCCATAGGGCTTATAGTTCCATGTAAAACGTGATAAACACCCTTAAATTCATGCGCCTTTTCCATAGCGAGAACGTCTTTGGGTTCTTTTACAACGCAAATCGTAGAGCAATCTCTCGTTTGGCAAACGTCGCAAACGTCTTTGTCCGTAAAATTACCGCAAACCGAACAATATTTAACTTCGTTTTTGGCTCTTATAATGCTTTCGGCAAACTCTTTGACTTCATCATCCGTCATGTTAATAATCTTGTAAGCGTACCTTTGCGCCGTCTTAGTTCCAACACCCGGAAGTTTAGTAAATTGATTGATAAGTCTGCCTATAGGTTCAATAAACGCGCTCATCTCTTAAAAAAGTCCTGCTCCACCGAACTTGCCCATCTTCTCTTCGTACAACTCGTCTGCCTCGTCGTAAGCGCTGTTGAGCGCTGCGATTATAAGGTCTTCGAGCATTTCGATATCGTCAACGTCAACCGCCTCAGGTTTGATGGTTATAGACTGAACTGCCTTTTTGCCGTTTACTACGACTTGAACGAGTCCGCCACCGCTTTCGCCAACGATTTCAGCCTCTTCAAGTTCTTCTTGCGCTTTTGCCATTTGTTCTTGCATTTTTTGCGCTTGTTTCATAAGTTGTTGCATTTGCGCTCCGCCACCGAATCCGCCGCCGAAGCCACCTCTGTATCCTGCCATAGTTATATCTCCTTATCTTAACGATTTTAAATACGTTTTATTCTTCAACTTTTACGCTTACTCCGCTAAAAGTCTTTTTAACTTTTTCGACTTCGCTCGTAAAAGAATCAACTTTTTCTTCGCCTGCCTTTACAATCTCTATTTCGTAATCTCCGATTGACTTTACCGTCCTTGACAAAATAGAAAGATTACTTTCTTTTACAACCGCTTGATATCCCGCGTCGTCGTTTGCTACGATTTTAAGAGTGTTGCCAACGAGTTTTGCGTCCATCTCTTGACAAGCAACCCAAAGAACTATATTTTTTTCAAGCCTTAACTGTCTAATAACTCTACCCCAAAGTTTACCGCCACTCATTGCGCCCGTAGGTACTAAATCTTCTTTAACTACCGTTGTTTCTTTTGGTGGTTGAACTTGTTTTACAGGTTCTTTTTCTTGTGTTTTTTCTTCAAAACGTGGGGCTATAGGTTGACTATCCACTTTTTTTACTTTTGGAACGTCCCCGTAAAATCCACCGCCGAAATCTTCTTCAGGTGGGGCTTCGGGGTATCCGTCGTCAAACGGCGGGTAGTCGTAATCAACGTTTTCTTCAACCTTTTCTTGCTTTACTTCAACTTTAGTTTCTTGTCTTTCGTAAGTTTTAGTTGCTACATTTGGAGCGTTTTTTAACTGCTCTTCAAGTTTATTTATTCTCGATAGTAAAGCGTCGATATTATAATCGTTTTCAGGTTGCGACGCCTTTATGCACGCGCTTTCTAAAACGACTCTCGGATTTAAACTGTATCTTAAACTGCCCTCGGCTTCGGTAAAAATTTCAATTACTCTCAAAAGTCTATGCCCGTCGGCTTTGTCGGCAATTTGACAAAGTTCTGCATAAACGTCTTCTGGGAGTTCTAAAATATCTCTCGCGTTTTTACAAGTTTTGCAAACGACCACTTCTCTAAGCCTTGAAATGATATCTTTACACAAAACGCCTATACTTTTACCCGTTTCGCAAAGTTCTTCAACGTCTTCCAAAGTTCCGCTCGTGTCGGCGGTTACAATCTTACTTATCATTGACGTAATTTTTGAAGAATCAGTTGCGCCTAAAACTTCTAAAACGTCGGCGTAGGTAAGTTTTGAATCTCTATACGATACGCAAATATCGGCGATTGAAAGCGCGTCTCTCGCGCTACCAGCCCCTGCCCTTGCGATTGCCATAACGGCGTCTTTATCGTACTCCTTGCCGATTTCGTCGTAAATACCCGAAATCAAATTTGCAATTTCTTTAGTAGGTATAATTCTAAAATCAAATCTCATACACCTTGACAAAATCGTCGACGGTAGTTTGTGAGATTCGGTAGTAGCCAAAATAAATACCGCGTGTTTTGGGGGCTCTTCCAAAGTCTTTAATAACGCGTTAAACGCTTCGGTCGTAAGCATGTGAACTTCGTCTATTATATAGACTTTATATCTACCGCTTACAGGGGGATATTGAACTTTTTCTCTAATTTCCCTTACGTTTTCCACCTTGTTGTTAGACGCTGCGTCCATTTCTAAAATATCGAGATTAGACGGATCGGAAAGCGCTTTACAAACTTCACACTCTCCGCAAGGCGAGCCGTCGATTGGCGAAAGACAGTTTATTGCCTTTGCAAATATTTTTGCGGCGGACGTCTTTCCCGTTCCTCTCGTCCCGCAAAACAGGTAGGCGTGACCGATTCTTCCGCTTGAAATTTGATTTGCAAGAGTTCTAACTATGTGTTCTTGACCGATTAGCCCTTTAAAACCACTTGGCCTGAACCTTCTGTATAATGCTAAATATGCCATGTTAACCTTTTAATTTTTTCTTAATTCGTTGTATTGCGTTATCTACCGCCTTGTCGGTTTTGCCCGTAATTTCGCTGATTTCTCCGTACGAGTGCCCGACAAGCCAAAGTTTAAAAATCTTATATTCGAGTGGAGATAAAACGTCCTTAATTTTACTCTCTTTCTCTTCTTTCCATTCTTGTTCGATAATAAAATCTTCAAGACTGTCAGTCTCTACACCTGCAACCGAGTAAAGAGAAACCGACTCGTTAAGCGCCTTATTTGACCTATTTGAGTCTCTCCGAACCGCAGTTTTTACAGTTGATAAAACGCAAATAGTCGCAAAAGTTTTAAACGACGCCGACTTGCTTTCATCGTAAGTGTTTACGGCTTTTAAAAGCCCTAAAAACCCCTCTTGCAAAAGGTCGTCGCTATCTCCCCCCAAGAGAAAATAACTTCTCGATATAGAGCGAATAAGCCATTTATACCTTTCGCAAATTATATCAAAAGCCTTTAAATCGCCTTGCTTATGTAGGGCTATAAGTTGATTATCGGTCAATTTTTCACACATGTTTTCTTTGGCGTACAATTTCAAAAACGCCTATTCCCGTTGCAACGGACGCGTTTAACGAGTTGACTTTTCCAAAAAGCGGAATAGTTACGACTCCGTCGCATTTTTTAACCGTGAGTTTGTTAACTCCCGTATCTTCGCCACCTACGACGAGCGCAATTTTGCCTTTTAAATCGGTTTTGTAAATATCTTCGCCACCGAGTTCTAACGCGTAAGTCCAAACGCCGTTTTCTTTTAAAGTGTCAACGGCTTGATTTACGTTAGTAACCCTTGCGATTTTAACGTGATTTGCGCTACCTTCGGATATGCGCATTACTGCGTCGGTTACGCTTGCGCTCCTGTGCTTACCGATAACGAGCCCGTCAACGCCAGCGCACTCGCAAACCCTAATTATACTTCCTAAATTGTGTGGGTCTTCAATTCCGTCTAATACGACGATAATACAGTCGCTCTTTTGATTTGTTATATCCAAAATATCATTAAGTTCGCAATATTTGTAGTCGGAAACGTAAGCAATATAGCCTTGATGTCTTCCCGTATCGCTCTCTTTATCAAGCACCGACTTGTCGGCAAACTGAAATTTTACTCCCGATTTTTTAATATCTTTTAACAAACTTTCAGATTCAGCGCCACGCATGCCGTTGGCTATTAAAATTTTATCAACCGTCTTTTTAGTTTTTAAAAGTTCCCTTACCGAATTTCTACCTTCAATTTTCATCTTTTACCTCGTAGTTTAAAAGGTATTCTAACCTTTCGTAATTGCCAGTTAAATATAAAAAACCTATAACCGCTTCAAAACCCGTAGCCTTGTTGTATTCAACGACGCTTGCGTTTTTTGCCTTAGCGCCTTTTTTTGCGTTTCGCGCGCGCTTAAAGACTGCAATTTCTTCTTCAGTTAAAATTTCTAAAAGTTCGTCTATGCGTTTTGCCTGCGCTTTTGCGCATACGATTGTAGAAGAAAGTTTATTGAGCTCGCCGGTCTTTGCATCGCTTTTAGTCGCCAAATTTTCGCGAACGAAAAGGGTGTGAACTGCATCCCCTACGAACGCTAAAACTATACTTGACAAACTCTTTGCCTTTTCTACGCTTAATTTTTCGCCATCTTTAAACAAAACGCCACCACGATAATACTTTATTTTACTTATAGTATTATAACATAGATTTATTTTTTTTACAATAAAATAATATATATCCTTTTCTATTATTTTTTTATTGCGCAAATAAAAAAATCCGAGCAAATTCTCGGATTTTTTGACAATAATCGACTTATAGACGGGTTTTTGCTAGTATTCATCTTCTTCAAAGTCTATTTCTTTATCTTTTTTGCAGTCTTGGTCTTTTCTATGACAGAGATGAACTAAAATGGCGTCGTCGCCTATTCTTTCAATACAAGAAAAATTTATAATCAGTTCGCTACTTAAAAAAAACGACGTCTTTTTGCCCGGAACGATAATACTTCTAATCTTCCCGTCGGGATAAGACAAAACAAAGTCTGTAATCTTTCCTAAATCTCTACCGTCGGCAACGTTGATTACTTTCTTTTTCTTTAAATCGGAAAAATTATACTCCATACACAAACCTCTTTTTATTATACGCAAAACGACGCAAAAATATGACGAATTTCGTAGTATTTTGTATAACCACCTATGAAATGCCTTTTTTAAGCCTTACGAGAGCCGACTTTTCAAGCCTTGAAACTTGCGCTTGCGAAAGTCCTATTTCCGATGAAATTTCCGTTTGCGTTTTTCCTTCAAAATACCGCATATAAACTATTTTTCTTTCCCTTTCTTCGAGTTTTGAAAGCGCGCTTTCGAGCGCGACGTTTTCCGTCCATTTCTCGTCGGTATTTTTTTCGTCGCCTATTTGGTCCATCAAAAGCAGTTCGTCGCCGTTTTTATTATATACGGGGTCGTACAAAGACACGGGATCTGCAATTGCGTCGAGCGCGTAAACGACTTCGCGTTCGGCAATATTCAACCTTTCGGCGATTTGCGCCATAGTCGCCTTGTCTCCTATTTCACTTTCAATTTGACTTCTTGCCTGTAATACTTTATACGCCGTATCCCTGATACTCCTTGAAACGCGCATACTGTTATGTTGTCTTATAATTCGCTTTATCTCGCCTATAATCATAGGAACTGCGTAAGTCGAAAATCTTACGCCAACGCTTAAATCGAAATTTTCCACAGACTTTATAAGCCCTATCATGCCCGCTTGAAACATATCTTCGGGTGAAATTTTCGACTGTGGGAAACGCTTTATAATTGACAAAACGAGCCTTGCGTTTGCAATCGTAAAAGTTTCCTTTGCCTTTTTATCCCCTTCCTTTATTTTTAAAAGAAGTTCTTGACTTTGAGTTTGCGTCAACTTTAAAAGATTAGAAGTATCTATTCCGCAAATGTCTACTTTCCACACGCCTTTTTACCTCCTTGAAAGTATGTACTACGTGGACGGCGGTGTTATAATAGTATAGTGCGCAAATTTTGTAAAGGCATAACATTTTTTAGATTTTTTTCGCTAAAAAAGGGGCTTTCTTTTAAGAAAACCCGTCTATAAGTCGATTATTTACATTTTATGCCAATTTCATAAACTCTTTTCTTAGCCTTGACACTATCTTTTTTTCAAGCCTAGATATATAACTTTGCGATATTCCCAAAAGGTCTGCAACCTGTTTTTGCGTAAGTTCTTCGCCACCGCCAAGCCCAAATCTCAGTTTCATTATTTGCTTTTCTCTCGGCGTTAGTTTTTCTATTGCAACGCTTAACATTTCTTTTTCAGCGCTCAATTCAATATCTTTATAAACGACGTCGGTATCCGTTCCTAAAACGTCGGAAAGGAGCAGTTCGTTACCTTCGTAATCGACGTTTAACGGCTCGTCTAAAGACACTTCGCCTTTTAGTTTTACAACCCTTCTTAAATGCATTAAAATCTCGTTTTCTATACATCTTGACGCGTAAGTTGCAAGTTTAATATTTTTGTCAGCGTTAAAAGTCTTAACTGCTTTTATAAGCCCTATCGTACCAACCGAAACCAAATCGTCGAGTTCAACGCCCGTGTTGTCGAACTTTCTTGCAATATATACGACGAGCCTTAAATTATGCTCGATAAGACAACTTCTAACCCCTTCTTCATCGTCTTGGAGTCTTGCAAGAAGTTGCTGTTCCTCGTCTTGAGAATAAGGCTCGGGGAGAGCCTCTGCCCCGTTTAAATAGTGCACGAAATTTTCTTCTTCACCAAAGAGTTTTTTAATAATTTTTTCAAATAACTTAACCATTTTACACCTCAATTACGAGCGGACTAAGTAGCAGGTCGTATTCTTCACCGCTTGAGAAACCGCCCTTTATAACACCGAGCATTACGTTATATAGTATATTCGGCGAACTGCCGTTATATATCAAAATTTTTTCAATTTTATAAATCGGAACTACGCTTTTTCCTGCAACCGTGCTTATACTAACGACGTCGAAAACTCCGTTTGAAAAACCGCCGTCCGACTTTATTTTATCGCCCACCTTTTGCGAGCACAAAATAATGGGGCTTTCCGTTTCCTTATAATATAAAGAATTCCCGCTATCTAAAAAGCCCAAAAATTCAAACGTCTTTCCGCAAAGTTGAAGTTGGCATTTAAGCAAAAACGAAGTTATATTTCTTCTTTTATAAATTTCCTTGATTATTTTGCAGATGAAAAGATAGGTTATAAACACTAAAATTAAAATTAGAAAGAGTGGAATTTGACTGCCGTACGAATAGTTTATCGGGTCAAAACTAAGCCCAAGTCCCCAAAAAAACGCGGTTATTACTCCACCTAACGAAAAGGTGAAAAATAAAAATAAATAAAAACATTTTATAAACTCTTTTACGTTTTTAAATTTTCCGCTTGCAAAAACTA
Source organism: Clostridia bacterium (assembly GCA_017396365.1). GTDB lineage: Bacteria > Bacillota > Clostridia > Christensenellales > Borkfalkiaceae > UBA10281. The sequence goes on along the minus strand of JAFQMD010000027.1, from coordinate 7,282 downwards.
TTGCAAGCCCTATCGGCATTTTAAAGGTAAACGAAAGGGCAATCGAAAGTTTTAAAATAGGCATTATTACTGCAAAAATCCCACCGAGAGTTGCGGAGAGAACGGCAAAGCCCTTTTTAATTTGCAACTTTAAACTTTTGCGAGCTAAAACTATAAGCATTAAATCGATTATAAAATTATCTAAAAACACGTACTCTACGTAAACGACCATAATACGATTTTAACTCGTTTTATAACTCGCATTAAAGGTAATTTTGTTCGTTTTACAAAAGTTTTGTCGCAAACGTTTTTCAACTTAATTGGTTTTTAACAATAAAAAAATGCGATTAACCGACTTATAAGCCGACTAATCGCATATTTTGCGTTTTATTATTATAAAATTTCAAGATTCTTTTTAAAGATTCTTCTAAAATCGAAAGATGCGGAAAGCGCGTCTTTAATTTCCAAAGAAGCGTCCCCTTCAACTTCCGTTTTCATTATGACGGAATCACCCAAAACGTCGCAATTTATCGTTTGAACGCAAGATGACATACTTCTATCTAAACTCTCGGCAATTCTAAGCATAATACCGAGTTTTCTTATAGAATCGACGTCTTCCTCGGTTATATACGCTTTGTAACGAGCGAGTTCGTTCATTGAGAAATCGTCGCCTTTATAGACCGACGCAACGAGCGACGCCATAACTCTTTCACGACTTGTCATACCGTAAATGCTTGCGTTCATAATTATGTACGCCGTGTGCTTTTGGTAATCGTAATACTTGATTGAAGTGCCTGCGTCGTGTAACATTGCAACTACTTTCAATATCTTAAGATATTGCCTTGGGAATTTATGCAATACTCTAAGTTGTTTGAAAAGTTGAACTGAAAGATTTACTACGTGTTCAACGTGCTTTACGTTGCAGCCGTAATACTTAACGAGCGTTTGCAAACTGTAAGTTAAAACGTCGGTAATAGGCTTTTCAATAGTAATGGGCATTGCGTAGTTAAACATTATGCCTTCTCTAAGTCCGCATCCCGAAATGACCATTTGGTCAAAGTTCATATACTTAATAAAACTGCTCATTGCGGCAAGCGCTGACGGTAAAATGTCCGCTCTCGACGACGAAACGCCCTTTATTCTCTTTTTCTTATCAAGGTCTAAAACTTTAAGCATATTGTAAATGTTTTCAAATTCATCTACTTCTATGCGGTAGTTATGAATGGTATTTAGCGGACTCTTTCTCATCATCTTGCTAATTTTGCAAAGACTTCTAAAAGAACCGCCTACGCCGATAAGTTGAGTTTCGGGGTCAATATCTTTAAGCCACTCTATTCTCTTTAACTGTTCGGTAAAAAACTCTTCTATCTTTAACGCTTGTTCTTCAGGCGATAAGCCGTCGCTTGCAAAAAGTTCGGTTAAAGTTACCGCGCCGAACGGCAAAGTTTCGTAATTTAAAAGATTCTTTCTGTTGTAACGAACGATTTTCGTACTTCCACCGCCGATTTCAAAGATTATACCTTTTGGTATATCCATAGTATTGATTACGCCTTTGTAAACGTACATAGCCTCTTCTTCGGCGGTTAGAACGCGGAGTTTTATTCCACAAGTCGTAGCGACTTCTTCTAAGAAACTCCTTTGATTTTTTGCTCTACGAACGGCGGCAGTTGCAACTGCGATAATCTTCTCGATACCGTGCGCGTCGCAAAGTTTTCTAAACATTCTGAGCGTTTTTAAAGTCTCCGTAATTCTCTGAGGCTTTAAAAAGCCGTCCCTTTCCATATCCTTACCGATTCTCACACTCTCTTTTAGTTGGTCAACGACAATAAAATGCCCGTCACCAAGCATCTCTACGATAACGAGCCTTGCAGTATTTGAACCTAAGTCAATAATTCCTATCTTTTCCAAATCAACACCTCTTTGAGTAATATATCACAATATTAACGCATTATAATTTCCCGTAGATAATACCACATTTTTTGGCGTTTGAAAAGACTCTTTTCGTCTTTTTGGGCAAATTTATAATTTTATTGTGCAATTTGCTTTTATATAAGTATTTACTTATATATTATACACCCAAATTCCCCTGTTTTTCAATAGGTTTTTTAAATTTTTTGACTATGGTTATTTACTTTTTTATTTTGAAAAAACTCTTCAATTTTATTGCCAAATAGTTGAAAAAGAGCAAGTATCACTAAAAACGCGCCGAACAGTCGTTTAAGTAGCGTTCCCGATATAGAAAGCGCAAAAAAACTGCCCGAAAGCGAACAAAATAGCGCGGGTAAAATAACCCAGAGCAAGCCTTGTGTTTTTACTCGTTTGTTTTTTAAATGGATTATCAAAGACACCACCGCCATAGGAATAAAAGCGACTAAATTTACTGCTTGCGCGCCTATTTGGTCAACGCCGAAAAAGATAGTGAGCGCAGGGATTAGCAACGCTCCTCCTCCCATACCCATACCGCCGAGCACTCCGGCGCTAAAACCGCATACCGCAAGCAAAACCATTTTAACTATCATAATACGAGCGCCTTCACCCCCGCTATAAGCATTACCAAAGAGAATATTTTTGTAAGCCAGTTGGCGCTGAGTTTTCCCAGTAGCCAAGCGCCTAAAATTCCACCGCCGACTACTCCTACGAGCGACGGAACGCCTATTTTAAAATCAAATTTTCCGCTAAAAAAATACACGAGCGCGCTTATGAGCGTTATCGGTAGAATTACCGCAAGCGCCGTTGCGTGCGCGCTTTTAGTCTTCATTTTTAGCAAGTATATCATAAGCGGTACGACAACCATTCCTCCGCCTCCGCCGAAAAAACCGTTTGCAAGCCCCGTAAGAGCGCCCGTTATAGCCATATACGCTTTTTCTTTTACGCTATCCCCCATTTCGTCTCCTTTTCTTGATAAAGTGTGGCTATAAGTCGATTTTTTAAACTTTTCAATAAAGACTTTGCCACCTTTTATCAATTTTTCTTTAGAAAGTATGTGTTCCTTTCAAAAAAATAAATACGCACGCGCAAAAAAAGTTTATATTTATTATAAAATTTTGTATTTATAAGGCTTAAAAAAATTGCTTTTAGCCGAAAAATATTGTATAATGTAAAAGATTAAAAATTCACATTTGCAAAAAAGGTGACTTATGAACAAAATTGAAAGCAAATTTAACTTCAAAACGTTTATCACGTTTTTAACCGTACTCGTACTTTCACTCTCGTTAGCGTTTGCAACGGCGTGCAAAAAGTCGAGTTCGTCAGACAGCGAATCAAGTTCGTCTTCGGAATCTTCTTCCACCGAAGAAACGGTAGTTGACGAACAAACCTTAAAAAACGGCGACTTTGAATTCACTTCTGGTAAAAATACGTCAAAGCCCAACACGGCTACGAGTTGGACTGTAAGATCTGACGGCGCTGACGAAGGCTATTCAACCGGTACGTCTTCAAGTTACGTTCTTATCGATACCGAAGACGAAGCGTACGACGCTCTTTCTTCCGAATACAGATATAGCACCGTAGATGGCGAAACGACCACCTACCACAACCCAAGAACTCCTTTCTACAACGCTGACGCTGAAGATAAGGGCTTAGTTGACGACGATAAGACCGAAGCAAACGAAGCGGGCACGAAAGTTATGATGCTCCGCAATAAAGACTACTCGGCTCAATACGCAACGTCTTCTACAACTCTTTCCGTTCCGTCGGGCGAATACGCTATCCTTTCTATTTGGGTTAAAACTTTAGGCGTTACGCATAAATACCCTGGCTCTAAAGCAGGCGCGTACGTTAAGTTAAAGCACAACGCGGTTGACGTAAACAATGACAACGAAGCGTACGAACCACTCGTTGTTAAAAACATCAACACCGAAGGCGCGTGGGTTAAAATCTCTATCTACCTTCAGCCTAATCAATCGAGAGCAACTTCTTACACTCTCGTTTTAGGTTTTGGCGAAGGCAATAGCGTTTATACCGAAAATCACGTAAAGGGCTTTGCTTACTTTGACTGCGCAAACTTTACCCTTGCAAAATACTCGGAATTTGAAAACATTGTTCCTGACGCTCTTGCAACCGCAACTTCGGGAACTACCGTTGACACCAGCGCTTGCGACTGGACTATGAGCAAAGAATACAACGTTGCTTACACTCTTTCTAAGATGGCTGAAAACCCGTTTGACGTTTCAATAAACTCCACGGGCGAATGGAACGCCGTTCATCCTAATACCGACGGCAACAAAGTTGAAGAAGACGCAAGCAAGATTACCGTTGAAGAAGATCAAGTTAAAATTGATTTCAGCAGTTTTGGAAATATCGGTTCTTCTTACACTCACACCACGAAAGTTACAAACCTTCACGGCAAAAACTACGTAAGAATTTCTTTCTGGGCAAAGGTTACTACTGAAGATTATCAACAAGGCGCAACCTTAGCAATTTACGATTGTAATAAAGAAGAAGTCGTTGCAAGTTTCGACAACGTAAACACTAACGATTACGAAAACGAAAATACCGACGATTTCGTAAGATACACTTTCTACGTAGCAAACAATTTCGTTTCGGACACAATGACATTTCAATTAAAACTCACTTACGGTCCTACTGAAAAGGTTGACGACCCTCACGCATTACCTACGGGCGTTGCAATCTTTAAAGATTTCGTAATTGAAGAATTAACCAAAGACGAGTACACGTCTGCTGACGTTACTACCGATACGAACGCTAAAAAAGTTGCTCTTACCGGCAATTACGTAAACGACTACACCGAAGACGATGACGAAGATGACGACACCGCTAACGATACGTATTCAACTACGGTAAGCGGAATGGAACAAGTAAACCTTGAAAACGGACAAATCGTTTCAGTTGAACACATCTCTTCGTTAAAAGACGTATTATCCGTTCCAAACGGCGCGGTATTTGGTCTTGCAAACAGCAAATACGACACCTCTGACGCTAAAATTAACGCCGCTCTTGACGAGTTGAAAGGCAAAATCACAAACGGAAACAGCAACGTTCAAGCGCTCGTATTAAACGCAAACGGAACTGAAACCGTTATCTCGGCTAAAACCGTTGTTATTCCAAAGAACTCTACTTACAGTTTCTCTGTTAAAGTTTACGCCCACGAAGGAAACGCATTCGTTCGTTTAGTTGACGTAGATAAATCAACCGAAGAAAACCCACACGTAGTTTTCGTTGCGCTTAAAGAAAAGGCAGTAAAAACTACCGTAACAAACGCAGACTGCGCAAGATTTGAAGACGGTTACGCTATCGTTACTTACGTTATCACTACCGGTAATGAAGAATTTGAACTTAAACTTGAATTCGGCTCAAACGGCGTTGCAGTATTTGACGCGTTAAACGCAGGTACGTTAAACAGCACTTACACTTCTGCAGAAGTATTGATGGATAGCTTCTATGCAGGCGAAATTGACGCTGTATATACTTTCGATAAAGAATCAGTCGTTCCACAAATTTACTACTACGCTAACGTCGCTGACGTTGGAAACGAAGATTTAAGACTTAAAGACGAAGACGGCAACGTAAGAGTTACCGACGGTGTAGAAACTATCGTTTACGCGCTCGGAAAAGCAAACGATACGGCTACCGAATATTTCGTTCAATACTTTAGATTTGACACCGACGACCTTTACGAAATCGACGCAGGCGACCAAGAAACCACTTCTGAGCCAGAATCTTCTGAATCTGAATCAACTTCCGAGTCAGTTAGCGAAACTCAAAACTACGGATGGCTTCAAGTTACTTCAGTTATCATTGCTCTCGTATTAGTAGTAGCGCTCGTTGCAGTAGTTATTAGAAAGTCTTTCGAAGGTAAGGCTCGCAAGAAGAAGAATACTGAAAAGTATTATCACCAAGGTTACGACAAGTCAACAAGACGTACGGGTAAAAACGACGTAGCAGTTCCTGATGCTGAAGACAACGCAAAAGATTACGACTACGACAACCCTGAAAACAACTAATTAAAACTTTAGCCTACGGCGAAAGCCGTGGGCTTTTTTTGTAATCCTTTGAATATCAGTATTGGGTGTGACACAGCCTAAAATAAAACGCCCTACTTTTTTAGTAGGACGTTTTATTTTGCAATTTCAAAGACTTTTACAAGTGGATAGAAAAATAAAGGAACGGTTACTATTACGCATATAACTTGCCTTATTACAACGGGAATTGACTGAGCAAAATAAATCTTCGCGGCGCTTAGTGATAAAGAAAACAAAACTACGTTTAAAAGATTGTCAATAACGGTAAACAAAATTGTAAAAATTACGCTAACTGCAGTAAGCAAAGATATTTTTATAAAGCCGTTTTTATCCTTTATAACTCGCCCTAAAACGCCGAGCGCCACCGCAAACAAATTGTAATAAATTAGATATAACAGTATTACTTGTGGAAAAAAACCAAAGACGAAACACCTTATAAGTGAAAAAGCGGTAGCCACTATCACGCCGTTTAAAACGCCGAAAACGAAACAATACACGGCAAAAATTGCAGTTACGATTTCCACTCCGCTAACGGCGGATAAAGCCATTTGTCCACCGATTAAAAGGGCTACGGTTATACCCGAAAGAGCAATTTCTTTGGCAGATTTTACCATTGTGGAGCAACGTACCCCCAAACGTAAACTTTTCCGTCTTTTATAGGCAAACTCTCCGCGCCAAGCGCTGCGGAATAATAGGTTTTTCCGTCAACTTCAATTTCTCCCCAAGCCTTGTTTGAAAACTCTTCGTCGTCGGTATAAAGCATCCAACACTTTGAATAGTCGGTAGCGTTTTCAATTCCGTTTATGGAAACGACAAGCCCAGACTTTAGACTAAATTCTATGTGTCCGTCTTCTTTTAACTTGTTCATATAGTCGAGTAAAACGCTGTCGTCTTTAATATCCATAAATTTTGAGTCCACAGTAATAACTACTGAGTTTTCGTAGGTTTGTACTTTACTTTTGCAACCGAATAAACACGAAACGCTTACCGCAAGAAGTAAAATTGCAATTAGTTTTTTGATTTTTTTCACAATTATTCTCCTTTAGATTTTAACCATCAATAAAGTTGTTACGTAGCCTAAAATAAAGGCTATGTCACAACGTATGACTGATTAAATTTAAAGGGTTAGATACGAGCAAGACGGGATTTTTGCGAGATTTTTGCAAGGGAATTACCTTGTCGGTAATCGGAATTGCAAAAAGCCGTAAAAAGACTAGTATTGCGAAGTAGATAAACCTTTAACTTGTTAAAGGCTTAGATACGAGCACACCGAGGCTCGTGAGCCCAAAAAGACTTGGTAGACCTTGTTGGTCACCAAGGTT
>JAFQMD010000026.1 GCA_017396365.1 Clostridia bacterium | reverse complement strand
GATTGAGTATCGTTTTTAGCGATGACCGAAGTTTTTTTACGAGCACTACTCCTTTTTATTTTTAATGCGAGTAAAAAAACAAGAGGAAAATCCCTCATCCCCAGCCAAAAATATCCAAGCATTTTCGTGCTTGGATATTTTTTGTTTATAAACTCAAAGAGGGATTTGAACCAGGAGCGACCACTTTAGTGGGAAAAACGATTGAGTATCGTTTTTAGCGATGACCGAAGTTTTTTTACGAGCACTACTCCTTTTTATTTTTAATGCGAGTAAAAAAACAAGAGGAAAATCCCTCATCCCCAGCCAAAAATATCCAAGTGCTTTTGCACTTGGATATTTTTTATAGAAAAACTTAAAGAGAGATTCCAACTAAGAGCGCCCCGTAAGGGAAAAAACGATTAAATATCGTTTTAGCGATATGTTTTTTGTAGCGATTTCACAATAAAAAACAATATGGAATTATTACTTTTTCTTAAAATCTTAATTTTTTATTGCTATTATTTTTATAAAAAATTATAATGTATTTATGACAATTTGAGGTAACTTTATGAAAAGAACTTTAACACTTATATTTTTATCTTTAACAATTTTTTCTGTTTTGCTTTCAACTTCGTGTAAACACAAGCACGCTTACACCGAACAAATTATAGAACCGACTTGCGAAAACCAAGGTTACACAATCTTCTCTTGCGATTGTGGAGATAATTACAAAAGCAATTACGTTGATAATCTTGGGCATACTTATACCGAAAATATAACTGAGCCAACTTGCGAAAGTCAAGGTTATACCACCTTCACTTGCTCTTGTGGAAATAACTACAAAGATAACTACGTTGATGCTAAAGAACACTCTTTTTATAAAAACGTATGTACAGCATGTTCGTTTAATATTTTTGACAATTTAGAAAATCTAAATTACAGCGCTGTGGAAGAAGATTTTTTAGACTCTTTTGTCGTTAACGTTTCAAATAACTCTACTCAAGGTAAACTATCATTTGGTAAATACGGCGCAGAAATATTGTTTTCACAAGACGAAATACACGGAAATTCTTCTTACAACGCTAATCACGTTATTAAGATTAAAAGCGTTAACGGCGTAGACCACGCAGACGTTTTTGTAAAATTTACAAGTTATACCCCACAGATAGATAAACAAAATTTTGATTTTACACATCAAATTTACATCGTGGATAAGACGATATACTCTCAACAGCCAAACAACCTTAATAATATGGGGGAATTTACCTTAAATGGATTTTCGTATCTCACTCCCCCCACTTTAGCTTTGGTTGAAATTGCCACAACTTTATCAATTAAAAGCGACGGAGAATATACAGGCGAAAAAAGGAGAATTCTATTTTCAACTTTATTTAACTTTTCGCAATCTTACGAACAAATTAAACAAGCCGACGTGTTATTATATTACACTAATTTGGGCAATTATCACGTTGTAAAACTCACGTTAAACGAAACGGATGTTGAAAATTTTCTTTATTACGTTTATGATGAAGATTACGATTTAGTTAGTTTCTATGCTAAATCTGATAGTGATAATTTAAATTGTTTCCTAAAACCGTTAAGCGCAGACTTTACTATTCCAACGGACATAATTGATAAAATAAACGACTATTTATCTGAAAACGAAAACTAACGAGCGGTTGCAGTTTTTGTGCGAATCTAAATTTTTTATTACTATTATTTTATAAAAAATTATAATGTGCTTATGATAATTCAAGTAGGCTTTATGAAAAAAACTTTTAAACACTTTATCTCTATTTTAATTGCAATAACCTGTATTTTTTCAGTAAATTGTAAAAACGGATGTAAGCCATTCCATTTTCACAAATATGACCAACAAATTAAGCAAGAAGAATTTTTAAAAGAAAAAGCAACTTGCCAAACGTCTGCAATTTACTATTATAGTTGTAAATGTGGAGCAAAGGGTGAAGAAACTTTTAATGATACAATTACTCTCTCCCACGACTTTTCAGCAAGAGTAGAAGATGAAAAATACCTAAAAACTCCTGCAACCTGTCAGTCCGGCGCTGAATATTACTTTTCTTGCACAACGTGTGGACTTTCGCTTAATTTAGGCTCAACTTTTAAATCGGATAAACTTGGCGAACACGTTTTCGACGAACAAATTCCCGACGGCGCACTAATTAAAGACGAAGCAACCGAAACTTCTTCTGCAGTTTATTACAAATCTTGTATATGCGGAGCAAAAGGAACAGACACTTTTACCTACGGCGAACCACTTAGAGATTATAATTTTAGCGAGAAACAGCAATTTTTGCCAACTTCTTTAACTATTTCGCTTTACGATACTGAAAATTCTATTTATGGTTTTACGTATAACACTTCTAAAAGACCACTTCGTCCTGTAATACAAATTGCAAAAGGCAGTAGTTTAGAAAACTATGAAGAATATCCTGCGCATACAGAAGAAGCGACTTCGAGCGCAGAAGGCGGCACGACGTTTAAATATTATATATCAAAAATTGAAGTTCCTATGAACGACTCTTCCACTTATACTTATAGAATTTACGATAAGTACGTTAAAACCGGAACGCAGTCAGTTACGATAACAACCAAAGATTTATCAGCAAATTCTTTCTCGTTTGCGCACGTAAGCGACTCTCAACATTCAAGTGGCAACGGCAATCAATTTGGTAGCGTTTTATCAAAAATTGTCGGTGTAAACGATTTCGTATTACACACGGGCGACGTCGTAGAATGGTCTGAGTACGAAGATGAATGGAAATCTATGCTCCACGGAAACTTCGCGTATCTATCCAAACTACCCATAATGGCAATATCTGGCAACCATGAAACAACCTACCAAGCGGGCTCAAACGAAACTTACAAGCATTTTAACAATAAAATCCCTTATCAAACGACGAAAAAAGGCTATTTCTACTCGTTTACATACGGAAACGCTAAGTTTATAATGCTTAACACAAACGTTTTAGAAGGCAATAAACTCAAAAACGACCAGTACGAATATCTTGTAAACGAACTTAAAAATAACGATAAAACTTGGACGTTTGTCGCACTTCACAATCCATTATACTCGGCGGGCTCTTGGGGCTCTAACCCTGCAAAAAATCAGATTAGCCTTTCTCTTCAAAAACAACTTAGTGGAATTTTTGCCGAGTACGGCGTTGACGTCGTATTGCAAGGACACGACCACGTAATTTCGAGAACTCTCCCTATAAAAGCAGACGGAACGACGAGTAGCGAAACTTGGAACTTAGACAATGCAAGCGGAGTGAGTTACTCTATTGACCCAGATGGAGTTATTTACGTTTTAAACGGACCTGCAAGCAATCAAACTCGTTCTCCTTACGAAGATTATAATTCTGCTTTATATTACTACGCTGAGAAATCTAATCCTATGTCGTGGGCAGATTTTAAAATTGAAGGAAATACTTTGACCGTAACCGTAAACTATTTTTCGGGCACTAAAGTTCTCAATTATAAAACATGGGGAATTAAAAAGAGCGCGTAAACCCAAATAAAAATTTAGGCGGATTGATTTTCAATTCGCCTTATTTTGCCTTTTTTGCATTTTAAGCCAACTTACAAAACAGTACGTATCGTTTACTAAAAACGCAAAAAAACACACGGCGACTGATACGTATTCTATACTAATAATCGACATATACACCCACATTACAATCAAAACTATATCGTTTAAAGCATACGCAAAAGCAAAAAACGGCGAACGACGAAAAGTTAAATAAGACGCTAAAAAACTCGTTGCAACCGAAAGGGTTGAAACCCAAAGATTTGCAGTGTTAAACCACTTTAAAATAAAATAAAAAACAACGGTAACTACAATCGTTAAAACGAGCAAAAATACAGTTTCTTTGCGAGTGATTTTATTGACTTTAACTTCTGCTTTATTTTTCTCATACGGATTTTTAAGCCAAGAAACAAGCGAGAAAATAGCCATAGGCATACTCATAAAAACGTAGGTTATCATTTCGCCAAAGTAACGACAAAAATAGGATATAACCCCGTATAATAAACTAAAAGCAATCATAAACACTTGCCCTAAAGGATTTCCTTTTGAACAAATGATTAAAGACGTTACACCGATTAGCGAGGCAATGAGCGTAAGATAATTTTGCCTATCAAAAAGAATAAACGCCGTAACGGTTAGCGTGATTGACGAAAGCCAAATAACCCATTCTTTAATTGAAAAATATTTCAAAACTCTTTTAAACATTTTTCCCTTCTCTCCACTCGTAGATTGAACTATAATAAAAAACATCCGACTTGCAAATCTTCTAAGACCTAACGATTTACAAACGAATGCTTGGCATTTCCTACCCGGTGGCAGTTATTTCTATTTATGGCTACTACAACTCGTAAACATTTTACAATATAACAATTATGCGTTGTGTAGCGTTAATAATTTTAACCTAATTATTTAATTTCGTCAATGATTTTAACTTATTTTTAATAAATTTTACTTTTTTATTGACATTACGCGAAAGTTTATGATAAAGTTATACCATAAAATAAGAGGTAATAAGGAGTAACTAATTATGGTTGAATTTGCTCAATTATTTACAGAACACATGGACGCAAAAGGCGTTAAATACACCGTTAAATCAGAAAACGTGGTAAACGTGACCTATAACGGCGATAATAAAGACGAAATTTCAATCTACGTAGTGTTTGATAAAGACGGCGATGGTTTGGTTGAACTCAAATGTTGGGACGTTGAAAAGTTTAAAAACAAAAAAGACTCGGCTTTGAAAGTTTGTAACGACCTAAATTTAAAATACCGTTGGGTTAAGTTTTACGTTGACGATGACGACGACGTAATCGTTTCTATGGACGCTATTATCGACCGCTCTACTTGTGGCGCGGAGTGTTTATCACTCGTACTTAGGCTCGTAAACATTTTAGACGACGCATATCCAGAAATCGCAAAGGCTCGTTGGGCTTAAAAGTTAATTTAATTATCAAAACAAAAAGTCGCTTAATAAAGCGACTTTTTAATTTTACGTAAAACGCCGATTTTCACTCGAAAATCGGCGTTTATTTAATTATTTATGAGCGTGTGATTTAATAAATCCAACTGCTTTTGCAATTTCCATAACGAGTATAGGAAGGAGCGAAAGTCCAAGACCTACTAAATACATCCACCAATCGAGCATAATCATACCAAATACCGTTACAACGCCTGGTATGAAAAGTACGATTGCAGTGAGCGCCGCACAAACTAAAAGCGAAAGGTTCATAGTCTTATTCGAGAAGAAACCTACCTTAAAGAGCGAGTGCGACGTTCTCATATTAAGCGCTTGAACGAGTTGGCTCATTGCGAGTATCATAAACGCCATAGTGCTACCTGCATCGTGATTTAAAGCGCCGGTTACGGGATTTTTCATAACGATTGCGCCGAGAACGTAACCTGTCAAGGTCGTAACGGTTAAAAGCACGCCGTTAAGGGCAATTTTAACACCAAGACCGTGAGCAAACAAACTCTCGTTCTTATGTTTCGGCTTGTGGTACATAATATCGTTTTCAACGGCTTCCATACCAAGCGCTATTGCTGGGAGCGAGTCGGTAACAAGGTTAATCCAAAGGAGTTGAATAGGAATAAACGGATTGCCAAGCCCTACGAAAGAACCTAAAATTACGGTAGATATGAATACTACCAAAACTTCGGCAAGGTTTGTAGAAAGCAAGAAACCAACTACCTTTTTGATATTTTCAAAAATTCCCCTACCTTCTTTTACGGCTTCAACGATAGTTGCAAAGTTATCGTCTGTAAGAGTCATATCGGCAGCGCCTTTAGCAACGTCCGTTCCGGTTATACCCATTGCGCAACCGATATCCGCCGCTTTGAGTGCAGGAGCGTCGTTTACGCCGTCGCCCGTCATAGAAACGACTTCGCCTTTTTTCTGCCATGCTTTAACGATTCTTATCTTGTTTTCGGGAGAAACACGGGCGTAAACAGATATATTTCTAACTTCTCTATCGAGTTCTTCGTCACTCATTTCGTCTAATTGCGCGCCCGTTATAGCCTTGTCGCCGTCAACGAAAATACCGAGTTCTTTAGCGATTGCAGTTGCGGTTACGATATGGTCGCCCGTAATCATAACGGGTTTAATACCTGCCTGACGACAAGTTGCAACTGCCACTTTACATTCAGGTCTCGGTGGGTCTATCATACCTACGAGCCCTACGAAAGTAAGGTCGTATTCAAGTTCTTCAAACGACGGGTTTGCAGGAACTTCGTCAAGTTCTTTATATGCAACGGCAAGAACTCTAAGAGCGTTTGAACTCATATCGTCGCAAGCAATTCTCGCCTTTTCAATATCGCCCTTAACCGTTCTTTTCGCAATTACGTCAAACGCGCCTTTTACGATAGCGACGGGCTTGCCGTCTATCATATTGACGGTAGTCATAAGTTTACGGTCGGAGTCGAAAGGAAGTTCGCCAACTCTTGGGTGTTTAGCGTTGAGTTCGTCTTGAACTCCGCCTGCTTTGTGCGCAGCAAGAACGATAGCCGTTTCGGTAGGATCGCCGATATGCTTTTCAGCGCCGTTTTCAAAAACTACTTTACCGTCCGAACAAAGACTGCCGTAGCAAAGCATTTTATACGTTTCGCCTTCTGCCGAGCCTTCAAAATCTAAAATTTCTCCGCCGTCAACGTAAGTTTTAACGAGCGTCATTCTATTTTGAGTTAAAGTTCCCGTCTTATCCGAACAAATTACCGAAGAACTACCGAGCGTTTCAACTGCAGGAAGTCTTCTAATAATCGCGTTACGCTTAACCATACGCTGTACGCCGATTGAAAGTACGATAGTAACGACGGCGGGAAGACCTTCGGGAATTGCCGATACTGCGAGTGAAATTGCGGACATAAACGCTTCGATAATGTTGTTAAAGTCGAAACCGTCTCTAATAATTTGAACGGCAAACATAACGAAACATATACCTAAAACTAAAATACCGAGCAGACTGCCGAGTTTTGCAAGTTTTTCTTGAAGTGGAGTTTTAGACTCTTCTTCGTTAGCAAGAATACCTGCAATTTTACCCATTTCAGTTTGCATACCCGTAGCGGTAACTACTGCGAGAGCCGTACCGTAAGTTATAGAACAGCCCGAAAATACCATATTCGTTCTGTCGCCGATAGGCGCTTTTTCTTTAACCTCAGCGTCCGCAAACTTTTCAGACGGAACTGACTCGCCTGTCAAGGCTGATTCTTCCGACTTTAAGTTTACGCTTTTTATAAGTCTTGCGTCGGCAGGGACGAAATCGCCTGCTTCAAGTTTAATAATATCACCCGGCACGAGTTCTGCCGACATTATAATTTTTTCAACGCCGTCACGAATAACTCTCGCGTGTGGAGCGGACATATTTTTAAGAGCGTCCAACGCCTTTTCGGCTTTACTTTCTTGCACGACGCCCATTATCGCGTTGATTAAAACGATTGCCAAAATCAAGAAAGGTTCAATCATTTCAACTATATCAAATCCGTGAGTTACGCCTTCGTAAATGGCAACGCCGAGCGAAATTGCGGCTGCGATAAGAAGAATAATAATCATTACGTCCGTAAACTGCTCTAAAAAGCGGGCTACGATACCTTTTTTCTTCTTTTCTTCAAGTTTGTTAAGTCCAAACTTTTGGGTGTTTTCTTCAACTTGCGCCGAAGTTAAACCCTTAATTTCGTCGGTTTTAAGTTCCGACAAAACGTCTTTTACATTCTGACTGTGTGGTGTCATACTACTCCTTTTGCGTTTTTACGCCTAAATTTGCTTGAAGGGTATTTAAACAAAAAAAATCATGCCAAACGGCATGATCTCGTCGTTTAAAACTAAACCGAAACCAAAAAGGTTTGTGCTAACGATTTAGTTACGGAATATCCGCCAACTACTCCTCATTGATATCATTATATAAAATAGCGGATATTTTGTCAATTAAAATAACGCTTTTTAATCAATTTGATTTTTCACGCATAAAAAAAGACCTTTTCGGTCTTTTTTCGTTTTTATTCAACACCTAAAATATGTTTTATATCGTCTTCCATCGCGCTTGGATTGTCCGTAAGACAAGAAAAAGATATCTCATCCCCTGCCAAAATTACAGTTCCGCCTTCTGGGAAAACGCTTTCGTCGTTTCTAATTATTTTAGTCACTTGAACGCCGTTCGGCCATAAAACGTCTCTTATCTCTCTGCCGATTGCAATGGAAAGTGGCATAGCGGTAAAGGTAAATTTAACCTTTTCTTTGTTTGTATGCGCTCCGCTCTCTTCAACGAATTGTTCTAAAAGAGTTTCGTATATGCTGTCCGTTCTTGCAATATCGCCTATAAAATATCCTATTGAAACGCCGATAATTACAGGGAGTAAAGGCGTAAAACTAAAAGTCATTTCAACGACCATTATAACGGCTGTAATCGGCGCTTTTACTACCGTTGCGAAAAACGACGCCATACATATCATAATGAGCGTGTCTTTTGCAGACGGGTTCATGCCTAATAAAACCCAAACTTCCGAAGTTAGAGCGCCTATACACGCGCCGATTGCAAGCATAGGTATAAAAGTTCCGCACGGAACGCTTGCTCCCATATTAAATACGGTGGTAATAGACTTTAAGACCAAAACGATAAGTAAGGTCCAAATTATAGGAAGTCCAAAAATCTTTGGCGTTTCGCGTGTCGCCAACGAGCCTAACGTTTCGATAAAATCGTGTCCCCCACCCATTACGTTTATCGTAATTAACGAAAAAAGTCCGCCTATAAGCACGGCAATCGACATTTTAAGCCAATCGGACTGCCATTTTATTTTAAGTTTTATTTTACTAAATAGCGATTTTATCCAAAACACCGATTTAAATAAAAGCACGCCGAAAAGTCCGCAAACAACCGCCGATAAAACGACGAAAAGATAATCTTTTAAAGCAATTTCACCGAGCGAAAAAGCGTGAAATCCAGCGTGAGCGTTTAAACCGAATAGCAAATACACGAGAGATTTTGTAAGCATTCCAAATATTACGGACGAAAAAGCGCAAATAAACACTTCGGGGGTAAAGCGCTTATGCGCCTCTTCAAAAGCAAACGCCATTCCCGACATAGGAGCGCCGATTGCAACTGCAAGCCCAGCGCACGCGCCACCCGTTATTTGATATCTACGAATCATTTCATTTCTTCTTGAGACGGCAGATACTCCGTCACCCATAGACGCGCCTATATGTACGCTTGGACCTTCAGCGCCTGCCGAAAGCCCCATAAAAATTGAAAGCAAACTAACGGCGAACATTGCAGTAGCGTCTTTCCACCACTTAAACCTAACAACCCCTCTCGTTGCGCCTTCGGTTTGAGGTATTCCACTCCCCTTTATCATAGGTACGAGCCTTATTGCAACGCTTAAAATAAACGCCCCTAATATAAGCCCCACGATAAAAAGTGGAATTAGCGCTGGATTTCGCCTTATAAAATCGTAAACCGCCGTTGCCCCGTTAAAAGCAAAAGTTGCGCAAATATTATATAGCGAAACGGCTATTCCTGCAAACACTCCCGTTATACTTCCAAATAAAATTAGTTGAACTGCGTTTTTATACACAGACCCTGTAAACGTTTTATTTTTCATCTTTTTCCTTCGTTTTATCTTTATTTTTTCTAAAAATCGCGTTGATTTTATCTACGCAAAAGTCGTTAATTTTTTCTGAATATTTCATACTGACGATAAACGCGCCTATACAAATCACGGCGATAACGCCTAACACGACAAGCCCCCATCCTTGATACGGAATAAACTCTCCCGACATAAATAGTAAGGTAAAGCCGATAGACGTCGCTCTCGTTATAACTTGCATTACTAAAAACCCAAAATATGAAATCGGCAAAAGCCCAGCCACCGTACACAATATATCGTCGGGGAAAAAGGGCAAAAAGAACATAAAAAACAGTATTACGTTTTGCCTACCTTTTAGCCTTTTTATCCACGTATCAACCTTTTCTTTGCTCCCTACTATCCAGTTTGCAAACGGTCTTCCTATAGTCTTTCCTAAAAAGAAAGCGAACATTGCGCCAAGTAGCATACCTATATACGAATATACAAAAGATAGCCAAAAGCCAAACAGATAATTACCTGCAATTATTGTAACTGCGCCCGGAATAGGCACGAAAGTAACTTGCAGAAAAGATATCAATATAAAGATAAGTGGAGCGATAGCGCCCGTTCCTTTGACAATTTCTTGCAACTGCTCTTGGTTAAGTTTCGTCCACCCTAAAAGATGTAAAACAAGATATCCTACGGCAATTATCACACCTATTAACAATATAAGTAGCAGTAATTTTAATATTATTTTTTTGTTTTCCTGTGAAATTTTCATACTATAATTATATACCTATCTCTTTCCCATTTCAAGTAAATTTTATCCACAGTTTTAACGAAAGAGTTTAAAAAGGTAAAAATTTTGTAAAAAAACGACCTTGATAGGTCGTTTTATCAATTTAAATAAAATTTGCCGTAAACTACTAAATAATAAAATCTACGAGTTTAACTAAACAATGATAGACAAATTAAATATGTTTTTGTCCCCTTGCGCTAATTTTACCACTCGGGTCGATTTCGCCTGCTTTAGTAAGAGCAAGTTTAGTAAGGAACGGACCTACGAGTTCGTAAATCAATACGGAGAAAAGGGTTATGTTTTCGACAATCGTACCAACTACGCCGAGCGCTGGAAGTGATTTTACTATAAGCGCCATGCCAAGAGCAACCCCCGCTTGAGGGAAAAGGGTTATACCGAGATATTTTACAACGCTTGGCTCTGCTTTTACCATTTTTGAACTTGCAAACGCACCAAAATATTTACCCAAACAACGGAATACGATATATACTACGCCGATTAAAACGATAAGCGGATCTGCAAAGAGTGAAAGTTTAAGTTCCGCTCCGCTTATAACGAAGAAAAGCAAAAACAAAGGCGCTGTCCAACGATCCAACCTATCCATAAGTTCTTCCGAAAAATCACAGCAGTTACAAAATACCGTACCGAGCATCATACACGTTAAAAGAGATGAAAACGCAAAGTGAACTCCACCTATTTCAAACTCTACCATAGAAATTGCAACTGTTAAGAAAACAAATGCAACCGACATTGAAAGCCTTTTTGAACGCGAATGGAAAAACCTTTCAAAATAGGTAATTAAAAATCCCATTATAGCGCCGAGCCCAAGCGATAAAACGACTTCGATAATCGGCTCGAAAATAATCGATATTATATTAACTTGATTGAGAGAAATTGCCTTTGCAACACCGAAAGATATTGCAAAAAGAACTAAACCTACAGCGTCGTCGATTGCAACGACTGGCAATAAAGTATCAGTTACAGGACCTTTAGCCTTATACTGTCTAACAACCATAAGCGTTGCCGCTGGCGCTGTTGCCGACGCAATCGCTCCAAGGATTATTGCCGACGAAAGCGGAAATTGCTTTGGAATCAATAAATGTAAGCCTATAAGCGCGATATCGACGAAAACCGTTGCGACAACCGCTTGAAAAATACCAATAACCGTTGCCTTTTTTCCTATTGCTTTAAGTTGCGAAAGTCTAAATTCGTTACCTATTGAAAAGGCAATAAATCCAAGCGCTACGTCAGATATAATTTTAAGCGACGCTATCTCTTCTTCGCTAGTAAATCCAAGACCTTTTACGCCGAAAGCGCCCAAACACCAAGGACCGATTATAACGCCCGTTACCAAATAAGCAGTTACTGCAGGTAATTGAATAAGTTTTGCAAGCCTTGAAAGCATTAGTCCTACGAAAAGGGCTATCGAAAGGCTTAATAGTGTTTCCATAATCTTCTCCTAAAATACGCTTGTGAAAATACAAATTGATTTTAATACTTTCATTTTCAAATGTCAATAATCTTTACGCCCTTTAAAATAATTATTTTAAATATCCCTTATTTTTAAAATTTATTGACAAATAAAATACGCAGGTGTATAATAATTTTATAAAAACAAAGGAGAAATTTATGAAAAAGTTTTTTGAAGAATTTAAAAAATTTATAACCCGTGGCAATATCGTTGATATGGCTGTCGGCGTTATCGTCGGCGGTGCGTTCACTGCTATCGTTAACGGTTTAAGTAACTTTATATTAAAACCGATTATCAACTATTTACTCGCATTAATGCTCGGTAAAAACGCTTTGAGCGAAGTTTATACCTTCTTAGGTCCTAAAGCTTACCTTGAAGACGGCACTATCGACCTTGCCAACTGTTTCTATATTGACTGGGGCGCATTTATAAACGCAATAATCAACTTCCTTATCATTGCGTTCGTTCTCTTTACTATCGTTAAGATTATCAATCACGTTAAAGATAGTCAAGAAAAACTTGAACAAGCGCTTACAAAAGGTAAACTTACTAAAAGTCAAAAGAAAGAAGTTAAAGCCGCTGGTATTAGTTTAAAGAACAAAGAAGCAGTTAAGAAATATTTTGAAGATAAGGCTCAAAAAGAGGCTGAAGAAAAGGCAAGACTTGAAGCAGAAGAAGCAGAAAAGGCAAAACAAGATAGAATTGCTAACCCAACTGCAGAAGATTTACTTAAAGAAATTCTTGCAACAATGAAAACAAAAGCATAATAAAACTAAAAAATTACGCTCCGTTTGGTTGCCAAACGGAGCGTTTTTTTATCTTATAAAATTCGTCGCTACTCTCTTTTCTTTTTCGGGAAGTCCGTATTTCTCTTTACCAAGCGCAATAGATTTAAGCAAAAATGCAAAATTTTTAGCGAGCGTTCTCATCTGTTGCATACCTTCTTCGTCTTTTTCAGCCTCGCCAACAACTCCACCGTGAACACCGTTCCAGTACTGCCCAGACGCCACGGGCATTCCGCTTATCGTAAAATACTTGTTAAGTTCGTCAAAAGTAGCCGTAGTTCCACCGCGCCTTGCTACTGCAACGCACGCTCCTACCTTCATAGTTTTGTCCATCCAACCGCTACTTTGGAACATTCTGTCAAGAACTGCAATTAGCGTTGCGTTTGCCGACGCGTAATAAACTGGGCTACCGACTATAAGCCCGTCAGCACTACTGAACTTTTCAACGAGTTCGTTAACGCCGTCGTCATATACGCACTTGCCAATTTTTCTGCAACCTCCACAAGCCATGCACCCTCTTATCGCCTTATTCCCGACCTGTATAAGTTCAGTTTCTATACCCTCGCTATTTAAAACCTTTTCTATTTCTAAAAGGGCTAAATGTGTATTTCCGTTTGCTCTTGGACTGCCGTTTAGCAATAAAACTTTCATAATTTTCTCCTAAATGTCGCTATATAAGTCGATTATTAACAAAATAATAGACCTACGAAACTTCATAGGTCTATTATATAATATGTTTATATAAATTTCAACAATTTTTTAAATTTTTAAGAATTTTAAAATCTGGTCAAAATCGTCAGCCATAAAAATACATTCTTCGTGCAAGCCACTTTGAATTAAATTGCCGTCCTTAAAGCCGATAACGTTAATCCCCGCAAGCCTACCAGATAAAAGCCCTGCGGAACTGTCTTCAATTACTATACACTTATCGACGTCAACTCCGAGCCCTTTTGCAAGTTCGGAATATATCCAAGGATGAGGTTTTACGGCAAGTTCGCCGATCGTTCCGTATTCGCCCCTACCTTTTCTTCTACCGCCCGTAATTATCGCGTCGTAAAATTTTAAGGGATCGCCCATACCTAAAACGTTAAAGCAAGATACTATTTCAGGGATTGCCTTATAGTCAAGCCCACTCGTTGCAAGCCCTATTTTTATTCCCTTAGATTTTAAAGCGTATAAAAACTCTTTAAGTCCTTTTCTCGGCTTAAACGCCTCTTGGTTTCCCCTGCCTTGCATAATTTCGCCAAGTTCAAACTCGGCGGCGGTGTGATATGCGTCGAGACCCTCAAATACGGTCTTATCTATCTTATACTTTTTAAGACAATATTCCAAATGCTCCGCCGTAGAAAAACCCGAAACGAAAGGTATATCTTCGTTTGAAAGTTTAAAACTTGGCGTAGTTATATTTTGAATAGTCTTTTCAATGAGATATATCCAAAACTCTTCGCTAATTACGGTAGTTCCATCCAAATCCATTAAAACCGCTTGAATAGGAAAATTCGTCTTTGGTTTTTCAAACGGATAAGTTGCTCTAACTCCACACTGGTCAATAGTGCAATGCGCAACGCCGTTCCAGTCAAAAAATTCAACTCCGTTTACTTTATACTTTCCCATAATTACTCCGTCATTTTTGCAAAGTCGGTAACGACAATTTGACTTGCGTCAATTTCGCCGTCGCAAGTTACGACAACGCTCTTACTTTCGCCTTTTTCAACGTCTAAATAATTGTCCGAATAGACGTATTTATAATTATCTTTAAACGAGATAAATACCGATTTTGCAAACTCGTTAGCGCAAATAGTAACCTTTATTTTATTCTTTGATATAATATCGGTTTCCACCTTATAATCGCTTGCAAACTTAACTCCTTTCCACATTTTTGGCGAGTAAAGATTAGACTTTTTCTCTCCGTTTTCTAAATATTCAGCAAAGAGATAAACGTCAAATCTATTGCAGTCGAATTCAACTTTTTTGTTGTAAACTTTATCAATAAGTCCGTCTATAAGCGCTTTATCTTCAAAAAGCACCTTTCCGTCGAAAGTCTTAACGCCATATCTTACGTCGGTTGTGAACGGATTATTACTGTCGTTTATAACGACCAAATTAGTGTTCTTTTCTTTATCTTGAACAAAAGTTACAAGCCTTGGCTCAAATGAACGTTTCATTTGATAATAAACCTGTTTTGGTTCGCACCAGTAGTCGATAGTTGACCAACTACCCGACGGCCAAATATCCGTGTACATCCAAGCCATAAAGCCCGAAGTTTCACCCTCTGCGCCCGTTCTGGCAAATTCGCACTCTGCTCTCATTGCCTCTGCGTGCACTTGCATTGCCTTTGCCGTAAAATCTTCTAAAGTGGTAACCTTTCCATACGTATCCTCGGCGTATTTCATCTGTCTTTTAGCAAAGGTAAGCGGAACTGAACCGTAAGGATTTTCCATAAGCCTGTCGTCCCAAAGGTCGTTCATAGGCCAAAGTTTATCGGCAGGATACATTCTCTTATTAGCCTCAACGGTATTCGGCCCCATAATAGCAGATTCAGAAATAAACGGGACTCTCTTTTCGGCAACCATTTCCCTATAAACATCCATACCGTCAACCAAACTTCTTTCAAAAGAGTTGTGGTGGCTTTCACCAGAATTACCGTCTTGACCAACGTCGGTATGCGAACACGGTGATTGTCTTGCGTAAGGACGGGTGTTGTCAAGATTTGCAATAACACCGCGAAGTATTACGTTTATAAAATAATCGCCCTTTGTAATACATCTTCCGTACGAACCCGTCTTTTCGTTACCACCGCACCAGTAAACGATTGACGGATGGTTTCTAAGCCTTTTAATTTGATATTCCACTTCTCTAACGGTGTTGTCAACCCAGTCTTGCTTATCTTCGGGAATATCGCTACAAGCAAGCATTACGTCTTGCCAAACTAAAAGTCCTTTTCTGTCGCAAAGGTCGTAAAATACGTCTTTTTCGTAAATGCCTCCGCCCCAAACTCTTAACATATTGTAGTTTGCGTTAACTGCAAGGTCAGTAAGTCTATCGTATTTTTGGTCTTCAACGACGCCCGTAAAACACTCGATAGGAATCCAGTTTGCGCCCTTTGCAAAAATCTTTTTACCGTTAATTTCAAGTAGATAACTTAAATAATTGTCTGATATCGGTTCTTCGATAAGTTTTACGCTTCTAAAACCAACCACGCCAGACTTTTCGAACACAACTTCTCCACCCCTAACAAGTTCTACTTTATAGTTGTAAAGCGGGTGGTCGCCATAGCCGTTAGGCCACCAAAGTTGAGGATTTTCCACCTTAAAACATGCAAAATTCTTTCTACCTACAACGGGAAAAGATTTTTTTATATATTTATCGCCGAACGGCTTTTCGGAAAGATAATAATTTAACGTATCGCTTTTAAATTCAAACGAACTGTCAGCAATTTTTATACCGTTCGCATCAAAAAGCGCGTGAACGGTGTAATTTAGTTCGGTAAACACCGTCAAATTGCCCTTTTCGTCCGCAACCGTATAAACGTTGTCGATTTTACACGCGCTACCGTACTCTAAATAAACGTCTTGCCAAATGCCGTAAGCGCAAATCTTCGGCGCCCAGTCCCAGCCAAAATGGCATTGAGCCTTTCTAACGAAAAGCCTTTTTTCATTGAAAATTGAAAAGTAGCCCGTCGAATCAATTTTATCCATTTCGTTTAAAGTGGCTTTCATTTTAACCGAAAGAATATTTTTGCCTTTTTTAAGAAGAGATTTTATTTCATACGAATATTTTAAAAACATATTGTTCGTATCGCCGAGCAAAACGCCGTTTAAATAAATTGAAGAATAAACGTCTATTCCGTCAAAATTCACGACGACAGACTCTTGCTTTAAAAGATTTTCATCAGCGTTTAACTCGCACTCGTAAGTAAAATCCGTGCGCGCAATCCAAGTGTTTTCAACGTAATTAAAACCGTAATACGGATCTTTAACGATACCCGCTTTAAAAAGGTCGATAGTAATATCCCCAGGAACGCTCGCAGGAACTTTTTTATCGTTATAACAAAGCGTCCAGTTAGTCAATTTTAAGGTAGTCATAAAATTTCTCCTTTTAATTATATACTACTGTTTTATATTAACATAAACGCTCTTATTATTCTATACGATATTTTATCATTATTATATTGTTTTGTGTCATTTTTGCTGTTTTTGTAAATTTTTATATATTTTTTCATCTCGCTTGACATCAAGTTCTACGTTTTATATAATAACTTTTATAGGAGAGATATGGAACTTATTACTTTTAAAAGGTTTTTACCTTTTGCGCAAGATAATTGCGAACAAAACTTAAACTTTGCATACCACGTTTTAAATTACGATTTTCCGCAACTCCACACACACGTCGATTACTGGGAGTTTACTATACTTACGGACGGCTCTATCGTAAACGTTATAAACGGCGAATCTCACGTCTATAAAAAAGGCACTTTGTTTTTTTTGACGGACGAAGACAACCATTACACGAAAAAAAAGGGCTCTGAGCCGATTAGATATATCAACCTTATGGTAAAAAAAGACTTTTTACAAACTTACCTAAACGCTATATCCCCCGATTTTTTCCAAACGCTCAAAAACGGCGTTAGAAATTTTCCACTTGACGACGGCGTTATTTTTAATATTGAAAACGTAATTCACAAGGCAAACCTACTATCTCAGCAAGATTTAAAGACGCGTAACGACCTTATATTTTCAGCGGTAATGCTCGTTATTCAGCATCTTTACTCAGCGCATATTCGCCAGTTGGAAGATATAAAAAAAGAGTGGCAAATTAAACTCGACACCCTTTTATCCCAGTCTGAATTTTTATCAATGACAACCGACGACCTATGCAGAGAACTAAACTATTCGAGAGCGCAACTAAATAGAATTTTTAAAAGCAAATTCAATCTTTCGCCACACGAGTTTTTACAAAAACACAAATTTAGATACGCGCAAAATCTACTTGCTTTTTCGGATATGAAAATAATTGAAATTGCATCAAAAGTAGGTTTTAAAAACTTATCACAATTTAACCTAATTTTTAAGCGAAAATTTGGGCTAACTCCCGGCGAATATAGAAAAATCAATAAAAAATAGAAAAGACCACCGACAAAGCCGAGTCCCTACAAGGGATTCGGCAACTAAATAAATCCTAAACGGATTTGTGATATTCGTCTAACGACGAGTGATATTGCCTATCGGCAGTGATATTTGCCTACGGCAAGTTGTGGATTTATTTAATATAACTTCTTCGAGAGAAATATAAGAACCTGCTGAAGCAGAACCTTGAATTTTTCTCTCGAAAAATATAACGCAAGATTTGTCTTGCATAGCACTTTTAGCCACAAGGCTAAAAATAAAACTAAATTATCCTAATCTTTTGTGGATAAGAAAAGCCCACCATATTTCGCCTTAAAGCGAAATATGGTGGGCTACACTTTTGTATTAAATTAAAATTCCTTTATAGGAACGCCCTAAATCGGTGGTCTTTTTAATAGTTATCTGTTATGCCCAAAAAATAATCTGCTGAAACGTTAAAAGCGATTGCCATACTTCTTAAAATATCATAACCTGGCTTTGCTTTCCCCTTTAACCACTCGCTAACTTGACTTTGCTTAACTCCAATTTTATTAGCAAAAGCCACCTGAGTTAAATTATTCTCATCCAAAAAATCTTTTAAAATATCACAAAAGTTACTTTCCATATTATTTATTATATAGAAATTTCTATATTTATACTTGACATATAGAATTTTCTATACTATAATAATATCCATATCCTATTTTTATTCATAGTTTACATATTTTTTACTATGGCGCAATAAAAAAACTTTGTAACAGTAACACACCCTAAAACTCTAAATTTTATAAGGAGAAAGTATGGCTTTATTTGATTATAAAAATAGCAAAAAACTTTTAATGACGTACGTTTCGCCCGTTATTGAAATTATTGTTGTAGACAATGAAAACATTATCAGAACAAGTCCAGAAGTTGGAGACCTTTGGCCTTGGCTTTAATTATACGTAAAGTTAATGAGGAATTATTATGAAAAAATCACTTTTTAAATCATTATATTTGTCATTAGTTTGTATGTGTCTTTGTGCGATAGCAATTACATTTTTATCGTTTGCTTATACAAATATTGACGTAAATGCAGATTCAAATATATCATTTAACGATTCAAGTTACACAACCGCAGGAGCTTCAGTCCGTTTACTTGAAAAAAGTGGTACGAAAGGAGATGTAGACGAATCGGGAATACGTTTCCACGTTTTACTCAATAAGGAATTATACGTCAAACATAAGGATAATCCAAATTTTAAAACGTATACTGCGATTATTCCGGTTAGACTTCTATCTGGCGACTTAAATTTTAGCACTGCTAACGCTTTGATTTTAGAAACCACCCAAGTTTGGAAGACGTACGTGAAAGATTCGAGTTTTTTAGAATCTGTTGCATACGTTTACGGCTTGCCAAATTATGAGTATTCCACCGAACTTGCTTTTAGAGGGCTAATTTCTTTTGACGGCGGAAATACAATTTCCGAGCAAACTGAAGTTTCCACAAGATGTATGGCGTACGTTGCAAAATCTGCAAGGGACGATGCTAATGCCGTTCTCCCTGATGAACTTTCGGAAAAAGAACGCGTTGACGCATTAAATACCTACATACCAAGATACAATCTCGTTTATCAAGTTGGCAACACCACTACTTCCGAGGCTTTAGAGTACGGCGACAAAATAAAAAATCAACCTAATGGCGTTTCGATATGGAAAGATGTAAACGGCAACACTTTTGACCTTTCAAACGCACTTACTTTTAACAACGTTGAAAATCAATCTGTACAAGACATAGTTCTTACTGCTTATGCTAACGTTACAGTTTCTACTACTAATGCAACTGCAACCGTAAACGGCACAACTGTAACAAACGGCTCAACCATAGAAGTAAAATGCGGAACACTAAACATTGACGCTTTACCGAACACAAACTATTACGTTTCAAGCATGACTGTAGATGGCAGTAACAAAGGCGCTGTGAGCAGTTATTCGTTGACAGTTACAAAAAACGTTTCTATTTCTATTGTAGCATCAATAATAACCTACTCTGTTTCATTAAATAACGCTGGCGGAGCGACAGTATCGGGATCTGTTAGCGGAACTTTTAACATAAATTCCACGTGTTCGTTCACTTTAAGTAAAGGCTTTTATAAGGTAACCGTAAACGGAACGGAAATTCTACCGTCAGCAAACGGTACGTATTCGTTTAAAGTAACGGCAACAACTGAAGTTAAAATTGTAAAATACACAGATGCCGAAACCAAAGCGAAAATTTTGAACTTGATTGCAAATACTCCTGGTACGAATTTATACGTAAGCGGAAACAACCTCCTTTCTCCACAAAATACAAGTACAATTACAATACCACAAGCAGTCTTTGACGAACTTAAAAAATACGGTTATACAAGCATTTCTTTTGACATCTATAAAGAACAACCAAAAGAAATTTTATACAAAAAACGTATACAAAATATAACCACCGGCGAAACTGTTGCAGAATGCAGGGTAAATCAAGCGAGTATTTCTGCATCTGTCACTTTATCCTCTGCAACATCACTTCAGGGACAATATAAAAGTTGGGGTTCTTGGGTAGAAGAAACAATAGACGTAAACTGGACGCTTAGCAATATATCTTTTAATTAAAACTTGCTAATTTAATAACCAAAAACACATAAAAAGCGTAGCAACTTTTAAAAGTGCTACGCTTTTTCTATTTTATTTTTTAACGTCTACGAAAAAGTCGTTAAACATTGCGCCTCCTGTTGGGTAGCGACCAAGTTTCACCAATGCAGGAACGTGATGTACGTCAAATTTATCACCAGTAAGCGTTATAAGCGTTCCTCCTAAAGAGCCCGCAATATGGTAATCGTACTGACCTGTTTTTAAACCAAACACCCACTTTATACCGTCGTAAGAGATACAGGTACAATTCGAGTGGTCATGCCCTACAAAAACACCGTCTATTCCGTTTTCTTTTAAAAAGTCAACAAATCCTACAAGTTCAAAACAAGAAATTTTTTCGTAATTAAAACCAAAATCATCATCAACTTGAGGTACGGTAACGCCTATGTTAAAAAGGTCTCCATTGCATTTTGCATAACCTTTTTTAACTGCAACGTGAACAAAATCACTTGTTGGAATATGAAACGCCATAAACGTAGGAACGTCTTTGCCCGTTGCTTTTTTAATTTCGGTTGTTCTGCTTTTGAAAAACTCAAGTTGGTCAGGGAAAATACCAACGTCGCGCATAACGTTTACGTCGTCCGTATTATAACAACCGTTAGAGTCTACCATATACATGGTTCTTACAAGTTCCTCACCTATGGCAATTCCTACCACGTAGTTGCCGTTACCTGTAACTTCACCTTCTTTAAAAAGGCAATAACTACTGTTTTCAAGCATTTGATTTTGCCATTTAACGCCTTTTTTAGATTCGTTATCGTGATTGCCGTACACAGGAGCCCAAGGAATTTTAAATGAATCCATAAATTTGCAAAACCATTCAAAAACCTCACCCGTATCATCAAACTGACCATAAACAAGGTCGCCCGTAATTATAATAATATCTGGTTTTGTCTGCGCAATTAACGAACTTATGTGATCTCCGCATTGAGCGAGATAACTCTCTTTAGTCCATGCGTCGTGTTCGTCTTGGCGAAGCCTATCTGCAGTTCGCGCTTGAGTTGCATCAATAAATTGCATATCCGTGATTTGCAACAACTTAATTTCAGTGTTCTTGCGTTCTTTTGGCAAACTTACTATAAAGTCGCACCCTTTTATCGTACTACCACGATTAGATTTTATTATCATTTTTTAAACCCTTCAAACTCGTCGTAAAAGCCTGCTTTTTGCATGCATTTTTTATAATTTTCATAAGTCCATCCGTCGCCGATTGTAGTTGCGAAATGGTTTTTACCCTTGCCACCGCTAAATTTCCACTCTATCAAATAGAAAGAATTAGGCGTTTCTTTTACAGTCGTAACGGTTACTTTATCCGCAGAATTTACCTTGTAATTTCCACTTGCAACTACTTTATCGTTTGACAAATCGGTTACCGTGTATTCTCCGCTTTCGTCGTTTAGAGAATCGTTAGTAGCAATTAAGTTAAGGTAGCCGTTTTTTGGCTCGTCAAATATAAAACAAAGTGGCGCTTGACTTCTTTTTATATAATGGTATGCAAGTTTTCTCGTGCCGTACCAGTCGATAATAGCGTCGGAAATTTGTGGCCAACCGTCTATAACGTTCCACCATAATATACCCGTCTTTTTCCATTTTTGCGCTCTAAAAGTTTCGATAAAGAATTTCTTTGCTTCGGCTTGCGAAATTTGACTTTGACGAGCAAAACCGTCTAAATCATCCAACGCGCTACCGAAAATTCGCTCGACTTGACTGACCATAAGCGGAAGTCTATACGCGTAAGGATTTCCCTTTACGTACGGCTCGATTCCCGCTGCGTGAATAAGCCACTCTGCATTGTCATATATCTCTTTAATCGACTTATAGGGCAAGTTTTCCTTAGTTATAAACTTTTCAATCGACTTGGGCGACGGGCATCCGTGATAGCCGATTTCAGATGCAAAATGGCAATCTCTCGTAGTATAATATTCGCCTTTAAAGAAATCTCTCGGTCCCCAAATGTGTGATTCGGACGGCATACCTTTAAGATACGCCTCTTCGTCGATATACGGAGATGACGGAAGATACGGTCTTGACGCGTCGTGATTTCTAAGTTCTCTAAGTATTACGTCGCGAGTGAGTTTATTATAATTTGGATTTAAGAACGCGACTTGTTCGTCGGGACTTCTCGGCGTTTCCCAGTTGTACACGACGAAACTGTCGCACTCGTTATCGCCTGCCCAAAGAACGAGAGACGGGTGATTTCTTCTCTCAATAACTACTTGTTTAATTTCTTCTCTTACCAAATTGCAAAGCCTTTCGTCGTCTGGATAATGTCCGCAACCAAACGAAAAATCTTGCCAAATCATAATGCCGTGTTCGTCGCAATAATCGTAGAGTAACTTACTCGGATAAGTATTTCCACCCCAGCATCTAATCATATTACAGCCAAGGTCGTTTGTAAATTCTAAATCTCTTAAAGTATAATCGTCGTGACGGGACGGAAAGGCGTCGGTAGGAACCCAGTTCGTGCCGGTTACGAAAATTCGTTTTTCGTTTATATAAAAACTGAAATCTCCGTTTTCGCCTTGGCACGAAGTTCTTTTAAGCCACACTTTTCTAAGTCCTGTTTTTATAGTTACCTTATCAACTTCTTCGTCGCCTTTTAAAAGGGTAAACTCAACGTCGTAAAGATTTTGCTCGCCGTAATTTTTCGGCCACCATAATTTTGGATTTTCGACTAATAAAGACAACTTGTTATGGGCGCAAAACGGCTTAAGTTCTTCAAAAAACTCGCTTTTCCCGCACTTACCCTTAACTCTAACGTTAAAATCAGCAATAAAATCTTGGTCGCTTTCAATTTTAAAAGTTACTACTATGCTAGCAGATTTGCCACCGTCGAAAATTCTTTCAAGATAAACAAACGGGTCTTTAATTCTCGACTTTTTGAGATATTCAATTTTAACGGGCTTCCAAATTCCAGCAGAAACAAGCCTTGGCATAATATCCCAACCGAACATAGAGCCCGACTTTCTGACTTCTATTGCGTCGTGATTGTATTTCATACCAAAACACATTGCAGGAATGTCAAACTGCCTTGCGTAAATGCAAACGGGAAGAATATGAACTAAAAGAGAATGCCTACCGCTTTTTAGATTGTTCAAACTAAAACGGTGGGCGTGGTGCATATTTTCAACGAACCCGATTTTTTCTCCGTCCAAAAAGATTTCAGCAACCGTATCTATTCCTTCAAAAGACAAAACGTTGTCCATGTCTTCTCTTTTTTCAAAATCAAACTCGGTATAGTAATAAAAATGTAAATTTTCAAGTTTTTGAGTGTCTAAGCAGTTAGTCCCAACGTAAACGTCGCCCAAAAGCCCTTCTCTCATAAAATCGAGTTCGTAGCATCCCGGAACGGTAGCGTCGAGAGTTTTTAAACCGCTCTCTTTTGCATCTTGAACGGTCTTTAAAACAATTCCGTCTTTTTCTACTTTTGAATTTTCGGCAAAACAAAGTTTCCAGTTGTTTAAATTTACAAAATCACGCATATAATTCACCTAAATTTGTTATTCTTTTAAAAGAATAACACAACTAAATATAAAGTTCAACAGTTTTTACAAAATTTAGTGAAAATTTTTTAATCCAAAAAAACAAAAAACGCCTGCAAAAAGCAAGCGTTAATCGTTAATTTTGTTTTACGGTAAATCGTACCCACTGTTTGGCGGAACGCACCTTTTAAGCCTGTCCCAACCCTTTTTTACACCTTTAAAAAAACCGTATTTTTCGATTGCCAAAATCATATACTGCGAGCAAGACGGCTCAAAACGGCATCTGTTTCTAACCGAATCGGGCGCAACCCTTTGATAAAGTTTAACGAGCCATACGAAAACGCGTTTAATAAAGATAATTATAACGCCTAAAATGACGAATATACCCGTTAAAATAGCCCAAAGAATTGATTTAGACGTATCGTAAACGAAAAGGGAAATTACGGTAGATACGCATAAAACAATGAGCGCGTACAAAAGTACGCGCCAAAGATTAAGTTTTGGTCTGACGTTATTCCTTTTATAATAAATCGACGCGGTATCTACTTCGTCACTCGACGCGTATGCGCGTAACAATTCTTCTGCCGTTGGCAAATGGTCAAACGTCTGCTTTTCGTCTTCCTTCAAACCTTAAGCGTCCTTGCAGAAGATGAGCATGTAAATGGTGTGAGTTACAGAATGTTTATTCCATAAACAACCCTTTACTTCGTAGGTGTTGATAGTTTCCATAGAAACGTAAGTCCAACCTGCTTTAGCTTCGTTGTTGATGATGTCTGCGAAGTAATCGCATGCGCTTTGAAGATTGTCGCCTTTAATAACAACCGTCTTTGGTCCTGGAACTGCTTTGTAAATCATTTGTGAATCCTCCTAATAAATGCATTTTTATGCATTAGATACGAATATTATACTACTTATACCCATAAATTGTCAATAAAAAACGAAAATTTAATAAAATTTTTGAAAGTTTTTATTATTTTTCAAAACAAATGTGGCTATAAGTCGATTATCGCAGAAAAACAAGGCGCGCGAAATCAATTAAACTCGGCGATAATCCAAAATTAAAGCCCGACGTAATAAAAGACGAAACGAAATAAACTATACCTGCAACTAAAGCAAGAGTTAAAACTATTTTTAAAATTTTACCCGTAACCTTTATTACGATTATTATTGCTAAAATAGTAAGAATTGCCGAAATACCTAATTCAAGCATAATACACTCCTTTTTAAACTTATTTAATTAAGTCGAAATGGTTTACTTTAAGTTTTCCCTTAATTCTTTCGTTTAAATCAATCTCTTTGCCATCAGCGACTAATTTTGCTCCGCAGAGCAAAGAACCGCTAACCGTGTAGTCTAATTTACCAGGGCAAGTTGGATAAAATCCGAGCGTTGCAAAGACGTACCAACAAGCCATCGTTCCGTTGTCCTCATCGCCGGGGAAACCATCGTCAAAATGAGAAAATACGGTATCAACCATAGATTTAACTATAGCTTTAGATTTTTCTTGTTCGCCAAATTCCGCATACATAAAAGGAATATGGAAACACGGTTGATTTGAAATTGCGCATTGACCAAAATCTACAGCCGCCATTTCAGCCATTTCGTGTATTTCAAGCGGATAGCCACCAACGATATAATACGGTGGAGTGGCAATAAGTTCGTCTATTTTCTTTAAGAAATTTTCCTTTCCGCCGTAAAGTTTTGCAAGACCTTCATAATCGTGCGGAACTGCAAAAGAATTTTGCCATGCTCCACCTTCAGTATAATCTCCACCCCAGTCAAAACAATCAAAAGGCTCTTTAAAAGTTCCGTCGCTGTGTTTAGGTCGCATAAATCCAGTCTTACTGTCAAACAAATTAGCATAGTTTTTACTACGCTCAAAATATTTATCGGCAACTTTATATTCGCCCATTGCTCTTGCAATAACCGAAATACAATAATCGCCGTACGCCGAATCTAAGGTTTCGTTTACGCTTTCAGCGCACTTATCGTAAGGAACGTAGCCTAAAGTTTCGTAGTCGTTTCTACACTTTCTCGCTACCTTAACGCCGTCAGAATTAAACTCAGAATTAGCGATAACCGACTTATAGACGCGCTTTTTATTATTTTCAGTCAATAAGTTCTTCGCTACCATATCGGCAAAAACCGCTTCGATTAACGTACCTGGCATATAGTTTACTTCAGACGGAGTAAGCCATCTTGGAAGAACTCCAGTATCGTCGTAAACGTTTAAATACCCCTCGATAATCTCGTTTACAATTTCAGGGCGAACTATTGAATATAGCGAGTAAACCGTTCTGTAAGTATCCCAAAATCCGTTATTCGTATAAGACACGCCCTCTTTTACAATACCGTATTGAGGGACTGCGTGATAAGGCTTGCCGTCGCTTGCTATTTCATAAAATTTGTTTGGAAAAACGAACGCTCTATAAAGGCAAGAATAAAAAGTTTTTACAATCTTTTCATCGCCTTCAACTTGAAGCCTTGATAAAAGGTTTTCCCACTCGTTTTCAGCAGTTTTTACGACGTCGTCAAAAGACCTATCGCCAAGTTCGTTTTGCAAGTTAAGTTTTGCCTGTTCAATGCTAATAAATGAAGTTGCAACTTTTACCGTATATTTACTTTTAGACAAATGCACGCCGACAGCCTCGGCTTTATCACTTATTCTCTGAGTGCTAACCCCGTCGATATCGCAGTCGAAGGCAAGGGTAAAATACATCTTAAAATCATCTCTAAACGGGGCTTCGGTATATCCACAAGTAAAACCAGAAACGGTATTTGTGGCTTTATCTACGTTAATTTCAGTTTTAAAATCAAACGGAATAATTGAAAAAATAGGTTTCTTTTCATTTTCAGACGCATCGATTGACATAATCGCGCCCCTTTCGGTTGGGGCAAGTCGAAAATTAGTTCTATATCTAAGCAAATAATATTCCATTAAATACGGCTTTAAAACTGCGTTTTCAGGGCGAAAACCCGACCAACGAAGCGCAGGATCTACGTATAATTTATCGTTTTGCGGTAAAAAGCAAATATGAGAAAAATCCCCAGCCCAAGGGCTCGGTTGATGGGTAAGACGCACGCCTTCAAAACTTCTATCTGTGGGATGATAATACCAAGGGCCTCTGCTTGAATCTGTTTGAGGAGCAAACATATTCATTGCGTTTGGTAAACAAACGAGCGGAAGAGTATTCCCATGAGAAAATCTCCTTGCAGAATTAGTCCCCTGCTTTATATTAACTAAATCAACGTACTTCATTTTTTCTCCTAATTATACATAGAAAATTTTTCAAATAGTATATACTCTTATATTATACTATTACTAAAGAATTTTGTCAATCTTTGGTTAAAAATTAAGGGGTTTTTCGAAGATTTTACACCTTTTTATTAAAATAATAGCCGTCCGCAACGATAGTCGCGGACGGCTAATTTAAGTTTATATTATTTTGACTTCTTTCTAAGGAAAGCAACTGCAAGGAGCGACAAGGCGCTGAGCATTGAAACTCCTGCTACGCTACCTACGCATCCACCGCCTTCGTTTCCACCGTTATTTACTTCGGTGAAAGTTACGTCAACGGTTACGTTTGCGATAACGGTAACAGAATCTACTTCAACGCCGTTAACGGTAATTGCAACGTTATATCCGCTATAATCAACACCTTCTAAAAGGTTGCTTAAATCAACTTCAGAGCCGTATTCAACAGTCTTATCTTGTAAAGTTACGCCGTCTTTACCCGTTACGTTGAAAGATACGGTGTAAGTTCTCTTTGCTTGACTAAACTTAGAAACGAGATGAACTTCGCCAGTTACTACGTCATTTTCAAAATCCCACTTTTCTTCACCGTTGTACCAACCGTCGAAAGTATACGTGTATTCGTCGGTGTCGGCTTTGGTAGGAGCAACAGGCTCGTTAATCTTTTCGCCGTAAGCGATTGCGGTTTCGTCTTCGCCGTCAAAGGTAACTGCATAAGATCTTCTATTTTCTACAAATTTTGCGACAAGATCGATTGATTCGGTAACAACGTCGTTTTCAAAATCCCATTTATCTTCGCCGTTGTACCAACCGTCGAATGTGAAATCAAATTCAGCGGTAGATTCCTTAGTAGGATCTTGTGGAGCGTCAACCTTTCCGTTTTCAGCAACTTCAACACCGTTTTCACCGTTAAAGGTTACGGTATAGAAAGTAGTGTAATCTGCAACTGCTTGCTTGTTTTCAGCGATAGTCCAAACCGTGTCGGCAGTAATTTCTTCGCCGTCAACGAGCCATCTGCCAGTCTTTCCAGGTTGAGTAGGAACTTCAGGCAACGCGCCGATTGCTTGGTCGAAAGTAACTTCTACGTTAGCGCTTGCGTCTAAACCTTCAAAAGACAAGGTGTAAACGTTTGCAACTTCCGTTTTAACCGCCGTCTTATCTTCGACAAAATTCCAAACAGTTTCAGCAGTGATAGGATTACCGTCAACAGTATAAGTTACGGTGTAACCAACTTTTGAAGGAAGTTCTCCGATAGGTTCGTCGTAAGTTACTTGAATAGGATCTTCGCCGTCAATAGTTAAAGTGTAAGTTTTAGCAGTATAAACTGCAACTGCCGTAACGTCTGCATTGTACCAGAAATCAATTTCGTTTGCAACGGTATCTTCGCCGATTTTCCAAGTAGCGTCGTATCCTGCTCTTTCGGGAATTGCTGGAAGAGTAAGTTTGTCGCCGTTAAAAACGGTTACGTCGTCTTCATCAACACCTTCAAAAGATACGGTATACTCTCTTCCTACCGCCGTTTTGTTAAATTTATAATTTACGTCTTCTGATAAGATAACCACTTCACCGTCAACAAGTTTTGCCATAAAGCCTGCTTTTACGGTTATAATAAATTCATCTTTAAATTCCTTTAAAACTCTAACGTATAATCCTGCAGATCCTGCGCCTGGCGTTTCTACTGCAACGGGAGCAAATACTCCACCCATGTGCATTGGGGACGTGTCGCCTTGCTTACCGTAAGTTTTATCTGCGTTGTTTTTATCAATGAGTGAACGAGCAGACTCACCGTCAATCAAAATATAACTCATTATATCGCATCCGCAGTTTAAATTTGCTCTATTATTGTCGTTCCAGTAGCAATTTAAAGTAGAATCTAATATCGTATAATTATCTCCGCCCTTTGCCTTAATTACAAAATAAGACGTAGTTGCGTCGCTATGTGGTGATTCCCAATACTCTACAGTGAGAAGATCTTTAATTTCAGTTGCATAGCATGCAGTTGCGGTTTTGTTTCCATCAAAAGCCCAGAGCGTGTCAGCGGTAATTTTTACTCCGTCAACAGCCCAGTACCCAACTTTACCTGCTTGAACGGGAACTTCAGGAAGTTGACCGATAGCCTTACCACCCATAACGTCTATAGTATCGCTCAAACCTTCAAA
The DNA here is from genome assembly GCA_017396365.1 of Clostridia bacterium. Taxonomy (GTDB): domain Bacteria; phylum Bacillota; class Clostridia; order Christensenellales; family Borkfalkiaceae; genus UBA10281. The sequence goes on along the minus strand of JAFQMD010000026.1, from coordinate 100,123 downwards.
CGACAACACGCCTACGCTTACTTTACTTATAGTATTTGTAATAAGGAACGTAACGTCAGACTTAGTAGTTATAGCTTTTCCGTCGTTTAAAATAAGTCTAAAACCACTCTTTATAGTAACAGTAAAACCGTCAGTTGGAATCCATTCGTTTAAAATAACAATCTTTGAAAATGAGCTGTTAGTTTCTACTGCAATAGGACAAAATACTTTTCCATGGTCGCACGGGTATGTTATAGTACTTGAATAAGAAGTTTCTCCACTATCGTTTTTGTTGGAAATACTTCTTGCAGACTCGCCGTTAAAATGGAGATACTCCATAATATCTACGCCGTTGGTTGTAGCGAATTGCGCGTGGTCGTTCCAACAACCTTGAATTGAAGAATCTGCTACAAGATATTCGTAAAGATATCCGCCCTCAGGTTTATTGACTCTAATTGAGTAGGTTCTTGAATCGCTTGCGTTTTCACTCATCCAATCATCTCGTGTGATAGTTATAGTATCCGTTACGTCTATTTCTTCAACAACGATCTCTTTAGCTATCGCGCCATCAGCATACTTAAACGAAACGTCTTTTGTTGTTTTTATAACGTTTCCATCACTTAAAATAAGTCTAAATCCGCTCTTTATAGTAAGAGTAAAACCGTCTTGTGGCATCCACGAATTTAAAACCATCATTTTTGCAAACGAACCGCTGGTTTCAATTGCTATAGGCGCATATTCCCCAGCCGCACTAAGCGGGAAAGTCGTACCGCTGAAAGAAGTTTGTCCATTTTTATTTTTGTTCACAAGCGACCTTGCAGATTCACCGTTGAAATATAAATACTCCATCACGTCAACGCCACCGTTTGCGCTAGTGTACGTCGCCCCGTTATTATTCCAATAACCTTGAATTGAAGAATCTACAACAAGATATTCGTAACGGTAACCTTCGCCATTATTATTTTTAACTCTTATAGAGAACGTTGTACAATCTTCTGTAGCGTTTCCATTTTCTGTCATCCAATCGTCTCGTGTGATAGTTATAGTATCCGTTACGTCTATTTCTTCTGCTGCACGTACGCTTTTGCTTTGATTAACAAAGAAAAGACTTGCGCCGAGCATTGCAAAAACAAGCGATACACATAACAAAACTTTTGTCAATGAGAATTTGTTTGTTTTCATATTTTCCTCCTTTTATTAAAGGTAATAACCTTATAGACACATTTTACTATTGCATAATAAAAATGTCAATATGGTTTTTATACTTCTTACCCTTATTTTCTTAATATATATTAATTTTAAAAATTAAAATTAAACCTATTTAATTGCCTTTAAAAAAACACTAAGTTCCACCAAAGCGCCACGCTAATTTTAGCGCGACGCTTTGCATTTTTTTACTCGAAATCTTCAGGGAATTCAGGCATCTCCGTTGTGTTATCGGTTTGAGAAGTTCTTACGATATCTTCAGAAAGAAAAATTACTTCTAATATTATATTTTCATATTGTTTTTTCATAATTTTACCCCCTATTATCTAACTTCTACAACGGTTGCGCCAAAGTCAACCGTAACGATAACCTTGCCGTTTTGAACCTGATAATCGTTTACTTCTACGCCGTTAACGTAAACTTTTTGTCCTTGACTATAACTTAACGAAACTTGAATTTTAAGCCCCGTAGCATCACCCCTAACCGAAGTGATTTGAACTCCGTTTTTATAAGCAACCATATCGTATTCAACAAAGTTGAACGCAAGGTTTTCCATACCCCAGTAGGTAAGATCGGTTGGAAGTTCAGGCGCTACTACTAAAGTTTTTCCGTCAATCGAGTCAATACCAAAGAATCCGTACGCTACCGAAGATATAGTAAGATACGATTCAAGCGCTTCAGCATCAATAAGAATTTCACCGTTAGTGCCTTGTCCTTGCATTTGGATATCTAAATTTTCATAATAATAGCGGTAAAATTCGTTAGGATCAGTTCCGTTTTCAACGTAATAGTTATAAACTTTCATATACCAGTCTTCAATAGCCTTTAATCTACCAAAAGCGTTGTCTGCGCCTTGTACGTTAATTCTTGCCATAAGATCGTAGAACGACGTGTACATTATCGCTCCGCCGTATTGACAGTTTACCCAACTATTCTTGATACTTGAATTGTTATAATATTGTCCGTTAAGAGCAGTTTTATTTCCTGCTAAGGTAATTGACTTTGGAGCAAATTCATAGTCATAAAGCCCCTCTTCGCTATTAAGCCAATTCATAATTGAAGTTGCTTGGGTCTCAGTTGCAACACCGTAATAAATCGCTTCTAAGTTCCAAGCGACGTAACCGTAGTCGTACCAGTTACCGTTTGCGCCACAACCTGCCACGAATCTACCGTCAGTCGAATCCCAGAAACCGTTATTAGCCGTCGCTTTTCTCATTGCGGTTAAAACGTCACTTGCAACGGTTTCAAGACCACTTGCGGTATAGCCGTAACTACTCGTTCCTGTCACTGTATCACGAGTTGCAGTCTTTATCGTTGCATCTTCGTTAACGGTAATTCCATTATCTACCAAAATTTGTTCAAGGTAAGCCATATCTACGAGAGCCTTATAGAAATAAGTGTTAGACTGGAAGTCGTATTCAGGCATAAACAAAATATCCCAATAACCGTTACCAAGGCTTGATTCTATATCGCCTTGATCTCCGTCGTGTCCAACGAGATACGACTGTCTATTGAGTTTTCTCGAACTGTCGTACATTTGCATTAAGAAATTCATAGCCTTTCTTGCTCTTGTAATATTTGCTTTCAAGAAATCTAAATCACCGGTAAAATCGTAGTCTTGACGAAGTGAAGAAATAAGTATCGAGTTGTTGTTAGAAAATCTCGTATCAATGGTAGGACGAACGTAGTTAAGACCAACGTTGCCACTAATTGACTTACCGTCTTTGACGTCAATCTTTATTTGAATTTGTTTAATATACGTACTCGTGCTTTCACCCCAGAACGCATACATAGGCATAAATATCAAATGGTTGTAAGGACCGCTCACGTTTCCGATATCGTAAGACATAAACGCATATTCTTTAACCGATACCCATTGCGTAGTAGATTGCGCGCTCGTCGTATATCCAACTAAAATATCGTTAACGTTAGTCACGTCGTCGATACGGATATCAAATTCTAAAAGTGGCGCTGAATAGGTGTAAATCTTTCTATAAGTGTACCAATTTACCTTAAAGCCAGTAGAACTTGCCGTCGGCGAAGTAAACACGATATCTGCAGTCTGTCCGCTTACGTTTGCAGTATAAAGATTATTACTGCTCGTCGCCCCGATATTATTTGACCAAGAACCCGTGCTATTGTTAAAGTCCCAAGAAATACCATTTATATCGTCGTTAGAAGGATAAGGCCAGCCCATACGTTGCTCTGCAGAACTTGGCGTTGCGTCATTTGGACGCACTTTATCGTTACTTGACCAAACGTATCCGTAATCGTCAACCGGAACGGTAGATAAAAACTCTCTAAGCCCTGCAATTCTATCTTCTGCGTAGCCGTCGTCGCTGTTGTACCAGTAGTACGCCATAGACATCCACTCGTGCGAGAAGAATTCTTCACTGTTTACACCTGCAGTAACCGAGTTAACGTTCAAATCTACGCCGTTTTCAGTATAGCCTGAATGACGTTTAAAGAAATCGTTTAAGAAGAGATCTAAATCGCTATCCGAACTGTAGAAGTATAAGGTTTCGTCACTCTCTTTAATTGCGAATTTATCCGCAGCGCCGAGAGTAAATTGAACGGTATTATCGACGATTGTAAAGTCGCTAAACTTATAAAGGAAATTACCTATTTGAACGTTTGTAGATCTTCCCTCGCTAAGTCGTTTTCCGTTGATAAGAACTGAAGAAAAATCACCTTCAACGCTCACGGTAAAGGTAGCGCCGTTTTGACTAATACTCTCAACGCTATAATTACCCTTAACCTCATAATTTTGATTTTTATAAAGGTATTGAGTCTCGCTCATTTCAAACGAGTTGGCATCCCAAGTCAAGTCTAAAACTTTGTTTACGTAATCTTTAACAATTTGATAACTACCGTACTTTTCGTACGCCATAGTTGCAACTTGGTAAATACTTCTTGAGTTAACTTCTTCGTTATAATTTGTATAAACGTAGCCGTCTCCCGTGGTGAATTGAATCTTTAAATATCCCCTTGCAGAGAACTCGCGAGAATATTGCTTTTCGCTAATATTAGTAAAGGCGGCGGCATAAGTCAAATATCCGTATTCGTTTGGTTTCCAAACAATTTCAGAATCTACCGAACTTTCTACCGTAGTATAATAGGTTGCATTTGCGTCTGCGCCCTTTAAATTATGATTTAATTCAACGCCGTTTAAATAGTCCGTTGGGCAAAGAATCGTACCAACTGCTAAAATAAGTCCTTTTTCTACGCCCAAGTTATATCCTGCGCTATCAATATCGGTAAGGAAACGAATACCAGGTGAACCTGCCGTAAGTCTTACGCCTGCGCCGTCTTGAAGTTCAAATCCAAGCCATACTGCGGAAAGGGTTATTTCAGAATCGATTGTTAACTTATGCCCAGCAGGATATAACGTTGCTAAGGTTGACGAATCCGTAGTCCAACCGATAAACACTTGCGAAAGCCCATCGTCTACAACGACGTTATCAATAGCAGGAAGAGTTAACACACGCTTGCTTTCGCTATAATAGATTTCCTCGCCGTTCTTAAGCGTAACTTGTTTACCTTCAAGGTTGTCTAAGTCCGCATCGGTTATTTCGCCTTTAGCAACCGTTGTGTTTGTGCCATCGTTTATATACTTAAAGGTTACGTCTTCGGTTAAATAAACTATTACGCCATCGGCATCAATAAGCCTAAACCCTGCTTTAAAGGTAATTTCAAAATAGTTATTTGAATATCCCGTATAAATTCGAATAAACAATCCACTTGCGTTTGTCGTTTCTACAAATACGGGCGCATGGGCTCCACCGTTAGCAAGCACACCGGCATCTCCCTTATAGTTCGTTTCGTTATTTGTGTTTTTAGTTACGGCATTCCTTACCGTTTCACCGTTAATACAAATATATTCCAAAATATCAACGTTGTTATTTTTACTCGTTAAATCTGCGCCATAAAGATTCCAATAACCGCTTACAGTTGAATCTGTATATAAGTAACTCGAAGGATCTACCATCGCAACGAATACAACTTCTGTGTCAGCGCCGGCGAAGCCTGGTTGGTGATCTAAAGCGAAAGTATCGGTAATATCCTTTTGATACTCAGCGGTTGCAGTTTTGTCTTCGTCGTAGGCGAATAAAGTGTCTGCCGTAATTTTTTCGCCGTCAATAGTCCAATAACCTTCGCAACCGTCTTTTTCAGGAACTTCCGGAAGTTCGCCGATAGGATAATTTTCATTCACGGTTAAAGTTTCGGTTAAACCGTCAAAAGACAACGTATACTTATTTGCATATTTAACGGTTGCAGTTTTATTTTCGGAATAATTCCAAATTGTATTTTCGTTTATAAGCGTATCGTCGATAGCCCAACCAAGAACAACTTCGCCGTCAACGTCGGCAATTTCAGGAAGTGCACCGATTTTTTCACCAGTAGTTACGGTTTTCATTTCTGCTAAACTGTCAAAAGAAAGGGTGTAATCTTTGATTTGCGTTATAACGCCTGCGTTGTAATTAAATTTTACGTCTTTGCTAAGCGTAGCAATATTTCCGTCTAAAAGCAATAATTCAAAACCTGCTTTAAGCGTTATAGTATAGTTCGTCGAATCGTCTGTAAACGCATTTAATACCGTTACGTAAACTGCATCAGAATTCGTTTCTACTACCACAGGACGGCACTGATCGCTGTTTGCAAGCCATCCTGTTGCCGAGCCTACGGGATAAGTATTGTTCGTTCTGTTATCATCTGAAAGCGTACGGATATTTTGATCGTTAACGTAGATATAGTTCATTATATCTACGCCGTTATTATTCGCAGTTAAAGTAGACGACCAACCTTGAATATTCCAACAGTTGTTACTTGTTAAAGCACTGTTAGGAGTTAATAGAATTTTAAACTGCGAAAGAATGCTCGAATACGTTGTATTTTGAAGTGAAATGGTTTCAGTTACGTCTATTTCTTCTACGTTTTGAGTATAAACAGCGACTGCCGTTTTATTCGCACCATAATTATATACGGTATCGGCAGTAATTTCTTCGCCGTCTATTTGCCAAACGCCAGTATATCCACTCTTTTCTGGAACTGAAGGAAGTGTGCCAATAGGTTGATTATCTACTACTGTTAAAGTGTCGTCTAAACCGTCAAAAGAAAGAGTGTATGTCTGGACTTTCGTTATAGCACCATTAGCATACTTAAACATAACGTCAGATGACGTAGTTATAACGTTTCCATCACTTAAAATAAGTCTAAATCCGCTCTTTATAGTTATAATAAATCCGTCTTGTGGCATCCACGAATTTAAAACCATCATTTTTGCAAACGAACCGTTGGTGTCAATTGCTATAGGCGCATATTCCCCAGCCGCACTAAACGGGAAAGTCGTACCGCTGAAAGAAGTTTGTCCATTTTTATTTTTGTTCACAAGCGACCTTGCAGATTCACCGTTGAAATATAAATACTCCATCACGTCAACGTCACCGTTTGCGCTAGTGTACGTCGCCCCGTTATTATTCCAATAACCTTGAATTGAAGAATCTGCTACAAGATATTCGTAACGGTAACCTTCGCCATTATCATTTTTAACTCTTATGGAGAACGTTTTACAATCCGTAGGACTTCCACTCATCCAATCGTCTTGTGTGATAGTTATGGTATCCGTCACGTCTATATTAGTGTCTTTAGTATAAACAGCAGTTGCGGTTTTATTTTCCGAATAACTCCACGCCGTATTAGCATCTATATTTACGCCGTCGATTGCCCAACCTTCTGCTATATATCCATTTTTTGCTGGGACTTCAGGGATTTCGCCAATTGCAAAATTTTTCCATACAACACGCGAAATATCCGTACCATCAAACGTAAGAGTATATTTTGATGACCAAGACGTTGTATTTCCAACTTCAGCAAAACCAAACGTTATTTCTTTATAAAGACAAACAGCCGTATTGTCGCCAGTATAAAACCTGTAACCTGGTTTAAAAGTAATATTAAAATTACCGTCTCCAACCCATGACTGCTTAAGTTTAACGACTGCGCCAAAGGATGGGTTGGTTCTAACTATTACCCTATTAGTGTCTTCAGAATAAAAAGCCCTCGCAGTAGCAGAATTTCCGTTTCCATCAGTTATAACGATATACTCTAACGGATCTACTCCGTTATACCAAATTATTTCATCTGTAGACGACGTTTGCCAATCTCTGCCAGAACGCGCTATATCGTGTTTAACGTTTAAAAAAGTATATCCGTCACTTTCAGCATTGTGCCAGTTTTCAATATCAAATGAAGTCGAAATATCAGTGGTTGTAATTTCTTTAAACGTTCTTTCCAAATATCCAAAAGAAACGTCTTTGTTTAAAGTTAATATTTCACCGTTAGCGTTAGTATATTTAAAACCCGTTTTAAAGGTAACCATACAAGTTTGATGATTGGTAAATGTATTTAATATTTTTAAGTTAATAATTCCATTAGACCAAATTTCTACCGAAACTGGGGCATACATAGTACCTGCAGTAAGCGGAAATGCAGAGTCTGCAAGTCCTGTTCCCACATACTTGTTGGTTGTTTTATTCGTATTAGACAACTCTCTAGTCGAAACACCATTTACATAGATGTATTCCATGATATCACAGTTATCGTTAGAAGTTGCCCTTTCAGGATGGTCGTTCCAATAACTTGTAATTTCACTTTTTGGAGTTGTTGATGCTCCCCCTGTAACAAGGGAAAACTCTAAATGCGTATAGCCAGTCATAAGAACTTCCGTTGTAACGCTTACGCCGGTAATATCCGTAGCTGAGGCTTTGGCAGTAGAATTTTGACCACCTACGAAAGTAAACACCGCGCCGAAAATAGAAAACGCCATGCACACACAAAGCGCAATTTTAAGAAAACCAGTTAATTTTCTTGTCTGTTTCATCTTTTTTCTCCTTCATATTTTTTGTTGAGCGATTTTAAAATCTCTACACTTGGAGCAGGAATTCTACCCAGTCCGTCAGGTCCGACGTTTAAAAGATAGTTTATTCCCCTACCGTTTAACTCTTCTTTAATTTTTAAAACGGTTTCAGCAGATTTCCAGTTTTGGTCGTATGACTTATATCCCCACGTATCGTTGAGTGTTGCAGGAACTTCAAAAAGCATACCTCCGCTATTTGCATCCGTCTCGTTATCCCCAGAAGAGCCGTAATCGCCCATTCCGTTTCCTATCCTCGAATTTATTAAACAATTTGGTTGATATTTCTTAACCAAGTTATAAAGTTCTACAGACTGCTCTTTTGTAATATCTTGCGGTGTGTCAAACCAAATAAGGTCGATATCGCCGTAATTTGTTAAAAGTTCAGTAACCTGCGGTATAGTCTTTTTTCTAAAACAAATTTCAAAATTCTTTTTCGTAGCAGGAAAATCCCAAAAATTAGTCCACGGTTTACCTTGATTCGTTTCAAACGTTTCGGTATATCCACCACCGTGTTCTTCGTGCCAGTCGAGTTCTTGCGAGTAATATATGCCAAATTTAAGCCCCCTATTTTTGCAAGCGACTGAAAGTTCTTTAATAATATCCCTTTTAAAAGACGTATGCATTACGTTGTAATCGTCCACCTTTGAGTCAAACAGCGCAAAACCCTCGTGATGCTTTGTAGTTACGACTATGTATTTCATACCTGCCGAAACGGCTAAATCGCACCACTCGTCCGCGCTGAAAAACACAGGGTTAAAAGCATCCATAAGTTTTTCGTATTCTTTAATTGGAATTTGAAAACACGACTGCGCCCACTCGGCAATCATATCCATTCTTTGACCTTTCCACTCCCCTGCGAGAAGAGAATAAAGCCCAAAGTGAATCATCATGCCGAATTTCGCGTCTTTAAACCATTGTTTATTATCCATATTACCCCTTTACTCCGACAGCCGATATTCCTTCCATTATTTGTTTTTGGAAAAATCCAAATAAAACGATACAAGGAATCATCATCATAACGCCAACAGCCATTTGTGAGTTTGGCAAATTTTTATCCGCCGCGCCCGAGTTTATGCCGTATTCATAATATAGGGCTAGCGAAAGCGTCCAGTTATTCTCAGCGTCGGCAACGTACATAAGCGGACCTTGAAAGTCGTTCCAGTTACCGATAAAACCCGTTACAGCAAGATAAATAAGTATAGGTTTTACGAGTGGTAGAACTATCATCCAAAAAATTTGGAAAGACGTAGCCCCGTCCAAACTTGCGGCTTCGTTGTAAGAATTTGGAATACCGCGCATAAACTGACGGACTAAAAATATATTCATAGTTCCGCCACCAAGCCACATAGGAACCCAAAGTGGATAGAGCGTTCCGCCCCAGTTAAACCAGTTTTTATAAATGATTAAAAGTGGAATTGATAAAACGGTGCTCGGGAGCAAAACTATACCCATAATACAAGCAAAAAGTACGTTTTTACCAAAGAAATCGAGTTTTGCAAGCGCGTAGGCTGTAAGCGCAGAGCCAAAGCAAACGCCACCTACGTTTAGTACGCACACTAATATCGTATTGAAAAAATATTTTACGTACGCCGCCGTAAAAATCTCTAAATACGCGCCGAAATAAAAAGTAGTAGGCCAAAGCGATTTTCCGCCTTGGAACTGTATATCGGGCATAAACGAGTTGATTACGAGCGCGTAAATGGGAAATACGAAAAATATAGAGAACAATACCAAAAAGAAATATTTAGTACTTGTAAACGCTATCTTTTTTGCTCTTACAGACGGAGATTTTTGTCTTATAACACTTGTCATATTACACCTCCTCCCCGTAATAAACCCATTTGCTCGTCTTAAATATCGTAGCAGTTAAAATTGCAATTATTACAAACAATACCCAAGACAGCGCGCACGCCATACTAAGCGAATTCCTTACGTCAGGCTCAAACGCATACTGATAAATCATTACAACGATAAATCTAAACTCTTCGGACAATTCCAAAAGCGGATATACGTTAGAGAAACTTTGAATACCGCCGATAATACTCGTTACGACGATATAGAAAAGCATAGACGTAGTCATAGGAATAGTAATTTTAAAGGTTTTATGGAAATAGTTCGCGCCGTCTAAATTTGCCGACTCGTACATTTCCTTAGGAACGTTTTGCATTTGGGCAAGCCACATAACGGCAGTTCCGCCCCAAGAGAAAATACCAGTAAATATAAGTGTTGGCATAGCCGTCGCTTTGTTTCTATAAAAGTCAAACGCAGGAAGACCGACAGATTCTAAAATTATATTAAAATAACCGTCGGTTGCCATCATTTCTTTCCAAAGCAACGTGCCTGCAACTGCAGGTATAAGGTTTGGAAGATAATAGACTATTCTAAACGCTTGAATACCTTTTGTTTGTTGATTTAAAAACAATGCAACGCAATAAGAGCCAACTATTTGTAAGGTCAAACTGATGATAACGTATCTAAACGTTATAAATAGCGACCACAACACGTCGGTTAAAAGACCGCCTTTACCCCAAGTAAAGATTTTTATAAAATGTTGAAAGCCTGCATTTGAAAGTTGATTGCCGAGATCCGCAGGAATAGTTGGATCGTAGTCGTGGAAAGCATAGACGAGCGAAGTAACTACGGGCATAATAGTAAAAATCAATATACCCAAAACTACGGGAATACAGTACGTCCATGCAACCCAGTTCTTTTTGACTAAAATCTTAAAACTAAACTTTCCTTCAGGCGTATAATATTTTGAAAAAACACCTTTCATAAGTAATCCTATTTTTTAAGATAATCTTCGTAATCAGACGGCCAAGCGTCTTCAAGATTTAAAATAAGCGCGCTTAAACTTCCTTCGTTATAGTTTTGTTTTTGGAAACTTCTAAAGAAAGATTCAAACTTAGATTTAAGACCGTCACGGAGAGTTGCTTCGTAAATGTTAAACCAGTCTTGTTTGAGTTCTTCGCCTTCTACCCAAGCGTTGTGATTCATTCCTTGCATAGAGGCAACTTGTCTCCATGCAGGCTCTTTCCCACCGTTAGAATTTTTGTCGTAAAGAGATTTAAGTACGGGGATATTACTTCCCGACGCGCCTGCGACTTCTTGTCCGTCTTTAGTGATAATGAACTTTATAAAATCCCAACAAAGGTCTAAGTATCCTTTTTGACCAAACTTTGATTTTGCCTTTTGATTTGCGTAATAGTTGTTGATTGCATAACCCGAGTTACCTGCGGCAATTGCTCTCGTAGGAATTTTTATCGTTTGTAAAGTCGAATCGTATTCTGCGTAAAGACTTTCAAACTTTTCAGCATACGCCATAATTACAGGTCTTGAAACCACTTTCATCATAGTGTAACCCGAACCGAAATTAGTGTCGTCAACGTCAGAATAGCAAAGTCTATTTACAGCGTAGAGTTTATCGTGCAAAGACTGTAAAATCGCTTGATTTTCTTGAACGTTTAAAGAGCCGTCGGATTTTACTACGTTATCTACGCCGAGAGCGGTTAAAATGGTCATATACGACGGTTCCCAACTAAGTTTTAAGTCGAGCGCCGTTTTAACTTTCCAAAAAGACTCTGCGTCAACGTCATCACTTGTAAAATCGCCGTTTTCAATCTTTTCCGTCGCTTTATCAACGATAGCGTTTATTCTTTCGGCAACTATTTTTGCAAACGTAAACAAATCGTCTATATCATCCCAATCCGTTCCCGCAACGATTTCATTAAGTCTTTGAGTCGTGGTCTTTTCGGGCGCGCCGAAATACTTTGCGTATTGCTTATCAAGCATATCGAAAAGGGCTAAGTTACATATAACGGCAGGCTTATTATAGTCTCTTGGAGCATAGTAAATACCAAATTCAGACTGACTGCCGTACTGTTCGTGTCCGTCTGCCGTGTCTAATTCGCCGTTCCAAGTTCCTTTGTAATTTTTGGTAGGCTTAAATTCTCCGTTAGTTGCAGCGGTATGAAGCATTGAAGTATAGTAATTGTCGTAATAAGTCTCTTCACTCGCTTCATAGTAAGGTCTTAAATCTACAAAATATTTATCCCATCTAACGTGATACGAGTCCGACGTCCAAATAATATGCGGTGAGCCCTTTCTGTTTTGAGCAATACCGAGCATATAGTTTTCAAAGTCTTTACCCGTAAAACTTTTAATGGTAATTTGAACTTCTGGATTTTTCTTCTCGTATTCTGCTTTCAAAAGGGTTAAAACGCTTTTTTCAGCGTCTTCAGATTGACAAGCAACGACTATTTCGTATTTCTCTGCTTTTTTACAAGAAGAAAACGACAAAACAGCGGTTACGGTCATTATCATACACAAGATAAATAAAGTAACTTTTTTTAAATTTTTCATCTTTCCTTATCCTTTTGCGGATATCCGCATTATTTTACTTCAACAACCACAGATTTAAGCGGTACGCTTACTATAACTTTTCCGTTTTCTAAAACGAAATCGCTATATTCTTTACCGTTTACAAAAACCTTTGGATTATTTCCTTTCGCCGAAAGGCTTATTTTAACCTTTAAGCCATTACTGTTACCCCTAACCGAGTCTATTCTCGCAGAGTTTTTAAACACGGTTAAATCGTATTTTACGCCGTTAAACGAAAGGTTTTCCATACCCCAGTATTTTAAGCCTTTTGGAACACTTGGGTTTACTATTAAAGTATTACCACCCGACGCGCTTAAACCGAAAAAGCCGTACGGTATTGCCGAAATCATTAAAAACGATTCCAAAAACTCGCCGTCAATACCCAAAACTCCGTTAGGGCCTATACTTCTCTCTTTTGTACCTTTTACACCGTTTTGAAGTGGAACGTATTTACCTTTCCACTGACTATTTTCGTAATAATCCCAGTAAAACCTATCGGGATTTTTGTTATAGTTATCGCTATTTTTGTAATATTCGTATATTTTGCCGTACCAGTCTTTAATTTCTTCAAGTCTTTCAAACGCATTGTCCGCGCCGAGCGTTCTTACCCTTGAAACGAGATCAAAGAAAGAAACGTACATAATCGCTCCGCCGTTTTGAACTTGCGTTTCTCCGTAAATACAAGACGGGTTTTCGTACGAACCGTTAAAGATTGAGCCGTCGTTTTGTTCTTCGCTACTGTAAGTGTTTACTCTCGGAGCAAACTCATAATAGTAAATATCCTTTCCTTGCGAGCCGTATTTATCTTGGTCAACTACTCTGTCGCCGTTAATCCACTCCATAATAGACTTGGCTTGCTCGTCGGTTGCAACTCCGTAATAAATAGATTCTAAGTTCCACATCACGTATCCATAGTCGTACCATTTTTGCTCTGATTGGCTATACCCACCAACGAATCTACCCGTTTTTTCATTCCAAAAGCCAGTTTTATCCGAGTCGTTAATCGACTTTCTAAGTTCGGCTAAAACTGCGTTTGCAATGCTCGTCAAAGTCTGACTCGTATGCGTATATTCACTCTCGCCATAGACGTAATTTCTATCCGCCGTCTTTACCGTTGCCAAAGATTTATCTACGCTTATACCTTTTACGGTAAGTATAGTTTCAAGATACGCTAAGTCCTTAAGCGCTTTGTAAAAATACATATTCGACTGGAAGTCGTATTTAGTCATATACGATATATCCCAGTAACCGTTTGCAAGTGATTTTGCAACTCTTTTCGACTTATCGTCGCCCGTTTTGTCGGAATCGTGTCCAACGAGATAGGACTGGTCGTTTAAATGCCTGTCTTCGTCGTACATTTGCATATAGAAATTTATGGCTTTTCTTGCTTTTGTAATATTTTCTTTTAAATACTCTAAATCGCCCGTGTAATCAAAGTCGTTTCTAAGAGAAGAAATAAAAATCGAATTGTTGTTAGAGTGTCTTGTATCAAAAGTAGAACGAACGTAATTTAGCCCGAATCTACCGCTAATTTCAATTCCTTCTTTTGCTTTAATTTCGACTTTGAGTTTAGTTACGTAGGTTTTACAATCAACGGTTGCGCCCCAGTCTTCTTCGGCATACATAGGTAAGAAAATCAAATGCTCGTATGCAGGGGTAAACTCGTAATTGATAAACGCTTTTTCCTTAACGGACACTTGTTTCCACGTTGAATTGCCCGTTTTCGTCGTTTGATAATGAACGATAATATCGTCTATGTTTTGACAATCCGACGAATACATGCGAAGGTCTATTTCCAAAAGCGGAGAATAATACGCAATCGTAGGCGCTACAGGAGAACAGAAAACAACGCTTTCAACGTCGTTTACGTTAGTCAAAAACAAATTGTTTAAAATCCGAGCGTTTTCGTCGTTTTGCGCAAGGCTATTTTTAACGATTTCAACCGTCCAAGGTTTTTCAGCCGAACTTGCGTTAAAATCCCAACTCGTACTACCCGAAACGTTAAAAGAAGTTGGGAACGGCCAACCCATACGGTGCTCGCCCGTATTTACAGTTGAATCGTTAGTTCTAACAGCGTCGGTTTCTTGCCATACGTAACCGTAATCGTCAACGGGAATATTAGAAAGAATTTTCCTTATGCCTTCTATTCTGTCCGTATCGTAACCGTCACGGCTGTTGTGCCAGTAATAAGACATAGAGTTCCACTCTTGCCAAAAGAACTGAACTGCGCTTACGCCGGCAGTTACGCTGTTTACCTTTTGGTCAAGCCCGTTTTCTATAACGCCCGAGTGCCTTTTAAAATAATCGTTTAAAAAGAAATCTAAGTCTTCGTCAGAACTTTTAAAATACATAAGTTCGTCACTTTGCTTTTGATAATTAAAGCCTGAAGCGGACGGCGAACAACTCGCGCACAAAAACATCGTTAAAGCCAAAAGGAAAGATATCAAAACTTTGCTAAAAACCTTATTTTTCATCAGTCTCTCCTTTTGCCTTTTTCTTTTTTAAAATCAATACAACACCGACGGTAACCACCAAAAGCGCGGGAATAATTGCAAGTAAAGCCCACAACCACGCGCCGTTATTAGAGCCTAAGTCGTAATCTTCAACGACGGTAAAGGTAAACGTCTTATCTTCGCCGTAAGTTATAGTAAATACTTTTTTACCGTCTTTTTCACTTTCGGAAATTTGATAGTCCCCTACGCCTTCAACCCAAACGCTACCCTTTCCAACCGGAGCGTTTACAGTTACCGTAGCGCCGTTTTCAATCTTTTCTCCGTCAAAATAAACGGCAATTTGCGAATTTTCTATATGCTGAATAAATTTTCCACCCGTCAAAACGAAAGTTTTATCTTGCTTTGTTTCTACGTTCGTCATAAACTTAAACCCAGACTTTATCTCTATAGTAATTCCGTTTCCGCTCTTTAAAAGCAAATCTATCGCGTCATAGGTGTTTGGACTAACCTTTTCGATAAATACGTCTAAATTAGCAAGTCCTGAGTTACCGTAGTGGACTTGAACGTTTGTAAGCGCCGTTTTGTCGCTTGCGTGCCACTCGCCTATCGTTTTTCCGTTAATAACTATCGAATTTAAAAGAGAACTCTTAAATCCGCCGTCAACGTATATTTTAGAAGTTCCTTCGTCGTATAAGCCGTACTTTTTTAGCGTAGGCTCTGTCGAACGCCACCTTTCAATTTGGCTTGCGTGATAATACGGCATCGACGTTACGTTTTTGTTAAAAGAAATTGCAAAGTGTATATTTTGACTGTCTTTTACGTATTCGTAATAAACCGATTGAGCGTTTATCTCACCGTAAGAACTTGTAAGTTGACTATCAACGATAATCTCGTTGGCGTAAGCGTGGCAAGAATAATCTTTTTGTAAAACGTCGCCGTTAGGGAAAGTAAGACCCTTTAACACGGTCAAACTATTGCCTGCGTAATCTTTGTCGGCGTTTATAATTTTTCCGTTACCGTCGTAAGTTTTTGGAACGCTTAAAACTATTTTAAAAAGTGTTTTAAGCGGTTGCCATGAACAACTTGCGCCCTGACACACAGTTTTTATCTCGCTAAATTTAACTCCGTTTAATAAGACTTTGTCTAAATCTAAGTCTTGGCTTAAAACGTCGCCGTCTTTATTAAACGTAAGCGAAATTGAGTAATTTTGGTTATCTTGATTGATTTTGAAAGATTCTGAAGTAACTTCATCTTCATTTGCAACGCCTAAAGTTATAAAGAAAAAAGTATCTCTTATAACGTTGCCGTTTCCATTGTCTTTTTCAACGACAAAATCTTCAGCGCATTCAAAAATTATAGTATCGACTCTGCCGTCCGCATTTTTATAAAGTACGCTGGAAAGGTTTATATAAGAAAACTGACCGCCGGCAACCGTAATCGTTTCTAAAACTTCGCCCTTGCTTGTAGCCGTAACGTCGTTTGCATTGTACGTGTTTAAAACAACTTCGTGGTTTACGTAAACTTTTAACCTTATTTTGTTAAACTCGGCTGAGTCTATAGGGTTTACAAGGCTTAAAACTATTAAATTTCCCTTAGCCGTGTTACTTGCCGTAACGAGCGCTCTATGGGTTAAATATTCGCCTTGTATTTGATATTTCATAAAGAAGTCCGTATATGCGTCTGCTACGACCGCAGTATGACCTTTATAGGTATCGTCAAGAATAAGATTGAAAGTTTTTTCCGTGCCTTGATATTCAACGCCCTCTTTATAACCTTCAAAATACTCTACCCAGTTTCCGCTAGAATCCTTAACGAACTTTATAGTTTCTTCAATTACAATACAAGACTTCTCTTGTAAATTACGGCAAGCGTAAGAAAGAGTAGGAAGTTGACAACCTTCTCTAATTTCAATCATGTTAACGCTATTTAACACGTGGTTAGTATCTGCAAAATCTATGCAAAAAGTATTTGGGCGCGCCCTTTTGTTTCCTACTATCTTATAGGGGTTCTGAACTTTAAATTCTTTGAGCGATACGCCGTCGAAAAAGATATACTCTTCAAAGTTATATTCTTCTAAATTCTTATCGAAAATAAAATTGCAGTAATTTTCTTTAGTAAAATCGACCGAAGTAGGATTTGCATATTGCGGTTCTTCGGCGTTTTTCCAATTCCATTGACCTTCTTTCCAACCGTCGTAACCGTCCATATAATCGGTATTTGAAAGGTGAATTATAATACCCGTGCCCCTATCAAGTCTAAGCAAGCCGTCAAGTTCGTTATTGAATTTTTCAACTTTAGTATTTATCACCTTTGTAAAAGTCGGCTCTTCGGCAAAAGCGACTGCGCCTGCCCCAAGTAAGCAACCGCAAAGACAAATTATGAGTGATAAACACGCTAAAAGTCTTTTATATGACATCTTTTTCCCCTTTTAATCTCTGTAATCAGTCAAAAATACAAGTTTTCCACCGTTTAATCTTGATTTTTCCGCTCCGAGCGCTATGTAGTGGCTCTCTACCGAATTTTCTATTGAAGAATCCGCGCTAAACTTATCGCCGTAATAAATATTGTACAGGCTATCTATCATGCGGTAATCTCCACCGCCGTGTCCGCCTGCGCCTTGACCGCCGAGTTCGTCAACGAGTTCGCTAATCTTCCAAACGACGGGCTCTTCCATAAACCTACGGAGAATAATTTTATCTTCGATTTCATAGAGTTCAAGTTCGCCCTCAGTTCCGAAAAATCTAAAATCTCTTCCGCCCCTTGCAGTAAAACCTTCCATTTTTAAGGTTGCCGTAACGCCGTTTTCAAACTGCATAATAGTCGTTTGATTGTCAACTACGTCGTTGTCGCACGCAAACGCGCATCTGCCGTATTTGCTATTTTTGAGAGAGTCGATTATCGCTTCTTCCGTAAGTGGCAAAACGTCGGTAATCAAATTATACGGGAAAGTCTCCTGCTTTCCACCGTTTATCCAGTCGGTCAAATAAATGGTATAAGCGCTGTATTTACACTCGTTTTTATATTTGCAATCAATACATCTATCAGCCGAGCCTTCGGGTTTGTTTTCAGGCTTAAAAAATGCTAGCGACCCCATTGACGCAACCGACTTACATCTCGCGCCGATAAAATACTGAATAAGGTCTAAATCGTGACAACATTTTTGCATTATCATAGGCGTAGTTTCCTGTCTATTGCGCCAGTTACCGCGAACGAAGGAGTGCGCTTGATGCCAAAAACATACGTTTTCGGTTTGGTCCATAGAAACGAGTTTACCTATCGCTCCACTATCTAACAAACTCTTGATTTTTCTAATCATAGTCGTATAGCGAAGAACGTGGCAAACCATTACCATTCTGTTATTTGCCTTTGCTTTTTCAACGAGCATCTTTAACTGTTCGGCATCGTCGGAAATTGGTTTTTCTAACAAAAGGTCATAGCCAAGGTCAATGGCTTTTACCGCTTGACGAACGTGCATTTGATCCATCGTAGCCAAAAGCAACACGTCGCTTCTCTTCTCTTTAAAAAACTCTTCTTCGTTTAAAAATCTATTCTCTTTATCGACTTCAAATATTTTGCCGTATTTTTCAAGACGATATTCGTTCACGTCGCAAAGCGCGGTAATTTTAAACCTGTCTTTAGACGCATGTATGTATCTTCCGTAAGCTTCGCCTCCGCGAGCGCCAACTCCCAAAATTGAAACGGTTATAACTTTAGCCATAAATCTATTCCTTAGTCTTTAAATTTTTATCTTTACTATGGAAAGTGGTTGAACTTCAATCTCTTTACCACAAATTTCTACTGTTTTAGCAATTAAATTATAGTTTGCAAAAATTTGTATTTTTTGTCCGCCAAACTCGTATGCGGTAGATAAAACTTCACAATCTTCATACGTTCTGCCGTACTCACAGTCGAAAACGATCTTATTCGTCTTGTATGCAAGTGGCTTAATCATATTTCCGTAACACATAAATTGCTTGTTTTCCAAATAAAAATCTCGCATATTTTTTATAAAAGCAAGAACGTCTTTTTCAACGGGAACTTCACTAAAATCACGCTGCCCCCATTTTTGTTGAATAAATCCCTTTGGGTTTAAAACGATAGTCGGCATATCCCCCGCCACGAAAGAATACGCCATTCTGTAAAGGTAACTTGCGTTTAGTAAAAGTCCGCTTACTTGGTTACCCATAAAGTTATGGACAAATTCGTGATAGAGATAAGCGTACAAAGGAACTGCCTTACCTATAAAATGAACGAGTTCAAAACGGTTGTCTGAAAAAAGTAAGTTTGGCAAGAACGGCTCTGCAGACGCGCTCTCGCATCCGAGTAAAGTCTTACCTGCCTTTTTATTCCACTCCGTCAAAAGTTTTTGCATTTCGACCGTCATCCATGCCCCGACGCACGGCGCGTGGTTATGTTCGTTTGAAAAGCAGAACAACTGACTTCCACCGTGGTTTTGGTCAAGAACTCGAATATAGTCGAGTTTTTTTGCAAAGAGTGGGTCGTAGGCTTGGTCTAATATCTCCCTGCCTTTATCCGATGCAACGCAAATATCGTAACCGCTTCGTTGCCCCGTACAAACCGTACTCTTTACAACCTTTCCGTCACGACCTGCGCAAAACGCCTTAAAAGTCTCTTTGTCCTTCAAAATTTCTTTACAATCGTACGACGGTAAAACGTTACTTTGTTCGGTAAAAGAAAATCCCGAACAGTAAACGCCGAGAAGGTGTCCCCTTTCTTTTAACGCGTCAAAAAGTTTATCAAATTCTTCTTCACCGCCGTAAGGTGGGAAAACGTAAGGCGGGGCCCAAGGCGCAGTTCCTTCCCAGTGCATTAAAAGCACCATTATTTTAGCCCCCGTTTCCTTTGCAAATTTATCAACGTACGGCAACGCGTTTACGTATGGAAACAACTCGTTAGGAGTCATTTCGTCCATATCGTTATAACCCCTTACGGGATACGTTAAAATTATAGGAAAATCGCCGTACCACTCGGGTAAATTAGCGTTTTCGGCAATCTTTTTAAGCCCGTTTGGTAAATTTTCATAAAGCCAAATTTTGTATATATCCGCCCCGTCGTGCCAGTCACCGTCGAAAAAGCGATATACCATATCGTAATCGATAGCAAAATCTTCGCCGTAACCTTTACCTGAATAAAGCCTAATTTGAAGTTTTATATTCTTTTCGTCGTCAACGGCAAAATAATCAATAGCCTTTGGCGAACGAACTTCGTCGTGCGCTCCAACGTAAAGACCGTGTTCGCCGAATAAATACGCCACGAATTGAGAACAAAGCATATTTGGGAAAAGCCCGCACGCAGTTATCGTAGGATAATCGGGTTCTACGTACTTAAGATGCGATACGGAGCGAAGGTCGTTATCTTCTACTAACGCGCCTTCGTTATAAGGAAACAATAACTTGCCGATTCCACCGTTTTTTTCAAAGGGCTTAAATATTATAGGTAAAACTTCAACGTGCTCTATAATTTTCTCCGTGCGGTTTTTAACTTCAAAACGCAAGTCAAAACCTTGCTCGTTATCCCTTTTTAAAACGATAACTGAAAAATCTTCTAAAAAACCGCAAAACTCATAACGCTCGTACTCTCCGTCAAATTTCAATTTCTTAACGGCGGTAGCCTTGGTAGAATCGTAATCAACCGTCTTGCCCGTTTTATCTGTAAGCCTTACGCTAAATACGGCGCTTTCTCTCGCGCAAAGTTCAACGCCTCTATATTTAAGCGAACGAACGACGCGATTTTCAAAATCAATATTAACGTGCGCGTCAATTTTGTCTAAGTTTAATCTATCAGCCATAAGAAAACTCCGTAAATTCAGCAAGCATTAGTTATAAATAAAATTTATACTAATGGTATAATACCATTGTTTGCGATTAAAATCAAGGTTTACATGCAAAAAGTGGTCTAACTGGTTCAAAAATTTCTTTCTTTTTCACACTACAATGTTACAATAGGTCGAGAAAAAAATCAAGGGCGATTTTTAAAAAAGTGGTCTAACTGGTTCAAAATATGATTGACATTGTTTTTTATCGGTGTTATAATCACAGAAAAGAGGTGTTTTATGAGCCAAATCAGACCTTACAAACAGGTGCTCAATTTTTTAAACGAAATTATCGAACAATCGGCTTACGCGCCCGATTTAAAGTTGCCGAGCGAGAGAATGCTCGCCACAAAGTTCGACGCGAGTAGGCGTTCGATTAGACTTGCGTACGATAAACTAATAGAAGAAAATATAGTTGTAAAAGTGCACGGCAAAGGCTATTTTACAACTGGAAAAAAAGAAAAAAGGGATAAAAACTCCCCATTATCCGTAAAAAAAATATATTTTATCGTACCCGCTTTAAAAACCGTTTTCGCGCAAAATATTCTAAACGGAATAACCGATTTTTGCGACGAGCACACTATGGACGTTTCCATAAAGTTATCTAAAAGCAGTTTAGAAAAAGAGTCTCAATACGTAAACTCAGCGTACCTTGCCGACGCAAAAGGCATTATTTTATTCCCTATCGACAACGAACTCGTAAATACCGAACTTCTTAAATTAGCGTCAAACAGGTATCCGGTTGCGGTTATCGACAGGTATTTTAAAAACGTAAATTCGTCCTTCATTTCAACAGACAACTTCAACGCAATGATTGAAGCGGTTAAATTTTTAAAATCTAAAAAGCACGAAAATTTACTTTATTTAACTTCACCAACGTCGCTTGCAACTACTGTCGGCGAAAGATTAAACGGATTTTTGACGGGGTTTGAAAAATATTACGGAAAAAAAGGAAATGACTCCGTTATAACGATACAGGATTTTAGTTACGAGCAAATTTTTAACGGCGTAACGTCATACGTAAAAAACAACCCAAAAACCGAAGTTATTATTTGCCCCGGCGTTCGAGCGGTTACCGACGCCATTATTTCGGCGTTAAACTCTATGAAGTTATCAATTCCAAAGGATATTAAACTTATGGTATTTGACAACGACTTTTCATACACCGAAGTAAATCTCGTAAAACCCTACGTCATAGAACAAGACTCCTACCAAATAGGATACAGTTCGGCGGCGGCTTTATACAATCAAATCTACGGCGATTTAAGAACGGTTTCAATCCGCTTACCTGTAAAAATA
Organism: Clostridia bacterium; assembly: GCA_017396365.1. GTDB lineage: Bacteria > Bacillota > Clostridia > Christensenellales > Borkfalkiaceae > UBA10281. The sequence continues at coordinate 78,057 of JAFQMD010000026.1, read as the reverse complement.
GTAGATTATTCTAAAAAAAGACTAAACAAAAAACGCTCACTCTAACAAAAAACGCCCCTATAAGTCGATTAAACGGCTTATAGGGGCTCTTTTTGTAATTTTACCTTATATCGTAAACAGTCTTTACTTTTAGGTTTTCAGCCTTGCCTGAAATTATTTTTACAGTTTTTTCACCCTTTTCCATATCGAAGAAATTGTCAGACAAAATCAAATCGTCGTTTTAGTTTGAAATAAACACGTATTTAGCAAGCGCGTTTGCCTTTACTTTTATATGACCGCCAATAACTTCAACTTCAACCTTAGGGTCAACGAAATCAAAGTGTTTTGGCTTTGTAAATAAAACCAAGCCCGACGACACGGTTTTACCGTCAACTACAAAAGAAAACGCGAGATAATTACTCTTTACGTCCGTCTTGTTAAAGTCAAGTTCGTCTAAACTCGAATAAGAAAGCGCCTTTACAAAAAGTTCTTGACTGCCCTTTTGAATAACCGTTCCGCTAACATTACAAAGTTGCCATTTTACTGTTCCCGAAACGTCGTTTAAAGTGTCGTTGTTTACAAATATTTTAGCAGTAGTTTTATAGTCGTAATATCTTTCGTCAACTATAGCTTGGCGAGTGGTATATTCGCCCTTTTCTTCGCACGAGATATGTATAGGCTCGAAAAATCTCTTGGCTTCATAGTGGAGAGCCTTATATCTTCCGTAACCGTCAATACTAGACCAACTTGCAACCGGCCAACAGTCGTTCAACTGCCAATATAAAGCGCCCATACATCTACCGCGATTGCGTCTAAAATGCTCAGCGCCGTATTTAATAGCCTCGGCTTGAAGAAGTTGCGACGCGTAAACTACGTCTTCAACTTTGCTTGGATAAAGATACGTTTGCGCTAAGTAGCTTAAAATTCTACCGTTTGCAGAGCCGTTCTTTTGGTGCAATTCCATAACTCTACTAAAAGGATTTCTATCTTCGGGCAAAGTAAATTCTTCAATGGTTTTCATATTTGGGAAAGACTGAAAACCAAACTCACTCAAAAACCTAAAATAGTGTTTTCTATACTCTGAAAACGGCAAAAATCCGTGCCAAACTTGCCAGTAGTGGCTATCTCCCACGTTTTCGTTAGTCGGCTCGACAAAACCGCCGTGCGACGACGGAGAGGACGGAACGAAAGAAATTTCAGGACATTCCCTTTCAATAATCTTAGGTATAATATCTTCAAAAATCTTTAAATAACCCTGTTTTTCATCTTCTTTCCACCAGCCTTGAACAGATGCCTGCTCTTCAATCTCGTTATTTCCAGAAATTACGCCTATGCAAGCGTGATGGCGAACTCGCCTTAAATTATCTTCAATTTCAGCGGTAATATTATCAATAAATTCTGTTGTCCAAGGGAGCGCCGCACACGCAAACATTAGGTCTAAAAAGACTATAATTCCGTTTTCGTCGCAAAGGTCGAAGAAATAATCGTGCGGATAAAAACCTCCGCCCCACACTCTAATAGAGTTGAAATTTGCAAATAAGCAGTCGTTTATTAGTTTTTGGGTACGCTCTCGGCTTAGCCTACTTAAAATATTGTCTTCGGGTATATAGTCCGCGCCGAACGCAAAGATTTTTACGCCGTTGATTTTATAGCAAAATTCTTCGCCCCACTCGTCTTTTTCACGACTTATAACTAAAGTTCTAAGACCTATCTTTTTCTCGTTTTGGTCAACCGTTTTACCGTTAAAAACACACGTCGTTACAACTTTATAAAGCGGATGCTCGCCGTAACCGTTAGGCCACCAAAGTTTAGGATTTTTTATTTGGGTTTGCTCTCCGCTTTTTACTTCAATCTCTTCTCCGCTTGGGGTTTCGACCATTATTTTAACTTCAGCAGGACGGCTCGTGGTCGCGTTTACCGTAAGAAAAACCTTTCCGTCGCAATGTTTTTGTAAAATTCTAACGTCGGTAATTCTCGGCAAATCGCCGTTTATAAGGTATAAATCTTTCCAAAATCCTGCGTCTGGGAGCATAGGACCCCAGTCCCATCCGCCCATATAAAAGGCTTTACGAACGTATTGAAAACCAACCATAGTGGCATACGAGCCGTCAGTCAATCTTCTCTCTTTACTCTTAGCTTTTATATATGCGTCGTATGAATGAAATATGGCTTTTATATGGTTTTCGCCATCGTTTAAAAGGTGAGCGACTTCAAAAAAGTAAGTCCTGTGCATATTGTCGGTATATGCTACGTGCTTATCGTTTAAATATATATCGCAAAGAGTATCTACGCCTTCTAAAACGAGCAAAACGCTTTCCGACTTCTTTTGATAGTTAAACGACCTTGAAAAAGTAAAATCCTCGTCCATAACGGCAAGCGCTTTTGCCTCGTTATCCCTATAAAAAGGGTCTTCCATAAGTCCGTTTTTAAGTAGCGCTGAATATACTGAACCGGGAACGTCCCCTTCGGTATCGTACGAGTTACTTTGAATTTTCCACTTTCCGTTTAAATAAAATTTTTCCATAATAACTACTCTTTAAACTTTATCTACAATTTTTAAAGTTACGATTTCAAAAGGCTTAATTTTGAAAGTTACTTCGCCGCCTACAACTTGCAACTTTTCAAGCGTATTTTCACTTAAATCGCAAAGGTAAACGCCTTTATTTTCGCCAACTAAAACGCTTGCGGTTTTACTCTCTTTGTACGCCTCGTACATACGGACGATAACTCCGTCTCCGCTTTCGGCTTGCTTTACAGTTTCTAAAATAACGCCTTTAGTTTTTACACTTATAAATGAATTTTCACTCGGTAATAAACCACTACCGTTATTGCGTATTTTAGTTGCAACAAAAGGTCTGTTTAAAACGTAGGACTTTTCAACTATTCCGCCGTTTACGCCACAATGCTTATGCGGTAATATCGAATAGGTAAAGGTAGGAATAATTTGACTTGCGTCGTCAAACGGGAAACCTCCCGATTTAACGAGAGTCATTGAAATATCTTCGTCAAACGCTCCAAAGCCGTATTTTCCGTCGTTTAAAATGGCAACGCCGTAGTCGTTTTCCGACTTATCTACCCACTTTTGACCTGCAGACTCAAACCTTGCGCTATCCCAACTCGTATTTGAATGAATTGCGCGTTCTACGTGTCCAAATTGAATATCGTACCTTGCTGAACTCGATAAAATTTCAACGGGGAAAATCGCCTTTAAAAGTTGGTCTTTTTCTTTCCATACTATGTCGGTTACAAAGTCTATTCTGTCAATGCCGTCGTTATACAAATACACAGTTTGTTCTATGATTGAACTTCCGTATTTTTTAGTAATTTTAAAACCTGCTCTATCGCCGTCTAATACTTCTTCAAATTTTGCGTCGTCATTTAAAACCCAAGAATTTTGATTGTGATAAGGCGTCATTTCCCAGTTGTGATATTGGAACGGGGTGTCTTGATACGCAACCATTTGGTTTAACAGTAGTCCCTTTTTAACGACTTCCCTATTTTCTCTTTTATCAAAGAGAGAACTTATAGCGCCACTATGTGTAAACGTTATTTTATAATAACTGTTTTCAAGCGTTTTATTGCCGACTAAAACGGCGTTATCCAAGTAATTATCATCTATAACTTTATAGCCAAAAGCAGGAATATCCTTGGCTATAAGCGTTTTATCGCCACTTTTTACAGTTCCGCTCGCAACAAAACCGTTGGGATTGAAAACCAAAATTCCACCGTTTGATTTTACGTTTGCCGTAAGTAAATCCATTGCGCAATTTATAGCGCCACTACTAAAATCAAATATCTCTTTAAACTGTTCTCTGCTATCTTTATAAACGTCCCCGATTGATGAGCCCGGTAAAATATCGTGGAAATGGTTAACAAGTAAAAGTTTCCATTTTTTATCAAGTTCGTCCTTTGGATATTGTTTACCGAAAAGTTTATTTGATAAAACCGAGAAAAGTTCGGCGTTTAGCATTGCGAATTCGCCTTTTCGGTTATTCATTTTAACTTCAGGTACGCTCGTTAGCGTTCCACGGTGATATTCAAAATAAAGTTCGCCGTTCCAAACGGGTTTTCTGCCGAGTTCTTGGGCGTTTTTATTATAGTTATTTTCAATAGTTTTTAAAGTGTCTTTAAACGACTCAATCTTAGTGGCTGGAATACCCGGTAAACCGTAAGAAAGTCTCCTTTCAACCTCAACGTCTTCTCTCGTAGGGCCACCGCCACCGTCGCCCCAACCGTAACTCATAATTACCGTATCGGTATATTCTTTTTGTTGAAATCTATTCCAAGTGCCTAAAACGTGCATTGCGTTTATAGGAGCGGTGTAGGTCGTGTAAGTGTTATCGTAAACGCCGTTTCTAGGATCGCACCAACAAGTAGATAAAAAGTAAGCCAAAACTTCGCTACCGTCTATACCTTTCCAGTTAAAAATATCGTATGGCATACGGTTCGTATCGTTCCAACCGATTTTAGCGGTAATAAAAGTAGAAAGCCCACTCTTTTTCATAATTTGCGGTAAAGACGCTGAATAACCGAAAACGTCAGGTAGCCATACCGCTTGACAATCCACACCGAATTCTTCCTTGAAAAATCTCTTTCCGAACTGAATTTGACGAACTAAACTTTCCCCACTCGTTAGGTTGCAATCTGCTTCAACCCACATTGCGCCGTCAACTTCCCATCTTCCTTGCAAAATCTTTTCTTTAACTCTACTATAGAGTTCGGGATTTCTCTCTTTCAAAAAATCGAAAAGTTGGGGTTGCGACATAAAAAATCTATACTCGGGATATTCGTCCATTATCTTTAATACGGTAGAAAAACTCCTTTCCACTTTTTGCTTTGTTTGATCCAAATCCCAAAGCCACGCAACGTCGATATGAGTGTGAGCAATACAGTTTACCGTTTGTTTTGAATAACAAATCTTGCCGAAATATTCGTTTTTCAAAAACTCTCTAACCCTTTCAATCGAGTTGTAAAAATCTTCGGAATAAGCGTTTCTTATATCCAAAAGATTAAGGGCTTTTTCGAGCGCGGTTATAGATAAAACGTAGTCGTTTGACTTTTTATCGAGCATCTTCAAAGATTGAAAAGGAACTAATAAGTCGTAGTATAAGCCGTTTATTCGCTCGTCTATATATCTAATCGAAAAATCCATAGGCAAATAACGGTTAAAAGTATGCGAGTAGAAAATGATATAAATTTCGTGCTCTCCGTCATCAACTAAAACGTCGCCGTGATTTATATCAACACCTTGGTCAATCTTTCCATCCAAGTAAAAAATACCTTGCGGACGAATAGTTGCAGAGTTGGTATTCCAGTCAAAATGAGTATCTAAACAAAAAAATGCTTTTTGATGTTCGTTTTGTCTATGAACTTTAAAGTTCGCTTTAAACCAAAAATACTTTTCTTGTTCGTAAATAGTATAAGGCTCGTCAAACGTTTTCCAGTTTTTTCTATCGGTTGGCAAAACCGTCTTGTCGCCGATTTCGTCGGTATATAAAACGGGTAAACGCTCGTCGCTTATAATGCGTAAGTCTCTAAGTCTATTTACTATGGTTTCAAGTCTTTCTTCTAAGTTAGGTTTTATCATATCTTACCCCTAATTTTCTTTTTTTATATTGTATCACAAAGTGTTTTAAAAATACACCATTTATCAAAGATTTTTATACCACCACTTCAAGTGGTGGTTAATTTTCGCTAAAGGCTACAATTCAAGCCCTTTGCAACTCTGCTTGCAAAGGGCTTTTTTATGTGATTATTACAATAAATCTTTATAGTTTCTCATACCGTAAATAACTCTTACTACTTGAATTTCAAAATCTTCAACCTTATAAAATACTATGTAATTATTTACCACGAATTTTCTAAGCGTTTTATCTTTAACGTATTCGTTTTGTATTAGTGGGCAACTTTCTGGAAATAAACGAATATTTTCAAATGCGTTTTCAAAATCGTCAATTAAATTGTTAGCCGCCATAGGACTGGCAAGGTCGACTGCAATATATTTGAAAATATTTTCCATATCATTTTGCGCCAAAGGAAAGATATTTAAATTAAATTTTCTTTCCATATTTAGCCCTCATTTGTGTAAAAAACTCTTTTCCACTGATATTTTCTGCACCGCTCTCGATTTCTTCAAGTCCTGCATTTATAAGAGCCGCTGCTTGCAATTTCGCAAACATTTCCTCATATAACTCAACACTCATAAGAACAGCCTCGCCATATCCGTTTTTTGTTATAACTATAGGAACTTTGCTCTCTTTACAAGTTTTCATAATGTTTGCCGTATTCTTTAATTCATTAACTGGTAATATTCTTGGTAATGGTTGTGTCATACAATTTCTCCTATATATTATATTCTTATTATGGTCGAATTATACCACAATTCTATGCTAATGTCAATACCTTTTATAACTTTTTTCGCAAAAGTAGTGTTAGGCGTGTGCTTGTCTTGAACAAGTGGCGTCGCTTAGCTCCGCCAGACAAGCACACGCCTTCAACCAAACAAAACCTAATCGACAAATAGGTTTTTACAAACGAGGCGTTCGCACTGAACCGTTTGCGAATCGCCTCGTTGTTTTTGTAAATATTATCCTTTTGGGTTTCGATTATTACTGTTAGTTGTTTGCTTTGCGCAGGACTTCCTTTGCTTCGTCACTTATCTTCCCTATTAGTTCTCCACAATCCCAACAAGTGAAATCGTCAAAGAGCAAAAGTTATGTCGCAGTTCATTACACCGTTTTCTTTAATTTCTTTGCTTTTAAATGTTAATTAATCGTTTTATACCCTATATCTTTTCAACTATTCTCTCTGCAATCTTTCTCATTCCTTCATCAGCCGGATGCACACTTACACCCTCGTGCCAATATTGCCCTATTGCCATATTTTTACAATCATCGCCCAAATCTTCCAAACAAACAAAAGTATAGTTATTCTCTTCTACAACGTGCTTTATTGCACTTTCAATCTCTACACATCTCCAGAATAAGCCTGTAACAATTACTTTTGCGTTTGGATTTATAGCAAAATATTTAATCATTTTATCAAAATGCGGGGCAATTGGATGTTCCATAAATTTATCCTTAACATTCCAAATATTTTCCCCTATGCGCACAACAACTATGTCGGCATTGAAATCTCTAGCCCTCTGCCAATCGGTTATCATCTTGTCATTATAATAATTAAGTTCCCAATGCCCGCAGTTTGCAACACAATAATTGATCTTTCCAAACTTTTCTTCCAAAAACCTTACTGCAACGTGCACGTAATCATTTTCACGGCAAGATGCCGCCATACCCCAGTCATTATCCCATCCTATTTCAGGCTTTGGCTCATGCCTTGTAATTGAATTTCCAATGAACAAAACCTTTACTTTTCCGTCTTGTTGATAACACTCGACGTAGCGTTCTTTTTTTACTTGCTCAGTTGCTTTAACCGTGTTCTTTTCGAACATATTAATCCCTCGATTAAATAATTTTTATTTTATATAGTTTATTTTAAGGCTATGTCACAACGTATGACTGATTAAATTTAAAGGGTTAGATACGAGCAAGACGGGATTTTTGCGAGATTTTTGCAAGGGAATTACCTTGCTCATAATCGGAATTGCAAAAAGCCGTAAAAAGAATAGTATTGCGAAGTAGATAAACCTTTAATATCAGTCACGAGTTGTGATAGAGCCATTTTTAACAATGACCATTACCATATTAAAAATGCTTAAAAATCGGTTCCTTATCAAATGTTTGCGCATATACACATTCACTAAAAACAGACGACGGAATTTTTGTCGGCTGCTTAAAATTTTAATCAAACTACCTCTTATCCGTTAATCCATCTAACTTCCATAGGTTTTAACTCGATAATCGACTTATTGCCCGACATATCGTAAAATTCGGTAGTTTGCGTTTTGTCGCTGTTATTTACGATTGCATACTTTTTGCTCGTCGGATAATAGTTGCATTCGGTAAGCGGATTTGACGAATAGCACACGTTTATATCCTTGCCCGACACGTAACACATAGCCTTATATAAAAGCCTACTGTTTTCAAGAGAATAAGGAATACCCGTTATATAAAAACTCTTTCCTTTGCCGTAATCGTTTACTGCCATTTTAACTTCGCCAACGTTTACAGCGCGTTTAAATCTGTCTGAAAAAACAATATCTAAAACTTTTGCTCCGTCTAAAGCGTAGATGTTTTTCTTATCTTCGCCGTAGTCGAATTCGGTCATATCAGCAGTAAGTTCGTGAGAGACCTTGTTTATATTGTACTTGTCGTTTGAAAGAGTAAATCCTATTTCTTCGTCAACGCCCAAAACGTCTGCAAGTTGGAAATATCTTCCGTTTGCGCTAACTGCAGTAGGCTCGCCAACGCCGATAAAACCACCGCCGTTATAGACGAATTCTCTTATCGTTGTTTGCAATTTTTCGTCAAGCCAAGCCTTTCCACCGCTAAACGAAGTATAAGCGTCACCCACGTTTATAACTACGTCGATATTTTTAAGCGCTCCTTTTTTAACATCTTCAAAAGATAAAAATTCAACGTCAACAGGAAGCCCTGAAATCGATTCTAAAACGCCTTGATACGAGTAAATAGACTGATACCAAAGTTCGTGAGCAACCATGTGGCTCATCCAACTTCTCTTTTTACCCCAAGCATTCAAAATAGCAACTTTAAGCCTGCAATACGGCTTTTTATTGTCTATTGCGTCGTAAATCGTCCTAAATTCATCCGCAATTTCTTCAACTCTATCAATAAACGCAGGGAATTTTGCAGCGAGAGATAAATAACCGCCAAAGCCCATTCTATCGAGCGGTTTTCGCATGTGCGCTCTTCTTGCAGTAAGCCAGTTTTTGTTAAGTTCGGCTACTGCGTTTTCCTCGTTTCCGTCAAAGAAAGTGTCGGGGAAAAAGTATGGCAAAAATCTACCTTCGTGATATTTGACGTGTGGAATTTCCGAAAGCATTCTTACGGTTACGCCACCGCCAACCGAACCTACAACCGCGTCTAAATTCATATTTTTGAAATAATCGCCGTAAGGCTCTGCGCCGATCCAGTCGTCGCCTAAAAACATCATAGCCTCTTTGCCGTGTTTGTGGCAAATTTCAACGAGTTCGGCTACCGTAGAACTTACAAATTCTTCAATATATTCCATATATTTTTTAAATTTTTCAGTCGGCGTGCGGAAAACGTTATTGTAATGACCGTCGTCGACGAAGTCTTCCGCCGTGAGTTTTATGCCCGTCTTTTTATAGAAATTATCTATATGTATAGGGTTTGCTGTTTGGGCGTAACCAAACCATTCAACCTGTTTTTCCTTGCCTAAATGATTGAAAATAAGTGTAAATTGATATAAAAAAGTGGTAAATCTTACAACGTCGGTGTCTGGATTTGCCAAGCACCACTCTTCCATATGCCTTTTAATATATTCTTTCGTGTTTGGAAAGGCGGGATCGTACGTAAGTTGTTTTTCGCAAGTCCACTCGTTAGTTAAGTAGTTGTAAATTTGAACGGGGTGCCAAGTTATTCTTGCTAAAAACGAAACGGTATATTCGTGGAATTTTTTTACGTTGCTTATCGTTACGACTTGATTTTTCGCGTCGTAAGACCAGTCTTTAACTAAAACGCCTTCAGTTCTATCGTAAACTTCCCATCTGTCAAGATAGGTTTCGTCAGGCTCAAATTCGTCAGCCAAAAAACCGTTCATTATTTGAATTTTTACAGTTTCTTCAGTTGCTAAAACCCTTTCGGTAAGTAAGAAAATTCTCTGCGCTTCTTCTGAGTGAAGTCTTCCCCATTCGTTATCCCCACGAACGATAAAATAAGTGTTATATACTTTTCCAAATCTCTTTGGATTATCAGGTAGCGCCGTTCCGTCGCAATCTCTAACAGCGTCAGAACCCCATCTCTTTGCTATTTCTTCAGTTTTTGAGCCAAGCGAATTGTCCGCAGGCAAAGTAAATCTTCCTTTTTTCATATATATCACCCTATATTTTTATCATTACAACCGACAACGGCTCAACGGCCATTCGTTTTACGCCACGATTTACGTTTTCTAATTTATAATCACAATATACGTCAAATTCTTCTTCAAATTCGACTTCTATGGGGGTTAAATTATAGTTTGCGATAAACTGAACAGTTTCTTCACCGCACCTATAAGCCGAAGTCAAGAGAGAATTTTCTACTAAATACGTTTTGCCGTCTTCAAGTAAGAACTTTTCAGTCGAACATTTTATCTTTTTATGCTCAACCATTTTACCATAATGTAAAAACTTACTCCCAGCATTTTGTCTCCACGCATTTAGAGTTTTTACAAATTTTAACGCTAACGCTTTATCAACGTTCTTTTCTATGGGCTCGACGTAATCGCACCAAGCGTGTAAGATTTTGTCTTTACCACCCAAAACGAGAGTCAACATATCCCCAGCCACAAACGAATACGCAAGTTTATAAGTAAAATTGTTTTCGGTTTTTTCGAGCATTGCGCAAATTTGGTTGCCCATAAAGTTATTTACAAACTCGTGATAAAGATACGAATAAATCGGAGTTGGTTTTCCCACGTAATAATTTAGTTCAAAACGGTTATCACTAAACGGAAGTTGTGATAAAAACGGCTCTGCGGCAGAACTTTCACACCCAAAAATAGCGCCCTTTTTATCAATTAAAGAAAGCAACTTATTTACTTGTTCGTGTTGCCACTTTCCAGGCGCAGGAACGTGTCCGTGCCTATCGCTATAACAAAAATACGAGTTTCCACCGTGGTTTTGGTCAAGCGCCTGAACGTAATCAACTTTTCCGTTGCAAATTTTTTGATATTCCTCTTTTAATAAATCCTTTACTTTTTCACTCGCGGGGCAAAGGTCAAACCCGTCTCTTTGCGAAGTGCAAATAACGCTTTTTACGCTTTGGTCGGAATTTTCGCAAACTCCGTCTAAAAGCCCTAATTTTTCAAAATCAGCAGTTTTATCGTAACTATTATCAATTTTACTGCGTTGTGTCCAACCCAATCCACTACAATAAAGTCCTAAAAGCATTTGCCTTTTATGTATTTCGTCGGCAAACGAGTTAAATTCGTCTTCTCCGCCGTACGGTGGCCATTGATAAGGTGGAGCCCAAGGCGCAGAACCCTCCCATTGCATTAAAAGAGCCATTACCTTGCTATCCGTTTCGGCTACAATATTCTCCAAAATAGGCAATGCGTTTTTATACGGATACATTCCGTTATCGCTCATATCGGTGTCGTTTATACCCCTTAACGGATAAATAACGACTATAGGTGACTCTCCGTACCACTTCGGCAATTTTTCGTTTTCAGAAATCTTTTTAAGACCTTTTGGAAGATTATTTTTAAACCAGTCGTAATAAATATCTCCTGCTTTTTGCCACTTTCCTTCAAAAGTCTTTAAAACAAAATCGAAAGGCATTTTATAATCTTCGCCGTAATTTGCGTTGCAATAAGTTCTTAAAAAGATTTTTATTCCGTCGCCACAGTAACAAAAATCTATATGTTTGGTCGTTCTTTCTTGGTCGTGCATACCCATATATACGCCGACGCCGTTAGTGATATAAGATATAAACTGAGCGAAAATCATATTAGGAAATATGGAAAAAGTATTTTTACTTGGATAATCGGGCTCGACGTATCTAAAAGGCATACTCTCTCTGTACGCCATATCGGTAACTATACAACCTTCATTATATGGGTAAACGATTTCACCTCTACCACCGTCTTCATCTTTTAATTTGTTATAGACTAAAATAGGGGCAATTTCTACCCACTCGAATAAATCGTCGGTTTTGTTTGTTAAATTTACCCTTAAACAGAGTCCTTCTACGCAACGATTAAACTCAACCTCAGCATTAAAATATTCATTAGAATATTTTGCAACGCCGTTTTCATAACGGAGAAATTTGCACGAAGTAGCGTCAACGAGACGAGTAGCGCCTTGTCTATCTCTAATTTTGACGGTAAACAATGCGGTTCTTCCGCTTGTCAACTCTTGATTTTTATGCAAGACGGATACGAGTTCGCCATTTTTTAAATCAAAATTCACGGTCGCCCCTTGCCCTAAAATAAACTGTTCCATAATATTTCCGTATGCAGTTTTTCCTGCAAAATTGTAATTTGTTTACTTGTAAAACCTTGCTTTTACTAATAATTATAATGCTTTTACCGCATATACGGTACTAATTTGCCAACCTTCTTGCTTTGCGCCGTCGTTATTTCCACCAAAGATATACAAATACCAAGTTCCAAAGGCGTTATTTTGCACGTCGGCTTTAGAAATAGTAACTTTTGTCCAAGATTTTTTTGCTAAAAACGTATCCGCTGAAGACGAGTTCATCCAACCGTTTTCACCATCGCCTGCAAAATGAACGCTATAATCTACGTCTGTTGGATTGTAAATCCAAAATTCAAAATAATCGTAACCGTCGGGCATACAATTAAGCATTTCGCTTTTGAAAAAAGCGGTGAGCGGCCTTTTGTCTGAGCTTTCTATCAAGCCGTTGTCTTGCGTTACAGAGTAAACGTCGCCGTATTCGTTTTGAATCCCTAAATATTGCATATTTCCTATTTGCAACTTAGATTCAACTTTATTAAATTTAGATATAACTTTTGCAGTATAATCTTCACCGTTTACAGTATAAGTTACCGAAAGATACAAGCCCGTTTGTCCGTATAAATCTTTTGAATAAAGGTAAACGTTACCTTGTTTCGTTCCCTCGATATCAACCAACTTATTTGCGTCTATTTTCTTTACTGAAGAAATAGCATAATCGACGTCGCCGTAAAATAACGAGCCAAGGTCAATCAACGGATTATCTTTATCAACAAACACCGTCTTGCCGTTTTCAATAGTAAAAACAGCGTCTTTGCAAGCGCAAACAAGCCCTACGACATTTTCGTCTTGACGTTTTTTATACTCGTGGTTTACGATTAAAGTTGCTACCGTTTCCGTACCGAAATAATTTTCTGCGTCTTCTACGTAAATTCTAACTTTATACTCGCCCTTTTCAAGTTCAAAAGGCGAAACTATTTGATTTGCGCCCTTAATGTATTCGCACTTAATTTCCGCTCCTATAACGCTTGAAATTATGCCGTCTAATGAAATCGGAGTGTTACAAGTGGTCGTATAAGTCGATTTAACGCCTTGTAAAACGACTTCGGGTTTAATTACGGTTATTCCTTCAATCGTCAAAACTACGCCTTGATATTTTAAGAAAACCTTATTATCTCCTATATTAAAAGCGGTTGCGTTTTCCGTTGGATATTCTACTGTGATATATTGATTATCTAAAATTACGCCGTTACACTTTTCGCACTTTGAACTGATAACCATACCCGCGCTATCGAACTTATCGCCTACGTTATATTTAAGTTTAGCAGGCTTTTTTGCGATAGAATAAGTAGCGTTTCCAAAGTGATTATATCCGTCTAAGTCCTTTTCAATAGACGTAATTTCTTCTTTGTTTAAATCAAAAATTTTTTTGCACGCCCCACACTCGTAACGGTCGATAGTTCCCTTTGTCGAACAAGTTGACGGTTCGCCGAGTTTTATTTCAAAATCGTGCTCTAACATATCAACGGTAGGGATTTCGTCTATTTCGTTTTTATCCAAGTCGAATATTTTATCACAATGCAAGCATGTAAAGTAGGCTTTGTTTCCGCTTGTTTGACAAGTTGCAACTACTTCTGCGTGAGAAACGAATACGTGTTCGTCTTTACTTTTATTGCACGCAATTACAGAAAATATAGTAAGACATACGAGCCCTATTATAAAGGCTATTCTCTTTTTCATCGTTATCTCCTAAACTTTTAATTAATCATTTGGCACGTATGGCGGTGTGTATGACGAAACGACTTTCCATTTTGCAACGAGTGTCATATCTTCGCGTACGACGTCGGTTTCTACGTCCCACTCTTCACCGTTATATAGCCAACAAACGAATTCGTATTCGCCGTTTTCGTTAGACTTTTCAGGGGTTTCAATAAGCGGAAGTTTTCCACCGTCCGCAACGCTAACGGGAGCAATTTGCGTTCCGCCTTGGGTGTCGAAAGTTACCGTATAGACGGCGGTTAAACTAATGGTTATATCAATAGTTAAACCGTCAACCGTAGCGATAATTTTTGTGTCCGCTTGGCTAAAGCAATTAGCGCCTTGATTTTGATAAGAAAAGGCTATAAGTCCGTTATCAACGATTTTTCCGTTACAACTATCGCATTTTTTTACAATTTCAAGACCGTTTGTGTCAAAACTTTCACCCGCGCTATATAAAAGTTTTTGCGGTTGAGTTTTTACCGCCAAATAAACTTCCGACTCGTGATTATCTAAGCAAATATCCGTTTCAACGGACGTTATTTGCTTTTTGTTTAAGTCAAAGAGTTTTCCGCAATCTAAACATTTATAATGTTCCACGTTGCCCTTTTGAGCGCAAGTTGCTTGCTTTTGGGGAACGAGAGCAAATCTGTGCGAAGAACTTTGACTACTACCTTCCCCACATCCAACGCCCAAAAGACACGCGAAAATTAAACAAATTGATATAATTATTTTTTTCATATTTTTAACCGTTATTTATAACAATTTCTATTCCGCTTACCATATCAACTTCTTGATATTCGGAATCCCAGCCGTTTTCGTAGGCAAACTTTGGATCTTTTGCGCCGTCTTTTTTAATAACTACAAAGTTATCGTAAGTAGATTTTAGGCTTGCAAGCGCAGTTTTTGCGCTATAAGTTAAATCGGCTATGCGGTCAACGTCTTGCGATAAGTCAGATATATCCAAAGTAACGTTTATAAACGCGCTATCCCAACTCATTTCCCAAAACAGTAGTCCGCTACATTCTCTTGGAAGCGCGCCTTGTACGTAATTTGAAAAATGAGCGGTAACGTTTTCAATCGTCGCGTTGAAAATACTGTTTGCAAGCAAAGCCGTGTAAGTTCCGCTTGAAAGATTTACGTTTGTAAATTTTACGTTTTTAACAGTGGCGTTAGTTCCCAAGTTGCCGAAAAGTCCACCTTCGCCTAAGGTCAAATTAGAAATTGTGTATCCTAAGCCGTCGAAACTTCCGCAAAAGCCCCTTGCGTTTTCAAAGTAAATACCGGTATTTGCTAAAACCAAGCCCGTGGCGTCGATATCGTTTACCATTACGAATTCGCCTAAAATTTTGCCATCGTATTGACCGCCACTTAAAGTGTAATTTCTACGAACGTAATGCAAATCTTCTTTTTTAGAAATAACCTTAGTCACGCTCTTACAGTTTACTTTGTAAATTTTATCCGAGCAAACGGCAAAAATCGCTTTTTGAGTTTCGCCAACTCTATTAAAGGTAACCGCAGAAAAATCTTCGTTTACGTAATATAAAGTTTCGCCTATATCCTCGCTTAACTTCGCCTCGTAAACTTTTTTCTCTGTCGTATCGTAATAAACAACGTCTTCTTTGTCCGTTAAATCAACGAAATTTGAAAGGTCTAATTCCTTTACTTTAAAATCTGTAGTAGTGCTAATATTTTTATTAAAGAGTGACGTTGCAACTATTTCAATTCGCTCGTCTTTTTCTGCGCTATCGAGAATAGAAACTACTCCACCTTTTATTGAAACGTTTGTATTTTGGGTTGAAATTTCGACGTATTTATTATCAACGGTAAATTTATAAGCCGTTCCCTTTACAATATTTTCAATCTCTTTGGTAAAGTTTACGCCCAAATTTTTAACCTTTTCAAAAACGTTATTTGAAATTGCAACGTTCGTAGCGTGAGACCAAAACTCACCATCGAATTTTTTGTATCTGCTTTGCGCGTTTGGATCGCCAACGAAATCATACACCGATTCAAAAGAAAGAGTCGCGTTTGATTTTTCTCTGAGTTCTTCCGTTCCACCTATTACGAAAACGTTTTTGATTGCGACACCGTCGTAACTACCTACGATTTTGATTGATGCGTCGGGATTAAAATCCGCGTTTAAAACGTCTATAACGCAGTTGGTAATATTTGCAGTCGGCGTAGGCTCTTTAAAACCGAAGAAAGTTGCGCTGTGATTGTTTATAGTTTCGCCGTCGGCTTCTAAGTGTTGAGTCCCTAAACCCATAGACGAATATTCAACGTAAACGTTTTCAATACTACCGCCACCTGCTGCGCAAACGAGCGAACTGTTTGCCGCAACGCTTGCGTTTGTAAAGGAAATATTTTTAACAACGCCTTCTATATGCAAAACGCCGAAAATACTATTCATTGAAGTTCCGTCGCCAACGCTTAAACCGTCTATGCAATATCCCTTTCCGTCTAAAACACCCTTAAAGCCGTAAAGACCGCCGTTTGACCACAAACCTTCAACTGCTGACCAAAGAGAATCTAAGTCTGCAATTTTAGATTTAAACAAGCCGTTATAGGCGATATCGTTACCTAAGACGAAATAACCGTCCCAAATAGCAGGGTTAGGATTTGCGCTCTTTGCGTAAACGTAAAAACCGTCGAAATCTTCTTTAGTTGTCAAGATTTTAGTATATATATCTACGTCTATCAAATAACTTGCCTTAGTAGTTTCTAAGGTAATTACCTTTCCGTCACCCAACGCCTTAGACTCTTTCGGGAGTTTATCTTTATCTAAATTTATCTCGCTTGAAATTTGGTCGTAATCGCCTACGGATTGTCCGTCGTAACAAACGCTTTTATACTCGCCCTTAATTTGAGCATCGTTACTAAGTGAAAGCGAGGACAAGTTTTCAATTTCGACTACAAAGTGCTCGTCCAAACTAATTTGCGGTCTGTAAACTTCAACGGCTATCTCTAATTGATAAGTTTTGTTTGAAATTACAAACTCGCCGACAATCGTAGTCGAGCCTTCGCCTACGGAATAAACCGTATTTCCGTTGAAATTTGCAACTGTATCGTCTAAACTCTTCCAAGTGAAAGAACTAATAGTCGCAACTTTGTTATTTTTATAGGCAGTTACGCCTAAAACGAGAGAAATATCGTCCGTTTCGGTATCTAAAGTCGAAAGGCTTACTAAGTATCCGTCGTCGCCAAAACCCACGTTTGCGCTTGGAACTAAAACTACGTCTCCGCCTTGTGAAACGGTTACCGATACGCTTTCATAATAAGTATGCTCGCCGTACGAAAGCAAAGCAACGAGTTTAGTTTGACCGATTTTTTCACCCTTAACTTTTACGGAATTGCCGTCGGGCAAAAGCGAAACGACGTCCGTTGCGCTATCTCCGTCGAAAACCCACGTAAATTCGGCATTTTCAGCGCCGTCGGCTTGGGCGGTTAAAACGTATTCGTCCCCCACGCCTAAAACTATACAGTTTTGGTTTACGGAAATAGTTACGTCCGCTTTTAAGTTATTTGATTCTGACGCAGAGTCCGACGTGCTTTCGGACGACGGTTTTTTACACGCAAATCCAAAAGCGCATGCAAGCGACAATACGAGCGCCAAAATTAAAAATTTAATCTTCATATAAATCTCTTTTAATATATAATTTTTTGGTTTTTATTTAGAATAAATTTATACACTACTACTTCTTCGTAGGGGAGGGGCTTGCCCCTCCCTTTTATATACTACGATTTAAAACCTATCTTTTTAAATGTCTAATTAAACCTTAAGTTTCCTTCGTCTCAGTAACGCCAAGTCTTTCACAATCTGACTGCAAAGTATCGTCAGCAACACTATAAACGTCTTTAAGAACGTATCTTGGGAAAAGACTTTCCTTAGTAATTCTATTTAAGATTGCAGTCTTTTGCTCGTCACTAAGCGAAGTGTCGGCGTTTACGAGATCTTTTGCCGCGTTACAAAAATCTACCAACTCTTGCAATACGCTTTTAGTCCAACAAGACGTGGTTTTTTCAAAGATCCAACTTCCAGTCGTTTTTTCAAGTTCGTCGTAAATACCACGACCTAAACCGCTATTATTTTCTTCGATTGAATCGCAGTTTGCAACGATTGCATCGAACATTGCGCGCATTGTTTCGCCTGCTACTCCAAAGTAATTTGTAAAGTAACTATCTAATACGGTTTTGTAATCCGCATTTACGTCAATCATAAACTTAGAGTCGATATAGCCCTTTAAATCGCTAAATGCAGTCGCTTCAGTTTCGTTACTTTGACTCCAAACCGCCTTAACGCCTAAATCGTATAAAATCTTATAGTTTTCGGCAGACGCTTTCCACGAATTATAAGGATACATATAATATTTAAAGTTTGTACCGTAGAGCCAAATATAAACGCTATCGGAAAGTTTAAGCCATTTTTTGATATTTAACAATTCGTCTGCATTGTCTGCAAAATTAAAGTTTTCAGCGTACAACGCGCTAATCGGCGCTACCCAAGCGGTTACACCTTCGTCACACTTAAGGTATTCGCCAGTTTCAACTGCGCTACCCGAACTAAAGTCGTAACGTTTCATAAGCGTTAAATCGTCGTTTACAGGCGCGTTTATCGTCAAACGGTAAGCAAGGAAAGCAATATTTACAACTTTGCCTTGTGGAAGACTTTCTCTTACTTTAGCGTTAACGGCGTTCATAAGTTCTATCCACGCCGCGCTAAAGCCTGCGTTGCCGTAAACGCTTGCATACAACTGACAACGAGAACACTTACAAGGATTTGCACTTTCAGGATCTCCACTATCCATAATAGAAAGACAAATATTTTCACTCTGTTCTACGTCACTATTGATTTGAGCGAGCATTCCGCTTGCTAAGGCGTCAACCATTGCGTTAAATTCAGTTGCGTTTCCACCTGCGGTAGGACAAATATCAGTCCTTGATTCGCCATACGAGTCCGTAAACGTGAAATACCAAGACGGATGAGCCGATTGATAGGTTGCGGTAGGAAGATAATGCGTCGTGTTATGCATATCCATTTGAATATTTTTACCTTCTGCATTTTTAACAACAGGACCTGGCACCCAAATATCTGCGCTTGTCTGTAAGCCCATACCGTAAACTTCGCTTTCGGTCATATAAGTTTGCTTTTGACGATAGTCAAACGGAGCGCCGGTGATACTAAATCTTCCGTTTACGGTAGAGCCGTCTTTTGAATAAACTACGCAATCGTCCGAAAGCATATCGTAGCCTAAAACTTCGTTTAAGAACTTGATAATTGCCAAACGGTATCCGTCCGCGCTGTGCGCTTGGATAAACACAGTTCTACCGTTAGATTTAACTGCATATCCTGCTCGACGAGTTGTGTCGTAAGAAATTTCCAAACAGTCTTCATATCTACCTTGCCATCCTACGACTATTGCATGGCGATAGTTAGAAAGATTTTGCGGTTCGACCATAAACGTATCAAGCGTTACACCCGTTGCATTTTCAATTTGCTCTACTAAGAAATTAACTGCCGATGAAGCCGTAGATTCGTAATAAATTTTATATTTCGTTGCGCCGTTTTCTATAAAGGTAAACTCTGTCGTCGAGCCGTAAAGGGCTTCTTCACAAGTTTTTAAGTTGGTTACGTCAATTAACGCCTTTTGATTTTCTGTAAGCGCTTCAAATGCCGTACGAGCCAACTCCACTTGATAATCGTTAGGCGTTTGAGTATTTAGCGCGTTGATACGGGCTTGAACTTTATCTATTGCGTCTCCCGTAGAGAACGAGTAAATAGGTGAAATTTGCCATCCGCTCGTTTGCGCCCCCGATTCTACACAAATGTACGTTAAATAGTTGTCGTTAGAATTTATGATATCCGATGAAAGAACTACTTCCGTCCACTTATTAGCAGTTAGCGTTGTAACGTCAGTTCTTACCCACGTTTCATTTTCCGTAACGTAAAACTGTAAGTCAGAACTGTTTGGGTTATAAATGAAGAAACGTAACGAATCATGATTTTCACTTAATCCAGAACGCATTATTCCAATATTAAACGCACCAAAGTCGGTTGTGTTTTCTTTTTCTTCATTTTTCTCCCAACCACGAGTTAAGTTATAAACAGTTCCGTTCGTATTAGTCTCGCCGGAATCGGTAAAATTACCAAAGGTAAGCTCCGTTTGCTCTCCAAGGTCAGGTTTATAACCGATTATATTTGTAATCGCAAACGAAATTCCAGTTGCTTTTTTTTCTCCTCTAATACCGAGAGCCCAATTTGACGCAAACGTTTTCAATACGGAAACTGTATAATTACCATTTGAATCTTTAAAATTACTTGTCAAATCAAATTCTTTTTGAATCCAGTTGCCGTCATTTGCATAATATCCATCTGCATACCAGTTATTGTTGTAATAGTCTCCCCAACCGCCATTGCTCGTTCCGTCGGAAACGTACACGTGACCTGAATCGCCTACTATTCTTATATTAAAGTAGAGTTTTTCGTAAGCGCTTACGTCTGGGAAGTTAATATACTGAATTGCAGCATTTCCACCTGCAGTTGAAGTAACTTGTAAATAATCTCCATAGTAACCGTCATAACCCATACTTGCAGTTCCGCCTGTTGTAGAAGAATATCCACCAGGAAGATATGACGGAATAACGTTTACGCTATCAACTGACTGAACGTGAATAGTTTCGTAACCTTTTATAGCGTTTACTAAAGTACGAAGTTTAGCGTAATTTGTAACTTCTTGTTGTTCGTCATTTGAAAGAGCGTTATACGCGTTATTTGCGTTTTCAATTCTCGTAACAAATACAAGGTTGTCAGGCATTACAACGGAATCTGGAAGATTTTTAATCAATGTAATAACGTTGTTAATTCTTGCCTGTCTTTCGCTATCGGCAGAGAGAACGTTTTCACATTCTTCTAAAATATCGTAGTTTGTAACGAGCGCTTTTTGTTCGTCAGTAAGAGCGTTGTAAGCTTCTCTTGCCCTTGTAACAGAGTCTTCGTCAACTGCTTTTACGTCTAAAACGCCGATAAGTTTAATAACGCTATTTGCCTTTTCAATATTTGTAATAGTATTCTTTGCCGAAGTCAACTTGCTATAATTTGTAACTTGCGACTTTTGGCTATCGGCAAGAGTATTATACGCATTTTCTGCAGTTTCAATCGCCAATACATCGTCTAACGTAACGTTTTCAGGAATTGCATTTATAAGTTTAATTGTTTCTTTAACGTCCGCATGGTCGAGATAACCTTCATCAACTTCTTCTACTATGTCAGGACCTGCATAAATAGGTGAAATTTGCCAGCCAGATTTAGTAGCTCCTGCTCCATCGCCACCAGTAATATATACGTGCCATTGACCGCTCTTATTGAGTTCTATATCCTCAGCAGATATACCAACCTTAGTCCAAGCATTTGGCGTTAAACTCTTAGTTGAAGTAGGCGTATTAGTCCAAGTTCCGCTTACGTCACCTGCTAAGTGGAAATTATAAGTCATGTCTGTCGGGTTATACATCCAGAAATAGAAGAATTCGTAACCCGATGGCAATGCGTTTGCAAGCTCGCCCGTTGTGAGTGTTCCTAAACCGTTAGTGATATTCGCAGATACATAATACGATTCTTGGGCAATATTGTAAACTTTTCCATTTCCGTTTGTTGTTCCTGTATCTGTGCAAACACCAAAGAAACTTTCTACCTCCCTCTTGCTCTCTGGAATATAACACGAATAAATAGGTGAAATTTGCCATCCGCTCGTGTTTGCTCCTGATGATACGCAAAGATAAGTTAAATAATTATCGTTAGATATTATCATTTCACGAGAAATTTCCACTTCCGTCCACGCCTTTGCCTTTAAGGTTGTAACGTCAGTTATCGCCCAAGTTGTATTTTCAGAAAGGTAGAAAGTTACGTCCGACTCGTTTGGATTATACATATAGAAGCGTAACGCATTATGTCCTGTTTTTAAAGAACTTCTCATAACGCCTTGATTGATTACACCTAAATCCTTTTCACTACTCCAACCTTGAGTTAAATTGTAAACAGTACCATATTCGTTTGTTTCTCCCGAATCGGCAAACGTACCAAAGGTAAGTCCTGTTCTATCGCCAATATACTCAGTTGCATAAATGTCAGAGATTTCTAAGGTAACGCCTGCTACGTTTGTGCGAAGACCTATCATTAACGAGTCTCCACTAAAAATATCTCTTACCGCAATAGGATTTCCGTTTGCGTCATTAAAAGATTCTGACAAATCAAAAGACATAAGTCCCCAATTACCGTCGTTTAACCAAAGTCCAGACAAACTCCAAGTGTTTTTCCAATTTTTTCCCCAACCCTCGTTTTCCGTACCGTCGGAAAGATAAAGGTCACAAGATGCTCCGATTGCGCGTACGTAAAAATAAACTTTACCGTAATTACTTAAATCAGGGAAATTTTCAAAAAGTAATGCAGCCTTGCCGTCAGTATCAGATTTTACAGTTAAAACGTTGCCGTGTTGATTATCTTGACGAGTGGTTGCTGTGCCACCTATAGTAGAAGAATATCCGCTTGGCACTTGGCTTGCTATTACGTTTCCGTCGTCAGCGTCGTGTTTATAAATTCTATCGTAACCCTCGACTGAATCAACTAAACTTGCAAGTTTTTCAACGCCTACAACTTGCGCTTTTAACTCGTCAGTTAATGCGTTGTAAGCCTTTTCAGCGTCTTTAATTCTTGCAACGTGAGTGATTGCATCAGGCATAGTAACAGACTCTGGAAGCAACGATATAAGTTTATTAACGTTAAAAAGGCTTTCGTTTATAATTGTTGGCTTATTAGTTTCAGCAAACGAACCCGACATATTTACGCTATCTTTTACAATAACCGTAAAATCGCTAACGTCAAGGTAATCGTTTTCGTTTTCCGTGTCTGCTAATCCAACTAAATTTGCATACTGCTCGGTTGTTTCAACTATGATAGGGAATTGTTCTGAGCCGTACCAACCGCCGTTGTTTTCAGTTTTTACGTAAACGCTTTCGCCATATTCAGTTTTGCTTTCAATTATTTCGTTAGCGTAGCCGTTTAACATCCAGTAGTTTACAACTTCGTATAAGTTTCCGTGAGCCGAATCGTTGTAAGTGGTATAACGAACTTCCTCCTCGCCATATTTTACGTAAGCAACAGCAACGAAATCTTTTTCAAAATTTGTAGGTTTAACGTTTACTATACATCCGTTGGTGTAATAATATTGCGTTTCGCCTTCAGGTTGATAAATCTTATTTTCGTTGATATCCCCGCCGACAAACTTGGAATTATTCTCGCAATACTTACCCTCGTATTGCAATATTACAGACTTTGGCGCTATAAAAAAGCCCATAGAAACGTCATCGTTATTTCTAACGAAGTTCCTCATTTCTTCGTCCATCTTAACGATAAATCTAAGTCCGTTTTTATTACCGAGTTTAAGCGACGTACCGTTTTCTATTTCAAAAGTTCCCGTAGGAATTGAAGACGTTGCAAAAACTTTTATGCCACCGTTTGCGCTAAAATACGTAAAGCCTAAAACGGAAATGAATAAAAATGCCGATAAAATCCAAATTAACGTGTTTTTAACAATACTTCTTTTCATTTTATCACCTTCTTATTCCCAGTCTTTGTCGTCATAATCGTTGTCGCCAACCGACATCGTTATGACGTCGCATTCAGTTTGCAAGTTGATTACTTCCATAATCGGTTTCAAATAATTTTTCATAAATTTTCTCCTTACCTTCTCCTATACTCCCCAAGATGTGAATACTGACTGCATATCGCCGTCCGTTTCTTTATAAACTGAAAAACCTAATTCTACCCAATCGTTTTTAAATGCTTTTCTAAGTTCGTAAATGTTAGGATAAGAATCTTCATAATACGTACAAATTACGTAACGAGGAAAAATACTTTCCTTTTTAATTCTCTTTATCAAATCGTTGTAAAGTTTTGGATCTGTTACCTTATATTTTTCAACTGCTTTATACGATTGTTCAATATAAGAATTAAGTTGTTCTAAAAGCAATCTCGGCCAAAACTCAGGGCTACCTATATCGTCGTAAATACCGCCCGAAATCGTAGGTATTGTCTTTTCTAAATACGCGCTTTGCGCTTGAATAAGTTCAAACATCTTGCGCATAGGCTCTGACGCCTCTTTATAATAGTTGTCAAAATAAGTATCTATAACCTTACCGTAATCGGCGTTTACGTCAAACAAAAACTTAGAGTCGATATAGTCTTTTAAATCGGTAAATGCCGTTGACATATTTCTTTCTTGCGCTTGGTTCCAAACGTATTTTACACCGCGTTCTTTCAAAAAACGATAGGTTTCTACAACGGGACTCCAAGTGTTATATGGATACAAATAATACTTAAAGTTCGTGCCGTAAATCCAAACGTAAACGTTACTTGCCACCGCTTGCCAAGAAGACACGTTGTTTGCGTAAGAAGCGTTTTCTTCTTCATAAAAAGATTTAGTAAATTTTGAATATATAGGAGCAAGCCACGGATATACGTGCTCGTCGCAAGTTAAATAAACTGGGTTTCCTTTTGCGTCGGTTTCATACACGTAGTTCCCGCTACCGTCTTTTACAAATTGTCTCGTTTGAGCGTCCATTTTATAACGCCTTAGCGGTTGGTATTCGCCGTTAGAATTTGCAATGGGGTCAGTCCAAGTTTCCTTTCCGTTTGCATCCGTATATTTTTGTCTTTCAACAGGCGCAGGCTCTGCATCGTGATAAGCGAAGAATACTAAGTTCATTACTCTATCGGGATTACTGCTCTGCTTTATATACGATTGAACTAAAGCGTTTAAATCATTCATAAAGTAAATACAAGTAGATGCAGGCGTTCCGTATAAAGAGTGGTAAATAGTACAATTCTCACAATAACAAGAGTCTATACCCGTTCCGTCCATCGCAGAGAAAGACATATTTTCTATTTCTGGAAGTTCTTCCATACGCTTTTTTACAACTTCAAAAACTGCAAGTAGCATTGCGTCGTATTCTTCCTTAACGCCGTGAGCAGTATAACAAACTTGCTGTTTATCCGCTCTATACCATTCAGGGTGTTCCGCATAATAAATATCGGGGTCAATATAATACAAGGTGTTATGCATATCCCATCCGTTTACGGGTATCCAAATATCCGTATGCGAGTGCATACCCATACCGTAAATTTCAACGCTCGTGTAATAGTTTGAAATTTGTCTATAATCAAAGTCAGGGCGTTCTACTATATCCATAGTAGGCATCGTTTCGGGGTTTCTACCGTAAATAACACAGTCTTCCGAAATCATATCGTAGCCGATTACTTCTCTTAAAAACGCTAATCCGCCCATTCTGTAACCATCGCCACCGTTTGCCTCGATAAACACGAGATTTCCCTTGCTCTTTATATAATATCCCACCGTCGAGATATCGTCGGTTGGCATTGTCAACCCTACCGAAGTAAAGAAATCTCTGTTTCCGTAAATTATAGCGTAGTCTTTATCGCTTAAAGTGGTTGGAAGTTTTTCTTCCGTCGAAATTTCAACACCCGTTGCCTTTAAAATTTGTTCGACGACGAAATTTGCAGATTTAACGATTTGCGTTTTAAGTTTTTCGTCGCTTTGGTCAAGGTAAATTTTATAATTAGTAGCGTCGTTTTTTATAAACGGAACGTCGCTCTCTTGTACGTTTACCTTATGAATAGTTCCTTCGATTTGGTGTATTTTATAATCGTTTACCTTGTCGCTCTTATCTCCATTTGCTATCAAAACCCAAGTTAAAACGCCAGATAAAACGAGCGCTACGCTAACGCAAATAGAAATCAATATTAAAAGTTTTTTCTTAGTCAATTTCATATTCACCTCTACTTGACGGTTACCGTCGTTTCAAACACGGCAAGATTACCCGCCTCGTCGTACGCGTAAATGCAAATTTTATACTCGCCTTTATATTCGCAAACGATTGACCTTTCGTTATCGTACAAATAAATCGGCATGCCTTTTGGATTAGTTATAACTATCATTACGGCTATCTTATCTTGCGCAGAGTGTCCGTCCGTAACTTCAAATTTAGGAATAGTAAGCGTATTTCCAACCCTTAACGTATCCTTAAACTTGCCTTTAAATTCTATAATCGGAGCATCGCCGTCAACTACTTCAACTGCGTATTCAAAATACGAAACGTTTGAATATCTCCAGTTTAATTCGGTGGTTTCAACGGTTACGCTATATTTACCGTAAGCGTCCATAACTATTTCGTAATCAACGCTTGCGTCAACGTTTTTAAGTTCTATTCCGTCCTTGCTCTTTGCAATCGTTCCGTCGGGACGTTTAACCGTCAAGAAACTTTGAACGTTAGGACACAAAACGTCGCACGCAACTACTTTTTGAACAACGTAAACGCTATCTTTAAGCGCGCTTGTGCTAACGGTATCGTAAGTTGTAACGTAAGGCGCGGTGTTGTCTTGATTGTTTGCTACTTTAACTCTAGAAATTTCATTTAAAAATAGCGACGCGCCACTTTCAGCGTTTATCATTTCAATATCAAAGTAAACCTTTCCGCTTGGGAAACCGTCAAACGCATTTCCACTTTGAGTTTTAGTAACTGTAATTGAAGTAGCAGAATTTACTACGACTTTACCATTATTAAAGCCAACGCTGTAACTTGCGCTAAACGAGCCGTCGAAATCAAAGAGCAAAGCAATTTGAGTATCGCCGACTACCAACTTGGTTTGTCCGTCGTCTTTTAAAAGAAGAACTTTTATCGAGACGTCCTTATCTAAACTGTCGGTAATAGTTATTGCAACGCCGTCAAACTTAGATTCGTTTGGAATGGTAAAGAAACTGAGAGAGAAAGAATTTGCAAGTTGAGCGTTAATAAACGAAACTTTAGCGCTTTCTATTTCTTCGTTTGTAGTAAATTTAATACCTTGATTTCCGCCTAAATTCTCTCTATTTACTATCGAAACGTTATTTTCGGTAAAGAAATACTTATCGGTAGCGACTACTTGTCTAAAATTACCCGTATCGCCTATTTCTTCCCTATCGAAAACGATTATTACTGGGATTTCACGTTGATAAAGCGAAACACCGTCGCAAACGTAATTGAGTTTTACCTTATCACCGCTCTCGGTTACGGTAGGAGTAAATTCTTCGCCCGATTTTACGGTGGTAGGACTTGCCGAGCCGTACGAAACTTCTACCGAACAAACTTTTTCAACCTTTTCGCCCGAAGTATAATCGTATGCGCTAAGTTGTGGCAGACGGTACGTTCCGCCCGAAACGTATGCGATAGGCAAATTAGGCTCGCTTACTATAACAGGTCTATTTTTAGTCACTGCAGTCAACTTAAGGGTTGAAACCGCAACACTTCCAACGTAGTCGCTTGCCGTACAAGTAAGCGTCCACTCGCCTGCTTTTTCTAATATAAACTCGCCGTTTTCTACCGTGAATTTTTCATTTCCGTTTGCAAGGGTAAACGCCGTGGTAACTTTTCCGCTACCGCCAGATACCGTTACGTTTGGAATATTTTGAACAGTTCCTACTTCTATTTCGGTCGAATAACCCGACTCAATCTCTACGCTTAGTTTTTCAACGTTTTGGGAAAGGGTTGCTCTTATCCATAAAATCTTGCGAGCGACGTTTCCGCTATGGTCAACAGATTCGTAAACTATCGCGTAAGTTCCAACTTTTTCAACTTTAAATCTACCGTTTTTGATATCTATAGACTTTTTATTTTCATTTGCGTATTCATACCAAACCGAAACGCCTACCTTGCATTCTCCGTTTTCTTCGTCGAGCGCGCTCGCCGTAGGTACGGGATAAGTTCCGCCGACGATTGCCGTTGGCATTTCTTCATATTCGGTATTTACAGTTATTTCAGGCGCGTTTTCATCAACGAAACTTTCAGCCGACAAGTCGATACCTAAAATACTCGTAAAACACATATTTGCATGTGTTCCGTTATAGTTAAGCGCGCTTACGGTAAGTTTTGCCTTCCCACTTGGGAACCCAAACCATAAAGTGCTGTAATAATTATTATCGTCAAGGTCGGAAATGATTTTTCCGCCTGCCCACGCTTGATTTCTTTGATAATCGTAACTTATGCAGAAAAGTTTAGCGTCGGGAGCGCAATCTACTACCGGATTTGACGTGTGCGAATAAGCGCCGTAATATAGTCCCGTATCAACCGCCATAAAACTGTGCGGAACTAAACATCCAAGAGTTGAACCCGAGTGCAATTTACCCGCGTACTCAAGCCCCGTTTGAACTTGACCGTTACCGGCGGCGGTAAAAAACGTCAATCCGTAAGAATTTACGTCGTCGTGGAAATTGCCGTAATACACCAACTGCACCGACGGGTCGTTTACGTCGGTAAACGTAAATACCATTCTTGCAAAATCGGCTTTTCTTTGAACTTCGGGAACTACGAACCCTTCTATGATTTTAGTAGCCGAAGTAAGTTCGGTCATATCGAAAACGTGCCCGAAAGTAATAGAATCTCCGTTTGCAATTTTTACGTTAAGTCCCGTAGAATTTGCCCCTAAATGAGTAGTCTTGCCGTAACTTATAGTCGTCTTTTCGTTGTTATAAGTCGCCAACTTGCTACCTACTTTAAAAGCGTATTCTTTGGTGTAAACTTTTTTACCTATCGTAGCAACGTATTTTAAAAGGTAATTTCCGCTTTGATTTAAGGTCGTAACGTTCTCAGTTTCGTACCTTCCGTCTGGAAAGCGCAAAGAGTGTTCGCCCTTTTTACTCTCTCCCCCTACCGTGAACGTACAATCGGGAACTGTAAACTCGTCGCCAAAAGCGTAACCTTGACTTATTTCTTTTGATACGCTTACGCTTGGCTCAGCGTTTACAAGCCCTTTCGTCCCTACGAAAATCAAAGGAATACTAACGCATATTAAAAGAATAAAAACAAAAATATATTTGCTTTTTCTCTTTAAATTTGTCATTTAATTTCTCCTTGAACTATGGTTTGCATAGCCTAAATTTTTAATTAAATCGCTAAAAGCGAGTTTTTGCTAAATTGAATCTTATCCTTTTAAATCGCCGACGGACAAATTGCCCATAAGCCTTTTACTGAAAATGCAGAAAAGTACGATTACGGGTACGGTAATTACTATTACCGACGCCATTAAAGCGGGAACTCTGCTCATTTCCCTTTTAAACTGAGCGTTTAATTCTTGCCCCGTTGACTGATGATAAAGAGCAAGAGACAACGTCTTATATTTAGGAAGATATAAGTTTGGAATAAGATAGTCGTTCCAATATTCGATAAATAGAATCAAGAATATTGATAAAAAGGTATATTTAATGAGTGGGAGCGCGACTTTTATCATGACTTGCATATCGTTTGCGCCGTCGATTTTAGCCGCTTCGTAATAGCCTTTCGGCATGGTTTTAAACACCGAATAGAAAACGAGAAAGTACATCCCAAGGAAATTTGCTCTCATAATCCACATACCCCAAATTTGATTGCGAAGTCCGAGTGTTTCAGCAAGTTGAATTTCCGCCGCCTGATTTCCTACTACCGGTATTATCATAGTTACGATTACCGTAGTATAGACGATTTTTGAAAACCAGTTTTCGTATCTTGCGCAAAGGTATGCCACAAGGCATGTAACAACTACTTTTAAAAACGAACAGCCAAAGGAATACAAAATGGTGTTGATTGCCATTTCGATAAGCGTAAAATCCGCAAAGCCTTGGTTGAGTTTGGACACGTTTTTAAAGAAGTAAAATTCCTTAGGAAGTCCAATTATATTGTTTGGAACAGTCGGATCGATAGAAGAATAATCGCCCGAATATTTTTTACTCGCGGTAACTAACGCCCACAAAAAGAGCGCGAGCATAAAGACAACGTAAACCACGAGTACGGTAAGTAACGTTATCGTAAGGGGTGAAAGTTTATTTTTTATTTTAACCGTATTTTGATTTTTAGTCATACCTACCCCCTTAGTCTTCAGACGGACCATATTTGTCCAACAAGTATTTCACGCCGAAAGTAAGCGGAATTGCAATTACGGTTAGTATTAAACCGAGTCCCGCCGCAGGTGGAACGTTTCTTTCAGATTTAGTGGCTTCAAACGCCAAGTCGTAGAGATATTTCCCAAGCGAATCGAATTCCGCGCTGACGTTAAACATCAACACGTTATATTGATTTACGAAAATCGTAGCAACACCAGTAACCAAAAATACCGAAAGAGTTGGGAAAGTAAGTGGCAAAACTATATGCCAAAACTCTTTTATTCCGATAGCGCCGTCGAGTTTGCCCGCTTCGATTACTTCGGGAGAAATATCAAACATCTTGTTTGCGTACATTAGCACGGACGTACCAAAGCCGACGTATAAATTGTAAAAGATAATCCAAAAAAGCGGATGAGTATCAAATCTCAACGCGTTTGAGCCGAAAAGTATAGGCGTAACTTCGTTTAATACGTATTTAAACGTTAAAACAAACGCAGCAGCAGGAATTATCGAAGGAATAAATAAAAATATCCTAAACATTCCTGCAAACGGCATCTTTTTGAATACGTAGTAAGCAAAAAGTAGCCCGAGCGGAATACTTACGCAAAGAGTTACTCCATAATACAAAAGAGACATTTTCGTTGCATTTAATAAATCTTTTACTTTATACGGGTCGGTAAACCAATCAGTAATGTTTTTTAAAGAGAAAAACCAAACGATTTTATTATCCGTCGTTTCTACCGTATCCATAAAGGCAAAGCCGAAAGATTGAAAATTCACAACAATGTAGAAAAGCACAAACTGTAAAACGGGCAAAGCCATCAAAATGGCGTAAAAAATCTTTGCGCCCTTATCCATGGTCTGTGCTTTTTTATTTAACTTTACACCGCTAATATTAGTCATAAGTTCCTTAATTTTTAAATTTATTTAACGCTTTTCCAATAATCTTGAGAATTGAAGTACGTGTACATTCCACCAAAATGGGTTTCAGCAGAAACGCCCTTTTCGATAGCCTCGATAAGTCCTCTACTATCTCCGCTATTATAAAGCGGACTAACCTTGCCGTCTGTTGATAACGACTGGAATTTTAATTGATTGTTATTAAATAAAACGTTGTTATCGTATGGGAAAACGATTTCCGCTTTTTTGATATAGTTATAATAAGATTTACCGTATGGAGTAAGCGCTTTTTGTTGGTCGCCCGACAAATCGTATTTAAGAGATTTTACAGCGCTGGTAATTTGAGTAAATTGCGCAAGTTGTTCTTGGCTGTTTGCAAATTGAACGAAGTCTACGGCATACTTATATTCCCAACTGTCAGTCGGCATACTCTTTATCATACATAAAGGATAATAAATATCGTAAACCGTTTGCTTACTTCCTACTTGGTCTGAAGTAACCTTTGGAAGAGGCATCCATCCGAGATTTTTATTCTCTTTTGAATAAGCGTCGCTTACGCTTGCTAAATCGTCAAACACGCCGGTTGCTTCCATTTCCCACCAAGAACCGTCTAAAAGCATAGCGTTTCTATTTTCTCCTCTCTTTAAGAAATCTTCTTGAGCAGTTAAATGGTCGTAATTTGAACTGAAGAGAGTAAGGTCGTTAGCGTCGTTTTTGATATACGGTTTTGCATATAAATCGTCGTAGAACTTAATTGCGTAATATTTACCTGCTTGACGAGCAAGTTCCGCGCCGTTAGTTCCGTCGATTACCGTATCGGTTGTATCAAACTGGAATTTACCGCCAACAACATTACCGAGGTTTTTAGCAGTTCCGTCAAAGGTGTAGTTAAGGCGCATTTGCTCTTTTCCTTCAAAATCGGTTGCAAGAGCGTTGATAAAGTGCGCCAAGTAAGAATGTCTGTGCGCGCCACTCCAAACGAGCGGATTATCGCCACCTACGTTTGCAATGTAGTCGCAAAGCATAAAGAATTCTTCGTAAGTGGTTGGAAGTCCGTCGTCGCTCGTGTTCGGAGTTTGGTCAGGTCCGTCAGTCTTTGGCAATCCGTCTGCTTTACCCGTTTTCCCTAAGAAACAGTTGGAAAGACCGTTTGCCAAGTTATAATTTTTCATAAGATAATAGCCCTGTTCGTCAAATCTATCGACGTCGTAAACGATACCGAAGTTTGTCAAATAGTGCGGATATGCGTAGTAATGAACTTTACCTTCAGAGTCCTTTCTTCCAAGGTAATTCTTTTGTTCGTCGAACATCTTGCTTTCAAGTGTTACGCCGTCAGCATCGTACGGGTTTGCGCCCGTAACCACGCTCGTTATGTCTGCAATATATCCACCGTCAATCAAACTTGAGTAGTCTTGTTGCTCCAAAAAGTAAACGACTTCATCTCTACCTTTCATTTCTCCACCGCCAACGTCTGAGTTGAGCGTAGTAGGTTGAACGTGAATACCTGTCTTTCCGCCTATCTTATCGTTTGCGTGCAAAGCCTCGTAATCACTGATAAGTTCAGTAAGCCACTCAGAACCAAAACCACTGGTAAAACTGTAAACGTAAAGGGTTGCCTTGTTTTTATTAGGGTCTTTTTTACAAGCAAAAGTCGAAAAAGCAACCGCTACGAGTAGTAATGAGCAAAGCATTTTTGTAAGAAATTTTTTCATAAAAACCTCCCAAGATATATTTATGGTAAAATTATACCATATTTTTAGAAAATTTATCAATAGGATATTTATACTAAACTCCACTTTTTAGTATGGTATTTTGACATAAAAAAACCCGAAACCTAAAAAAGTTTCGAGTCTTTAAATTTTATTAAAATTTATTTAGTAAATTATTACCTTAGTCAACGCGTTTTGTAAGCGCGCTCACCTCACCTGTTTCTATACTCGCTCGGAGTACATCCGTATTTGTTTTTAAACCTTTCGTAAAAAGTGTTTCTATCCGAAAAACCACACTCTTCAATTATCTTTTCTATGGTATAATCGCTACTTTTTAACAATTCGCAACATTGCCTTAATCTAACGTCCATAACGTAGTCGGTAAAACCCATATTAAAAGCCTTTTTAAAAAGCCTACTAAAATACGCAGGATTGTAAAAACATCTTTGCGAAAGTTCTTTAAGCGAAATTTTCTCGTTGAAATGCTGGTTAATATAATCCAAAATTTCTTGTGGAATACGGTTGTCTTTATTGTCGTCTTTAACGAAAATTTTACGGAAAACTTTACATAAAATAACGTTTATATACGAGTCTAAAATCCAAGATTTGCCAAGTTCGTTTTTAGAAAGTTCGTCTTCGATATTTTTAAACAAATTTACTATATCCGCTCTCTCGTTGTAGTCAAAGGAAACGAGCGGACTTTTATCGTTTAATTCGTGTTGTATCTTTTCAAATGAAGTTAAAGCAAGCATGTAAAAAAGATTGTCGTCTTTTATCATGTTTTTGGTAAAATAATCTACCCTTACCATCAAGTTGTAGGCAATCATTTTATCGGTTACGGTAAACGCGTGCGTGCAACCGTAATTTAAAAATAACAAGTCGCCCGCTTTAACGCTAAACTCTTCGCCGTTTACGCTGTGCTTTCCTTCGCCTTCCGTTACGTAAACTATTTCGACAAAATCGTGATTGTGAATTTGCTCGTCGCGATTGTCGTCAATTTTTTTAATGGCGACCATTGCGTCGCTTTGAAATTCTTCGTCAGCCTTATAATGTAACACTTTGAGCCCCCATCCGCCGTAACGTTATTTTTGCGCAGTAGTTTTCGCAAATTTGCGTATTAACTCCTTAGCAATACTATAATACCACATTTTTTCATAAAAAGCAAGTTGTAAATTTTTACTTTTTTATGGGCGTTTGTATGTTTTTTTTTACAAATTGAAAAATTTATCCAAAGCGGTAAAATTTTAAAAATAGAATATAAAAAGCGTCCGTCTTTATGCGTAAAGGCAGGCGCTTTTATCTATTATTTTAAGTAAAAACCTATCTATAAGTCGATTATTAGTCTTTTTTTGTTTTATAGGTTTTCTAAAATATACTTTAAGTCTGCTATTAAAATATCGCTTTTTATATTATTTGAACGCAATAATTCGCTCGCTACGTCAATTAAAAATTCAATTGATATTTTTTTAGGCTCTCCAAGTATTTTTATAAAGTTTTCACGATAAATTTTCTCTCTCATTTTTTGGCTGAGCAAAACGCCTTTAAAATCGCCGTCAACGTACGAGTGCATTTCATTCGTTTCAAAAAAACAACGGATAAACGACGGTCTTCTCAAAAAGTTTTCTTGCCACTTTTCGTCTTTTGGAAAGGCGTAAAAATCAGTTCCGTAAATAATTCTATCCAAATTCTTTTGCCAAAAATTTAGCCACAAATCCCAGTTTTTACTCATTTTTATAAGTTGTTCTCCACCGGGAGTTACGTCAAAAGAAGTGCTTTGATAAGACAAAAATTCTTCGGCTCTTTTGATATCGTCGCTTAAAAATCCAAAGTGCGCAAGAGTCAGTTTTAATTTTGGAAACTTTTTTAAAACGTTAAACACTTGACCTATCAACTCTTTTTTCGTCGGATAAGTCTCGTCGTAAACTCTACCTTCCTTTATCGCGTTTGCGCTCGCTTTGGAAATATCCCAGTTTTCAGTAGGATTTGCAATATGCATTACGATAGGAAAACCATTCTCTTCCATATAGGCGTAAAACCTATCGTAAACACAGTCGTCAACTCCTAAATTCCAGTTTCTTACGATAGACGGATAACCTTCAAGCATTTTTATTCCGTCAAATCCAACCGCCATATAAGTTTTCGCTTGATTTAAAAAATCTTCCCCGACCTTTTTCTTATCGTAAATTGCAGTAGGATGTTCAAGTCCTGCAAAAGCGTACGCGTTAGGCGAAAAGGTCTTTTTTAAAAACAACCCCACCACGTTTTGAGTTGCGTCAAACTTAACTTCGTCGCCGTGGGCGTGATGCGGAAGAGATAAAAAGCAATATTTTTCAGTTTTAGTTACTTTAAACTCTTCTTTAAAAATTTCAACCTTTTCTTTTAAAGGCACGTCAAAGGTATAATGAACGTGAAAATCGTAAACGTTTTCCATATCGTAAAACCCCAAAATTTCAATCAAAATTGCCGATAATCAACTTATAGGCTAATTTATTTTAAATAATCTTTTAACACGTGATACATATAAACGGGTACTGCGCTCCATCCGTGGCATAGACTTCCAGCGTTTTCAAACGCCTTTGCTCCATCAATAGTTTCCCATACGCACGAACATCCGCTACCTATCATAATCGAATATTCTTTGCGAATTTCGTCTATTATCCATCTTGCCCATTTCTCTTCGTTAGATAAAAGCAACGCTTGATATTTTAAAATTTTCATACTGAGAGTACAGTCTAAAATTTCGCCGCCTGTTATTGCTTGACAAATGCGCTCGCTTTCACTTTTTGATACGACGCCTGCAAGTATTGCAAGAGAGTTGGCTAAAACTGTAAATTCGCCTTTGCCACTATGTAATTCAAACAAGCCTTTCTCTTCAACAAAAAACGCCTTTTTAGTTTTAACGACACACTCGTTTAATAAGTCGTCGTACTTAAAATTATAACCGAGTTTTTTATCTATCTCTTTTAAGCACTTTAAAGCGATAATAAATAAACTATTAATTGCGCTATCGGGAATTTTATCTGCTTTTATGGAAATTTCACTCGCTAAATAATCAGTCCAGTCGTAGAAATTCCAGTTGTTGGCTAAGCCGAATTTGCATACCAAACCGTTTTCCATATTGCCGATAAAAGTGCTTATTATACTTGAAATCTTCGCGTATAAGTCGATTATCAAGCCTTTATCGCCCGTATGGTCTAAGTATTCTTTAAGCGCTAAAATATAGTAAAGCGAAAAAGACGGGATGGTTAAATCGTTTCCACAAGGGTAACAAACAGACAACAAACCGTCGTCTCGTCTATCTTCGCCAATTAGTTTTAAATTTGCTTTAACGTAGTCGATATTGCCATTTTCAAAAGCGTAATACCCGCATAAAATTTGATTTCGAGAATCGTATGCGTAAAGGCATTGCTCACGCCAAGGAGTATCGACGTAATGCTCCATCATACACTTTTTTAAGGTGTTTACTGACAAATCGTAAATCTTTTGGTCGAGCGGATTAGACAACTCGTAAGGCTTTTCTTCTACTGAGTAAACCTGAGGAATTACGCCGAGATATTCGAGTTCAATTTTATCTTCCGAATAAATTTCCAAATACCTACAACTAATTCTAAGCATATAGTTGGTATAGTCGTTTTTACCGCTCTTTGCAATATAATCAAAACTGAAATCGCGGTCGTAGATTATTCTGCGAACGTGCCCCTCAAACAAATCTTCGCCCCAGTCAACTCTAATTTTTTGCTGTTTTTCAGTTTTTAACGAAAGGGTGGGTAAACCGACGATTTCTTCGCCTAAATCTATAAGATAATAGTTATTTTCGGCTTTTAAAACCTGCATTTTTGCCTTAGGCAAAAGTATTTGTTTTTCAATAGGACGCTTATAAAACTGGCATTTTTTATCAATTTCTGCGCTGTCTATAAAGCCGTTTCCCGTCGTTTGCCAATCGTCTTCTTTGGTTGAATCGTATAAAAAACTAAAACCCAGTTGCCTCGTTATAAGTTTTTTCAATCCGTTTTTATAGGTTTTGCTATATCTTGAAACAACGCTTTTTTGACTTTGCGCCAAAACTTCGCCGTTTGAAACGACTTCAAATATAAGCCCTGCATCTGCCTTTTTATATCTTTGACTGTTCTCACCAAAGTACCAAACCAAAACTGCAAGCGTGTTTTCGCCCTTTTTTAAAAATTCGGTTATATCTAAGGTGTCATAAATTTTATACCACTCGAAGTCGCCGTATTGATTACTCGCAATGACCTTTCCGTTTACGAATAAAACGTAATCGCTATCGCAAGAAATATTGCATACGACTTCTCCGTCTTGGTAATTAAAAGTTGTAAAAAACTCCCCGTAACTGTCGGCTAAGGGGCTTTTATCCACCCAAATCCATTTTGCTTTATCAAAAACTTTCATTTAAATTTCCCTTATTTCCTTTAAACTATCAAAGGTAATTTCCTTGTCAAAATAATGCGGTCTATTAGGATAAATTACAAAACGACAGTTATTTTCAGCGTTTTCCTTTTTGTAAATTTTTTCTATAACCGAATAAACTTCCTTACTGCCTTCCAAATAGAATATCGGGTCTTTTTCGCCAACGCAAACTAAGAGTTTTCTCGGCGCAATTAAGGTTGCAAGTTCGCCCATGTCAAAATATTTAGCAATACCGGGAACATAATTACAACTACAATGCCACAAATCGCTTATGCTCTTATCAAACGAACAAACGGCGCAAGTCGGCACGGCAATCTTAATTCTTTGGTCGTAGCACGCAGAATAGTATGTAGCAGTTCCACCGCCCGACGTACCGATTAAAACTATATCGTCTAAGTTTAATTTATCTTCAAAATAAGCCAAACTGTCTATTGATTTTGAAACGTCCCATACTCTTTCGCCGATTATCGTTCTACCGAGCAAAAGAGCCGTCATTGACGTGTGATAACATCCGCAAGTAAGCGCGCGACCTCTATCTTGGCGCGGAGTAGTTCTAATACCCATTCCGCGCTGTTCGATAGCAAGCGCCGCGTAACCGTTTTTTACAGCGTCGAGCGCAAAAGTACTCGTTTGAAGAGAAATTTCGTCCTCGTCGTACTTTTTCTCGCCGATTGAAATGTGAAAACCCGTAGTGTGCCCTTGCAAACAAATGCAAACGGGATGTTTTTCCTTGCCGTCTTTTGGAATAAGTAAATAACAAGGAACTTTACACCCCTTTTCACTCTCAAAAACGTATTGATATCTCGTATATTCGTCTGTTTCTACAGTTTCTTGAACTTCAACTTTAATTTCGCATGCGTTTTTAGCAATTTCGTCAAGCCCTAAAAGTTCGATATATTTTTCTTTAATTTGTTTCTTCCAAGATTGATAATCTTTGCTTTCATCAAAGGAAAGTAGGCGGTCTTTTTTTAAAAGGTCTTCGTGTAAGGTATCGATATTTATGCTTTTCATTATATTTTTTCCACCTTTAAATTATTAGTAATTAAATTCTGCACGGAATCGTATCCGTTGTAGTCGCTTGTAGTCTTTACGTCTATATCTTTGAGTATAAAATCGTACAAATTGTAATCTTTACTCTTTGAAACGTTGAAAAACGCCTCGCAAGTGCAGTTACAGTTTTTTACAGTTATGTTTCTAACGGTTGAAACAGGCTTATCCGTCCTACCCTTTAAGTCAAAAAACTGAGTCCACGGGTTGATATTTATAAAACTGCCCGTAAGTTCACCTTGCGCGTTTTCAACCGTAATATACTCGTAAGTTTGCGGAGTGTCGGGACGGAGTTTAAAATGCATAAGTTGCCAAATTTTGTTAAGTTTTATCCTACGGACTAAAACGTTTTTGTTATGAACCGACTCCGAACCGCAAGTTATAGCGCTGTGACAAAAACCGTATTCGCAATCTTCAACCAAAATGCGCTCGTTTATACCGTTGTCTTCGCTTTGGTCTGCCCACGGTCCTTTACCGCCTTTTAAAACTACGCCGTCGTCGTTTACCGCCATATAACAGTTTTTTACCAAAACTTCCGAGCAAACGTCAATATCAATGGCGTCCGTGCTTGGGGACGGAATAGGTTGGCTTGGAGAAACTATTTTTAAGCCTATGAATTTAACGCGTTTACACTTGTATATATGAGTTGTCCAAAACTGAGAATTTTGTAAAGTAAGTCCCGCTATAAGCGCGTTATTGCAGTTTGAAAGGAATAAAAGCCTTGCCCTTTGCTCGTCTTTGTTCGTGCAAGACGGATTCCATTTACGTCTATTCCAAAAGGCTTTCCAAGAGCGCAAGCCGTTACCGTCAATAACGCCTTTTCCACACATTATAAACCCGTCTAAAGAGTCGGCGTTGATAAGCGCGGGATAGTAATTACAACACTCGCCTTCAATTCTCGTTTGGCAAACGGGATAATCGGAAATATCGTCGCTACCCATTAAAACGCCACCTTCTTCAACGTAAAGATTTACGCCTTTTTTAAAAAACAGCGCGCCCGAATAGAAAACGCCTTTGGGAATCACGATAACCCCACCGCCTGAGCAAGATACGTCGTCTATCAATTTTTGCAATTTTTCAGTTTGAACTTTTCCGTCCGATAAAACGCCGTAGTCGGTTGCTAAATACTGCTTTCCAAGACTTGATAGCGTTGGAATTTCAGCGTGATAAAACCACTCGTCAATCGGCGTTCCATCGGGAAATTTTTCTCTTAAATCATTTGTCATAATTAAATTAAAGCGTTATAAAACCCCAAAATAATTTTATAAAACTATTTTAACAAAATACTCTGTATTTTGCAATTATATATTAAAATTTTTATAATTTTTATAACTTAAGGGAGGGGCAAGCCCCTCCCCTACGGTATTTTTATAGTTTATTATATTGTTATTCTAAAATTTAAAAAATGCGGAAATAAACGTATTTCCACATTTTTTATTTTATTTTTAAATAACAGGCTCAATGCTTACTATCGCGTACGCCTCGGTTATTTCTACGAGCGAATATATCTCGCTTGTTACGTATTCAATAACGATTAAAATTTTACGGTACGAGGTAAATTTCGTGGATTTACCCCGTTTCCATAAGGTTTAATTAGTTAAGAAATTTTACTTAGTTTTAATAAACTATACGATAAAATCAACAAAATTTGACGCTTGCATTTCGGTTGTTTGCATTTCTGCGTAAGCGCTAAAGTTGAAACTAATTGACAATGCTTCAGTTCCGTTAAGTACGCTTGTTGAAAGCTCAACTTCTAATACTTTTTGTCCCAAGTTTCCATCTTTATCAGTTACAACGGTTAAAACACCATTAGACACTTTCACTTTATACCAGTATTCCTGCGGATTACTTGTTATAGTCCAAGATTGACCGTTTATAGTTATCACTGCCGTTTGATGTGCTAATGGATCCCATGCTTCAGCGTCTAACAAAAGATACATACCGAAATAGACTTCTTCGTAATCGTTATAATTAACCTTTGCAAATGATACTACTCCGTCAAAATTGTTATTCTCAGCAGTTCTAAAAAGTGTCCAGTAAGATTGAGAATAAGAACTTACAAACGAATCCAACTTAACTATTTTATCGTTTGGAGTTACGCCGTTTTGCTTACATCCAGTAGCAG
Source organism: Clostridia bacterium (assembly GCA_017396365.1). Taxonomy (GTDB): domain Bacteria; phylum Bacillota; class Clostridia; order Christensenellales; family Borkfalkiaceae; genus UBA10281. The sequence continues at coordinate 38,097 of JAFQMD010000026.1, read as the reverse complement.
ACGGCTGATTTGCGATTTTACTCGTAGAAATCTGTTGTACCATTTTAGTCGCAATCATATTAGTAACTTCAAGCCAAGAGTAACTGTCACCAGTAGCAAATTCAATAACTAAACTTTCTGAACCGTTTAATACGTTTTCACTTAAAGTAACTTGTATAAAGTATGGTTCAACCACCATATCAGCCGACTGCGAACCATCATCCGTTACGGTTAACACACCGTTTTTAACAGTTGCTTTCATACGATACGTATATCCGCCCAACTTAGTAATGTTGAACGTTTGTCCCGCAATTGTCATACTACCACCTTCACTATAGGTCATAGCGTGAGCAATACCAAAGTAAACTTCTTCGTAAGCAGAGAAATTGATTGGGTTTAACGTAAACGTAGCGCTTTCAGTATTGCCGTTTGAATAAGAGAAAGTTGTGTATGGATACTTTGTAGAATCTGCAAATTTACTATTGCTATTTATTACTACATTAGAGTAGTTGCTTGCGCTTGATTCAATTGATTTTACAGCGTTAATTGCTGAAGTTTGAGGAATTACTATTACAGCGTTTACTCTTGCAACGTTTGCCTTATGTTCTTCAGTTTCTTTTTCGTCTGCGCTAAGGCTGTTATGGAATGCGCGATATTCTTCGATTGCCGAAACTTGAGCAGCAGAACCTAACTGAGCGTTTACAACTGCATTTACAAGGAAATTATCGACTGCAACTGTAACGTATAAAAGTCTTTCAACCGCTACTCTGTCGTATTCGTTCATATAACGTACAGCGTCTAAGTATTTTCTTACTGCGTCTGCGTCGTCAGGATTGCTTTCGATATCAGCAAGCGCGCTTTTAATTTCAGGCATATAATCAATTATATTCGTAGTTCCGTGGATTTGAGATATTTTTATCCAAGCGTAACCCTCTGTCGCAAACGACAACTTTATACCCTCTAATCCATAAATAACAGCTTGGCTAAGAGGAATATCTACAGGAAGATATTCACTATTAGTTGAATCCTTCATTGTGTAATACAACCTAGCAGTCGTAACGTCTCCGTTCGTAACTACACTTACAGTTCTATAATCATAGTGAGGAACAGAAACTCCGTTAACACTCACACTAGTAAGACCGTTTTCTGCCGCCATCATGAAACCAAAATCTACTTTTGAATATAACTTATAATTTATTTTAGGTAATTCAACAGTTACTGTTCCTGTGGCTTTATCAAATACGAATTGAGCAACCTTAGCTAAAAGCGTACCCTTTTCTACAGAACCACCTGGTAAATTGTAATCTATATAATCAGTATCATAGTACCAACCTACGTTATCAAGAATATTCATACTACTGCATTCCGTTGACGTCGTTGCGTTTTCTTTAACGTCTTCTGCAGAGAAAATTACAGATTTTGTAAAAGTTTCGTCTAGTTTATACCAGTTAGCAACGAGAGAAATTTCAGATTTAACAGGAGTAGCAAAATCGAACTCTTCGCCGTTTAAAGTCCAGTACTTGAAAATATAGCCGTCTAATTTAGGCATAATTTCAATAGCGTTTAAAGTTTCGCCATAGTTGACTTCTACTTCGTCAATTGCAGAGCCGTCAACTTGAACTAACTCTACTGATAAAACGATAACGTCTGCTACTGCTTCAACGCGAACAGGAGTTTCAGAATATACTAAAATATCTTCTAATTCTTTGTTCCATCTTGCGTTTTCCTTACCTTCTGGAGCGGTAGGAACACTAGGAAGAGCAAATTCACTTGCGTTTTCAACCGTATAAGTAAGCGTGGTTTCTCCGCCTGCAAAATCAACGAATACTACTGGATATTCTTTAGCAGTAAATTGAGCCTTTAAAGTCAATTCGCTATTTACAACGTCATTTGCAAAATCCCATGCGTCAGCGCCGTTAAACCAGCCTGCAAAATTATAATAATCTTTGCTTGGGTTTACGCTTGGCGCTTCTATTAAATCGCCGTAAGCGACGGTAAACGAATCGAATTCGCTATCGTCTTCGTTAAGCAACGTAACTAAACATTGAACTCCGTCTGCTACTGCTTCAACGCGAACAGGAGTTTCAGAATATACTAAAATATCTTCTAATTCTTTGTTCCATCTTGCGTTTTCGTAGCCAGCTGGAGCGGTTGGAACAGCAGGAAGAACAAAGTCACTTGCGTTTTCAACCGTATAAGTAAGCGTAGTCTCTTCACTCGCAAAGTCAACGAATACCACCGAATAAGTTTTAGCCGTCCACTTTGCCTTTAAAGTAAGATCAGCGTTAACCACGTCGCTTCCAAAGTCCCAAGCGGTTTCGCCGTTTAACCAACCGTCAAAAGAATAATGTTCTTTTGTTGGGTCAGCAGGCTTTTCTACCTTTTCGCCTTCGTTTACGGTTGCGCTATCAACTGCGCTACCGCCGTTTGCGTCAAAGGTTACCGTGTAGGTCTTCGGCGAGTTTGATTCGCTTGAAGGATCACACGCTAAAGCTAAAGACATTGCGCAAATGCTAAAACATACTACGAGCAATATCTTTAATGTTGCTTTAATGAATTTCATCATAAATTTTCTCCTTTACATATATTTTTAAGATTTTATAAATCTTATTAACAATAGAAAGACTATCTTTGTCGTTGTGGGATTTGCGTGAACAAATTTTCTATACGGCTTTACCCTATAGATAGTCTCCAACGCAGTTCGGTAGCAAGGTGTCTTCAATCTACGGCTTTCATACCGACCTTATTAAATCCACTCTCTTTTTTCCACCTCATCCGTCGCCTTTGGACACCTTCTCCTCAAGGAGAAGGCTTAACTTACCTAAGTGATTGATAAAATTTAACTTTAATTGCCAAAATTTTTTTAAAAAACACTTGTCAAGCGCCCCTACTCTTTGCAAGAGCGCTTGACTATTTGTTAAATCATTTTACTGCTTTGTTTTTACGCAATCGCGTCAACCCAATTAGTAGTGTGCATTTCGGTTGTTTGCATTTCTGCGTAAGCGCTAAAGTTGAAACTAATTGACAACGCTTCAGTTCCGTCAAGTACGCTTGCTGAAAGCGCAACTTCTAATACTTTTTGTCCCGAGTTTCCATCTTGATCAGTTACAACGGTTAAAATACCATTAGACACTTTCACTTTATACCAATATTCCTGCGTATTACTTGTTATAGTCCAAGATTGACCGTTTATAGTTATCACTGCCGTTTGATGTGCTAATGGATCCCATGATTCAGCGTCTAACAAAAGATACATACCGAAATAGACTTCATCGTAATCGTTATAATTAACATTTGCAAATGATACTACTCCGTCAAAATTGTTATTCTCAGCAGTTCTAAAAAGTGTCCAGTAAGATTGAGAATAAGAACTTACAAACGAATCCAACTTAACTATTTTATCGTTTGGAGCTACGCCGTTTTGCTTACATCCAGTAGCAGACGGCTGATTTGTAATTTCACTCGTAGTAATCGTTTGTGATACTTTAGTCGCAATCATATTAGTAATTTCTGCTTGTGCCCAAGCGCCGAAATTAAAGTCTATTACTAATCCTGTAGTACCGTTTGCAACGTTTTCTGGAAGATTAACTTCAAGAACTGTTTCGTTTGGATACGTTGGGTTATTATCGTTTATTTTTTCACATATCAACTTTAAAACACCCTTACTGATAACAGCCTTGAAATAGTATGAGCCATTTCTTGGATCAACGTTATTATAACTTTCTCCATAGATAGTGATAATACCATTTTCACCGACGTAAGGTTCCCAACTTGTTGCGGCTGAAACTGCGAAAATACCAAAGTAAACTTCTTTATATTCATTATAGTTAAATGCAGGAAGCGTGGCAGCTCCGTCGTATGGCGCGTTATTAAACGTATTTTGCTTTGCAGAGGTGTATTCGCTTACAAATTTTGTTGTATTTGCGCCGTTAGTTGACCAACCGCTTGGAACGTTATCAAAAGTAGTTTCGGTTGTTGCAAACGGAGTTACGCGCATTTCAGTAACTTCTGCTTTTGCCCAGTCGTCAAACTTAAAGTCAATTACAAGACCAGTCGTACCGTTTGCTACGTTTTCTGGAAGGACTGCATTTAATACTACAGCGCCACCGTCAGCGTTATTCTTACTATCGTCAACCATCCAAAGTACGCCACTACTAATAATTACTTTAAAGTTGTGACCTTTAGTATGGTCAAACGTAAACGATTTGCCGTTGATAGTAATCACACCTTCACTTATGCCACTTGTATTACTATCCGAAACGATAGCATACAAGCCAAAGTATGATTCTGCGTAAGAATTATAATCTATTGCAGGCAACGTAACAGTTCCGTCATAATCTCCAGATGCAAATTGAATCAAGTGAACGTAGGTTTCGTACGTGGTATTATAGTTGGTGTTATGTCCGCCATAACCCGTTTGAATACGCTCGCCACTGTCTTGCGCACCATTAGACGTATCTACGACAGGATCGTTTTCGAGAATTTGCTCTGCGCCGAGTTCGTAGAAGTTTTTATAAACAACGTTGTTAACCAAAGCAACGTTAATCTTGTGTGTGTCGGTTTGCTCGTCAGTAGTTAAACTATTGTGGAAATCGCGATAATCTTCAATTGCAGACGCTTGCTCTGCGCTACCTGCTTGGGCATTTATTACTGCATCTAAAAGTTTGTTATCAAGCAAGTTTATAAAGTTTTCCGAAAGTTCGATATTTGCTCTTTCGTATTCGGTCATATACTGCTCAAATTCAAGATACTTGTTAAATGCGTCGGTATTATTAGAATCGCTTTCGATATCCGCAAGAGCGCCCTTAATTTCAGACATATAGTCTATTGCTCTTTTCGTTAAGTGGAATTCAGTAACGGCAAATTTAAACCATCCGCCAACAGTAATATTTAATCTAAGTCCTTCGCTACCGTTTGCAACGCTTTCTGGAAGTTCAACTACTGCTTCCGCATTAGCGGTTACGTCACCTTCCACAGAATTTATTTCACGGAAGTAAAGTTTGGTTCCGTTTTCATCCGTAACGATACTGATAAGTTTGTGGTTACCACCATGTTGAGAAACTTCAATTCCATAAATAGTAAGCGCTTTAATACAAGTTGTGTTGTTTGCATATGCAAAATCTACTTTTGAATATAACTTATAGTTAATTGCAGGAAGAATAAGGTAGGTTTCTCTACCGGTTGCATTTGTTCCTGCTCCGCCGTCGTAAGTGAGAGTAAATTTTACCCAGTTTGCAAACTGATTTTCAGCAGTTCCACCTGCGCCAGTTACTCCGTGATAGTCAGAGTCAAAATACCAACCGGCATTTGGATTTGCCGTAGCGTCTTCTTCTTTATAACCGCGATTAGGTTCAAGTGTAACACTTTCTTTTAAGTCAGCAGCGGAAAGAACACTCTTTTCTTCGCTTACGGTCTTATACCAGTTAGCAACGAGAGTTACGTCGCCGTCTATGCCGTCGTTTACAAATTCGCTACCGTCTTGTAAAGTCCATCCGTTGAAGACGTATCCGTCAAGCGTAGGCTTATAATCTACAGTTGCACCCTTTGCATATTTTTCAGATTTTTCAGCAAAAGTTCCGTCGTAGTTTACGAAAGTTACGGTCGGATTTTCTTTAAATTGAGCCGTATAAACAGCGTCTCCCGTTACCTTTGTAATTTCAGGAGCCCAACCGATAAATTCGTAACCGTCTCTTACAGGAGTTGCACCGCCAAATACGGGCGTTTCACCCTTTCTTAATTGATGCTCTTCTATAACGAGTCCGTTATAGTTTTTAAACGTAATAGTAAACTTTTCGTCAAATATTGGCTCGTAAACCATATCGCTCGATATCGGGCCAAGCGCTGGATCCCATCCGATAAACTCGAAACCGTTTGGATGTACAGGAGTTTCTCCAGCGTATTCAGGAGTTTCGCCTTTCTTGCAAGTAGTCGTATAGTTAACAGAACCGTCGTAGTTTTTAAACGTTACGGTATGCGTAGTGTCGTTAGATGCGATAAACGCGCCTTCGCCAGGAGCGAGAGTAAGCGCATAACCGCTCGTAGTCATCGTAACCGTTTGAGAGCCGTTCGCAGTGTAAATTACGTATTCGCCGTTTACTTCAGGCGTAAAGGTAATCGTAAGGGTTTTGTTATCCGTTGGAGCGGAATAGTTTACAACCGTAAACGCTTCGTTATTATTAGCGTCTTTCATAACGCCAACTACGTAGTTACTACCCGAACCGCTAATATTCGAGAACGAATTAGTATTGCTTGCAGAAAGCATATAACTAGATAATAAACCGTCGCTCTTTACCTTATTAAACGCTTCGTATTGCGCGTCTTTACCAATCCCAAGCCAACCACCTTTACTTGGCGAACTCATAATTACGCCTTGCCAAGTATAAGTTTTGTAAAGCGAACCGAAGTTTGCAATTTCGGTATTTACGTTTTTAATTGCGTCGTAAGCACTATTTGTAGAGCCGTCAATATTAACAGGGGTTTGACCTGGAAGAATAACGTTCGGGTTTTCACTTTCAGGAGAATAACCCCACCAACCTACCGAGTCCATACCAAAAGCAAGCGCCGTGTAAAGCATCATACGATATTCTGCCTCGGTTGGCACTTCGTTTTTGTCGCCACTCGTCCAACCACAACCTTGTAAAATTGCGTTTGCTTGAGCGCCGTAAGTTTTAGCGTAGTGCTTGAGCACTGCTAAGTCGTACATAAACGATTGATCTAACTCTCCGCTCGCATTTACGGGATAAGAGTCCATAGAAAGATACTTAGTTCCGTTTACGATTTCTGGAAGAACTATATCGCAATAAGCCTTGATATAGTCTGAATAAGAAGTATAGTCGCCAGAAGACCAACTAGCATAATAAGACGGATATAAGTTAACCATAAAGAGTGCTTCATTACCGTACAAACCGTCAAAGAACTGCGCATACTCTGCTAAACGGTTCATCGCATCAGTAGTAGGAGTAGGTTCGTCCCAAGCAAAGAAACCGCCAAAGCCTTCGCACTCTAAAAGCGTTTTCATTTGCTCTTGAAGTCTTACATAATCTTCCAACTTTACAAATTCAGCGTTACTGCCTGAGTTTTTACCGCTTACGTAAGTTTTAATACCGCCGTACTTCCAGAACGTATTTATAATGCTCTTCATTACTTCTATGTTTGCTTCACTGCTCAAATAAATATCACCAACGTCATTGTGTCCGTTAAGCATAACCGACGTAAAGCCAGCCTCTGCCATAGTTTTAGCAATGGCTTCGTTAGTGTCGTTATCATAATTATTGGTAGCGTCAAGTTTAGGGTGGTGCCATGCGGTTTTATCAAGATCTGGCAAAGATACGTCTTTATAACGGAATTCAATTACGTTTTCTTTATTTGCGTAAAGCACGGTAGTTACCGAAGAAACACCCGTCGTTAAAGCGTAATTGTCCGACGAATAGTCTTCTGCCTCAACCGTTACTATTTCGTTAAGCGGAGCGGTGTGAGTTTCTTCAATTACCTCAACCGTACCCTTTCTCGTTTTTATATATCTTACGGTATAAGTTACGTTGTAAGTTTTGCCTGCTTCTTCAAGGTAAGTAGCGTACCCGTCTATGTACTTGGTTTGTACCTTGCTTGCGTTTTTATCGCCCTCTTCAATGGCTCTTTGAGATACGTAATATATAGAACGAGCGTTGTTTTCGATATCGTTTGCGTAGTAAGACGCTACGATATATTCGCCGTTTACACATACGTAAGCAACGCCTACGAATTCACGGGTTAAGTTGCTCGGAAGTATCTGGGTAATTGCACCGCGAATTTCGTACTTTCCGTCACCGTCAACGTCTCTTGGCGTAAGATTGTCAATTAAAAGCATTCTACGAACGGCTTGACTTACGCCTACCGTAGCATTTGCGCTATATTTTGCTTGCACGCCGAAAAGATTGCTTGAAGTAAGGTCGTAACCGTCGGTTATATAGTCTCTAGGAACGATAACAATACCAAAGGTTGCGCCTTGCGCGCTTAAGTTTTCGTAAGTCGTTGCAGACATTTCCGCCGAAAATCTCAAGCCGTTTACATCATCGTTTGCAACGCGGACTGCCGCGCCCTCTTCCATGACGAAATCTTCAAAGCATACGCGAACTGTCATACGCTTTGTATAAACTGTGCCGTTTTCGTCCGACACGCTAAAATATGCGATATATTCAGAAACACTTTCACCTTCGCGAAGGACGAACTTACCGCCTTTAACAGCGTCGCCAAAGTTAATCGTAACTGGATAGCCGTTAGACGCAGTTGCAGTTACTTCGCTACTATCTTGTCCAGGGGCAACTACGAAATAATCTTCGTACATACTTCCCGGAGCAGATATTTCTATCGTAGGTGTAACTTCCGTCCATTTACTTCCGTCGAAACTAAACGTTTGATTGTCTAATTTTATGAAGTGAGTTTTAATTGGGGCGTCTTCTTCGGTTGTTTCTAAACAAGAAAATACACCGCCAAACGTTACTACGTCGCCTGCGACTGCCGTAATTCCATTACCACTTAAAGAAACGTACCAGTCGGTTGCAGAATACTTATTAAAATAAATATTTTTTTGAACGCCGTTATACAAACCCGTCAAATTTGTCGAAATCGGTTTAGTAGTAAACTTCCATCCGTTAATAGTTGAACTTACGGGAATATGGTTAGGCACCATTGAAAGATAGAAACCATTTTGAGGATTGCTATCCGTTATGGTAGAACTATCGAAATGGTAAATATCCATTTCTTCCGTCCATTGTCCACCATTGTAAACGAATTCGGTTTTTTCAATTTTGAAAGAGCCGTACGTGGCGTTTGTAAACCAACCGTCAAACGTTACTACGTCGCCGTCGTTTACAGCTTTAGAGAACTCAACGTACGCGTTTTCCCAACCTGTGCCATTATCTGCATATACCTTTCTCACGACCGCATTAATAATCTCACCGTTTACCTTAACTGCATTCATAGACGTATATCGCGCGTCGTTTACCCAGTCGTCTTCATCGAGACCACTCTTAATAGTTTTGTTCGGGTCTAAAATGGTAACGTACATAGCGCTCGCGCTTGTATTAGCACTTAACGCCCAATCCAACTTATTTAATTCAATAGAATAAGGGGTTTCACTGATTGATTGCGCCTTTGATACGTAACTAAAACTCGTATCACCTGTCTTAGTGCAGGATACGATAACGTCGTTCGCAACGACTGCATTAGATTGATAATACGTACCTGCAGGGATTTCAAGTAAAAACGTTTCCCCAACAGCACAATCGTACGAACTGCGTTCAACGTAAAAATATCCGTTGTTTGCCAACGCGGGAATTCTTTGTCCGTTGAAATAAACGCAGGTTTGATACGCTTGTTCAGTCCATGTCGTCGTATCAGCAAAATTCGTAACAAAAGTATAAGTTCCTACGTACGAGCCGACAGTTCTACTCGGTTCTATTACAACGTAGTTTATCTGAATTTCAGTTTCGGTTACGGCTGCTTTTACTTTTTTGTTGCCACTAACGGCAAAGCTTAAGCCGAGCGCAAGGACGAACACGAAAGAAAAGACTGTCAGTAGGATTTTTCTAATTCTTTTCATACTCTTGCCTCCCTTAATTACCCTTTACGTTTGGGTCTTCCCAATCGTTGTACGGGTCGTCTTCAGTTGACGTCCTAATAACGTCATCCATCATGCTGATAATCTCTACCAGCGGCTCTAAATAAAACATCTTAAACATTAAGTAACCTCCTTAAGTTACGTAATTTTTTATAACTCATTCGCCTTAAAATCCCCTTTTACAAAGTAAAGACAACGATTTTCTCTAATAACCGATTTCTTTCGCTAAAAAACGAAAGAAAGGCGCGCATTGTCAAAATTTAAAAAATTTTTCTTGGCTGAGAAAAGTTACATGGGCTCTGATATTATATTAAAAATATAATACCACTAAAAAACACAATTTTCTACACGAATATTGCTCAAATTATGCTCGCTATTGACATTTTTGAGTAAAAATATTATCTTTTTGTAATTTACAATTACACGTTGCGTTCAAAACAAACGCCTTGGCAATCATTTTTTGAAAATTAAGTTTGCCATTTTGGAATATTTTTTACTCGTTTTTTTCCACTGCCTTTTTAAGTGGCTCTGCCACGATAGAATATACAAATTTAGGGAGGTGAATCCCCCCCTACGCTCTCTATTTTCATTGTCATTCTGGAATTTACTCTTACTTTTGCAGATAATCGACTTATACGGCGACTTAAACAAAAAAAAGAGGCGCTGTTTTGCACCTCTTTTTTAAATAATTTCTATTTTAATTTTATTTCTTTCCGTTAAACCAAACGGTCATATACGGCTTATCCGAAAGCCATTTTTTACCACAAGACTGATAGTCCGTCAAAACGAGAATGTCGCCGTCGCCAAAATCGCACTCAAAACGCACGATTTCTCCCTTTTCGGCTTGCTTTTCTTGACAGTTAAAACCGTTTTCGATTATAACGGGTTTTCTAAGTTCTCTTTGGCTCTTTTGCTCGTCGGTAGCCAAAGTCAAAGGACCGTAAGTAAATGCAACTTTTCCGTTTAGTAAGTGCGTTTTTAAAGCCATTTCCATATTTACGTCAACGCTTTCGCCCGCGCTAAAACGCTTATTCAAAACACAATAATCGCCCGTTACTTCTTTGCCGTTTACCGTCATGTTTTCGCACCATGCAGGTTTTCTTATATTTAAATCTAATACGCAATCGTCGTTTACGGTAATTTTTGCTTTTCCGTTTGCAGGATATTTACTGCTTAAGGTAATTGCAACGCTCTTACCGTCTTTATCTTTTACAACGACTTCGCCATCAAACATTAAGTTAATAAACACTTTTTCGTCGTTTTGCATAACAGCGCTAAGTGGCATAAGCGCTATTCCGCACGCGCCGATTGCCAAACAACAACCGTTATAACCACCGCTTGCAAAAGCGCAATATCCGCCAAGCCCACGACCGCGAGTATTCATATATAAAGGACTGTAACTGTCAAAAGCGCCTGCGTCAACGTACTCTTTTGTAAACATACTCATTTGCTTGTTCATTTCGGTATTTAAACTACCGTATAAGGCGTTTAAACCGGAAATTTCAAAGCGATTCATATATTTTGCTTCGCCCGTCAATTCAAAGAGCCTTCTATTTACTCTCATCCAAGTTACCGTAACGCAAGTTTCTTGCATGATATTTTCGCGATATTCGGTTTGCATAACGGCTGAGTTATCAAACAACTCGTGCGTACATCCCGAACAACCGATAATGGTTACGTCGGACTTTTCAACCAAATCCATAAAACGCTCGACCGCGCTTAAATATTTTTTCTCGCCCGTAACTTCGTAATAAGCAACTAACCCTTCGTAAAAAGACATCATTTCGTACGCTTTAGTTACGGGGTATTGATAAGGATAAAGGTCGCTATTTAACGCAAGGTCAACCAAATTACAATCGCTACAACCACCCGTCGAAATTATGTACTCGGCAAAATCAAGATATCTCTTTTCTTTCGTCAATTTATAAATTTCAATGGTTGGCTCTAAAATAGTGCAAGAATTTACGCAACCCCACCAACACGAAGTAGCAGTAATTTCAATTTTACCCTCGCCTTTACCTATCTTAGATACGATATAGTCTAAATGCCTTTTGCAAGCGTCGATAATTCTATTTTTAAGACTTTCGTCTTTGCATATTCTCAAATAATGGAGCATTCCTACAAGCACGTATTTTCTACTCCACATATCCCATCCGTTAAACTCTTTTTCTACGGTATAGGTTGAAAATCTACCCAACTCGTCTTGACGAGAAAGCAAATCTAAAACTGTATCGGTTAAAATTTCATATAGTTCTTGATCCTTTGAATATTCGCAAATAAGCGACGCGCCACGCATTTGCTTGCCGAAAAATTCTCCGCGCCAAAATTCGTCTAACGAATCTTCACGGGTTGAAAACACTTCAACCGCCTTTTGCCAACTAACTCGATTTTTTAATTGATTATCTATAACAAAATTTACAGCGCCGCTCATAAGCCCGTTCGTTTTAATTTCCACACCTTGAATTCTGCTATTCATTAGTCTCTCCTTGAAATTTACTTTGTACAAACTTTTTATAATGCAAAGTTAATCACTATACGTCATTCTATATTATATTTTATAACTACTAATTTGTCAAGGAATAACATCTTTTACTTAACACCGTTTTTTGCCCCAAACGCGACTTTTTTTGACTTTTTAAACGATAGGAGTTTATCTTAAACGCAATAAAACCACGCCTATAAGTCGATTATTTCACCAAAATACGCTTACAAGCGCACTCTTTCAATTTTGATTTATAATTACTTTAACCTACTTATAGTTTTACCATTACGTTTGTAATTTGTAAGCATTAAATTTAGTCAAATACGCAAATAAACGACTTATACGCCGACTTTAAAAAAACGACCACTTTTTCAAGCGGTCGTTTTTAACTAAATAATATCGCTTTGTGTTAACGTGTAATAAACGTCGGTCATCTCTACTTGCGACCAAGCGGTAAAGTTGAAATCTATACTAAGCGCAGTTTCTCCGCTTAAAATTTCGCTTGATAAAGCCACCGTAATAACGGTCGCTCCACCGTTAGAATTATTCTTACTATCGTCCGTTACTGTTAAAACGCCGTTTTTAATTACGACTTTAAAGTAATGTTCTTTAGAATTATCGAAAGTAAACTTTTGGCCGAATATACTAAGTTCGCCGTTAGTAGACGTAATCATAAACAAACCGAAACTTACTTCAGTTGCAGAATTGAAATTGATATTGCTTAACGTAAACGTTCCGTCGAACGAACCACTTGCAAATTGCGTCATATAGTAGTTTTGGTATTCGGTGTTGTAGTTAGGGTGTACGTTAGCCATACCAACTATTGCTTGACTGCCTTTATAAGTTGCTCCACTGACCGTCGGCTCGTGTTTCATCATTGCAACGACACTGCTTTGAGTAACGCGCATTTCGGTAATTTCCGCTTGCGACCAAGCGTCGAAAGCAAAGTCAATCGACAAGTTTTCTAAGCCGTTTAAAACGCCGGAAGAAAGATTTACGGTAATTACGGCTACCCCGCCGTCTTTATCATCCTTACTGTCGTCAGTTACCGTAAGCGTTCCGTTTTTAATTAAAACTTTAAAGAAATGCTCCTTAGAATTATCAAAATTAAATTCTTGACCTAAAATATTTATAGAGCCGTTTCCCGTAGAGTTTGCATATAATCCGAAATACGCCTCTTCACACGCGCTAAAATTAAACTTTCCTAAAGTTATCTTTCCGTCGAAAGTGTTAGCGTTAAATTGCGCTACGTGGAAGGTATCGTAAGTCGTTTTATAATTAGTATGATATCCTGTCGCTCCGTTTTTGTTATTTCCAGCATCGTGAACGCCAGAGCCCGTTACCGTAGGATCGTTAGCGTAACTCGTCGTTTTTGTAAACGAATTTGCAATGAGATTGCGAATTATATTTACGTTTTGAATATGCTCTTGAGAATTTCTTTGCTCTTCGGTTAAACCAAGTGAAAAACGGTGATATTCGCCTATTGCGTCGGCTTGCTCTCTACTACCGTTTTCTTTTGAAAGAACTAGGTTAAGTTGAGCCCTATCCAAATAACCGATATCTGAGCCTCTAAGCCCGTAATTTACAGAGATATAGTCAATCAAGACTTCTCCGCCCTTTTCGTACTTACCTTCTTTGGCTATTGACGCTGAACATATCGAAATACCGCTTAATACTTCGCCCACGTTTGCAAATGCGTTGAGCGGAAGTTCTAAAACAACCCATTCTCCACTTGCAAACTGCAAGCACGGAACGTCTCCGCTGTTTGAACCGCAAGGACTTGCCTCGTATTTCTTTTCGGCTTTTTTGATAGCGTATTCCGCAGACGTTTGATCCTCAGGCCATTTAAGTTCGCTCGGCGTACCAAAATAAAGTAGCGGTGAATCATCGGTTGCGTAAAGTCTTATGCTAACGTATGCATAATCATTTACGGTGACAGGCTCGTCAAAAGTGAAAATCGAAGAGCCGTAACTTTCCGTGAAAAATCTAACGTAGCCGTCCATATCGGAAACGTTGCCCTTACCGTCTTCAAAAGGCTCGTTTATATACTTAATTGATGCGGAAAGGTTATTTAGCAAAAAGCCGCCTTTAAAACTGCTTTCAAAGTTATCCTCAGTCTCTCCAATAAACCTAACCGAAACTTCAACGTCTTTATCTGGCATGATGAAATATTCGTCGGTTACCTTTTCGCCATCTACGTACCAAGCCTTAATAGGTTTATTATTTTCAGGATTTCCGATTGGATTTTCAAGTTCTAAATAAACTAAATCGCCGTAAGTTGCTTCAATGCTATAATCAACGCTTTCGTCAATATAGGTAAACTTACAAGTGTGTGGGCCGTAAACGTGAATAGGCAATTCTTTTTGATAATTTTTTCCGCCGTATTCAAACGATACTGCAATTTCGGTATCACCACCGTTTTTTGGAACTAACTTTCCACTTTCAACGGTTGCGATTTCAGTATCTGAAACAGAAAATTCAGCGCCGTCAACAGTCTTTACCGTACCGTTTTCATTGACGAATAACGCAAGGTCAATGGGATTTCCGACGTATATATCTTTTCCTAAAAACGACGGATAAAACTCCATTTCTTTTTCTTTTACGACTACTTTAATAGATTTACTTGCTATTCCGTAAGACGACGAAACCGATATAAGCACGGTCGTTTCGCCTTTTCCAACGGCGCGCACGGTTTGATTACTAACCGTTGCAACGCTTTCGTTTCCGCTAGTTATCGTAACAGTCCCCTCAATCGTTTTACCCAAATAAGTATGAGTATATTCTATAGGGAACTCGTCGCCAACGAACAGATTGATATCGCCGTGCTTTATAGATACGAACGGAACGGGATAGTTTTCGGGATCGTACACGATAACGTACACGAGCCCCGAACGGCCTTTGCTACTGACCACCTTTACGACAGCCGAGCCAACGCCTTTTGCCTGTATCTCCCCGTTTTCGTTAACGACGACTACTTTTTCATCATTAGTCGTAAAAGTAAGGGTTTCCTTCTTTTCTAAATTATTTATTGTCAGTTGCTTGTTTTCGCCGACAAGCATCTCGATTTGACTTTGCGCAAATTCTATCGGTGGCGAAGAAACGTCTTCGTTATTTTTATTTGCAATAATTAACACCGTACCGACAATCGCTCCAAGCGCAACGCAAACCGAAACGATTATAAGAATAAGTTTCTTTTTCATAATATTCTCTTTATTTTTTATATTCTTCGATTGTAGGAAATTTAAAATTACCCACTATCGCCAAGTAAGGCTTTTTCGATTATTTCTTTAAATTGTCGAAAAGCCCAACGGTAGGTTCTCCACCCTCTTTTTCCTTGTTTATATCAAATTTATAAACGTAGAAATTAAATTCGTCAACTAAGGCGCTCACTTCTTTTTGCGTATAATTAGCCGAATAATTCTTTAATTTTGTGAACGTTAAAGTAAGTTCAAGTTCTTTTATTCGGTTAAATAACTTATCGTAAGTCTTTGGATCGTCCGTTTTATAATGCTCAATCTTTGAGTATGCCTTTTTAAATATCTCGTCAAACTGATCTACGACGCCACTCGTCCAAATTTTACTGTCGCCTATATTTGAATAAATACCGCTATTATACGAAACGCCGTTTAAAACCGACGCCTGCTCGTAACGCAAACGCGTTAAGTCATAATACAAGCGTATTTCTTCTTTTGCATCCTTATAGAAATGAGTTATAAATTCGTTTACGAGATCGTCGTAATTTTTTGAAGTATCCCAAAGAATTTGAGATTCGACAAAGTAGCGCATTTCTTGGAAAGTCGGCTGATTCGTCGTATTTGCGCCTTGACTGTGTATATAGTCAACGCCTATTTCAGAGTATTTAGCGGCTTGCTCTCTAAACGTATTAAAATTGTTAAAATTATAGAAGAAATGGTGGAAATTCGTGTCGTAAGTATATAAAAGGAAATCGTTTTTTCTACCGTCTAAAAAGTCTTTCCACTTTAAAAGATTTTGATAAACTTCTTGATTTTCTACGTCTGTAAGAGTTTTAGAATAATCGGTATAGATAGGCGCAAAATAGAAGTCGATATTGTCTGCCGCAGGAACAACCTTATCGCTATACGGCACCCATTTACCGTTTTCGCCTTGTTTTACCGGCGGTGTTTCGGTTGCGTAATAAGCAAATACTACGAGCCTTATTTCGCGTCCTTTAAAATCTCTTTCCACCCATTCGTTTACGTATTTTGCAACGTTATTGATAAATTGCATTTGTAAACCTGCGTCGTTTAACGCCCATTCGGCTTTTGCAGTTTTACAACGGTCACAGTTACAAAACAGCGTTACGTCGGCTTGACCTACGCCAAAATAAGTTTTAGTCGGTTCGTTTTTAATTCTTACGTAGATATCTTCAGCGGCTTGTCTGTACATTTCTTCGCCAGCAGTCCAACAGAGTTGAACGCCCGTTTCAGAAAACCAATGATCTGGAGTTCCGTCGGCTTTTACTGTTCCGAACTTATGTTTTTCATACCATAAATCCTTATTTATAGCGCCACTGCCGTCGTGACTTAACTGAACGTGCATTTGTCCGCCGAACGCCCAGTTTTCGTCCTTTCTAAACGTACGCGTTCTACGCAAATAGTCTTCGTTTGCATTTAAAAAGGCGTCCCACGTTGAAATTGCTCTAAAATCGTAATCGGGATCTGCTACGATATCGTATTTATACAAATCTACGGTTTGCTTTTCTTCGTAATAAATCTCGTCGGTATAATAGTAACGATAACCTATCGCAGTTTCTAACAAGTCGTAAACGGCGTAAACACAGCCGAGCCCGTCCCCGTCCGAACGAATAAACAACTGGTTGTCAACCGTACGCATAACGTATCCGCTCCTATCCAACGTTCCGTCGGTTTTTACGCCTTTATTTTCAGCGTACGCAGTATTACCTATACTTATTATAGAAGTCTTATCCGTAACCGTATAAGAATCTTCTTTTACGATTGAAAGTTTTGCGCTAGTTGACTCTTCTAAAAAATAAACCAACTCGTTTGCCGCTATAAACTCGTTTTCTAACGGGTTTTTAGAGAGCAATACTACGTATTCGCTAATACCGTGATCAACGAGTAAATATCCAGACTTTTCGTAAGTTTTTTTACCGTCGCCCGATTCGTCGTTCTTCTTACATCCCATAGCCGAAGAAACGATAAGTAATAAGGCGAGAACAAATGATAAAATCTTAAATTTTTTCATAAAACCCCCTTATTTTACAGTTATAGTAAACGTTTTCATAACTAAGTTATAGTTGTCGTCGTACGCCATAATCGTAAGCACGTATTTTCCTTTCATCTCTAATTTAAATTGATTTTTAGAGACCTTAAACGACGGCGGATAATTGTCGTCTTTTTCGTCAAGATAAGACGTTTCGTTTCCGTTTTCACCATGCAAAAGCATTCTTACTTCACTAGTTGGAAGAGTAAGGAAAACGTCGTAATAAGCGACTTTAGAATCGTCGGTTGCCGAAACCGTAGGTAAGGTAATAACGTCGCCAACAGTTTTTTCCATATCCGAAAATTCAACCTGCATAGTAGGAGCAACCGAATCGTAAACGGTAACAATCTGTCCAAGTCTCGTACGATTGCCTTCTGTTTCTCCCGAAATAGTCGCCGTATCGTAAGCCACGTAAATAATTCTATAAGTTCCAACCTCGTCTAATTTTAAAGTAAAATCACGGTCTGCAAGTTTCTGAGCAACGACCACTTTACCAGACGGAGATTGAACTTGAACAGTCGGCGCTAACGATTGACTTAAAACGTCGTACGCAATAGCCGAGTAAACGGTAATTTCCGTACCAAGCGGCGCTCTTACCGGTAAATCGCCTAATACTACTATTTCAGGGCCTTTTACGTCGCGTATATCTTCTTCAAATTCACTACGAAAACCAAGACTTTGATTATTCAAAAGCGAAAGTGATATTTTACTTTCCGCAAAGACTTCCCTAAAGGCAAATTTAACGTAAATGCCATCCGTAAAACCGGTAAACGGTCTTCCCAAGTCGTCCTTATCGGCAAAGGTTACCGACAAATTGTTTGCGTCTGTTACTATTCCGCTTTGCGAGTTGAAATTAAATTTAAAATATCCGTTTGAGCTTGGAAATTCCGTTTGATCTCCGTAAGGAGACGTGATTTTCACTCCATTTTCGCTTATTTCAAATTTAAAAGTAAGGCTAACGCTATCGTCGTTTACGTCTGAAAGCGTTACGTTAAACGACTCAAAGTTACATTCTTCAAACAAATAATTTAAGCCGAGAGAAAAAGTATAAGCGTTGAGTTTGTTAGCAAATTCAGCGTAAGTATCTGCGCTTGCTATCAAATCTATACTATTCATAGTTTCTTCTACGGTCATTTTTCCATCGTAATTGCAAAAATATGCAGTTTGGTCCTTACCGCCTTTTCCGTCTATAACTAAAACGTCTTTACTAGTTGTATCTAAAACCGTTCCGTCTTTTGCAAGGGCAAGACATTCAATTTTAGTGTCTTTAACGCTTCCGTCCGCCTTAAACTTGCGAGACGCGTCAATTTTAACTCCGTTTACGCGATACTCTATTTCACAGTCGATAATCTCACCTTGTGAACAAGCCTTCGCATAGACCATAGGAATAGTATATTCAAAATCTGCAACGAGAACGTTCGGCATTAAAATACCGTTTAAGAACATAGTTTTTTCTTGAGCGGTAACGTTTACCTTCACCGCTACCGTCGCGCTTTCGCCGTAATAGTCGGTTGCAGTATATAAAATGCGATATTCTCCTAATTTTTTAGGAATAAACGAAGATTCTACTATTTCAACTTCTTCGCCATCGCAATCTACTACCTTTACGGTAATATCCAAGTTTCCGTTTCCGCCGTACGCTCTAATAAGGCTTACGTCGGTTACTTTTACCTCGTCGAAAACAGTTGCCGTAAAATCAGACGGAACTTGAGTTAAGACTATTTTTTCAGCCTTTGCAATACATTCAAAAGAAATTTCCTTTTCCGTTTTATTGCCCGAATAGTCTATTGCAGTATATTTTATAGTATATTTTCCCAACTTGTCAGTCTTGAAAGTTCCGTTCGTTATTAAAACGTCGCTCTTGCTACCCGTAAACAAATTTTCATATACTACTTTAGTTTCTACTTTTACGTTGCTGTCAAAGAAATCGTATACTAAACAAGGGAACACTTTATATTGCGTACCGATTAACGAATTCGGCGCTTTTTCTTGCTTTCCTAAATCTATTGTAATTTCTGGCGCAACGGTATCTTCTATCAAATCTTGTTGCAACGAAATACCTGCAATTTGATTAAATATTACCCTTCCTCCATTACCTTCAACTTCGGTAAAAGATACCGACATAATTGCCTTTCCGCTTTCAAATCCGCTCCAAGCGTTACCGCCGAATACAACGGGGTCGTCAAAGTCAACTATTAAACTCATTTCGCCTCGACGTGGAATATATAAAGCCTTTTCACTTGAATCGTAATAAAGTTTTATCGAATAATCAGAATATCCGTCATGGGCTAATTCGGCTCTAAAACTACTGTAAGCAGACGTGCCGTAAATGTCTTTTTCTTGCCAAACCACGTGGCCTCCGTCGTAGTTATAACCGCCCGCAGTCTGACCGTTTGCCGCTCCGTTTACAAATATTACGTGCTTTGGCGTGCCTCCGTCCGCGTGCCCGTCGCTTATCTTAATTCTAAAATACGTCGAACTGTCGCTTGGGTCGGACAAGGTTATTACCATTTGTTTAAAGTCGGCTTCGCCTTGAACTTTAGGCTCTACCGTAGCCTCGAAAAACACTTCGTCTTTGGTAAAACTCTCCATATCTATTTCTCGATTGAAAGTTACCGTAGAACCTGCGTTTACGTTGACCGCTACGCCTTTAAAACCACTGCCAGCAGGCAAATACTTATAGTCTGCAATGCCGCCGATAGAGGCGAGAGCGTTTACGGAAAACATATCGGTAGCGCCCATAACCGCAATGCAGTCTTCAGTATGAACAACCGCGCTGTCAACTACGTATTCAACCACGTATCTACCGCCTTCGTCGGCAGTAAACTTTGAGCCTGCAAAAACTCTTCCGTTAGGAGTTATAACGTTTGCCGTCGCCTTTACCGATTTACCACCCTTATCTACGTAGTAATCGGGAATTTGTACTACAGTGCCTATTCTAACGCTTTCAACGAAAGGAGCGCTAAGCCCCGTCGTAACTTCACCCCTTACAACCAAACCAACGCTCACAAGAGAACAAACGATTGATACAACTAATACGTGGCAAAGTTTTCTAATAAAAGATTTGCTATTAGTTTTCATTAACCTTTTACACCTCCTATGGACATATTGGACATAATTTTCTTATTAAAAAATGCAAACAAAATCAAAATGGGAATTGCAACCATAATCATAGCCGCAACGCTTACAGGCGTACTTCCCTGTCCCTCTTGACCATGTTTATATCTTACGAAATAATACATACCGTAAGCCATTACGGGATGAGACGGCCAGTAAATCATAGGTATTTGATAATCGTTCCAAAACGAAATGAAGTTAAGCAACATTACCGTGGTTATAGTTCCGATTGAAATAGGGAAGATTATACCTAACATTACCTTAAAATCGGACGCGCCGTCTAATTCCGCCGCCTCGGTATAATCTTTTGGAATACCCTTAAACTGAGCGTGGAAAACCAAGAAATAAATTCCTAAAAAGTTTGCCTTTAACACGAATAGAGCAAACAGCGAATCCGTCAGTCCTAAGTTGTCTATCATTTTAATTTCGGACGGCAACGCGCCGACGATAGGAATAGCCATAGTTACCAACACTACGGCGTATACTATTTTTCCGAAAACATAGTTAAATCTCGCTACGAGATACGCCATAACGCAAGGTACGATGGTAGCAATTATCGCGCATCCGCCCGAATAGAGCACGGAATATAAGAACATTTCTGTAATATGTACACCGCCTGCCATATCAACTTTAAAATCGGTAAACGCCGTTACTATATTTTGTATAGTAAACCAAGACTTAAACGAGCCGTCTTTTAAGCGTTGAAAGCCCAACAACATATATAGGTCTTTTCTTACCGTTCCAAAATCGTAAATTTTATAATCAACGAAGGAAGTGTATAACGCCCAAAGGAGCGGAACTATTAAAATGACCGTGTATATTGCAAGGATTACGCATAAAATTATCAAAGTAGCGCTTAAATGCTTGCGCTTTTTATTTTCTACAACTTTAATCATACGCTTAATCCTCGAACTTTTTACTAAATCTTCTAAGCAAGATTGTTGGAATAATGGCAACGACCGTACAGCAAAGACCTAAAGCGCTTGCAAAGCCGTAAAACGCCTTACCGTACGAACCGCCGTTTTGAACTATAACGAACATATAATATCCTATGGTATTTGCATTAGGCAAATTAGTCGCTATCCACTCACCGTAGAAAGTATATAAATTTGCTTGATTGGCAAACGCGCCCGCAACGGTTGCTATCATAAAGGTAGAAACCGTACCCATAATACCGGGAAGAACGACTAAAAACAATTCTCCCATATTGTTAACGCCGTCAAGTTGCGCCGCCTCTAAAACTGCAGGGGACACCTGCTCCATAGCGTTGCTATAAAGCAGAACTTGAGTTCCAAAACTCAAAAATATAGAATATATCATCACCGTGTTAAATACGGTCATCGGATCGCTACTTGCAAGCATATTTTTCCAACCGAATAAAAGAGGCAAAACGTCTCTTGATACGCATTCAAAAATATTTGCAAGCAAAACGCCTGGAAGTATTGACGGTAAAAATAGGATAAATCTATAAAATCTTCCCAACTTTTTACTCTTGAAAATAAAGTATGAGAAAAATATTGCGACCAAAGTCCCAAATATTGCCGTAAAAAACCACAGTATGAGAGAGTTTTTCATAGCGGGAGGAAGGATATTGTTTTGCACGGAATACTTAACGAAAACATCCCTAAAATTTCTAAAAATATCCCCTTTTATAAAGACGAACTTACCGTTTATGGCGTCGTACTCCTGAAACGCTAACAATATACTTTGAAAATTGACGCCGATATAAAAAAGGCAAAACTGAGCTATCGGAATTATCATCAATCCGTAGTAGAAAATCTTTTTCTTATTGACGACGAATTTTCGCTTTGGCGTTTTCAAATCGTTATTTACAGTTGCTTCGCTGTTTTCAACCATTGTTTGCTCCTAAGTAATTTATAACCCAACTCGATTTGCGCCGAGTTTGGTTTTTTGCTTGTTATCGCGTGATTTAAAATCTAATTAGTACGCTTTATATAAACCGTCGAAATAATCTTTAGCAGTTAAATCTTTGTTTAATCTAAATTGACTGAACGGGTTGGTTACGGGTTGAGTTCCAAATTTAGACGTCCAAGCCCAAGATTCCAATCTCATTTGAGTACAGTTTGCTATATAGGTAAGATTGTCAGAATACGGATATACGATATCAGCGCTCGTTTTCATTTGCATCAACGACTTACCAAAATAAGTCATTTGCTTTTGGTCGGCTTCAGAAATCGTATAAGTATATGGACGAGTAATTGAAGTCAACTTAGTGAACGTCGCAAGTTCCACGTCGGTATGCAAGAATTTTAAAAATTCTTTTGCAACCTTTAATTTTCCTCCCGAAGTTGCGGCGTTTATAAAGCAGAACGTCTCGTTTGAAGAAATTAACGTTTGTTTCGTAGAGCAAGTTTCGTCAACCATAGGTATAGGCATAAACGCAAATCTTCTCGTAGTTTTGTAATCTTTGTCTTCGATACCTTCTCTAAAATCAAGGTCGGCTACGGAATTAAACGAACCCGTCAATTCCGCTTCGTTTTCAAACCACGAACCGTCAATAATCATTGCAACAGCGCCAGGTTGAGTATCGCCGTCGAGATAACTTTGAATAAGTTTTAATTGAGCCGCTTTGTAGTTAGAAGCGTCGGTATAATTTTCGCCGTTGCCCGTAACTACTTCTCTCATAAATCTAAGAGCGTGATATTTACCTACTTGTTTTTGCAAGTCAAAACGGTTGCTTTCGCTAATGGCTTTCTTTTGAATAATAGGAGTCGAGCCGTTCCAACCCGTAATCAAATCGGTTTCACCGCTAAGAGTCCAGTTGCGTTGCATATCTTCTTTACCTTCATAGTTTGCCCAGAAGTTAGAAAGGGCTTCAATAAAATACTGCTCGTTGTCAGAGCCACCGTAAACGAAAGGAGTAATTTCATCTTGGTCGTCACGAATTTTACTTACCAACGTATTAAATTGCGCGTAAGTCTTTGGCATACCGTCGTCGTAAGTACCCTTAACGCCGTCGATACCCTTAGATTTGTCAGTTTTGGTAAACTTTCCGCTCTCGTCAAAAAACCAACCCTTGCCTTCAAACATATCTACGTCGTAAATAAATCCGTAGAAACCGTCGTAGAAAGGAATAGCGTAATAATTTCCGTCTTTAGCCTTTAAAAAGTCGCTCATTGACTTATCCATTTTGCCAAAGATTGACTTTCCGCTTTCGCCAACAGACGAAAGATCGCCCGTTACAACGTCGGATATATCGGCAAATTTACCTTGCGATTGCATATAGTAATAGTCAACAGATTCAGTTAAATAAAGGTCTTCGTTTAAAGACTTCGTAGCGAGCATATCGCCTGCTTGGGCTTCAACAACGTCAATATAAACGCCGTGTTTACCTTCTTCAAAAGACTGATCTCCGTATTGTTTTACAAAACGGACGGCAGCGTCTTCTAACCAACCTAAACCTAAACCGCCGTTATACGACGCAACCTTGATAACGGTTTTTCCCTCAGGGCTACCCATTTCATTAGAAGTGCTCTCTTTCTTCTTTTTGCAAGACGTTGCTCCAAAACACGCAACCGCCATACCAAAAGCCAACAATATGCTGATAAATTTTTTCATCATAAAACTCCTTTTCGTCTTACTCTAAATTTTTATTATATTTCAACGCTAACCGCGTCAAATTTTAACTTGAATAAATTGCAAATCAATCTTCCCACTCGTCGGCAAAGGTCTTAACGCTAAAATCGTCCTTTTCAAGTTTCTTTTTAGACTTTACCGTAACGACTACGCAATCTCCCTTTTCCATATCGAAAAAGTTATCCGAATAACTTACGCCGTCATTGTCTTTTAAGTCTATAAATACAGACCTTGCAAAATCGTTTGCCTTAACCGTAACGAGATAGGTGTTTTCGTCTTTTTCCACGACGTCCCACTTAATATTCGTAACGAATTTCTTATCTTTCCAAAGTTTAGGAAAATAAATGGTTTTTGCAAGTGATTTGCCGTCCGCGTAATATTCAAAAGAAGTATAGTCGCAATCGCTATTTTCTAAGTCAACGCTAAAAACACCGTCTTTTTCAACTGAAACGCAAAACTTTTTCTCGCTTAAAACTTCGCCGTCAAGCGTCTTGCTTTTACATATAAGTTCGCCGTCCAACATAGTTTTAGTATCGTTCACAACCGACGCTCTTATACCCGATTGCATCTCGCACACGGGTATATACACGGGCGCAAAACAGCGTTTCATTGCGTAATAAACGGGTTTTTTCTCGCCGTAGTAGTCTATAACCGACCAAGTTCCGCAACCCCATATATCGTTATACATCCAGTTCATAAACCCACGGCAATAAGGCGTTGATCTTGCAAAATCCATTTCCGCGCGCATAAATTCAGCGTGGGCTAACATTGCTTTTTTCAAAAATCCTTCCACCGTATCGTAATCGCCGAAAAGTTGACTCGCAAAGAACTTTTCTTTATCCAAACAAGTCGCTTTTATGGGTGAATACGGATTTTTTAAGAAGTGATATTCCCAACTGTCTCCCGTTGGCCAAATTTCTTCTTTTGGTATAAACTTTCGTATGCTCCTAAGTCTCGTAGGTCCTAAATGAGCGCTTTCTGATATAAAATTACTAGTTCTAGAAGATATAACTCGTCTAAAACTGTTTATTTTTTCTTTATTAAACACTTCATCCATACACGATAGATGAGCGTCACCGTTTGTAAAGTGCCACTCGTCGTCGTCAAGACCTACGGGTGAATTATGAACGTAAACCCTATCCCCGTCAAGTTCCGAGCAAAGTCCGCGTAGAATTACTCTAATTAAATAATTTCCCTCGGTATAAAACGAACCGTTAACGTGTGGCATATATTCGTTTCCACCACACCAAAGAACAATCGACGGATGGTTTTGCAAACGTTTGATTTGATATTCCGCCTCTTTTAAAAAACTATCCTTTACGTCGCTTATATGCGCTGGGATTGCAGAGCAAGAAAACATAAAATCTTGCCAAACCATAATGCCGAGTCTATCGCAAAGATTATAAAAAATATCTTTTTCGTAAACTCCACCGCCCCAAACTCTGAGCATATTGTAGTTGCAATCTTTTGCGCTTTGTAAAAGAGTTTGATAGGACGAGTCTTCTATCGCTCCCGTCATTGAAGAGATAGGCACCCAGTTAGAACCCTTGCAAAAGATTTTTCTTCCGTTTACTTTAACGGCAAAACCTATTCTGTTTTGGTCGATAGGCTTTTGTTCTAAAAGTATTTGCCTTATTCCTATCTCGCCACCCTTTTCATCTACTTTATTTCCGTCTTTTTCAAGTTCTACCGAGTACGGATAAAGATTTTGCTCTCCGTAGCCGTTCGGCCACCAAAGTTTAGGATTTTCAATCTTGACGTTAATAACGTTTATCAAACCGCTGACGGTGTGATAAACCTTTCGTCCATCTATTTCAATTTTTATTTTATATTTTTCGTCTTCGTTCTCAAAAAGATGGTTGCCGTTGTTGTAAAGCGTAACGAAAAAACTTACGTTTCCTTGCACGTCGCTACTCACTTTTACGTGATTTATCAAAACGCCGTCGTCCGCTTGTAAATATACGGGCAACCAAATGCCTATACCTGGCAAACAGGGAGCCCAGTCCCAACCCCAATGGCATTGCGCCTTGCGTATCCAAAGCCTATCTTGAGTAAACAAAGCCCTGTAATTTTTTCCGTCGTTTTTTTTGCGAATATCTTCGGTTGCGGATAAAAACTTAACTTGCAACACGTTATCCTTTTCTTTTAAAATATCCTTAACGCCGTAGGAGTATTGCAAAAACATATTGTCAGTTTTTCCAATTTCTACTCCGTTTAAAGTAATTTCCGCCAAAGTATCGACGCCGTCAAAACAAAGATTTATACGCTTTTTACCGCAAATTTCCTTTGGTAAGTCAAAAACGCTCTCATAAATCCAAACGCCGTTGGCTATCCAAGTAAGCCCGTCGGGATTTTTACCGAAAAGCGGATCGCTTATAAGCCCCGCTTTAAATAATTCGTCAGTAACGTCGCTCGGTACGGATACTTGCAATGGCGAAACGTTTTCCCCTTTTAACGTCCATTTTAAAATGTCATATCTTTTCATAATGTTTCTCTATGCTTTTATACGGTAATTTCCGTTGGAAATCAAAACTTTAACTACACCGTCGTTCGGCGCGATAGTAAAACTGCCCTTTTCGGCCGTTTCAATTGTCAAAACTCTGTCCGTTTCAAGTTCAAACACACCGCTAAGCCCGCTCGGAACACAAATTTCGGCGCAAAACGTCTTATCTACGTTCCATTTTATACTTACCTTACCAAATGACGTTTCTACGTTTGCCGACGCTGATTTTAAAAACTTAGTAAACCTTGGAGTAAACTTAACTACGCCTTGGTTTACGTTTGACAAATCTATGCCTGCAACTCTTTTGTAAAGCCATGCGACGACGCTACCAAACATAGGATGACAATGGGATAAGTGTCCACCGCCCTTTACTATTACGTCGGAATTACCTATATGGTAGTCCGGCCACTTTTTCGACCAATGTTCGCTAAGCGTCGTTTCGCCGTCTAACATATACGCAAACGACGGGTAATCGGTCTTTGTCATAATGCTAAACGCAACGTCCGCCATTCCGTTTTCGGTAAGATATTCCAAAACGATAGGCGTTGCGACTATGCCCGTATCTATATGCCCACCGTTTTTAACGACGTAAGTATAACGCACCTTTTCTTTAAGTTTTTCCTCGTACTCTTTCGGAACTATTCCGTATGCAAGCGGTAGTACGTTTTCGCCTTGAATACCCCTACAATACGTAACTTTTTCTCTATCGAAAAACTCGTCGTTTAAGGCTTGAGCAATATCGTTTTTTAACTTCGCCCACTTTTCTTGATCTCCATTGTCCAATACGTTTGCTATATATAGCGCCGAAGATACGGCTTGATGATAGCAAAGCGTGCTCATAAACGGAATATTAAATTCGGTAATTTCAGGCGCAAGCCAATCGCCTAAGCACCAAGTTTGCCCCGTGCTCGTACGTAAAATATTATCTACGGAACGCCTTTTGCAGTAATCAATCCATTTGGTTAAGGCTAAATAACTTTTCTCAACGTATTCAACCTTGCCCGTCGTACGATATAAAATTATCGGCAAAGTTGCAATTACGTTACTCCACGCGTAACCGCCTCCGCCTCCCATATAAGGCACGGTGTAAGGAATAAACCCGTCGTCCGTTTGCGAATTTAATATATCGCCTAACCACTTGTTTAAAAACGGCTCTGCGTTTAAGTCGTATAAAAGCATTTCGCTAACTATTCCAATGTCGCCCGTATAAGGTCTCTTTTCTCTATGCGGACAGTCGGATAAAATACCTGCGTGCATGTTGCAAAGTATCGTTCGACGAGTCTTTTCGTGTATTTCGTTAAATATTTCGTTGTCGCAAACAAACGAGTTGGAGTTTTCAACGTCAGTATAAATAAAATACGACTTGACGTCGCTTATTTCAATTCCGTCGGCATCTTCGATAAAAGCGTAGCGATAACAAGCCCAACTAAACGAAGGCTTTATCTCGTCTTTGCCGCCGCTTAAAACGTACGTGCCCGACTGATCTACGAGCCTTATAAGCGCGCCCTTATCGTCGTAAGCGCACCAACGCCCCGTTTCAAAATTCGGCTCGCCGTTTTCGTATAAAACTTCGGCGTATTTTATAACGAGTTTTCTACCCTTTTCGCCTTTTACCTTACAAACTATTCCGCCGGAATGATTTATGCCAAAATCGTATAAAACGCCGTTTGCGATTTTTTTAACGGATTTAGGGTAAAGAATTTTACCAACGGCGTCCGCTATAGCGTCTTTTGCGTCTATCTTTACCAATTCGCCAACCGTCGCTTGCGAACAAACTGCGTTTACGTAATCTTCTTCTTTAGCCGAAAAATCAACGTATTCGCCGTTATACAGTCCTGAAACAGCAGGGAGTCGCTTTACTAAAACCGTTTCGTCGCTTACAACCACGTCTTCTCTATCTCTATACGACAATCTCAAAACGAAGAATAATTTTTTATCTCCGTAAGAAACGAACGGCTCTTCGGGCCGATCTTCGTTGTGATAATACCCGTTTCCAACCGTCACGCTCAACTCGTCTTTCCCACGCAAAAAGTCGGTAACGTCGTAAACGTGAACGAACACCCTTTGTTTTTTTCCGATTAAGAAATCCTTATTTTTGTATAAATCTCTCTTAGCGTAATCGGTAAAGGCTGGCATAAAATACCTTTCGTCAACTTGCTTTCCGTTGACATAAACATTGAAAAATCCCAATCCACATATTTCAAGCGTTGCCGATATTACCCCTTCGCTTGAAAACTCTTTTTTAAACTTTAAAGTGTTTTCACACGCTTTCGGGTAAGTTATCCATTTAGCGTATAACGGGCAATTTTGTTGATTATTGCCCTTTTTATTCATAGAATAATTACTTTGCATATTTCTCTTATATCTTCATTTTAAATAGAACGCGACTTTCTACGCAAAACCGCGCTATACGCAACCGATTTGCATACCAATCCATTATCGTTATACGAACATTTTAACATTATACGAACGGTTTTTCTATCGCTTTGTTGATTATAATTTGCTCTGTATTGACTTTTTGTTTTATTTTTTATTGACACGAAGATATAGGCGTGTTATAATCAATTCCAAGGTGATAATATGATACATTTACTCGATTTGTGGACGACGCAACAAGTTCCACTCGCTTCAAAATTAACGAATACGATGGACCATTATTTCCACGACCACACTTTTTTTGAAATTTTTTATATGGTCGAAGGCAGTATTTCCCACACTTTAAACGGCGTCACCGAAACGCTTACTACGGGCGATATTTACTTTTTAAAGCCTGACGACGCTCATTTTTTTTCAAGAGAAGAATCAAACAAAGACTTTCACCGCGATATTATTTTGCAAAAAGACTTTTTTAAAGAAGTTTGTCAATTTATATCGCCTGATTTATACGAGAATTTTATCAATAATAAATATAAAAAACGCATTAGTCTAACTATTAACGAACTAAACCATTTTGAAGAATTGTTAAATGATATAAACGCCCTACCCCTATCTCGCACGGACCTTATTTTAGCGTCTGCAAAGGCTGTAGCCGTTCAACTTTTAACGAAACTGTTGCTTTGCCAACATTTAGAGTCTATTTCATATCCTGCTTGGTTTCAAGACCTACTGTTAAGGCTCAATAACGTTGACCTTATAAAAGCAGGGCTCGGCGAAATTTTAGCCCCGTTTTATTACAGTAAAGAATATATATGCCGTTCTTTTAAAAGGCATATGAACATGACTTTAACCGACTACCTTAACGACCAAAGGCTAACTATTGCCGCTCACTCGTTAACGTATTCAAAAAACTCGATACTTTCAATTTGTACTGATATAGGCTTTTCGTCGGTTTCGTATTTTAATAAAATATTTAAACAAAAATACTCTTGCACTCCGTTAGAATTTCGCAAAAAACAACTTAATTTTTAACAAAAGTAAGCCTATAAGTTGATTATCAAGCATTCCTAACCCTACGATACTCCTATGCGTCGTAGGGTTATTTCTTATTTTTGACAAAGAAAAAAGTGATACGCCGTTTTTGCGTATCACTTTTTTTATTTGCATTTAAGTATTTTATCAATTCCTTACAAAGACGTTTTTTATAAAGCCACGACGCTCCGTAAAACGCCTTTAAATAAATCGAGATTTTTTGTTTTTATAAACAATTTACACTAACTGCGCGCGACCATAAATAACTGAAAGCGTCGTCTTTTGAATACTCTTTTCCGTTTCCAAAATAATCCAACAACTCTTCTTCTAACTCTGGGATACTCTCAATTCCGCCGTTAACGTATTCTAAAAGGCGCTTACGACAATGTACGAGCCTTTGCTTTAAGCCACCGAGACGAACGTCTTGAACTTCAAATCCGTTCGCTTTGTTTTCATTAAACCAAAGTGTTCTAAACGCTTCGTAAAACACGTCTAAATACTCTTCCGCTTTTTTATAATCTTCTATCAAAGACTTAATACCGTCAAAATTTTTATTTTTATACGCTTCACGCGTTCTTTTTCCAAGTTCATATTTTACGGACAACAATTCACATAACGCCGATGC
Organism: Clostridia bacterium; assembly: GCA_017396365.1. Taxonomy (GTDB): domain Bacteria; phylum Bacillota; class Clostridia; order Christensenellales; family Borkfalkiaceae; genus UBA10281. The sequence continues at coordinate 7,544 of JAFQMD010000026.1, read as the reverse complement.
GCTTTCAAACAAATACGAAAATCTTCCTTTTGCATAATTTTTCAAAAGTTTTGCATGCGATTTGTATTCATCTGCTACGCCTTGTTTTACCGTAGAATCCAAAACGCCCATAAACGGATCGTTATATAGCATACATTTTGCTATATTCTTTTTACAATCTTGATTACCTCCCACGTAATTTGGAATATCAAGCGCCATCATTGCATCATAGTCCTCTCCGACAATTTCTTTGAATTCTTTGCGGATAACACTTTCGTCCGTAACTCCCTCATACGCCTTTCTTACGGTAAACAAAGCAGGTAAAAGAGAATAAAAAGAACATTCTTTGCCGTTATCTCCCCACATTGTTATGAAAACGTTTTTTATTCCGCTTTTTTTAACCGCATTCATTGCTGGCAACATGGTTTCTAACGTATATTTATTTCCACTTGCAAAGCCAGTCCAACTCCACGCGCCACCTGCAAACCACGTTTCGTTTCCCGATTTTAAATGCGCACGCATCATCTTTGCCATATAATCTTCATCTGTATGATAATAATCCCAATACACCAAGCCTAAATTTTTAGGAAGCAACTTAACGACCTCGTCCGTTATAGTAGGCTCGGCAGGGTAATACTCTCCGTTATTTGCCAATCTAAAAAACATATCCGACCACATAATCGGCTTAAAATTATATTTCTCAGCAATTTTAACAACTTTATCTAAGTGTTTAATTAAAATTTCAAATCTATTTTCAATACCGTGTTTGTCAAGATATCTTCCAAGCCCAAGCATATGAGCCTCGTCCATACCAACGTGAACGTATTGCGTTTTAAAACATTTTCGCAACGACTTAAAAATATTTTCAATAAATTCATAGGTGCGATCTTCTCCCACCAACAAAATGTCGCCGGTGTCGTTAATTCCGCCATACTGTTTCCAACGGAAAATCTGTCCTAAATGCGCCAAAGTTTGTACGCAAGGTATTACTTCAACACCGATACTCTCGCAGTACGATACGATATCTTTTAATTCGTCGTGAGTATATCTACCGCGCAAATAGCCGAAATACGGCTCGTTTTCGACTTCATACGTGTCCTCAGTATAAAGTTGAATCATATTATAGCCCATTTTACTTAAAAGATTAGCAAAATCTTTTACTTGTTGCGGTTTCATTACCGCATTTCTTGACATATCCAACATTACGCCGAAAAAATCACTACTCACAATCTTTTCTCCTTTTTCGTCAATTAGTTTTTACAATGTTCTTTTATGAATTTGACTACGCCTGCGGACCAGCCGTGACAAAGACTGTGTCTAAACCCTACGTAGCAATGCGCGCCAAAATCACCGTGAATATCTAATTTATTAGGTTCTCGCTCGTCAATACGCCCAGAACCTTTCAACCACTCGATATGGAAATCTTCCCAAAACGTAGTTGCGCCTCTATCTATCATAGCGCCGTAATATTCTTTCATAAGTTTTATTGCAAGTTCTTCGTCTCTCGAAGCAATAGCGGACAATATATAATAACTCATAAAGGTTGAAAAACCTTTTACTCCACCGTCGATAAGTTTTCCGTATTCTTCATCCGTAAGACTGCCGATTGCAAAATACTTCAATGCAATTACTTGCTTTTTTTCCATTACAATAAGCGGTTGCTTTAATAATTTTTCTTTTATAGCCAACGCTTTTTCAGTAGATAAGCCGAACGTTTCCAAAAGTTCAATCGCGCCGTTTATCGCCATCAAGAAAATAACGCGCACACCAACAAGTTCGTCAACGGAATCTTTAGTGGGCCAGTCAACTAAGTAGCGGATTTTTTTGTTTAAATCACCCTTTTCGTCCACCAAGCCGTCAAACAAATCAAGTAAAGCAACCATATACTTGATATGCTTTTTTATATAATTTTTGCACGCAAACGTCTTGTAATAATCTGCAAGAACAATCACCCACCACATAGAGTAGGTATAAATACCGTTCATAAATTGAGGCAACGGCGCTAATTTTTTAGCCAAATCCAACGAACGTTCAACAATAGGAAGTCTTCCGTATATTGAACTGAGAGCCATAACTTCGGGCGCTAAATCGCCAACCCATAGCAATCTGTCACGTTTTACACCGTCCCACACGTATTTATCCGAAGCGCATAAATCTACCGTACGTTTTGCGACGTTGAATATCTCGGCAATGCGCTCGTCAGAGCCTTGATAGGTATAAATAGGCTTTTTAGAAAAAATATTGTTTTCACAAAAAATGTTTTTAAAGTAAATATATTTCTCTTCTAAAAGATCAATACGCACAAAACGAAAACCAATTTGACCTACCGTAAAATCGGCAAAAGTACAAACGAGCGTTTCAAAATCACGAGGGCCGTGAACGTTGCTGGCGTTCTTTTCCTTGATATTGGCGTTTACTTCACCTAAACTCTCACCAAAGCGTATGCGTATTTTACAACTGTCGCTATGTATAAAATTTGTAATCATACGTATTCCGCCGTTCATTTCTTTACCGAAATCAAGAACGATAAACGAACCTAAACCTTCCATTTTCAAATAGTCTTTTCTATCTTCTACGTTGTAGTTGATAGTTGCATATAAACCTTTTGAACGAAGAAGTGTTTCTGAACGTTCAATTTTATTGCCGTCCACCACTCTAGTCGGTAACAAATACTCTTTCATTATTATTCTATCCTCTATTTACACTTTCCAAATTTGCGCCATTCCCATATGTCAAATTCATTGTTTTCGTCCGTAGTTGTCGCTTTTCCGCTATGGAATTTTGTGTTTTTCTATATTTTGATTTGTTTTCAATCAAACCGACACGCCGAGAAATTTATCAAAACTTTCTCGGCGTACAGTGTTTTTAGTTTTTAGTACGGCAACAGATAGACTGCTTGACCTGCCGTTAAAGTTACCGTATAAGTGTTGTTTATAAGTTGTACAGAAGTTCTCGCTCCCGTTTGATCGTACACGTAAACCATATCAAACGTTCCGTCAAACGTAACCGTAATCGTTTGCAAGGTGTCATTACCGTTTGTATTTTTCTCGTAAGGATCTATCGTATTCATAACCATATACATATAATTATAGTTATCCTTGTCGTACAATTCCGTCACGAGCGTAGCATCAGTAGACGTTGTTACGCCAGATACAAACTTAAACGAATCGTTCGTCATAGTTCCCCAAACGATATGGTCGTCGCTATACTTATAAGAATTTGATACGACTTTACTTGCGTTGTAATCAAAATGGCTTATCGTAGGCGCAAAAGCCGTATTGTTCGCCATAATCGTCTTCATAAAGTCATACAAATCAGTAGTTGTACCATCACGGTTAATGAATGAGCCGTTACCTTCAAAATACTCGCCTGAAGTACTGTTTGCAAACTTCGGCCAGTAAGTAAAGTAGTTGATTTGCTTAACACCAAAACCCATTAAATAGTTGTTAAGCCAACGCGCGTCGTCTTCGGTTACTTGACGAATAAGAACGTTTCCGTCTGTCCCCTTCTTCATTATGCAAGACTGCGTTACTACCTTTACGTCAAGACCGCGTTCCTTTGCAAGTTCGGCTATAAGTTGAATATTACGAAGTGAAGTAGGATCGACGTAAGGCGTAGTCTTTTCCCAGAACCACATTCCGTCCGTAGCCGACTTAAACGGATAATCGTCATACTGAATATAATCCGTTCCCAAAGCGTCAAGAAATTTTACTACGTACGATATATAAGCCGTTTCAATCTGCGCGCTAGTCGCTTTATTATTCGCTACGCCTGTATAAACCCTTTCTATCGCTGCGGTATCTTGTTCCATAGGACACAAATTGTACTGCACGTAACACTCTGGCATAACGCGCTTGATCGATTTATAAATCTCACCATAACAGTATGCGCTATGATAGGAAGGCTCGTCGGCAAGCATTACGCCGTAGAACGCAGGATGGTCCTTATATAAAGCAAGTTGCGACCTAACGTAGTTATCCAAAGCGTCCCTACTTGCAAATCTCGTCGTATCCATAGTCCAGCCCTGACTGCTAACGATTTGCATCCATTCCCAAGCAAGCCCCGTCGTTGCCGACGCGTCCGTTCCAATAATCCAAGGAACGTAACTGCTATTCGCCTTTGAAATACCACTACTGCTCACGCTAATAGGCTTAGAAAGAATTTGTAAATGCCAGTCCGTCAAAATAACTTTTAGTCCTGCTTGATGCGCCAAATCCATATATTTCTTACCCTCTGTCGCCCACGTTGACTCTTCTACGTCAACTTCTATCATATCCTGAGCAAGCACGATATTAAATCCTGCGTTTTTATACGTGTTATAAGCGTCAATCGTCGCTCTGTGATCGGTTGGATTAGTAACTTGGTTAACCCCGTCAATTTGCCATTGTCCGTTGGAAAGACTTGCATAGCCGTAACGGTCGAGTTCTACCGCCGATTCGTCCGAATAATCCGCGTCTTTAACGGCGTATTTTGCAATCAATGCGTCAAGCGTTGTGTTTTCTTCTACACCTATCACTCTGTCAAGTCTCGTTTCTTTACCGAACTGACCGTGCAAAGCAATACTGCCTTCGGTGTATTCCGTCGTCCACGCTACGAAAGATTCACTTTCATTTAGTTCGTAAACCAATTCTCCCGTTGTCATATTGATAACGCCTATTTGAATAAAGTGTTTATCATTTCTTCCCGCAGCGGACACTAACCCGATAATCACACGATAAGTGTCAGTTGCATTTTGCAATTTATAAATACTCAGCTCATTAGGATTGGTTGCGTCGCCACAAACCGATCGGAATTGTCCCGTTTTAGTTTCGTCGTATTTTGCAATTTTATTTGGTCCAAAAACGCCTAATCTCTTCCAAAGTACGCCACTTTCATCGTAAATCGTTCCGCCGTTTTGATATAAGCCGTTTCCGATAACCCAACCTTTTACGCTCGTATCTACCGCATTGTTAAATACAGTATTCGTTACCCTATTGTTGAAGAAGGAAACGAAAGGCATATTATCACCCGTGAAATCAAATACTACGAAATCGTTCATACCGTACGTGCCGTTAAATGCGATATACGACATGTCAGCAGACGTTGGCGAAGTTACTGTGCCTTCATAAGTACTTGCCCCTAAAATAAGATCGTCGCCTTCCCACCTAGTGTTATATCTTACCGTGTCGGGAGTATATAAATCAAGCGCGTTGTCTAAACCGCTTACGACGGGATATAACTTGTCGATAGCAGTCGTTCTACCAAAGTGACCGTAAAGAGCGATATCACCCGTCCAGTCTGCTTTGGGAACTTCTCCTTCCGTAAAGTCAACGATGAGTTCTTGCATTGTTAAATTCCATGCGACCACGCGTAAACTCATGGCGTTTGCCTTAGTAGGATGATCCACCCAGCCGACAATAATACGGTATTTATCCGTAGAGCCGTTTAACTTTGCCATTGTAACTAGAGAGCTTGAACCAACCGCCGCTCTCACTTGCGAAAGAGTTGCCGTGCCCGAACCGTTATCGTCAAACTTATATGAGATTTTATAAGGTCCGATTAAGTTAATACGGTTTGCATACGCGCCCGACCATCCAGAATGCGGTGTACCGTCGCTGTTGGTTATACCGTTAGCAACGATCCACCCCTTTACGTCTGCATTTTCGGCATGGTTATATATCGTATTGCTTACCGCTGTATTAAAGAAAGATAAAATAGGAAGGTTATTACCCGTGAAATCGAACACGAGGAAATCGTTTAAACCGTAATCGCCATCGAAATAATAATATGACATATCTTCCGTATCGGTCGGTTGTGGTAAAATAGTCGAAGATGTGTTCGTATGCGTGCTTGCGTTAAAGGTAATACCGTTAACAACTCCGTCTCCGTCCGTTTCGCCGACTTCGGCATTGTACCAATTTTTAACGGGTTCAACGTTAGATAAAGCGTTTTCATATTCTGTTTGAGAAATCGAACGGATATTATCTATCATATACGTACCGCCCGTAGTATCCGTCCATTGTACGACGTTGTTACCTTTGCCATAGAAGGTGTTCCATGCGCCTCTATTGACGATTGCGCCTGCCCAAGCCTTTTCATGATAAGTAAAGGTTGCGTCGGAATCTGCAGGAATATAAATATCTACCGCATAATAGCCAGTCTTCGTAACGATCGTGGTGTAACCCTTTTTATCCGAAGGGAAATTAAGTTGTACGTTGCCCGCCGCTTTCGTGAACTGGAACGCGCGGTTGCCGTCCGTACCGTTTTCAACGTAACCTATATTGGTAAACGTACCTGTTTCTAAAAGCATACCAAACGTTCTATCTGAAATCGTAGTCAACGGCGAATAGAAGAACAATTCATAATTCGAGTATTGACGAACGCCACCGCTACCGAAGCTGTACATCATAAGCTCGCATTCTTCTTGTGTTGCAGGTCTAATATTGTCTACGTAAATACTGTCGCCACCGTTCACGCCTTGCGCAAAGATAAGTGCATCCACCGTTTTGCTGTTCGCTACCCAGTAATCATAGTCCGCTCTCGTGAAGAAGAAGGTCTTATACGTAGTATCAATACCGTTAAAGCCGTTATCCTCTTCATACGGTTCATATCCCCAGCCCGACGATCTCATAGTCGAACGGCGGAAGTTTGCTATTTTCGACGAGCCCGACTTTGCGTCAAACGCGATATGGTCCACGTCCGTACCTTCGAAGAAGGAAGCCAAAAACTCGATAGGTACGTTCATTATAGGATTGTATGTACCCGCGTTCGCTTTAATCTTCAATACCTTTTCTCCGTCTAATTCTACAACGGAAAGAGATTCGGTTGATCCAGCCTTTGTCATATAGGTAGGCAATACTCCGTCGTCAAAAGATAACGTATCCGCATAGCGCGCAGTTAGCGTTACGTCGCCGTCCACGTTCCAAGTTCCCGTCATAGGTACGAGTTCGTCACCGTTGTACCAACCGAGGAAATCACGATATGCAGTAGGCGTTTCAAGCGTGTAAGCCTCGCCGACTACAACCGATTGCGTAGTTTGATCCACCTTACCAAGCGTACCTGCGACATAAGTAATCGCGCTCGTTTTAAGTGGGGCGAAATCGTCGATATAAATCGTTCCTACGGTACTTCCGGTGAGCGTCAAGAAACGACTTGCGCCTTTGATATCGTCTGCGGTTATCGTAATCTTCGTCCAAGTATTCGCATCGACGTTAATACCCGCGCCACCGTTGAGTTTTCCTTCGTATCCGTTAACGATTTGCGTTGCGCTCGTGCCGTTCAATGCAGTTGTAGAATAAATCCAGAAAGTAAAGCCGTCTTTCAACAACGCATACGCATTAGAGTCGCTTGCCATCTTCAAATCCATCCAACCCGCTTTCTTATCAAACGCTAACGAATAGTCTCCGCCGTGCTTTATATCGGTGGCAAAACGCACGTTTGAAAGAACGTCTAAAGAACTACCTTCCGTAACTTGGATAGACGCTTTATTGTTTGCTTTATCCCAGCCTGCGTAGTAGTACGTCCAACCTGCAATCGTCGCGTCGTTAGCATTGCTATCGCGAAGTACGCCACCTGCTTCAAAGCCT